>NZ_SGXG01000001.1:1240000-1860000 GCF_004216715.1 Cecembia calidifontis
CTCCCATTAGGAATTGCACGATAAAGATGAGTAGGAAAAGCAAGGCTTTTTCCTTTTGGGCAAATGGATCTTCCGCATGCACAATAAAGCTCACCACAGTCATTGTGAAGATCAAAGGAATTAAGGATAATCTGGTCATAAAGCCCAATGCCAACAGGATGGAACAGAAAAATTCTGCGAATATGGTGGCTTGTAAGGACATTGCGGGACCTAGGCCGATAGGATCCCTAAATGTGGTCAGCCTAGCGCTAAAGTCTGCAATTTTTGCCCATCCATGGGTCATCATCATAAGGGAAGAGCCAAGTCTTAGCAAAAGAAGTGCTACATCCATTCCCCAAGAAGAAGAGGAAAAAAACAACTTTTTCATGTTTTCGGTCTTTGTGAATGTTGTGGTCTATTTCCAAAATTAACAAGAAAAACATATCCTCTTGTTATATTGGGGCGTTAATTCATCAATTGTCAACTATTATTTCAAAAAAAAACATGAAACGTATCCTTTTATTTCTGATTACACTTTTGGTGGGTGGCCAGCTTTACGCCCAAGGGCCTTCTGCAGGTTTCCTTGAATATATGAACGGGATACAGCAACTGATCCAGAACGATTTATATGGAAGGGTATCAGCGGTATTGTATGATGTGGAAGAAACACCAAAGCAAAGTGTTTTTCTGGATTTTTGTAAAAATGTGGAAAGGGATTTCCAGGCACACTATTCAAAATATGCTGACAAGTTAAGTCCTGAAGAAAAAGATGCTGCAACAAAGTTTACCCAGACCATGATGATCCAGTTGGGAGAGCTTTATCTTGATAGGGCCCAGGAGTTGGAGGTCAGTGAAAGATTGGTATTTTTCAGGACATTTATGCATGAAATGGGATATGATAAAAACCTTACTTCTTTGAATGAGGATATTTCCAGGGCGATCATCATGGGCATTCATTCTGCCATGAACATTCCCTTTGGCATGCCTACCCAAGAAGTGGTAGCTTATATCTATAAGGAGGAAGAACCCATCAAGGAGCTTTACCATGCCGCATTTATCATCAATGAAATGGCCATGCTCAATGAAAGCTATGATGAACTGGAGGCCATGTCAGCCGGATTCAAAAAAGAGTATCCTGCATCCCGTTTTCTTCCGGCTTTGAACACTACGCTTGCTTCCCTTGAAAACCTAAGGGAAGGGGCATTGGTGCAGGATTTTTCTTTTGTTGATATGGAAGGCAAAGAAAGAAAGCTGTCTGAATTTAAGGACAAGATCATCTATTTGGATCTTTGGGCATCCTGGTGCGGACCTTGCATCAATACCTTCAAAACCAAAACCCCTGATTTCGAAAAGAAATTAAGAAATCGGGAAGATGTGGTGCTGATGTATATTTCAATTGACGAGAAACCTGAATCCTGGAAAAATTACCTGGACAAGAACCCCATGAGAGGGGTACATTTGTTTGCGGGAAAAGGTTTTGAGGCAGATATCATGAGGTATTTTAAAGTTTGGGGTATTCCCCGGTACCTGATTATCGGAAAAGACAACAAACTCGTTAGCCCGAATGCTCCTAGGCCGGGAGATGAGGCTTATGAGGCCTTGATTGGTTTAAATTAGTTGAAGAAAAAGAGGCTGACCCATATTTGGGACAGCCTCTTTTTTACAGATTTAACAAACCAAATGAAAGTTTGATTAGGCCATTCTACTTAGCCAATTTTTAAATTCTATTTCAATTTTATTGATTAAAACTTTTTACTATTGACTAATTTCTTCCAAAGTTTGAAGATCCCATATGCAATTAAAATAAGTAAAGTGAGATTGATTAACTGGATAGATAAACCTATCACATCCCAAGAAGAAGTAAATATGGTTAATTTCATTGTTTTCTCAGTTTAAGGGTTTTATTCAATTATTTGGATCCAATGAGTTGTTCCTGTACAGCCATCAACTCTGATTCTCCAATTTGTGATTTCTGTAACATATACAGTTCCAATGTTTGGATAATTAATGGAATAGACTAAAGTGAAAGTATAAATTCCTGAATAATTATAATTATTATTGGATCCAGCAGTTTGTGAATTTTGAAAATTATTTCTTCCTTAAGAAACACCTACAGTTAATCCGCCCAAAGTTGCTTGAAAATTTTCAATTAGGCTAGATCCTGAACCTATATTAAAGGTTACGTCAATATAAACTAAAGGATTACCTGAATTAAGCCGTCCGTATACGGATTGAGCATTTTGAATACACTCAATCTTATTTGAAGATGACAAATCAATTTCACTTGATTGATTAATTGAATTATATTCAGAAAGGAATTTCCTATATTCAAGTCATAAATGCAACACTAAGGGTTTAAGGGAAGGAACCTAGGTTCCTTCCCTTAGGCTGAAAATATTAATTTAGTGTTGTCATGAATAAATTTAAACATCTCAGCCAGGAACAAAGGTACCAAATAGAGGCTTTATTTAGAAACGGAACTTCCCAGACCAAAATCGCTGCGATTATCGGTGTCAACAAAAGTACTGTATCCAGAGAACTTCAAAGAAATACCGGCAAGAGGGGCCGTTATAGCGGTGAATATAAGGCTGCAGTTGCCCAGAACCGTACAGACGAAAGACATAGACTCAAGAGAAAGCGAATCAAATTTACCGAGTCCCTTAAAGAAGAGGCCCGCAAATTCCTTGTTGTTGACAAATTGAGCCCAGAGCTAATATCGGTCACCTGGAAGAAACAAGGTAAAGAAGGGGTTTGTCATGAGACACTCTACAACTGGATATTTACTGCCAAAAAAAGTAGCCATTGGAGATACCGAAGGGACAGGGAGCTTTACAAGAATCTCCGGCATGGTAAAAGAAAGCGTAAGAGAGGTAATTACAGGCATACCAGAGGAATTATCAGGGAGAGAGTTCCAATTGACCAAAGGCCTCCTGTAGTTGAAAAAAGACAAAGGATAGGAGATATTGAAGTAGACCTTATGATGGGGAAAAACCACAAATCAGCTCTTTTGGTACTGGTGGACAGGGCAACCTTGGTTACTACCATAGAGAAACTTGATGGTAAAAATGCAGATATCATTGAACAGAAAATAGCAAAGAGAATACAGAGAATTGGTGCTTCGTTCTTCAAATCAATCACTTTCGATAATGATATGGCATTCGCAAACCATTATAAAATCAGAGATAAATTCAATATCCCAACATTCTTTACAAGACCATACACTTCACAGGATAAAGGAACAGTGGAAAACAGAATCGGACTTATCAGGGCTTTCCTGCCAAAGGGTACTGACCTCAATCAAATCTCTCGGGAACAGATCCAAAATATAGAAACCAAAATCAATAACAGGCCAATAAGAAAGTTTAATTATCTTAGTCCTATCGAATGTCTAATGAAAAAATTAGGCGTTGCATTTATGACTTGAACATGGCTTTTTCCAAGTCAATTCCATTCTGGGAATAAAGATTTTTCAAGTTTTCCAAATCATAAGATTGATTTGAAACAAGCCTTAAAAAATCTTCAAATTCATTTAAATCATTTACTTTAAACCCTTCAGAAACATTTTTTTTGATTCCTTCTAAATTGAAGTTGTATTTTATTACAAGATCTTCATTCCCTTGACGCTCTAAATTAAAGTTTTCTTCATTTTCGAAACAAGATGTTAAAACGAGAAAAAGCAACCCCAAAAATAAAAGAGATTTTACTTGATGTGTTTTGATGTGTTTTGATGTGTTTTCATTTTTTTAAAAGTTTAGTACTTTCAAATGTAACCGCTTTATTTCACCTAAAAAATACCTAACGTTAGGTATTTTTTAGGTGGTCACTTATGGAATTGGGCCGTATTCAAGAAGCTATTTTTCTTAATCAACAAAAAAAGACTTTAGACTTTGGGTTTTCCCCAAAGTCTAAAGTCTGAAATAGGTTGTTTATAGTCAGGTCTTTAACTTAAAAAGTATTGGGTAGGACATTAAATCCCTGACTTAGAAAATGAGAAAGTTTTATTACCCCCACAGATTTTCAGGATATTCCCCGGAGTCATGCATGTTTTTTAAGGCTGCGATGACAACAGGTCTGTCCTCGGTATAGGTAACCCCAAACCAGGTCTTACCTCCTGCTAGAATTTCAAAAGCAGCTTTTCCTTCCTGTATCAGGTTGTTGGCTACGGTAGGGATATAAAATTCAGATTTGATATTTTCTTTGTTGGCAGGTAAAAATTCATCCCACATTCTCTGAATATCTCCAAAAACTGCCGGATGGAATCCCCAGAAGTTCATGGATACCGGAGTCCCTGGCTTGATTTCAATTTCTTCGCCTTCTCCACGGGACACTATTTTGTCCCCTTCTCTGGCAATGGAGGTTCTCTCCACCATACCCACCAATTGATTGGCCTCATTCATGGTGCAGACACCCCTGCTGACCGTTCCGTTTTCTGAGAGTACATTTTCTATTGCATAACCCACCATGGCATGAAGGTTTGGCTGCACACCATTGGTCAGGAATTTGCCCAATACCTCAAAAGCTTCCCTGCCATAGAAATCATCTGCATTGATTACAGCAAATGGTTCGGAAATGGCGTCTTTTGCACAAAGCACAGCGTGGGCAGTCCCGTAAGGTTTTACCCTGTTTGGGTTTCTATAGGCTTCCGGAACAAAGCTATCAAGGGATTGCAGTACAAAGTCCACTTCTATTTTTCCTTCCAATTTCGGAAGGAACAAGTCTTTTGCCATCTGTAGGATTTCTTCCCTTACGATCAGCACCACTTTGCCGAAACCGGCACGGATGGCATCATAAATGGAATATTCCAAAATTGTTTCACCATGGGGTCCAAAACCGTCGATCTGCTTATTGCCCCCATACCTGCTGCCCATACCTGCAGCCAATACCAAAAGTGTAGGTTTAGTGTTCATATTTTTCTTTCAATCAAAACGAGGCTCAAAATTAGGCTTTTCCATCTTTTCAAAAAGAATTGTGGCATTAAATTTAAAAAATGCGGTTTTAAAGGATTACTGGTTTAAAAATTAAGGGCATAATCAATTTTAAACAAAGAAAATTTAAATCAGGGCTCGTTAAAACAACCAAAAAATGAAAAAAACAGAAAATTTCACAAAAAACCGGTTAAAAAATGAATCCATTTTTGCATTTGTGGTAATAATTGTCTTAGATTAGCGAAGATTTCCTATTAAACCCGTTGTAAAATTGTCTAAAATGAAAAAAATCGAAGCAATTATTAGAACATCCAAATTTGAGGATATACACCAGTGCATAGCCGGGCTGGGGGTAAAATTCTTCACCTTTTACGAGGTAAAGGGAATGGGGATGGAGCATGCCAAGCCACAGACGTATAGGGGGATTGCTTATGAGCCTGCCTATATTCCAAGGACCAAGATTGAGATAGTCACAGCTGATGAACATGTGGATGACATCATCAATTGTATCCTGACTACCGGAAGGACCGGTGAAGTGGGCGATGGAAAAATCTTTGTCTATGAAGCCCTTCAGGCTTATCGTGTCAGAAACAATGATACGGGAGAAGAGGCGCTTTGATTTCCCTTTTCGCACCCAATCTCTTCATCTCAAATCTTAAAAATCTAATCTTTCAAACCTATGAATCAAGAATTATTTACTATCAATAACCTCTGGATGATGGTGGCCACCATTTTGGTTTTCATCATGCACCTGGGCTTTGCCAGTTTGGAGGCAGGGCTTACCAGAGCAAAAAATACTGTCAATATCCTGTTCAAAAATACCATTATTCCCGCAATAGGCCTGCTTACCTATGCCTTTATAGGCTTTAACCTGATGTATCCCGGTGAAGGATTCGCCGGAGGGTTTATTGGTTTCACAGGAGTGGGGATTTCCTTGCCTGAAGGCTGGAATACCTTTGCTTATAACGAAGGTTATACCTTTTTTACTGATTTCATCTTTCAGGCGATGTTTGCTGCCACCGCAGCTACCATCGTTTCGGGTGCAGTAGCGGAGCGGATCAAATTGGGTCCCTTCATTACCTTTTCCATCCTTTATGTGGGTATTTGTTATCCCATCGTTGGGATGTGGAAATGGGGAGGAGGTTTCCTTGATGCTTTGGATACTCCCTTTTATGATTTTGCAGGATCTACCATTGTACATTCCGTAGGCGGTTGGGGTGCCCTGGTAGGAGCGTTCCTATTAGGACCAAGACTGGGAAAATATACAGAGCATGGCATGAGGGCTATTCCGGGGCATAGTATTCCTATGGCTACCATCGGGGTGTTTTTGCTTTGGTTTGGGTGGTTTGGCTTCAATGGAGGTTCCGTACTGAGTGCTGACCCTGGTACAGTGTCCCTGGTATTTGTTACCACTGCCATCGCAGGAGCGGCGGGCGCATTTGGTGCTTTGATCACTTCATATATCAAATTCAGGACTTATGATATTACCATGGTGCTGAACGGTATTTTGGCAGGTTTGGTAGGCATTACTGCCGGTGCTGACCTGATGGGTGTTGGAGAGGCTGCCATCATTGGCTTTGTGGGAGGTATTTTGGTAGTTTTGGGCGTTGTGTTCTTTGACCGTATCAAAATTGACGATCCAGTGGGTGCCATTTCTGTCCATTTGGTGGGTGGAATTTGGGGAACCTTGGCAGTTGGTATTTTCGGAGACCTTGCAGGAATTCAGCAAGTGATTTCCCAGTTGATTGGCATCGCAGTGGTAGGTGCTTTCTGTTTCTTGACCAGCTGGCTGATTTTCTTCTCTTTGAAAAGAAGTATTGGAATCCGTGTAGAAGAGAGGGAGGAACTGGAAGGCTTGGATATCAACGAGCACAGCATGCAGGCTTATCCTGATTTTGCTCCAAAAGATTAATTCACTATCACGCTATAAAATAAAAAGCTGGTCCGTTCAGGGATCAGCTTTTATTTTTCAAAAGTATAATATGGATCAGTAGGCCTTCAAACTGATATCCAAGCTTTTTACCTGATGTGTCAGCGCTCCAACGGAGATAAAGTCCACACCACATTCAGCCACCTCTTTGAGGTTTTCTTCGGTGATTCCTCCTGAAGCTTCAAGGGGATATTTCCCATTTACCATTTGTACCGCTCTTCGCATGGTGTCATAATCCATGTTGTCCAGCATGATATAGTCTATCCCTCCAATACGGAGCGCTTCTTCCACTTCCTGGAGCGTACGGGTTTCGACTTCAATTTTTAGGTTCAGCTTTTTTTCAGTGAGGTATCTTTTGGTGTTTTCAATGGCATTTTTGATCCCTCCTGCAAAGTCAATATGGTTATCCTTCAACATCACCATATCATATAAGGCAAAGCGGTGATTGACCCCTCCCCCTATCCAAACAGCCCATTTTTCCATTAACCTGAAATTGGGTGTGGTTTTGCGGGTATCCATCAGCCGGGCCTTGGTATGGTGCATGAGTTGCGTCAATCGGTGTGTCTTTGTGGCAATTCCGCTCATCCTTTGCATACAATTTAATACCAGGCGCTCGGTGGTCAAAATAGAAGTTGCCTTACCTTTAACCCTAAGACCGATATCTCCTGGTTTGACTTGGTCCCCATCTTTAAGGAGCAATTCAACCTGAAGGGAAGGATCAAATTGTTTAAAAATCATCTCAGCCAATTCCAAACCGGCAATTATTCCGGATTCTTTGATCAGCAGTTGAGCTTGTCCCATGCTATTGTGTGGGATTGACCCCAATGTAGAATGGTCACCATCACCCACATCTTCTTGGAGGGCTTGTGCAATAAACTGATGGATTTTTTCAGGATGAAGGTAGGCAGGTCTGTTCACAGGGCAAAAATAGGGAAAAATCAGTATTCCCTTAGTTTTTTACAATGTCCAAACTGTAAACTTTAATTTCATTCTGTTCTTTTCTGCCACGGATAAACACACGGAATGCTGTTTCTTCTGATTTGTAACTTCCAATGTAATAGATGATCTGTTCGGAATTGTTTCCTTTATGAAGCAACTGAAAGTCTATGGGAGGAAATTTTTTGAAAAAATCTCTCATCACTACTTCTGCCTGATTTTTGGAATAATCCCCTTGATTCCCATTGATATTGATATCTATCCCTTGGGCAAAGAATTTTGCCAGATCTTTACTGGACCCGGACTGAAATACCACGACAATTTCCTCAATGGAGTTACTTTGAGTAGTGGTGGTTTTAGCCTGGGTGTAAGTTAAAACAATTAAGAAAAGTATGCCGATGTAGAGTAGTTTTTTCATCGGGAATAATTTTAACAAATTTTAAGCCAAAAATTAGTTTTGGCTAAAAGTCCGCATATTTTTCTGTTTTTTTCTGTTTTCGAAATTTTAATGCGGTGTTTTTTGTTGACCTGATAAAGAATCCGCATTTTTACAGCCACTTTGTAAAAAAGGATGCATGAATCCGCACAACAACATGATGGAAAAGAAAGTATTACTGATGATTTTGGATGGTTGGGGACTGGCGACCAATCCAGCCGTATCTGCCATTGATAAAGCCCAAACTCCTTTTATAGACAGTTTATATCTTAAATATCCCCATTCCAAATTAGATGCTTCCGGATTGGCTGTAGGCCTACCTGAAGGACAGATGGGCAATTCTGAGGTCGGCCACATGAATATAGGAGCCGGTAGGGTAGTTTATCAGGATTTGGTCAAAATCAACAAAGCAGTGAGCGATGGGGAACTGAATGCCCATCCTATTTTGGTGGAGGCTTTTGAATATGCCAAAGCCAATCAAAAAAAGGTTCACTTCATTGGTTTGGTGTCTGACGGTGGTGTCCATGCCCATATCAATCACCTCAAGGGACTTTGTGATGCTGCCAAAGCAAATGGCCTGAAAGAAGCTTATATCCATGCATTTACGGATGGTAGGGATACCGACCCCAAAAGTGGGGTACATTTCCTCAATGAACTGAAAGAGCATTTGCAGCATTCAGTAGGCAGTATCGCGTCTGTGGTTGGTAGGTATTATGCCATGGACAGGGATAAAAGATGGGAAAGGGTGAAACTGGCCTATGATGCCTTGGTACATGGAGAGGGAGAGAAATCTAAAGATATCATTGCATCCGTGGTAAAATCCTATTCCAATGGAGTAACCGATGAATTTATCAGGCCGATCATTCAGGCAAATGGGGATAATAAGCCCCTTGCAGTCATCGAAGAGGGAGATGTGGTAGTCAACTTCAATTTCAGGACTGATAGGGGAAGAGAGATTACACAGGTACTTACTCAGCAGGATTTTGAGGATTTTAAAATGAAGAAACTCAAACTTCATTACATCACTTTTACCAATTATGACGATACTTTCCAAGACGTGAAGGTCATTTTTGAAAAGGATAACCTGAACAATACCTTGGGAGAAGTACTGGAGGCTAACGGTAAAAAACAGATCAGGATTGCTGAAACTGAAAAATACCCTCATGTAACCTTTTTTTTCTCAGGAGGTAGGGAAAAGGAATTTGAAGGAGAAAGCAGGATTTTATGTCCTTCCCCAAAAGTGGCTACTTATGACCTTAAGCCTGAAATGAGTGCTTTTGAAATTGCCAGTAAGATCAAACCGGAATTGAAGAAAAGGGAAGCGGATTTCATCTGTCTGAATTTTGCGAATGCGGACATGGTCGGACATACAGGGGTATTTGAAGCCGCAGTCAAAGCCTGCGAAGCTGTGGATAAATGTGCTCAAGAGGTCATCACCCAGGCCCTGGAAAGTGGTTATACCACCATTGTGATTGCTGACCATGGCAACAGTGATGTGATGATCAATGAAGACGGCACGCCGAATACCGCCCATACCACGAACCTCGCTCCATGCATTATGGTCGATGACCAGGACAGGTTGGAAGTGAAAGATGGAAAACTGGGCGACCTTGCCCCTACCATATTACATCTTATGGGGCTAAAAATACCAAAAGAAATGACAGGAGATGTTCTCTTGAAGTAATATAGATCATATATTTAGAGCCGGTTTTGGGACTTTCCAGAACCGGCCATTTGTTTTACAACTGACCACTTACAAGCTTATTACCCAAATCCGTATGAAAATGAAATATTTCATCAGCAGTGTTATTTTGCTCACTTTGTTCTGGGGCTGTAATAATATTTCTGATTCAGGAAAAAGTGAGGAACCCAGCTATTTCCCTGTCAAAGAATATGTGGAAGTACATGCTGCCAAACTTGACGGGAAAACACTCTACAAAGAAGTGACCATCAACGGTGAAACTGAAAAAACAGAAGGCCCCGTCACTTTAGATGAATTGATGAAGGAGCTGGATTTTTTTATCAAAGCAGATATCAATAGCCCGGCATTGAAGGATGCTTATGATACTGAACGCAGCCGGAGATACCTGATCCACACATTAAAGGAAGGGGCAAAGGGGAAAGTGAAAAAAATTGTGGTGCAGTATTATGATGAAAACGTGAAGGAAATCAGTTTTCATATGAAAACAGAAAATCCATTTTATGAATCCGAAACCAGGGGAGTCTTGTTATGGCATGCCTCTTTTTGGCTGATACATCAGTATAATATTGAGCATTATCAAAAGGTAATGTTCATGAAACCAAACCGAATGATCATCAAAGGGGATATATGGTAAAAAAAACGGGGCTTTCGATTTCGAAAGCCCCGTTTTTTTGGAATCAAATGATATCAAATCCCAGATAGGGTATCAGTACCTTAGGCATTTTTATACCTTCTTCAGTTTGGTTATTTTCCAAAATGGCAGCTACAATCCTCGGAAGGGCCAAGGCACTTCCATTGAGGGTATGGGCCAATTGGGTCTTTTTGTCTTCACCTTTAAATCTCAATTTGAGCCTGTTAGCCTGATAGGATTCAAAGTTACTTACTGAACTCACTTCGAGCCATCTTTCCTGTGCTGCAGAAAATACTTCCATGTCATAAGTCAGGGCAGAAGTGAAACCCATATCCCCACCGCAGAGCTTCAAAACCCTGTAAGGGAGTTCAAGTTTCTGCAACAAGCCCTGAACATAAGTGCTCATTTCTTCCAACGCTTCATATGATTTGTCTGGATGGGCAATCTGAACTATCTCCACCTTGTCAAATTGATGAAGCCTGTTGAGTCCACGGACATGAGCGCCCCAGCTACCTGCTTCCCTCCTAAAACATGGGGTGTAGCCTACATTTTTAATGGGAAATTCCAGTTCATTAAGGATGACATCCCTGTAAATGTTGGTAATCGGCACTTCAGCGGTAGGGATCAGGTACAGCTTGTCCATCGTTGCCTCATACATTTGCCCCTCTTTGTCTGGAAGCTGTCCGGTTCCATAGCCTGAATCTTCATTGACCAAAATAGGTGGCTGTATTTCGGTATAACCTGCATGCAGTGCTTCGTCCAAAAAGAAATTGATCAAGGCCCTTTGCAATCTTGCTCCTCTTCCTTTGTAGACAGGAAATCCGGCTCCGGTTATTTTTACCCCCAGGTCAAAATCAATGATGTCGTATTTTTTTATCAGTTCCCAGTGGGGGAGTTTATCTTCCGGTAAAACCGGGATTTCCCCATGTTGGAAGACTACTTCATTGTCCTCAGCTGATTTTCCTTTCGGCACAGAGTAATGGGGAACATTGGGAATGGTGTAGAGCAATTGTCTGAGGTCCTCCTCATAGGTAGTGTACTCTTCCTCTAAGGCTTTGATCTGTTCTTTGATTTCCGTGGTCCTGGTTCTGATTTTCTCTGCCTCTTCCTTTTTCCCTTCTTTCATCAGTATGCCGATCTGCTTGGAAATGCTATTGGATTCGGCCTGAAGGTTATCTCTCTTAAGCTGTGTTTCTTTCCTGTTTTTATCAAATTCCAAAACCTGATGCAGAACTGCTTCGGCATTCGGGAAGTTGCGTTTTTGCAAACCTTCCAAAACTATCTCAAAATTATCCCTGATGGTATTGACAAGTAGCATAGTCTGATGTGAAAATAAGTGTTGGGGACAAAGATAAACATGTTAATGAAAACCACCCTTCTGAAAAGGGAAATTGCATGGATCTTAATCCAAATAATATACCCTTTTCACACGGCTGCTGATATTGGTCAGGAGTTCATAGGGGATGGTGCCTATTCTTTCTGCCAGTTCTTTGAGAGAAATGCCCGGTCCATAGATGATGACTTCGTCTCCTTCTTTGACATTTAAGCCGCTGACATTGATCATGGTCATGTCCATGCATACGTTTCCGATTACAGGCGCTTTTTTGCCATTGATGAGAACATATCCTCTCCCATTACTGAACCTTCGGTCGTATCCATCGGCATACCCCAATGCAATAGTGGCGATTTGCCCATCTTCTGGCATTATACCTTTCCTGCTATATCCTATTGTCTGGCCTTTTTTAAGGTTTTTGACCTGGGAAATGGTAGTTTTCAGGGTACTGATGGGCTTGAGTTGCTTGTCGTATTTTCCAGTAACTTCTATGCCATAAAGTCCAATCCCCAATCGGACCATATCATATTGGTGTTCTGGATATTTTGCAATTCCAGCAGAATTAAGGGCATGACGGATTGGTTTATAAGCCAGATTTTCCATGATCTTTGCGCACATCTGATCAAAGGCCTGGAATTGGTCCCTGGTATAATTCTCATGTTCAGATTCATCTGCTGCAGCGAGGTGGGTGTATAGGCTGGCAATTTCCAATTGCGGATTGGCTTTGATCAATCCGATAAGCTCATCCATGTGAGTTTCCTCAAATCCCAGTCGGTGCATGCCTGTATCCAAATCCAAATGGACTTTCATGTGGGTTTGCTGGACCTCGCAGAATTTGGCAAGTTCCCTGAAAAATCCCGGGCTGTAAACCACCGGTTCCAATTGGTACGCTTTCAGGTGGATAAAAGATTCCTGCACAGGATTCAGGACCATAATGGGCAGCCTGATTCCCTCTTCCCTTAGCGCTACCCCTTCATCTGTGTAGGCAACAGCAAGATAATCGGCCTTGAGCTGTTGCAGGTGATTGGCAATTTCTGAAGCTCCCCCGCCATAGGCAAAAGCTTTTACCATGACCATAATTTTGGTTTGGGGCTTTAGCCTGCTTTTGTAAAAATTGTAATTGTTGGTCAGGGAATTCAGGTTGATCTCCAAGGTTGTCCCGTGAATTCTTTGCTGCAACCGGTTAACTATGGCCTCAAATCCAAATTTCCTTGCTCCGGTGACCAAGATAAGGTCATTGTCAAAGACGTCTGTTTGAAGATTTTGGAGCAATTCTTCTGTGGAGCTGTAAAATTCCTGCTGAATAGGGTTTTCTCCTTTTAGCCTTTGGATGTCTTCTCCCACTGCAATGAGGTAATCAATGCCATAAAATTCCAATAACCTGCCGACTTCCGCATAAACCTGAGTGGTATTTCCAACCTGAAGGAGATCGGATATGATCAGTACCTTTCTTTTTTTAGGCCTTTGAGCTGCCATAAAATCCAAAGCAAGCCTCAATCCTGCCAGGTCATTGTTGTAGGTATCGTCAATGATCAGACTTTCGTTGCAGCCAGGCTTCAAAGTAAGCCGCATGTCAATGGCTTTCAGGTGTTTTAGGCCTTCCTGAATGGCCTGGGGTTCCATGCCCAAAGTCAGTGCTGCGGTAATGACATGCCGGATATTTTCCAGGGAAGCCTCATCCGAAAAGGGGACCTGAAATGTAAATACACGGAGGTCAGGTCTCATCAAAAGGATTTTTGAACTTTGTTCCTCTTTCTTGACCGTAAAGGAATAATCTGATCCAATATTGTCGGACCATTCAATTAAGCGGTCAGAAGGAAAATTCTTTTTTAGGTAATCCGATATCAGGATGTGCTCTTTCCGGAAAATAATAAAATCGCTGTAAACAAAGAGTTTGGCCTTTTCCTCCAGTTTTTGTTGCATGGATTCAAATCCTTCCTCATGGGCTGTACCGATATTGGTGAAAATGCCCAATTGTGGCATCAACATGGCCGTTAAGGTCTCCATTTCATTGGGCTTTGAAATGCCGGCCTCCATTACAGCCACCTGATGCCCGGGATCAATTCCAAAAAGAGAAAGCGGTACCCCAACCTGACTGTTATAACTTTTAGGGCTCTTGGCCACAGCAAATTTTTGGGAAAGGACCTGTCCCAGCCATTCCTTGACGATAGTTTTGCCATTGCTTCCAGTAATGCCTACCAAAGGGCCCTTAAATAGGGTCCGTTGGTAAGCAGCCAATTCCTGTAGGGCTTTTAGGGTATTTTTGACTTTGATGAGGCAGGCCTGACCTGTAAGTGAAAAGGGGAGTTCAAAATCGTCCCGGACCAAAAATGCTTTTACCCCCTGATCCATCAGTTCAGGGATAAATTCATGTCCATCAAATTTTGCTCCTTTTAGTGCTACAAAAAGGGTGTTTTCAGGCTGAAGAATATTCCTTGAATCAATGGCTATCTGGGAAATTTCAATATCATCCAACGGCCCATGCTTTTCTGCATGTACCAGACCCACCAATTGATCCAATGAAAGGTTTTGCATCATATTCTAAAAATAAGGATTTGAATTTATTCTTCTTTCTTTTTGAAAAATACCTGCTTGACCCAGCGCGGCAAGAAAATAGCGCCCAAAAGAAGGTAGGGATAATAAGATAGTAACCTCCAAAGGATACTGGTCACGAAGGTATAACCATGCAAAAACTGCTGGAAGAACTGTGCAAAGAAAAACTCTGCTGTGCCGCTACTTCCAGGTGTAGGGGAAATCATCATCACGATCCACATGATGACCTGTCTGGCAAAAACGATGATATGCTCTGAAAAGGTCAAAGAATCATATGCACCGATAAGGGCATTCAGCATAAGGTATCTGGAGCTCCAGATAAAGATGGTTGCCCCAATGATCGGTAACCAATACCTGTAATTTTTCCCGATCAACTCTTTGGAAGCCTCAATGATCTGATTGCCAAATTCATTGGCAGAATACTTCCATTTCCTCAGCCATTTAACGGAATAAATTTTCAGTAAAACCCATTTGAAAACGCGGGGTCTATAAAATAAGGCTGCGGCCATGACCAGGGAATAAAATGCGTAAAGGGCATAACTGGTCCAAAAAAGCACTTCCAGACTTCGGCCTAATCTCATTTCCATTACCCTGCTGGCAGGGAAAATATTTCCCTGGGCAAAGAAAAGAATAATGGGTGCGCCTATTACAAAAAATAGGTTATCCAGAATAGCAGTGACCATGACATAGGCGATTGCCTTTCCCAGTTTGATGCCTTCTTTGTTCAGAATAAAAACAGCCACTGCTGTTCCCCCTACCACTGATGGTGTCACGGCAGAAGCAAATTCCCAAAGGATAATCACATACAAAGCCCTGGTCCAGGTAAGCTGTCGATCGGTAATTTCCCTGATCCTGTATATATAACCGGCATCTCTGCCAAGAATAACCAAAATCGCCAGGAAAATTCCCCAGGCAGAAGCATCAAAGACCCCCTTAAGCGTTTTCGTATTGACATTGGGATCCAGATAGAACATCAGAAAGACGATACCCACACCGATCAGAACCGGTACCCACACCTTGTTGGGGTTCAGGGTCTCAAAAATCTTTTTGTTATCTAACTTCATAGCTTATGCCGCAGGCACTTTTTCAATTTTTTCAACCCAAAAATTGTTGAATCCCTCACCGATAGTGATCGTGACAAGAGATAGTTGCAAGAGTTCCAAAATGGCCAAAAAGGTGTAAATCACAAAGATTTTATCCGGCTTGTAAGTGATAAAGTCAGAGAAGGGTACCCTGTCCTTGAAGCTGATTTTTTCCATGACGAAATCTTTCTGTTGCTCGATGGTATAGGGGTACTGTATGACTGTATGTTTTGTTTCATCTGTTCTTGAGGCATATTTGGACATTACTTTTTGGAAAACTTTCAACAGCTTATAGAGGTCCAGGTCCTGCATTTCAGAATCTACGTCATCTGCTTTTGAAAGTTGCCTCAATTCTGAGAGAATATTTCCGCGCTTTTCTTTCGAAAGGCGTTCCTCTTCCATCTGGGCGAGTTCGCCGATCACCGATTTGTACTTTTTGTATTCCAGCAAGTGCCTTA
Source organism: Cecembia calidifontis (assembly GCF_004216715.1). Taxonomy (NCBI): domain Bacteria; kingdom Pseudomonadati; phylum Bacteroidota; class Cytophagia; order Cytophagales; family Cyclobacteriaceae; genus Cecembia; species Cecembia calidifontis. The sequence continues at coordinate 1,255,966 of NZ_SGXG01000001.1, forward strand.
CCAGTTCTTCCCTTGGGTCAATTTCTTCACCGTTTTCATCAAGATCTGGACGGGGGAGCAACATTTTGGATTTGATTTTCATCAATGTGGCAGCAAAGAGGATAAACTCGCTGGCCACTTCTATTTCCATTTTCTCCAATTGATGGATGTAATCCAAAAAATCCTGGGTGATTTTGGAAATGGGAATGTCATAAATATCCAGCTCATCCCTTTCGATGAAGAAAAGCATCAGGTCAAAGGGACCTTCGAATAAAGGCAATTTGATCTCGAAACTCACTGGATTGAAAATTTTTATGCTATTTTTACCACGGAATTAAACCCAAAGATATTTAATTAATGGTAAATTAAGCATTCGGATACTGAAAAGACTTTGTGAAAAAGCGATATCAAAAAGATTGCATTTCTTAAAAACAATTTCCAGGATTCAAATGTTGAATGCTTTTAAAAAGAAACATTTCTCAAATGGTAATAAAACCCGGTAAATTACTTGCACAGATCGACTCTCCTGATGATCTGAAGAAGTTTTCAAAAGACCAATTGGTTCAGATTTGTGATGAACTCAGGCATTTTATTATTGATAATGTTTCGGTTTTTGGAGGACATTTTGGCGCCAGCTTGGGTGTGGTCGAGCTTACTGTTGCATTGCATTATGTGCTCAATACGCCTGATGACCAATTGGTTTGGGATGTTGGACATCAGGCCTATGGCCATAAGATTTTAACCGGAAGAAGGGATAATTTCCACACCAACAGGCTTTATGGGGGTATATCGGGTTTCCCAAAAAGAAAAGAAAGCAAATATGATACTTTTGGCGTAGGTCATTCCAGTACTTCCATTTCTGCAGCGCTTGGAATGGCTGTTGCTTCCAAATACAAAGGAGAGCAAAGAAAACAGCATGTAGCAGTCATTGGAGATGGTTCTATGACAGGAGGTATGGCCTTTGAAGCGATGAACCATGCCGGTGTTTCAGATACCAACCTGCTGATTATTCTGAATGACAACTGTATGTCCATAGACCCCAATGTTGGGGCATTGAAGGATTACTTGACAGATATCACTACTTCCCATACCTATAACAAGGTCAAAGATGAAGTTTGGAACCTGTTGGGAAAATTCAGCAAATTCGGCGCTTCTGCCCAAGAGGTGATTTCCAAAGTGGAGGGGGCTATCAAGTCCGCTGTTTTAAAACAAAGCAATTTATTTGAATCTCTAAACCTGAGATATTTCGGACCGGTAGATGGTCATGATGTCAATCATTTGGTGGAAATCCTTGATGATTTGAGGGATATTCCAGGTCCAAAAATCCTACATTGTGTAACTGTCAAAGGTAAAGGTTATGAACCGGCAGAGAAAGGTAATAAAACCACCTGGCACGCACCTGGACTTTTCGATAAAGTAACCGGTGAAATCTATAAAAAGACGCCTACTTCACCTCAGGCTCCTAAATATCAGGATGTCTTTGGCCATACCATTGTTGAACTGGCAAAGGAAAATGATAAAATCATGGGTATTACCCCTGCCATGCCTTCCGGCTCTTCACTGAACATCATGATGAAGGAGATGCCGGACAGGGCTTTTGATGTGGGTATTGCCGAGCAACATGCAGTAACTTTCTCCGCAGGTCTTGCGACCCAAGGCTTAATTCCTTTCTGTAATATTTACAGCTCTTTCATGCAAAGGGCGTATGATCAGGTGATCCATGATGTGGCTTTACAGAACCTACAGGTCGTTTTCTGTTTGGACAGGGCAGGATTTGCCGGTGCGGATGGGCCTACCCATCATGGCGCTTATGATATTGCGTATTTCAGGTGTGTACCAAATATGGTCGTTTCTGCACCGATGAATGAAGAGGAGCTTAGAAATTTGATGTATACTGCTACCAAATTTGAGGGCCCATTCTCCATCAGGTACCCAAGAGGTCAAGGTGTAATGCCGGAATGGAGAACACCCATGCGTCAAATTCCAATCGGGCAGGGAAGAATAGTGAAGGAAGGGGAAGAAGTGGCCATATTAACTATTGGACACATTGGAAACTATGCAGTGACCGCCTGTGAGCAGTTGGCCAAGGAGGGACTCAACCCTGCTCATTATGACATGAGATTTGTTAAGCCTTTGGATGAGGAGCTATTGCATGAGGTGTTTGGTAAATACAAGAAAGTTATCACTGTTGAAGACGGCTGTTTGATGGGTGGATTCGGGTCTGCGGTATTGGAATGGATGGTTGATCATGGCTATCAGGCTCAAGTGAAAAGATTGGGTATTCCTGATGCCATCATTGAACATGGTGAGCAGATTGAGCTACATAGAGAATGTGGATTTGATCCGGAAGGAATCGCCAATGCCGTCAGGGCATTTGCAGAGGTTGAATTACCCAACAAGTAATTAGATTGATAGAAGCTTTTATCAAAGTACAATTCAAAAATTTAGGTGAAGCCCTGTTGTAATTCAGCAGGGCTTTTTCAATTTTTGATTGTTTGTTATATATCAAAGCCCCATCATCATGATTGCATTTACCCAACAAGGCTCAGGGCCGGCATTGATTTTGATCCATGGATTCTGCGAATCTAAGGAAATGTGGAAAACTTTTTCCGAAGACTTATCGGCCAACTACACCGTATATTGTCCGGACCTTCCGGGCTTTGGTGAAAGTCCTTTGATTGAACCCCACATTTCGATGGAAGAGGCTGCTGTTCTCCTTCAGGATTGGATGGAGGAAAATAACATCACCAAGCCTATTGTCATTGGTCATTCTTTAGGTGGATATGTGACCTTGGCTTTGGCAGAATTGATGTGGGATGGATTGAAGGCTATAGGCTTATTCCATTCAACTGCTTTTCCTGATGATGAAGAGAAAAAACAAACCCGCAACAAGACCATTGAATTTATCAAAAAACATGGTGTGGATAAGTTTGTAGAGTCATTTGTTCCTCCATTGTTTTCAGATCAACATAGGGCTGAGCAAGCAGATCAGATTGCTGGATTGATCCAATTCGGGAAAAAGAGCTCCCAAAATGGGATGATTGCCTTTACGGCTGCCATGAGGGATAGAAAAGACCGTTTTGAATTGTGGAAAACTTTTCCTTTACCGAAATTAATGATAGCAGGAGAGCTTGACCCTGCCGTCAAAATTGAAGCGAGTAGAAAACATCAACCTTATGCCACACACTATTATGAACTCATTGGAACAGGGCACATGGGGATGTTTGAGGAACCGGAAAAGACTTTGGGCATGGTAATTAAATTCCTAAAGCACGTTGCAAAATAAAGAAAAGGTAGATTTCGAAAGGCGTATTTCGGACTTGGTATGATTTTTCACCTAAATTTGAAGTCAATGCCATTGAAAGGATGAAATTGTTAGGAAATTATTCCCAACATTAATCGAGACTATTTATTATTTTATCTATCCCTTTGTTGTCTTGATGCTCCAAGAACCGGTTGAATTCCAGGAAGTATTTACCGGGATCCTGACCTACAAAAGCCTTATAGCGGTCCTCTTTTCCAGTATAAATTTCTTGTTTCACAGGGAAAGGCTGATGTTGCTTGACATAATCATACCAAGCCTCAAGGTCTTTGACTATGAAGGAAACGCTTGTTCCTTTTAGGTCCGTGAAGCTATGCATACCCCGTCTGCCATCCACCAAACCCAAATAACTTGTTTCTGATATCTGGTAGACTTTTGCCCAACCCTGATCTACCAATAGTTTGAAACCAATTTTTTCCTCATAAAATCGTTGGGCTTCTTGCATGTCTTCATAATACAACCACGTAACGGCTCCATAAAACCCTTCTTTTTTTGACCATTGTGATGTTGCCCCGCTGATCGCATCGTATTGGGGCAATTGTGGCATCAATTTTTCATTTTCAGGATGCTGTTTGAACTGTTCAAACTCGAGAAGGTATCCTTCAGGATCTATAGCCACAAATCCGTCATGGGCATTGTTTTCCCTGGGCTTGTATTCATATTTAATTGGCACTTTGTTTTCCTGGAGATATGCATACCATTCAGGAAGTCTATTGGTCAGTAGGGCAATGGCCACTGTCTTGGGCTCATCGGCTTTATGCCTTCCGATGGCTGCATCGACTAATGTTAGCCAGGCTTTTTCTGTGATTTTTACTGTCGTTGCAAATCCGTAATCGGATAGGACTTCAAGCCCCAATGTTTCTCCGTAAAACTTTTTGGCACCCTCTAAATCTTGATAATAGAGAAATACATTACTGCCCTTAAGACCAAAATCGGGTAAAGTTCTGAAATCAGTATTTTTTGAAAGCAACTGGTTAATATAATGGCTAGGATAACCTAAAAGACGGCCAAATCTTCTGGCCTCAGCTTCACCATTTTGCCCGGACCGTACAGTTTTTTTTAAGTCTCTGTAGGCTTGTAGCGCCTCAGGTTTATGAAAAATCAATACTTCTTTATTTTGTGCTATCCCTGCCGGAAAGAGTTGGGTAACTACTAGATTGGTTTCCCGAAAAACTCCAACACCATGCTTTGAAGCTATCTGCTGGGCTTTTTCCCAGATTTTATCCACCTCTTCTTTGAACATGGGTTCACTTAAGGCAATAGGTTTTACATCAGCTTCCACCATTTCTGCAAAAGCTTCCAAATGTCCTATTTGAAGATTTAAGCTTTGGTCTTCTGATGGAGTACAGGCCATCAAAAGTATTGATGAAGCAATAAGGAAGATGGTATTTTTCATCTGAACAATCTTGTGGTTTTCTCTAAAGATAACCAAAAAAAGCAGCTGGTTAAAGCTGCTTTGGGACTTGTGAGTGCCAAATTGAAAGGGAATTCGTTTTTTCTGGAAAAACTTTTAAACCCAGGCTTTGAATTTTACCATTGGATGTGGATAAGTGCTGCCCAGTGAAATTCCAAATGTTTTCAAATTGGCTGTGGATAACTCAAAGGGTTGATGGATATCAAAACCCGGAATAGCGGCTAATTCCGGGATCCAATGTCGGATATAATCCCCTTTCTTGTCATAATTTTGCGCCTGTCTTAGAATATTGAAATAACGGTTTTCTCTTGGGTCATTGCCTACTCCTGCTACATACATCCAGTTACCCCAGTTGCTGCAGACATCATAGTCTATCAACATGCTTTCAAAGTACATGGCTCCCCATCGCCAGTCAAGGTTCAGGTCATTGACCAAGAAAGAAGCCACATTCTGCCTGCCCCTGTTTGACATAAAACCAGTTTCATTCAGTTCCCTCATGTTGGCATCTATGAAAGGAATACCTGTTTCTCCATGGGCCCATTTCCAGAATAGGGATTCATTCCTTATCCAGTTATCCTCATTGTTTTTAATGCCCTGAACTTTAAAGATTTTATTCCCGTGCTTTTTTGCAATAAACCTGAAATAATCTCTCCAGATTAATTCAAAGATGAGCCAATAGGTAGATTGGTTCTTTGTCCTCTCTTGTTCATACCGCTTGACTTCTTCATAGATAAATCTTGGGCTGAGACAGCCCAAGGCCAGCCATGGGGAAAACTTGCTAGAATAGTCTGAACCCAATAAACCGTTTCTTGTTTCTTTATATACCTTCAATCGATCGCTATCCCAAAAATAGGCCTGAAGTCTATCCAATCCTTCGGTCTCACCACCTATGAACTCCAACACCGCTCGAGTGGATTTTAAAGGTTCCTTCAGGCCAAATGTGGATAAATTAGGCAATTCAATTGTATCAAATGTCTCATTTGGGAAAGGTATTTTTGTGGGACAGGGCAATGTTTTTTGGATCTTTCCAAATTTTTCACACTCTTTACGGAATTGGGTAAAGACTTCAGGAGTTTGACTTAATGGAAAAGGAAGATCCAGAATGTGGAAAAGTGTACTTTGCCAATAGGAGCTGGTTTTGATCCCAAGTTTCCATGACTGCTGTTCCAATTTGGACTCAACTTTTTTTTCTTCTGAGGTTACTTCTTCAGAAAAAAAGATGGCATCAGCCTGAATTTTGGCAGCAAAATCCACCAGTATTTCTTCCGGCTTTCCCAGGAATAAAAGCAAGTCAGCGCCTCGGTCCCTAAGATTTTTGCGCAGGTTATCCACAGCTTCCAAAAGAAACTTTGCCCTGTGGTTACCCGTCTTTTCAAGGGCCAGTTCCACTTTGGAAAAAGATCTGGGGTCAAAACAATAAACGGGAATAACTTCTTCGGCTTTTTGGGCCGCGTTAAATAAGGGTGCATGATCATGCACCCTTAAATCATTCCTAAACCAAACTATAACTCTTTTAAACATCATGCGGTAATCCAACAGCTTGTTAAATAAAAGTGTTTGGGGATTCCGATAATTTATCTTTTCTTACATTCCCATATATCAGAAGCAACTCAAATTATGAAAAACCTTTTAGTGATATCCCTGATTTTAATAGCAATTCAAACCAAAGCACAGGAATTGAAGCCTAATGAGGTTTTTTGGCAGACTTTACAGCTGCATTGTGGAAAAGCTTATGAGGGGGAGATCATGACTCCTTCTGAAAATGATCCTTTTTCCGGTAAGCGCTTGATTATGCACGTTGTTGGTTGTGGTGATAATTTTATCCACATCCCTTTTTTTGTGGGAGAAGATAAATCCAGGACCTGGGTCCTTACTTTGGAAAATGATAGGATCAAATTGAAGCATGACCATAGGCATGAGGACGGGTCAGAGGATGAAATCACCCAATATGGAGGAATTGCTCCCAATACCGGAATGGCAGGTATCCAGTTTTTCCCGGCTGACCAGGAAACAGCAGATCTGATTCCCTATGCTGCCAATAATGTCTGGTGGATAACCATTGATGAAACCTCCTTTACCTATAATTTAAGAAGAATAGGTTCAGAACGCTTTTTCTCTGTAAAGTTTGATCTGACCAAAGAGGTGGAAAGTCCCGGGCCTGCCTGGGGTTGGTAAATATTTTCACCTGGACAAATAGTCAATTGATTGTTTTACATATTAAGAATCTTAAGTATTATTTCTGGTATTTTAAAGTTGTTGTCAATTTTTTGCATCTGCTCTCTAAAAGATATTTTATATTAGGGAAATGTTTTGTTTACCATCAAGTTGTATGAAAAAAAGAAAAACAACCCTGCTTTTTACTAGGACTTTTGCGGTCCTTTTGGCTTTTATTTTTATTCAATGTAATCCAACCAATCCTTTACTTGAAAAACTCGGTTACTCTTCAAAAGATAAATTATTAATCATCCACACAGATGACCTTGGCTTATCTAAATCACACAATAGGGCTACGATTGTTTCAATGACGGAAGGTGTCGTTAATTCTGCAGCTATTATGATGCCTTGTTCCTGGGCTATGGATGCCGCAGTTTTGCTTCAGGATTATCCTGACCTGGATGTTGGTGTTCATTTGACATTTACCAATGAATGGTATAATTATCGATGGGGAACTGTTTCACCAATGGCTGAAGTACCAAGTCTTATTAATGAAGAAGGATTTATGTATCCTGACTGCAAAAGTTTTTCGGAAAATGCCACACCTGAAGAGGTGGAATTGGAAATAAGGGCCCAAATTGAGGCAGCATTGACAGCTGGAATAAATATATCACATTTAGACGCCCATATGAGTTGTATTTTTAGAGGTAGAATTGAGTATTTAGCTTCCTACCTGAAACTTGCTGCTGAGTATGGGGTTGTTCCTATGGTAAGTAGGGATATTTACAAAAATAAGATCAAGAAGAACCCACAATATTTCAGAGGCATCGATATTGAAAATATCCCATATGTAGACAGGGTCCTAATTGCTTCTGAAGAAGATTATGAAAAAAAAGGAATGGATCAACTTTACACAGACATCATTAATAATCTTAAACCAGGAATTACAGTTTTACTTATTCACACGGCATTTGATGATGAGGAGATGAAACTTATCACAGAGGGACACGATTATTGGCATTCTCCTTGGAGAAACGATGATTTTGAATTTTTTACAAGTGAGAAAGCAAATAAATTGATTCAAGAAAACAATATTAAGTTGATAACTTGGAAAGACATCAATCCTGGATTCAAATAATAAATGATTTATTATATGAAAAAACTACCGCTCCTTCTATTAAGTTTGCTCGGCACATATTGTTTAGCCCAAGAGCAAACCTTGGCTGAAAGATTGGGTTATTCCAAAAATGACAAACTCCTCATCATCCATGCCGATGATTTGGGAATGGCAAATTCGGAAAACCGTGCCACCATAGAGGCGATAAAGAATGGGGTGGTCAATTCTACGAGCATCATGATGCCCTGTGCTTGGTCTACAGAGGTGGCAGAATTGATCAAAGATATGCCTGGTCTGGATATAGGAGTCCATATTACCCTTACCAATGAATGGCATACCTATAAATATGGACCTATTGCTTCCAAATCAGAAGTTCCTGGCTTGGTTGGGCCGGATGGCTATATGTACAAAGACTGTGCTTCTGTTGCCAAAAATGCTACCCCTGAAGAGGTTGAAAAAGAAATGAGGGCTCAGATTGAAGCGGCTTTGAAAATCGGAATCCGGCCGACACATCTGGACTCCCATATGGGCTGTGTCTTCTATGGAAGACCTGAATATGTAGCTTCATATCTCAAATTGGCCCAGGAATATGGCATTCCTGCCATGATGAACCAGCAGATTGTAGATGCAGTGATTAAGCCTAACCCTGAATTGTTTAAGGATGTGGATATGGATAAAGTTGTTCTGATAGACCATACAGCTATAGCTACTCCTCAAGCTTATGACGAAATGGGAATGGATGCTTTTTATACCCAATTGCTCAATAACCTGCAACCGGGTGTGACTGTTTTATTGAATCATATTGCTTATGATGATGAAGAGATGCGTGCCATTACTACCCGATTTACCCATTGGCATGCTGCCTGGAGACAGGCAGATTTTGATTTTTTTACCGGAGAAAAAGTCAGGCAGCTGCTTAAAGAAAATAAGATTCATTTGATAACATGGAAAGAAATTGGAAATTTGGTAAGTAATGAATTAATATTGCCACAAAGATAATTACATGAACAAGCGGTCAATCTTTCTTTCCTTATGCTTGATTGCGGTGCTTTTGATCAGTGGTTCTTGTTCAAAAGACTGTAATGATGGCTTTTTCACCATCAATGAAATGAAAATTGAACCTAGGAGGTGGTTCCCTGAGACAAATATCGGGGAAACAGAACCTTGGGACAATTCTCAAGAATTGCCGATCATAGTTCTTACAATGGAGATGCAGCTTTCCAAGTTTTTCAGGACCCTTCCGGAAATTGGTAGGGGATGTTTTGGAAAATATTTAAACGAAAATCCGGTCAGGGATATCAGAATTTTCAGCAATCTCTCCTTTAATGGAATAAGTTCAGGAAATGATCTCTCTTCCATTATCTTATTCTCATCGAGAGCGAATACCAGAGTAGGAGAATTTATCAACAAACAGGAATTATTGGATTTTTATGTCAATGAATCCAATTTCACTAAGTTGTATTTTTATTTCAATCAAAACCCTGAATTGCAAGGGCTACACCGGATAAGGATGGAATTTGTTTTTGCAGACGGTACTGTCATGGAGTCCAATGCGGTGGATGTTTTATTGGTCCCTGCCAGACCAGCACAAAACTAACAGGAAGATGCCTAAAGGCATCTTTTTCGTTTTTAAAAATTTTTCTTTAGTTTGAAGACGGGTTTTTAATTTTAAAGCTGTCCTTTCATGATTCAAGTAAGACACATTCCGATTTTATTTTTATTTCTACTGCTGTTTTCCTGTAAAGAAACCATCTCTCCTCTTAGCGGTAAGCTGGTAGATTTACAAGGGATAGAAGGCAATGAGGAATATTTGTCCTCCCCATTTTTTGCTGCAGGAGACAGGGTTTATATGGTTGGTCATCAGGATGGAAGTTTTCCTGATTTGGGTTGGCATGTGGAAGGGGAAATGGGAGGTATTTGGAACCATCCCATCAAATTGATGGATGGTTTTACAGCAGCAGTATTATTGGAAAACCAGCAGTATTGTTTAGACAATGCAAATCTTTTTATCAACTATCCAATAGGCAACAAGCACCTTTTTTTCAACACAATTCCCGGAATTGAGGTTGAGCGATTTCAATTTGTACCAGATGGTAAGGAAGGACTTATCATAGATTTCACTTTTAGAAATGTGGATAACAAAACCCTAAACTTTGATTTCGAGTTTACGGGCCATACTGACCTCATGCCTGTTTGGTTGGGAGAGCGCGCAAATATGGTAGATCATGAGGATATTTTGGAATTTGACGCCTCCCGTCAGGCCTGGAGAGGCAAAGACCAAGGGAATGAATGGTATGTTTTATTCGGGGCAAATTCAAAACCCAAGGCATATGATAAGGAGAGTTCTACATACTGTAATTATGATCCCCGTGGAAAAGGCTCAACAGGAAAGTTATTGTATGGTCTGAAGTTAAATCCCGGGAGTTCTCAAACCCTACGTTTTTTTATAGCAGGCTCTTACAAAAAGAAGCAGGAACTTGAAAAAACTTTTGACCTGTTAAGGGCCAATGCGGAGCACTATTTAGACGATAAGATCCAACATTACCAACAGATTTCAGGGAAATCCAAATTGACAATTGAAGATAAAAAACTCGAACAAGCCTTTGAATGGGTCAAGTACAATACAGAATGGTTGGTGAGAGAAGTACCTGAATTTGGAAGGGGATTGGGAGCGGGTATGCCTGATTACCCTTGGTGGTTTGGCGTTGACAATGAATATACGCTCAAAGGCGCCATTGCTACAGGGAGAAAGGATTTGGTTTATAATACCATCGAATTGATACACAAACTTTCCGAATCCAATGGAAATGGTAGAATTATCCATGAAGTCAGCACCAATGGAGTGGTTTTTAATCCGGGGAATATCAATGAGACCCCACAGTTTGCTTCTCTGATTTGGTGGGTTTTTCAATGGACTGGCGACAAAGAATTCCTTGCCAGGTATTATCCAACCATAAAAAAGGGCCTCAAATGGTTAATGGAAGAAAATGATGAAGATGGCAATCTATTCCCAGATGGTTATGGCATGATGGAAATCCATGGCCTGGAATCTGAAATGATAGATGTGGCCACCTATACACAAAGGGCTTTTGATGATGCTTCAAAAATGGCAGCCTTCATGGGAGAAGAAGAGCAGGCAAAAGAATACAGAGCGGTTGCAGATAAATTAGCGCAAAAAATTAATGAGGAGTTTTGGGTGGAAGCATTCAATTCCTTTGCAGATTTTATCGGAACCACCTCTCAAGCGCTTCATTTGATTGATGCAGCCATTGTCAGGGCAGATACCCTGAAAAAGCCCTGGGCAGTCGAAGAACTTTTGAGCACCAAAAAAAGAATCAGCAAGTATCCCAAAGACAAAAAACAGGGCTTTGTCATTTTTCATAACTGGGTAGTGAATACCCCCATGGAAATGGGTATTGCAGATAAAGAAAAAGCCATAAGGGCATTGGATAAGGGAAGTAGGTTTGTCAATCCTTTTGGTGTCTTTGTGACCGGGATCGACCGCGATGAATCCGCAGAAAAGGAAGATGGGTCTTTTGCAGGGAGCAAAGTATTTTCTTATACAGGGGCTGTCATGACTTTGCCCACAGGTGTCCAAGCCATAGCAGAGAATAATTATGGAAGACCGGATAAGGCATTGGATTACCTTCAAAGAATTACCAGGTCTTTTGGGTTTGCTTTGCCTGGATCAATTTATGAAGTCTCACCTGACTATGGCATGATGACCCAGGCATGGAACCTTTATTCCTATGCAGTTCCAATTATTACTCAATTCTTTGGGATTCAGCCACAGGCCCATCTTAAGATGGTGAATATCCGGCCACAGTTACCTGAAACCTGGAACAAGGTAAGTCTGGAAAATGTAATTATTGGAGAAAATGTTTTAAATGTGACTTATTCTCAATCTTCGGAAGGATTGATTGCTGAAATCTCCCAGGATCAGGAAGATTGGGAGATAAGGTTTAACCTGGAAAATCAGGGGTATAATTTTTTAAAGTTGAACGGGACAGATCTTGAGTTATCACCTGATGCTGAAATCTCTCTGCATATCAAGGGAAAAAAGAATCGGATAGAAATAAAAAAATAAACAGAAGAATTATCAACGGATAGTCGCTTTTTGTTTGGAAATCTTATTTTTGCAAACCATTATTTGTGTTTTTGGCAACCAGACATATGAAAGTGACTAAATTCAACCTTTCAACTAAGGGGCTTTCCTTTTGGGATGCCATCATAGAGATAATTGCGATTGTAGCCCTTGTCCTATTATGGGTTATGACTTATTATTTTCAGCAGTTGGGTTCCAAAATGGTTTCGGAAAATTTTGACTTTTTTCAAAACCCAAGTGTGTATTGGGCCAGTAAAATGACATATACTTTGCCGATTATTGCGACCATTTTTTATTTAGGGATTACTTTCTTTGGATTGAGAAGGGATTTTTCTGAAGAAAAAGGGAATGATTCTCCAGAAAAGGGCAAAAAGCTGATAGAAATCAATCAGAGGCTTTGGCGGTGGGTGAAGTTTATTTTGGTGCTGATGTTCATGTTAATAGAGTATTTTTCATTTCAAAGTGGATCAGATTTTGGTGCCGGCATCCCCAAATGGCACATTGTTGTTTTTCCACTTTTACTTTTTGGCCCGGTAATTTATTTCTTCTTTGAGTTTTCAAAGCATCAATTGGAAGATTGATCAGATATTGAACCAATAATTTAGCTTCATGATCAATGCTCTTTGTTTGGGGGCAAAGGTAGAAGGGAAATAGTTGTCGGTGTAAACGATAAAAAAGTCAGAAACCGGCGCATATCTCCATTGAAGGCGTGTATTGATATTGATATTGTCAATTTGGTTGTTGTACTGGAAAAATGTCGTCCAGAATAAATCCTTAGTAAATGTCAGGTCAATTCTTGGACCTACCAAAAATAAGTCTGCGGAATTCTGAGGTTCCGGTAATCGGATGTTGTTATAACTGAAGTTCATGGAGATATTGGCCAGGTATCCCATTCTCCAGTTCATAGTTCCCTGTAAAGTTTTGATATCTCCGGTAAAATACTCCCCCATATCTCCTCTTAATGTGAAGAAAAATGGTTTTCTGGGATTTCCGATGTACCGAAAACCGAAGAAAGAGTTGCGATAATCTGTTCCGGATTCAAGTGGAATACCCCCGGTTCTGGTTGGATCAAAAGAAGCAAATAAATAAGTATACCGATTATTCAAAGTGAATGCCAGTCTAGAGAGTGACTGGAATTGAAACTCATACAAAAGGGTATGGAGTTCATCTGTAGTTCCTAAGGATTGGTTCCAAAGGACTTCTGTTTCAAATCCCGGTCCATGTCTATTGATGAGATTAGAAACAGGGAAAAACTGGTAAACAAACCGGGAGGCAATTCTCTTGTAATCATTCCTCGGGGTAAAGCCCACTTTGGGATTGAAATTGTCCCCAATATCAGAAAAGGCCAAACTTGCTGAGATGTTGATGTCGTTGTAATTCAATTGCCCGTGCATTGCACTTGAATTTGCCTGCTGTTGGGCTTCAAAAGTCTTGTGATAGAAGAACTTTCCGGTCCATCGGTTATCTTTCGTGGCAAGGTTGTAATCTATACCTGCCATCCTGTTAAAATCGTTTGGGTCAAAGAGTGGCAGTTCATTGGTTTGATTGATGGTTTCCCTATTGATCATGATCAAGCCGATGTTGGATCTCGAAAACACCTTTTTTTGAATAGCGGCAACCGAGAAGTTTTTACCGGAAATACCCCTCTCCGGGTCATTGGCGGTTTGCATGTTCATGACACCCAGCCTCCAGTTTTCATTAAGTTTACCGCTCAGTCTCCCTCCGAATAAAATCTGATTTTGCACATTTTGCCCTGTAGTTTCATCCCTGTCTACTCCTATCCTTCTTGAAAAAAATGGCCGAACATTTTGAGTGCCGAAATCAGCAAATAAGTCTGCATTTTCCAGAAAAAACTGTCTCCTTTCCGGGAAAAAAATCTCAAAACGGTCAAGGTTGGTCACCTGTTCATCTACTTCAACCTGAGAGAAATCTGGGTTAAAGGTCAGGTCCATATTCAATGCAGGTCCCACCCCAATTTTGGCATCACCTCCAAATGCCGGTCTAACCGGATTAGAGGTTCCGGTCAAAAAATTCTTATCCGTAGCCATTGCGGCATAGGGTATGATAGAAACATTAGCCCCCTCTTTTTTTAAGGGTTCGGTAAAAATCAGTTTCCTTGAAAAGGCCAGGGCAATTACTGAAAAATTTCTTGGAATAGGCGTCCAGGTACTTCTTTCATTGTATTTGCTATCAATGCGGTAAAAATTCACATTCCAGTTATTGGTGCCGTCATTGAAACGGAGTGTTGAAAATGGGATAGCTGCTTCCACAATCCAATGGTCCTCGTAGATTTTAGCGGCAGAAAACCATTTATTGTCCCATGCCAAGTTGAGGTCTGTTTGTAGCATACCTCCATTGGCAATCAATGATTCCCTCTGAACCCCGTAGGGATTTACTCCAAATTGAAAAGCATTTGTATTATCATTGAAAGTATCAAAAATAAAGCTCACCCCATCATTCTGTTCTCCCCTGTAGTCTCTTCTTAAGGAAGTGCTCACATATTTGTCTCGGGGGCCCAAATTATACATGACGGCTGCGATATAAATAAACTTGTCATCATAAACGATTCTGATTTTTGTCTGGGCTTTGGCCAATGAGGTATCAGAGGGGAAAAATTGCTGGAAATCTCTGGCCCATTCCTCTGAATCCCAAACTGCCTCATCCAACACGCCGTCTAATTGGATTTCCGAATTTATTTTTTCAGCAATGAGGGCAGGATATTTATAGGCAGTTCCTTCCTGAGCGAAAGTAGTAAGGCACAAGGAAAGCAGGAATGACGCAAAAAGGAACCTCATGGTGCTTGGGAATTATTCTCCAAATTAGGAGATACGCCATCTATGATTTCATGTGATTTATATCAGTGGTAAAAATCTCATGTAATCCCTTAAAAACGAAAAACAATGTTTTTATTAGTTTCCCCAAGCTGTCAAAACCAAATTTCTTGAGCCCCCATAATCCCTGAATTCACAAAGATAGATTCCCTGCCAAGTACCTAAATTCATCCGCCCATGGCTGATAGGTAACTGAACGGAATTTCCGAATAGGCTGCTTTTAATATGGGCGGGCATATCATCGGGACCTTCATAATTATGGATAAATTTCCGGTAATTTTCAGGAATAAGGTCGCTGATGAAAGTTTCAAAATCCATTCGGACTGTAGGATCTGCATTTTCGTTGATGGTCAATCCCGCAGAAGTATGCTGGATAAAAACATGGAGTATCCCTGCCTGGATTTCCATGATTTCAGGAAACGCTTTCTCCACCAGATCTGTAATCAGATGAAATCCTCGGGGATAAGGTTTAAGTCTGATAGTTTTCTGAAAAGTCTTCATTTATCCTGCAAATATCGCCTGATACATCTCTTCCAGCTTGCTGACAGCAATGATGTTGATTTTATACTTGTCCACATCCAGTCCCTTGATGGCATATTTGGATACCATAATTCTTTTGAATCCCAATTTCTCAGCTTCTGCAATCCTGTTTTCCACACGGTGCACCGCTCGGATTTCACCCCCAAGACCAACCTCTCCTGCAAAGCAGAAGTCCTCCGGAACAGGATTGTCCTCATACGAGGAAATCAGGGAAGCACATACCGCCAGATCCAAAGCAGGATCATCTACCCGTAATCCACCGGCCACGTTGAGGAAAACATCCTGTTGTCCCAAACGCATGCCCCCTCTCTTTTCCAGGACCGCCAACAGCATGTTCAGCCTTTTGCTGTCAAAACCTGTACTGCTGCGTTGTGGTGTGCCATAAGTGGCCGGGCTGACCAGAGATTGTATTTCTATCAAAAGGGGCCTGTTTCCTTCCAACATGGCGCCTATCGCAACGCCGTTGAGTATTTCTTCTCTTTGGGTCAGTAGGATTTCCGAAGGATTGGCTACAGGTCTTAAGCCCTCAGCGCGCATTTCATATATGCCCAGTTCATTGGTCGAGCCAAATCGGTTTTTCGAAGTCCTGAGGATGCGGTAAGAGAGATGCCTGTCACCTTCAAATTGAAGGACGGTATCGACCATGTGTTCCAATACTTTAGGGCCTGCAATGGCGCCATCCTTGGTTATATGTCCAATCAAAAACACAGGTGTGGCAGTTTCCTTGGCAAAACGCATCAATTCTCCCGTACATTCCCTTACCTGGGATACTGATCCTGCGGCAGACTCCACATGCTTGCTGTGAAGGGTCTGTATGGAATCTATGATCAAAAGGTCGGGCTCCAACAGCTTGATCTGTTCAAATATGTTTTGGGTGTTGGTTTCTGAAAGCACATAACAGTTTTCCGAACTGACCTGCATGCGCTCCGCCCGCATTTTGATTTGGGATTCACTTTCTTCTCCGGAAACATACAGCACTTTCAGACGGGGAAGCATCAGGGCTATCTGAAGCATCAGGGTTGACTTGCCAATGCCGGGCTCACCTCCAATAAGAATAAGGGAGCCTGGAACAATCCCCCCTCCAAGCACCCTGTCCAATTCCATATCCCGGGTGATAATCCGTGGATATTGCTCAAAATCGATTTCCTGTAATTTTTTAGGACTGGCAATTCTACCTTCCCTTCCTGCTCCCTGCTTCCAGGAGCCCTTGCCGGAATCTTCTTTCTGAATAATTTCTTCCACATAGGTGTTCCATTCCCCACAGGCCGGACATTTGCCCAGCCACTTGGGGCTTTGCGCACCGCAATTTTGACAGAAATAGGAAGTTTTAATTTTTGCCATAAATGAATAATGCCTAGGAGGTGGTTTATTGCCTTAAATGAATCACAGGGATTAAATGGTGATTGCTGGAATACATTATCCAGCTAGGGAATGAATATAGGTTAGGGAAAGTGCTTTTTAATGCGCTTCCAGCCAATTTTCTCCCACACCCGTTTCCACTACAATAGGCACCCCTAAATTGATTGCCCCTGACATCAGTTTTGGGATTTCTTTTTTCAATAATTCGATCTCCTCCCTATGGGCATCAAATACCAATTCATCATGCACCTGAAGAATCATTTTTGACTTCAGGTTTTCTTTTTTCATCCATTGGTGGACATGGATCATGGCTACTTTGATCAAATCTGCAGCAGAACCCTGTATGGGGGCATTGATGGCATTGCGCTCTGCAAAACCCCTCATGGTCATATTCCTGCTGTTGATATCCCTGAGATACCTTCTTCTGCCGAGGATTGTTTCTACAAATTCGTTTTTCCTTGCCTTTTCTATGCAATCATCCATGTAAGCCTTGACAGCTGGGAATTCTTTGAAATAGGCATCAATAATTTCTTTGGCCTCGGCGCGGGAAATGTTCAATCGCTGCGAAAGCCCAAAAGCAGATATGCCATAAATTATCCCAAAATTGGCAGTTTTGGCTTTTCTTCTCATGTCAGAAGTCACTTCTTCCAAAGGCACCTGGAAAATTTTTGCGGCTGTGGCAGCATGGATATCTTTTCCGTTTTTGAAGGCATCCAACATGGATTCATCTTTCGAAAAGGCTGCCATGATGCGGAGCTCTATCTGAGAATAATCCGCTGCAAATAGCACATGGTCTTTGTCTCTTGGCACAAAAGCTTTTCTTATCTCCCTTCCTCTGTCTGTTCTGATGGGGATGTTCTGCAGATTGGGATTTATGGATGATAGCCTGCCGGTGGCCGCTACGAATTGGTTATAAGTAGTATGGACCCTACCTGTTTTTGGGTTGATCATGGTCGGCAAAGCATCTACATAGGTGGATTTCAACTTCACCATCTGTCGGTAATCCAATATGGCCTGGGCGATTTCATGGTCCCCTGCCAGTTTGCTCAACACTTCCTCACCTGTCGCATACTGCCCTGTTTTTGTCTTTTTGGCTTTGGGATCCAATTTTAATTTCTCGAATAGCACATCTCCCAACTGCTTTGGAGAAGCCAAGTTGAACCTTACTCCGGCAAGTTCATACACACGCTTCTCAATCTCTTTACTTTCTTCATCCAGGATGGAAGACAATTCCGCCAAACTGGAAGTATCAACTTTCACACCTTCAAACTCCATATCAGCCAGAACTTCAATGAGTGGGTTTTCCACTTCATTGAGTAGTTTTTCCAGTCCATTGGATTTGATAATCGGATCAAATTTCTGCTTCAATTTCAAAGTAACATCGGCGTCTTCTGCTGCATAGGCCACCACTTCATCCACATCCACATCCCGCATATTGCCCTGGGATTTTCCTTTCTTCCCGATAAGTGACTCGATAGATACCGGTTTGTAGTTCAGGTATTGCTGTGCCAGCCAATCCATAGAATGTTTTCCTTCCGGTTCGATCAGGTAATGGGCCAACATGGTGTCATAAAGTTTCCCCTTGACTTTTAGCCCATAATTCATCAAGACCAATATGTCATATTTGACATTTTGCCCGATTTTGATAATGGCCTCACTTTCAAAAATACCCCTAAAGAATTCCAATTGTGTTTTGGCCTTTTCCTGATCGGAGGGGAAGGGCACATAGAAGGCTTCTCCAGGAACATAGGCAAAAGAAAGCCCAACCAATTCGGCTTCATTGGGATTCAAAGAGGTAGTTTCCGTATCAAAACAGAATTCATCCTGGAGTTCCAGGTATTGGATTAGCTCCTTGATGGCATCCTCCCCTTCCACTTTATGGTAATCGTGGGCAGTGGTCAATATACTGTCATGAAGGATTGGTTCAGGAATAGGGCTTTCGATGACCTCTTCCTCTGTTTCCACTTCTTCCATCCCGGCAAAAAGGCCCAATTGTTCAGAAACTTTCACCTGGGGTTTTTTCATTTTCTCACCAAACACCCTTTGGGTTAGGGTTCTAAATTCCAGTTCTGCAAAGATGGCTTTTAGTTTTTCTTCATCTGGACCATCATATCGGAGGGCCACCTCGTCAAATTCTATGGGAACGTCGGTTTTGACCGTAGCCAATTCTTTGGATAAAAGCCCTTGCTGGGCAAACTTCTCCACATTCTCCTTTTGCTTACCTTTCAGTTTGTCCGTGTTTTGCAAAAGATTTTCAAGAGAACCAAACTCTTTTAAAAGCTTAACTGCCGTTTTTTCCCCAATTCCTGGAATGCCGGGAATATTGTCCACGGCATCTCCCATCAGTCCAAGCATGTCTCTCACTTGATCCACATGTTCGATGTCCCATTTTTCACAGACTTCTTTTGGCCCCATAATTTCTACGCCATTGCCCATAAAGGCTGGTTTGTACAGGAAAATATGGTCTTCCACCAATTGTCCATAGTCCTTGTCCGGGGTCATCATGTAGACCTCAAAACTCGTCCGTTCTGCTTTTTTGGCGATGGTGCCAATGATATCATCCGCCTCATAGCCGTCCATTTCCAGAACGGGTATGTTGAATGCCTGGACAATTTGCTTTACCCAAGGCGTGGCGATTTCTATATCTTCAGGTTGTTCCAGCCTATTGGCCTTATAAGCATCAAATTGGGTATGACGGAATGTAGGTGCCTTGGTGTCGAAGGCCACGGCAATATGGGTAGGCTTTTGTTTTTCCAGCACTTCTAATAGGGTATTGGTAAAACCCATCATGACACCGGTATTCAGGCCTTTGGAATTGATTCTAGGGTTTTTGCTGAAAGCAAAATGTGCCCTGTAGATCAGGGCCATGGCATCCAGCAAAAAGAGTTTTTTATCTCCTTTGGAAGACATATTTTTCGATTATCTGATAAGTGAAATGCCTCGGTATTAATTTCCCAGGGAGGGCTAAATTACAAATAATAATTAAAAGGCTTGAATCTAATTTTTTATAGGATGGCCTATTTGGCGGTGGTTGCAAATACCTTTCCGATCATAGATGAGTCCGCCTTCAGGTTTTAATTTTACCTATGACTAAAATATCATACGGCTCATCCCCGCCCGAGGTGCTGCTCTCTTCAAAAAATTCGTATGGCAAAAAACCAATGAAAAGGTTGTCACCATAAAGTTCCAGGAAAAATGAAAGCATTAATTCTTCAAAAGGTTTATCGGTCCAAATATCATCAACAATATTTTTGAATGATGTGGAAGTTTGGTTTTCTAAATTGAAGATCGTGGTTCCAAAGGCTGAATCATAATCAAAATGAAATAGTAAATAATCATTGTTGGCTAACATCTTAAAATGCCGATGGGCATATCCTTTGGCCCTAACATCCTGTAGGAATTCAAAAGGATTATTGTAATCTGCTTTTTCATAAAAATCTTTTGGTAAGCTCTTTTTCCCATAATCAATTTTGTAATCAATGTCCAACAGACCATTCTCACTCAACTTAAATATTGCATTTTGTGGGCTGTTCCAGAAATAGAGGTTGTTCCTGATATGAAGGAAGTGATAATTGGTCAAAAAGTTAAAGTACCTTTTTTGGTTCTTTGATATTTCCAATAGATCAGCAATTGGTTTTTTATCCTTGTAGTTATAAATTACTAATCTCCCTTTATTTTCCATGATCTCATTTCCCAAAAAGAAGGCGATTTTGTCTGAAGAAATAACTTTTAAAGATTGTGCAAAATAAGGGATCTTAAATTGGTCCTTTCTTTTAAATTCATAATCAAACAGGTGTACTTCCATGGACTCCCTGTCCAAAACATAGATCAAAGAATCAAAAAAGTCAATTGATGTGATTTCGGTAATTTGAAAATCAGGAATGAATTGATTGATTACCTGACCCTCTTTTGTCAGCTTGGTAATAGTGTTAGGGAATTCCGTATGTAAATAAATAAAATCATTAAGCAAAAAAGCCTTCTTAACGTCCCCAAACCTTTCAAAACCACTATGTTTTATAAAAATTTCCTGCTTGATTTCTATAATTTTTGATAAATCTACATTTTCCTTTACTTCACCGATCCCAATAGAAATTTTCGAAGATTTTTTATCTGTTGATTTACATCCAAAAACAAATACTAAAAGAATCAATAATATTTTTTTCATAGTTCAGGATTAGAGATAAAAAGAAACTTATATTTGAAAAGAAACGGGGAGCCTTCATTTCTTTTATTAATAGGTTATTGGTTAGATCCTCCGCATCTTGCTGCAGCACAATCATTTGTACCTAATTTACAACAATATTTCGTTCCTGAGGAATTTCCATAAAGTGTACCTTTAGCTACAATGGCCGTTGAAATATTTTGAATAGTTAACCCTCCAACGAAAAGGCCGATACAAGCAAGTGATAATAGTTTCCTTTTCATTTAATTTTACAGTTAGAGTTATAATTAATGTTTTGGCCAAAACAAAAAGCTAACCAAAGCTTTCATAACGAAATTATTATTATTGAAAAAAACAATACAATAAGAACAAATTTTTTAAAAAATGAGGATGCTTATATAAAAAAGTTGTAAATATAATTCTAAAGAAACTATTTTAACTTTAAAATTATCCTTTCAATTTTATGCTTTAATTAAGTTCTTGGTTTGCTATGCTTTTTAACTTAAATAGTAGATTTACGTTTTTGTGTTAAGATAAGAAAAGATGAAAATTTGTTTTGCTACCAATAATAAGAAGAAAATCGAGGAGGTTAAAGCTGCTTTAGGTTCAGAGTTTACGATCCTATCCCTTGCCGAAATCGGTTGTCATGAGGAACTTCCGGAGACAGGGGATACCTTGGACCACAACGCTTTTCAGAAAGCCAGGTATGTCTTTGAAAATTATGGGGTGGACTGTTTTGCAGATGACACAGGTTTGGAAGTAGAGGCATTGGATGGGGCGCCGGGCGTTTATTCAGGGAGATATGCAGGAGAACCTAGGTCTGATGAAAGGAATATAGAAAAACTTTTAAAGGCCATGGAGGGAAAGACGAACCGAAAAGCCCGGTTCCGAACCGTCATTGCTTTGATACAGGGCGGTAAGGAATATGCTTTTGAGGGAATAGCTGAGGGGGAAATCATTCAGGAGAAAACAGGAACAGGAGGCTTTGGATATGATCCGGTTTTCAGGCCTTTGGGATTTGATCGAACCTTTGCCGAACTCAGCATGGAGGAGAAAAACAGGATCAGCCACCGGGGCAAGGCAGTGCAGGCTTTGGTGAAGTTTCTAAAATAATTTTTTAATTTTGTCCCCCATGAAGAAACCTTTCATCGTTGGGATTACAGGGGGAAGTGCCTCTGGGAAAACCCTCTTCTTGGATAAATTACTGCATACCTTTGAACCCGGCCAAGTTTGTCTCATTTCCCAGGACAATTATTACAAGCCAAGACACCTTCAGCCCATAGATGATAAAGGTGTTCACAATTTTGATACGCCCAACTCCATAGACTTTGAACAATACGCGGAAGATATCCGCAAAATTGGAAATGGAGAGACGGTGTACAGACAGGAATATACCTTCAATAATCCCAACAAAAAACCCAAAATGTTGGAATTTGCTCCAGCTCCAGTTGTGGTTGTGGAGGGTATTTTTGTGTTGTATTATCCTGAACTGGCAGATTTGCTTGATCTTAAAATTTTTATTGATGCCAAAGAATACATCAAATTGAAAAGAAGGATAGTCAGGGACAAAGTGGAAAGAGGCTATGATCTGGATGATGTATTGTACCGATATGAGATGCATGTGATGCCCACCTATGAAAAATATATTGAACCGTTTAAGCACGATGCCGACTTGATTATTCCGAACAATAGGAGTTTTGAGCGGGCCTTGGACGTGATTAGGACGTACCTGCGGGTTAGAACAGAATAAAATTCTGAAATCTAACCTTTGGAGATAATTTCCAGGTATTTAGATTTTTTGAAAGAAGAATGCTTGGATATTCAAAACTTTCTATATTTGCCAGCCGTGAGTAAAAAAAGAAGACATAGCGCCATATGGAGACAACGTGCCACTTTATTGTTGGTCATGTTTTTCTGTATGCTGGTTTCAGGAGTGGAATACCTTCCACAGCCTGATGCTAAGCATTTGTCTTCCCAACAAGAACAGCAGCAGGATCCTCAGGATGAGAATCAGACTTATTTAAATATCGCTGTAGATGCCGTAGTTCCTTTTGTGACCGTAATCGGACAGCAGATACTTTATCTGATTTATGAAAACATCAGTTTCGACAAGCCTGTAAGCTCTAACCTTAGTTTTTCACTTCCTACCAATATTCCCTATTGGGAAATCTTACTGGAGCGGATTATTTCCACCAATGCTCCTTAATTGATTCTTTTTTGCAATTCGAATCCATTCTGGCCTCGTAGAGTTCGGAAAATCATTCTATTCCATTCCAATAAAAACAATTAAACTGAAATATTATGCGTAACAAAGGTGTCGTAGTGTTTTTGACAGTAGTCATTACAGCATTGTGTCTGTATTATCTGTCGTTCACTCTCGTATCAAACAAAATTGAAGGCCAGGCAACGGCCTTTGCTACCGATGCGGTAGGCAATGTGGATTTTGACAAGAAACAGGCTTACCTGGACTCTATTTACAGAGAGCCGGTTTACAATTTCTTGGGAGCAAAGTTCACCTACAAAGAAATTAAAGAAACTGAATTAGGTTTAGGTCTTGACCTTCAGGGTGGTATGCACGTGACACTGGAAGTGTCCCCTGTGGAAATTGTGAAAGGTTTATCCGGTAACAGCAAGGATGCAGCCTTCAATCTTTCTTTGGATCAGGCAACTGAAGCCGCGAAGACCAGCAATGAGAAGTTTGTCAATCTTTTCTATGCGGCTTGGCAGCAAAATGCCTCAGGAAGAAAATTGAGTGAGATTTTTGCCACTGCAGCCAATAGAGGAAGAATCTCCTTGGAGTCATCCGATGCTGACATCCTCAAAATCATTGACACGGAAGTTGAAAATGCTATTGACCGCTCTTTCAACATCTTGAGAACCAGAGTGGACAGATTCGGTACCTCCCAACCCAATATCCAGCGAATCCAAGGTTCAGGAAGGATTCAGATCGAGCTTCCGGGAGTTAGCAATGCAGAAAGGGTTAGAAATCTATTACAGGGAGTAGCCAAGCTTCAGTTCTGGGAAGTAGCTGAGATCAATGAGTATTTGGCTGAGCTGGAAGACGTTAACAGGCTTTTGGTGGCCGAGGCTCAAGCAGCAAAAGGGGCTTCCACACCTCAAACAGATGAAGCAGCTGACCAAGCTACTGACCTCGAAAGACAATTGGCACAGCGTTCTGAAGGAGATGATACTTCCACCCAAATTTCTCCATTGTTCTCTTTGACCAAAGGACAAGGTTTGATCTATGAAATCAGGGATACGGTCACGATCAACAGGATCCTGGCAAGGGAAGATGTAAGGTCCCTTTTACCGAGAAATGTGAAATTCCTATGGTCCGTAAAACCTCAGGTAGTGGACAATATGGAATTATTGGAGCTTTTTGGTATCAAATACAACAGGGCTTCTGACCAGGCACCACTTGAGGGAGATGTGATTACTGATGCAAGACAGACCTTGGATCAGACTTCCAGACCTGCGGTAAGCATGCAAATGAATGCAGATGGGGCCAGAAGATGGAGAAAATTGACCTCAGAAAATATTGGCAGAAGAATCGCAGTGGTTTTGGATGATTATGTATATACTGCTCCTGTGGTTCAGAGTGAAATTCCTTCCGGACAGTCTGAAATTACCGGTAACTTCACCATCGAAGAGGCCAAAGACTTGGCCAATATCCTGAAATCAGGTTCTCTACCGGCTCCAACCAAAATTGTAGAAGAAGCCATTATTGGTCCTACGCTTGGTAAGGAAGCTCAGAAACAAGGTGTGGTTTCCATGATTGCAGGTTTGGTATTGGTAGTCCTTTTCATGGTGGCTTATTATTCTAAAGGTGGTTTTGTTGCTATTGCAGCTTTGGTGTTCAATATCTTCTTTATCCTTGGGATTTTGGCCCAGTTGGGAGCGGCATTGACCTTGCCGGGTATTGCCGGTATTGTATTGACTATAGGTATGTCGATTGATGCCAACGTGTTGATCTTTGAAAGGATCAAGGAGGAACTCAGAAGAGGTTCCGGATTGATTGCTGCCATCAATGAAGGTTATGACAAGGCATTTTCTGCTATTCTTGACTCCAACGTGACTACTTTCCTTACAGGAGCCATATTATATGCATTGGGTCAAGGTCCAGTAAAAGGTTTCGCAATCGTATTGATGATCGGTATCGCGTCCTCTTTCTTCTCTGCTGTATTCATTACCAGAGTGATTGTGCATTGGATGAGTAAAAAAGGAGACAAGAGTAATATTTCTTTTGCAACTCCATTTGCTAAAAATATATTGGGACAGTTGAATATTGATTTCTTGAGCAAGAGAAAGATTGCTTACATTATCTCAACTTCTATCATTGTAATCGGTTTGGCTATTGCAGCGATCAATGGGTTGAAATTTGGTGTGGACTTTACAGGTGGAAGATCATATATTGTACAATTTTCTCAACCAATGACCGCTACGGATCTTAAAGTTGGTCTGGATGGTGAGTTTGATGGTTCAGTGGAAGTGAAGACCTATGGTGCAAACAACGTGATGAAGGTAACCACTTCTTACCTGATCAATGAAGATGATGATGCCTCTAATGCAGAGGTAGAAAGAAAAGTGATTGAAGGCATAGCTGCTATTACCGGAATGACTTTTAACAGTGATGCTTCCAACTTGGGAGATGCGCAGTTTAGCATTACAGGTTCTTCAAAAGTAGGGGCAACTGTGGCTGACGACATCAAGAAATCTTCTGCAGAGGCGATGTTCTTTGCCCTGGTAGCGATTTTCTTGTACATCTTGTTGAGGTTCCGCAAGTGGCAGTTCTCATTGGGATCCATCATCGCCTTGGTGCATGACGTATTCTTTGTGATTGCAGCATTCGCTATTGCTTCTGCTTTGGGTGCCACATTCGAAATTGACCAAGTATTTATCGCGGCGGTATTGACTGTAGTGGGTTACTCTATCAATGATACCGTGATTGTATTTGACCGTATCAGGGAGAACATCGAAAATCGCGGCACTTCCAAGTTGGTGAAAATGTTCAACGATGCCATCAATCAGACTATGGCCAGAACTTTGATCACTTCAGCAACGACTTTGATTGTGGTCTTGGTACTGTTGATCTTTGGTGGTGAGGTATTGAGAGGTTTCTCCTTCGCCTTGTTCATAGGGGTGTTGATCGGTACTTATTCCTCTATCTATATTGCTACACCAGTAGTTGTAGATTTGATGAAAAGAGAATTGGAGGCTGAAGCTGCACAAGAAGCTAGTGGTAAAAAGACCGCTTAAATTGTAATATTTTCAATGAAGGGGAGTACAGATTTGTTCTGTCTCCCCTTTTTTTTTCGATTTTGAAATAAAAATCCCCTGCACAGGGGATTTTTTCGCTTTTTGGGGGAGATTACCTTTGTTCCTACAATGTAAGGTTTATGTTCGGTAATTTTTATCTTTTGATAATTGCGACAGGTTTTCTGTTTTCCCTATTTGTTAAGCGGAAGAATCAAGGTATTGAATCCACTGCTCAGCAAACTATTATTGCTATTTTATTCCTCGCCTTGTTGATGGAAGGTTTGGGAGTTTATTTGGCAGCTAAGGGCATCAATAATTCCCTCCTTTATAATGTTGGATGGGTGTATGGGGAATCTTTACTTTTAATTTTCTATTTAAGCCTTTTGGAGGTCAATCAGGTATTCAAGAGGAAAATTGCTTGGATAAGCGTAGGTTTAGTGGTTTGGGGATTGGTTAACACTTTGTTTTTTCAGTCAATCACTACAGAATTCCAGTATTTTACATTTCTGCCCTTTACGGTATTTATAATTTTTCTCGTGGTCAGGTTTTTATTCCATTTGATGCAGATGAAAGCCTATGCAGATAGGGATTTGATTAGATTGCCGCATTTTTGGATTTCATGGGCGATTTTGCTTTTTTATGTGGAGGCGATTTTGCTTTTTGGAATCTATCAGTTCCACCCGGTCTTTGTTTTGGACCATGTCCAATTATTATTTACGATCAATCAATTTGTGGCGGGATTGATGTATTTGGTTTTTGGTTTGGCATTTATACTGCCTTGGTTTAACACCAAAAAATTGGCTTTAATTGATTGACATTGGATTTATTTTTTTACCTTATTTTCAGGAAAAACTTTTCTTAGCCCAGGAAAACGATTAATTTGGAAAGACGATTCCTTTGTTTAATTCACTTTTACTACGAGCACCATGAAAAAAGAAGACCTGAAAAAATTTATCGAACCTTATCAAAAACATGTACAAAAAGGATTGCCTGGAATCGATAGTAAAGGAAAACCTGTTACCGAGCAGTCCCAATGGGCGTTTTTTGATAGGGCTACAATTGAGAAACTTTTACAAATGACGGACCCAAAAACGGGAGGGATAAAAATATATTTTGGGCAATATGATAGTGAGAACATCTATTTAGTGCCTGAGGATAGAGAGGGAAGAGAGCAATATATTGGAAGGATTTCAGTAGCCCTTTCGGCTGCAAACAAGGAATCAGATGGAATTTATGATGTGTTCTTAAGTTCCGATTCCATCAAATCAGGAGAAGATTCCATAGAAAATGGAGCTAATTTATGTCCGCCTTTTTGTAGACCCCCCATTACACTTTGATTAATACTAATGATTTATTGGTATCCAATTGTTGTTGCATTAGCAGCGTTGGTCTCTTTGCCATTGCTGTTTGCTGACTTAGGTCCTCTCCGAAAATTCCATCGGATCATTTTTGTTGTTTTGGTATTAGTAGCTGCTTTAGAAGCTTGGTGTGCGTATTTGGCTTCAAATAGACAATCCAATATTGTTTACTACAATGCGGTATTTGTGTACACCTTGCCTATCCTTTATCTGTATTTTTTCGAAGAATTATTCCATCAAAAAGAAGTTAAAAAAGTTCTGTTTTTATTGGGAGGGCTTTTTTTATTGTTTGGTGTAATCAAAACCCTTTTTATTACACCGTTTCAAGAATTTCACGATATTTCCTATATTATGGGGTCTTTGTTAATTATTGGCGCTTGCCTTTATTTTTTTTACAGTATTATCAGCAGGAATTTATTTATTGAAATGGATTTGCTTAGGTTTCCTGTTTTTTGGGTAATTACTTTTCTTTTGTTTTTTTATGCCAGTGCCATGTTGAATTTTGCCTCAGTCAGGTTTGTCAATACAAGCAATTTTGAGTTAATGGTAATAATCCGGGATATCATCAATGTTTTAGGGGCATTGATGTACTTTGTTTTTGCAGTAAGTTTTTATCTTCCCTTGTTGAATAGGGAAAAGGCTGGTATAAATGAGGTGCCGTGATTTCAAAAAAGACAAGAAACTTTAGATGAAATTGCTTATTTTTAGTCAAATCATCCTATTTGGAATAAAACGGCATGGATAATTCCGGAACAGAAGTTTTTTACATCGTTCTTTTGGGTTTTATTTTGATGTTGCTGATGGGCTCATTCATCGTCACTATGGTGATTATACACCGGCAAAAGCAGCTTCAAAACAAACAAAAGCTGGCAGCTTTACGGGCAGAATATGAAAAAACCATCATCAATGCGGAAAAGGAAATCAGAGAAAATACCTTGACACATGTAGGTAGGGAACTCCATGACAATATTGGACAATTACTTTCTTTGGCCAAAATGAATCTGTCCAGCTCCAAACCGGAAAAGGTTTCAGAGGGTAAGTCCATGATCAATCAGATCATCAAGGAGGTGCGCTCCCTTTCTAAGTCCTTAAACCTGGACTGGGTAGAATCCATTACTTTGAGCGACTTTATTCAGAATGAATTGGGGAAACTTGAAAGTGCAGCATTTTGTCAAACGCAATTCATCAAGAGTGGGGAGGAAGTAAATCTTGACAAAGACAAAAAAATCATTTTGATCAGGACCATTCAGGAGTGTCTGAACAATGCCATCAAACATGCCAAACCAAAAAATATCTCCTTTACCATGGAGACAACTCAGGAACAGTTGATGATTTGTATCAAGGATGATGGGGTTGGTTTTAATACTTCTCAGGTCAGTAGTGGTTCTGGCATGTTCAATCTGAAAAACAGAATGCTCACAATTGGGGGGAATTTTGAAATCAAATCCAATCCTGGAGAAGGAACAGATATCAAACTCTCCTTGCCAATATCGAATCCTTGACCTATCTTTTGGGGGTAATTAAGATTGTTCTTGATTTAATCACTACTGACCTCATTAATCACTACTGACCTCATGATCACCATTGCACTGGCAGATGACCATAAAATGTTTGCAAAGGGAATAGAAAGCCTTTTGGAAGAGGAAGAGGATTTTATTGTTAAAGGTGTATTTAACAATGGGCTGGAGTTATTGGATTTTCTGAAATCCCATCATGTGGATGTAGTTTTGACGGATATGAATATGCCCCAATTGGATGGCATGGGAGTAGTGGAAGCTGTGAAGAGAAGGATTCCCCATACAAAGGTCATCGTTTTATCCATGTATGATGACAAAGACATCTATGAAAAAAGTATCAAGCTGGGCGCTGATGCCTATGTCCTCAAAGGTTCAGACCCGGACGAACTTATTTATACCATTCGGGAAGTATATGAGGGAAGCTATATCCAAGGGTTTCAAAAACTGCTTTTTCAGCAAGATGATGGGAAATACCCCGATCATTTCAAGGAAAGGTTTAAGCTTTCCCGAAGGGAACTCGAAATCCTTAGACTGATCAAAGATGGTAACCTCAATAAGGAAATTGCCGATATATTAAGTCTTAGCCAGCATACCGTAGAATCCCACCGTAAAAAAATCCATCAGAAATTGGGGGTCAGTTCAGCCGTTGAACTGGTAAAGAAAGCAATTGAGATGAATCTCTAAAATTGAAAAATCCCTGTACTTAGGGACTGGAGGGGTATGACCTAAATACAGGAGAATAATCAATAAATTCCTACAATTTAAACCGACACACTGTATAGTTCCTTTAATTTCTCAACAGTATAGTCGATTTCTTCGACTGTATTGAATCTGCTGAAAGAAAACCTCACTGATTCTCTTTCTGGATCATGACCTAATGCCCTCAGTACATGGGAGCCAACCGTGGCTCCACTGCTGCAGGCAGAACCTCCGGAAGCGGAGATCCCATGTAGATCCAAATTGAATAAGAGCATGCCTCTGTTCTCTTCTGAAGGTGGCAAACTGACATTCAGCACCGTATAAAGGCTTCTCTCCATATCTCCCGAAAGGCCATTGAATTCCACTCCGGGAATATTTTCCCTGAGCAGTTCGATGAATCTATTTTTTAATGATTCGATGTGTTTTCTGTGTCCATCCATGTCCTCATAGGCCAGTTCGAGTGCTTTGGCAATACCGATGATGCCTATGACATTTTCTGTACCCCCACGCATATTTCTTTCCTGGGCTCCTCCATGGATAAATGGGTGGATTTTTTTGTCTTTCCTGACAAATAAAAATCCGGATCCCTTGGGACCATGGAATTTGTGACCACCTGCCACTAAGGCATCTACCGGAAGGGTTTTAAGGTCATGCACATAGTGTCCCATGGTCTGAACTGTATCAGAATGAAAAAAAGCGCCGTAAGTTTTGGCAAGATGGCCAATAGCATTCAGGTCATTGATATTACCGATCTCATTGTTGGCATGCATCAACGAAACAAATGAATTGGGATGGGCTTTAAGCAAATCTTCGAGTTGTTCCAGGTTGATTTCACCTTTTTGGTTTACATCCAGAAGACTGAGTTTTACTTTGCCTTTTTTTGCACATTCCTCTAAAGTATGCAGCACGGCATGGTGTTCAATAGGAGAAGTGATGGCATGCATGATGCCATGTGTCTCAATACCACAGACTATGGCAGTGTTGTCTGCTTCTGTACCGCCTGAAGTGAAAAATATTTCAGAAGGACTGGCATTTAACAATTCCGCGACTTTTTTACGTGCTTTTTCTATGGCTGAGCGTACTTCTCTACCATGACTGTGAACAGAGGAGGGATTGCCATAGTGAAGCTTCATGTAAGGTAGCATTGCTTCGATTACCCTATCGTCCATCGCTGTGGTGGCGGCATTGTCTAAATAAACTCTCATCTTCAAGTTATTTTGCTGGGTTTATACCTAACTTTTTCCAAAGTTCTAAACTTTGGAAAGGAATTATGATCCTGAAATTACCTCTTTGATATCGAGGATGATTTTGTTGGCAAGGTGTTCTGCTGTTGCCTGCGTCTCAGATTCCGAATAAATTCTGATGATGGGCTCAGTATTTGATTTTCTCAAATGTACCCATTCTTTTTCAAACTCGATTTTTACGCCATCGATATCATTGATGGGCTGTTTGCTGTATTTTCTTTTGATTTCCTCAAGAATCTTATCCACATCAATTTCTGGGGTGAGTTCGATTTTATTCTTGGAAATGTAATAATTCGGATAACTGGCCCTTAACATGGAAATGCTTTTTCCAAATTTTGCCAGATGTGTCAAGAACAGGCCAATTCCAACCAAGGCATCTCTTCCGTAGTGGGATTCAGGGTAGATGACACCACCATTACCTTCCCCGCCAATGATGGCATTGGTTTCTTTCATTTTATTGACCACATTGACTTCACCTACCGCAGCGGCTTGGTATTGGCCTCCCCTTTTTTGTGTAACATCTCGAAGGGCACGTGTAGAACTTAGATTGGAAACCGTATTTCCAGGTGTTTGCGAAAGCACATAATCAGAAACCGCCACCAAGGTGTATTCCTCTCCAAAAGGAGAGCCGTCTTCATTCATAAAACAAAGTCTGTCCACATCGGGATCCACCACTATTCCAAGATCATATTTTCCTCTGTTCAATTTCTCAGCAATATCCCTGAGATTTTCAGGAAGGGGTTCAGGATTATGAGGAAAATGTCCATCCGGGGTACAGAACATTTCCTCAATGTCCTCTACTCCCAATGCCCTCAATAATTTCGGCACTGCGATCCCCCCGGTCGAGTTGACCGCATCTACCACGACTTTGAATTTCCTTGCTTTGATGGCTTCAACATCCACCAATTTCAGCCCGAGCACATGTTCTACATGTCGGTCAATATAGTCATTGATTTGGGTGTATTTGCCTAATTTTTTAACCTCTGCAAAAGTGAAATCTTCTTTTTCGGCACTCTCCAGAATCGCTTTTCCTTCTGCATCAGAAATAAATTCCCCCTTATCATTCAACAGTTTAAGTGCATTCCATTGAATGGGGTTGTGGCTGGCGGTAAGGATGATACCCCCGCCGGCTTTTTCCAAAGGTACTGCGAGTTCTACGGTAGGCGTCGTGCTCAGTCCCAGATCGATGACATCGATTCCTAAACCTTGGAGTGTTGCAGACACCAGTTTGGAGATCATTTCCCCTGAAATCCTGGCATCTCTGCCGATGACTACTTTTGGATTTTTGGTATGATGGATTACCCATGCCCCATAGGCAGAGGTAAACTTTACAACATCTAAAGGAGTAAGGCCTTCACCCGGTTTGCCGCCTATAGTTCCTCTGATTCCGGAAATAGATTTGATTAATGCCACGTGCAAAAGAATTGGTTAATAACTGAAAAATCCTGGCAATGCCAGGAGAACAAAATTTTTTATTTGAATTTGGCCAAGACCTTGTCCACTTCATTGTCAGGGTTGCCACAGGAAGAATTGGCATCCACGGTTTTGCCGCAATAGCTGCAGGTTCCACCTTCCTTATTCAGGTAAGGGTTTTGGGAAGCACAAGTACCTTTGAACTCTCCGTTTTTCAATAAGATAAGCCTCACGGACATCAGTACGAAAAACAGTGCCAAGAAGCCTAAAGTAAGATATAAGGTTGCCATATCAATATAATTTGCGCAAATTTACGTAATACTTTCAAAACGTCCTCATATAAAGAATAGTTTCCCTTTTTATGTCTGAATTATCATCTAGAGAGGCCCAACTGGCCGCATTTGACCGTTTATTGACCATCATGGATGAATTGCGTGAACAATGTCCTTGGGACAGAAAGCAGACATTGGAAAGCCTTCGCCATCTTACGATAGAGGAAACTTTCGAATTGTCCGATGCGATCCTTGAAAACAACCTTGAGGAAATCAAAAAAGAACTGGGAGATATCCTGCTGCATATTGTTTTTTATGCCAAAATCGGCTCAGAGAAATCTGCTTTTGATATCGGTTCAGTGATCAATAGCCTTTGCGAAAAACTGATCAGAAGGCATCCCCATATTTATGGAGATGTAGATGCCAAAGACGAGGAAGTGGTCAAACAAAATTGGGAAAAGATCAAACTCCAGGAAAAAGGAAATGTATCCGTTTTAGGAGGGGTACCCAAATCTCTGCCAGCCTTGATCAAAGCCATGCGGATTCAGGAAAAAGCAAGAGGGGTAGGTTTTGACTGGGAAGAGAAGCATCAGGTCTGGGAAAAAGTGGAAGAGGAGATGAAAGAATTCAAAGAAGAATTCAATGCAGCAAAAGATGAAGAAATTGATAAAGAAAGAGCCACCGGTGAATTTGGCGACCTCTTGTTTTCCCTGATCAATTATGCCCGGTTTATTGATATCAATCCAGAAGAAGCCCTGGAGCGCACCAACCTTAAATTCATCAAAAGGTTCCAGTACCTAGAAAATGCAGCTAAGGCAGCAGGCCGTAAAATTGAGGACATGACCTTGGCAGAAATGGATGTATATTGGGAAGAAGCAAAAAAAATTCCTAAAACCTGATGGATTTTGGGGAGCAAGTCAATGCTTACCTCCCAAAATCATCCTGTAAACGTACTATATCTTCCTCATCTGAGGGGTGGTTGGCGTCGGTATGTTGCCAGATTTCGGCAATCATTCCCCAGTCGTCCAACCCGATCAAACGGTGCCTTTCTCCTTGTTGCAGTTTGATTTTCTTCCCCGCATTCAAAACATGCCTTTCTTTTTCCTCATCCGTCAAGCTGGTGGCGACAGCAACAGTTCCACCGATGCATCTCCAGATCTCTGCCCTTCTGTAATGGTACTGCCAACTCAGCCTTTTTCCCGGAGCGACAAGCAGAATTTTAGGGCTTAGCTTTTCAGAAAGTTTCAACTGTTGAAAATCTTCTTCGGGGAAAAACTCCTGGGCAAATCTTTGTGCTTCGGACTCTTCTATGACTAGAAAACCTCCCCAAGGCCTTTCTCTGTCTTCTTTGATAATGGTAAAACCTTTTTCTTTCATTAGCCCTTCCGCGGCTTCAAAAATTTCATTTTTGGATTTCATACCTGATTTGTTAAATAATCAAAAACTCTCCAAATATGCGAAGAGTAGGTTGAATTTGAAAACTGTGGTTTAAACCTTTTGGGATGGAAATCAGTCTATAAGGCATATCAACAAACCTCTCAAATTTTCAATTAAACAGACCTAAAAATGAAAACCATTTCAATTATCCTAATGAGTGCTTTATTGGCCTTTTCTGATTTTCCGGCCAAAGAAGTTGAGAAAATTACGGTTGACAAGAATGTGAGTACGGTAACATGGCGAGCCAGTAAGGTCACAGGGACACATTTTGGAAAAGTAAAAATTTCCCAGGCAGAATTGGATTACCAAAACAACCGAATACAAGGAGGTTCTTTTGAAATCGACATGACCTCCATCACTGTGGAAGACATTACGGATGCAGGTTCCAACAAAAGATTAACGGATCATCTCAAATCCGATGATTTCTTTTCAGTGGATAAGTTCAAAACTTCCAGTCTAAAAATTACAGAAGCAAAAACTTCCAATGGCAAAGATTATCAGATCACTGGTAATTTGGTGATCAAGGGAATCTCTAATCCAGTGACCTTTCCTGCTACTGTTGAGGTGAAGGGAGGAGAAGTTACCGCGACAGGAAATATCACCTTTGACAGGACCAAATATGACATTAAATACCGTTCAGGAAGTTTTTTTGAAGGACTGGCAGACCGTTTGATTTACGATGAAGTGCAATTGGAAGTGAGATTAGTAGCGAAGGCCAATTGATAAAAAGCCAATGTTTATTGGATCCCGGATTTTATAAAGTCCGGGACTTCTTTTTTAAATCCAAAGGCATTTTTGGAACCTTCCAAAAATAAATGGGATTGTTCTATCCAATAAAGCCGCTTACTTTAGTAATTTAGCCCTATGGAGTATAAATGGATGATCAGGGAAAAGGCCGACCCTAAGACTGTGGAATCCCTTAGCAAAGAAATCAATGTTAATCCTACCTTGGCCAATATGCTGGTCAACAGGGGAGTAGATTCTTTCCAAAAAGCCAAAGATTTTTTTAGGCCTGATCTTGATAAGCTACATGATCCGATGTTGATGAAGGACATGGATAAAGCGGTGGCTCGCCTGGCCAAAGCTATACAGCATGAGGAGAAGATCTTGGTATATGGGGATTATGATGTTGATGGGACGACTTCAGTGGCCATGATGTATGGTTATCTGAGCCGCTTTTACCCTCATGTTGATTTTTATATTCCAGACCGCTACAAAGAGGGATATGGAATTTCCGAAAAGGGGGTAAGGTTTGCAGCGGAGAATAATTTCAAACTTATCATTTCTTTGGACTGTGGCATCAAGGCCATTTCCAAAGTGGCTATGGCCAAAGAATTAGGGGTAGATTTTATTATTTGTGACCACCATACCCCGGGAGAGGAGTTGCCTCCGGCTGTGGCCATTCTGGACCCAAAGCGGCAAGACTGTAATTATCCCTACAAAGAACTGAGTGGCTGTGGTGTCGGATTTAAACTGATACAGGCTTTCTCCAATCTTATGGGAGATGAGCCGGGTAAGGTCATGTCCTTTTTGGATTTGTTGGCGGTAAGTATTGCTGCTGACATTGTTCCCATCACAGGAGAAAATAGGATTTTGACTTTCTATGGAATAGAAAGGATCAACAATAATCCCAGACCGGGGATCAAGGCATTGATCCTGCGCAGTAAGATTGAAAAGGAAATTGAAATCTCGGATATTGTTTTCAAAATAGGACCCAGGATCAATGCTTCAGGAAGGCTCGAACATGCCAAGGCATCTGTGGAGCTTTTGATTTCCAAGGACTTGGAAGATGCCTTGGCAAGGGCTGAATTGGTGGATACGGTTAATGCAGCCCGGAAAAACTTTGACGAAAACATCACTAAAGAGGCTATCTCGATGATTGAAAGTATCGAGGAAGTCAGGCAGATGAAAACTACCGTGCTTTTCAAGGAAGATTGGCATAAAGGTGTGATAGGCATTGTGGCATCAAGGTGTATAGAGAGATTTTACAGACCGACAATCATCCTGACCGAATCCAATAACAAAGCCACAGGGAGCGCCCGGTCTGTCTATGATTTTGATATCTATGAGGCCATATCGGAATGCAGCGATCTTTTGGAGCAGTTTGGAGGTCATAAGTATGCGGCTGGCTTGACCATGTCTGTGGATAATGTTCCCGCATTTCAGGCTAAATTTGAAGAAGTGGTAAGTTCAAGACTGGATGAAATCCACATGAAGCCGGTTTTGGAAATTGATGATGAAATCCTGCTTGATCAGATCAATTATAAATTTTACAATATCCTCAAACAGATGGCGCCTTTTGGACCAGGCAATCCTGAGCCTATCTTTACGGTAAGGCAAGTATATGCAGAAAATGTCCGTATCTTAAAGGATAAGCACCTGCGGTTCAATGTGGTGCAGGATGGACAAGAGACCAAGCCGGTATGCATTGCCTTTGGGCTGGCGGATAAAAACATCTATCCGGATGAAATCATTTATAAAATGTTGATGCGTAAAATGCGATTTGATTTGGCATTTGAAATCAGAGAAAATACTTTTAGAAACAACAGCAGTCTTCAACTTTACGTGAAAGACATCAAATTTGACTGATATGAAACTTAGGGCTGAGCATTTGGTGAAAATTTACAAAGGCCGAAAAGTGGTAAATGATATCTCCGTCGAGGTGGAACAAGGGGAAATTGTAGGTTTATTGGGCCCAAATGGGGCGGGGAAGACTACTTCCTTTTACATGATCGTGGGTCTGATACAGCCCAATGAAGGGGAGATTTTTCTCGAAAACCAGAATATCACAGGTTTGCCCATGTACAAGAGGGCCAAACTCGGTATAGGATACCTTGCACAGGAAGCTTCAGTCTTTAGGAAACTTTCCGTAGAGGAAAACATCATGGCTGTCTTGGAAATGACAAATAAGACGAAAGCTGAGATGAAGGAAAAGGTAGAAAGTTTGCTGGAAGAATTCAGTCTGACCCATGTAAGGAAGAACCTGGGTATGGTTCTTTCAGGAGGGGAGAGAAGAAGGACTGAAATAGCCAGGGCCCTCGCCGTTGATCCTAAATTTGTACTTTTAGACGAGCCTTTTGCGGGTGTAGACCCGATAGCAGTGGAGGAAATTCAGACCATAGTGGCCAAACTAAAAAATAAGAATATCGGCATTTTGATCACTGATCATAATGTCAATGAAACGCTTTCTATTACTGACCGCGCCTACCTGATGTTTGAGGGAAGATTATTGAAGGCGGGAACAGCGGAGGAGCTGGCGGCTGATGAGCAGGTGAGAAGGGTATATTTGGGACAACACTTTGAACTCAAGAGAAAAGTTTTTAACTGATGGAAGTAGTCAACACATTTCTGACCTGGATTTTTAAAAACCGTATCGGGCAGATAGAGAATTTTATGCGCAATCCCATCGAGGTTCAGGAACAGATCCTCGAAGAATTGATTTCAACAGCCAAAAGGACATCATTTGGGAAAACCTACAAATTCAATGATATCGATAACTACAGGGATTTTGCCTCAAGGATACCTGTGCATTCCTATGAAGAGCTGCGCCCGTACTTTGAGCGGATCATGAAGGGAGAACAAAATGTGCTTTGGCCTTCGGAGATTCTTTGGTTTTCTAAATCTTCAGGAACTACCTCCAGCCGCAGTAAGTATATTCCCGTCTCCCAGGAAGCCTTGGAAGATTGTCATTTCAAAGGGGGCAAGGATATGCTTTCGCTATATGTAAATAACTACCCCGATAGCCGGGTTTTTTCAGGTAAAAGCTTAAGTATAGGTGGAA
The DNA here is from genome assembly GCF_004216715.1 of Cecembia calidifontis. Lineage (NCBI taxonomy): Bacteria > Pseudomonadati > Bacteroidota > Cytophagia > Cytophagales > Cyclobacteriaceae > Cecembia > Cecembia calidifontis. The sequence goes on from NZ_SGXG01000001.1 coordinate 1,293,926, forward strand.
GCTTAGGAAAGAACCCAATAGATCCTGCGAGTGAGATCCAGGTGGGTGATATTTCAGCTGTAATCATGGAAAACTTACCCCTTTGGGTACAGTTTGCGAGAACTCCAAGTTTGGAAGTGGCCTTGATGAGTGAATGGGAAAGCAAAATAGAAAAAATGGCCAGAGAGGTTATGAATGAAAATGTGGTCAGTATTTCAGGGGTTCCCACCTGGACCATCGTGCTGCTACAGCGGATTATGGATCTCAAAAAAGCCAAAAATATTCTTGAAGTTTGGCCCAATCTGGAGGTATTTTTTCATGGGGCAGTGGCTTTTGGGCCTTATAAGAACCTTTTCCAGGAATTGATTCCTTCTTCAAAAATGAGGTACATGGAAACCTACAATGCCTCAGAAGGATTTTTTGGAATCCAGGACCAAAAGGATTCCGAGGAATTGCTTTTGATGTTGGATTATGGGATTTTTTATGAATTTATCCCCATGGAGGAATGGGAAAAAGAATTCCCCAAAGTCATTCCTTTGTCTGAAGTTGAAGTTGGTAAAAATTATGCCATTCTCATTACTACCAATGCCGGCCTATGGCGGTATAAGATTGGTGATACGGTCAGGTTTACAGAAACCAGCCCCTATCGGTTCAAAATTTCAGGCAGGACCAAGCATTTCATCAATGCTTTTGGGGAAGAAGTGATTGTTGAAAATGCGGAGAAAGCCATTGAAGCAGCCGCTGAGGCAACAGGGTCTTCCATCACTAACTTTACTGCCGCGCCACTTTATTTTGGTGATTCAAAAAGTAAAGGAGCACATGAGTGGATCATTGAATTCAAAACCATGCCTGATAGCCAAGAGAAGTTTATCATGGTATTGGATGAAACCCTCCGGGAAATCAATTCAGATTATGATGCCAAGCGCTACAAAGATCTAGCGCTATCTGCCCCCAAAGTTCATTTTGTAAAAGAAGGGATTTTCTCACAATGGTTAAAAAATAAGGGCAAGTTGGGAGGTCAGAACAAAGTCCCCCGGCTCTCCAACACCAGGGAATACCTGGAGGAAGTACTTTCTATTTTAAGATAAAGATCATTTGCCCATCCCCACAGGTTTGATATTATTCATCTGCCCAAGTATCCAAACCTGCCTTCCTTGTATATAAGGAGTAGGCCGGGCAGGAGACCACCTTCGGGGATTCGGCAATACTGCAGCGATTAGAGCCGCTTCCTGGCGGCTTAGATTTTCAGCCGGTTTTTTGAAGTAATACTGGGCTGCTGCTTCAATACCATATATTCCCTCACCCATTTCAATGACATTGAGGTACACTTCCATGATCCTTTCTTTTGACCAGAAAGTTTCGATCAAAAAGGTGAAATATGCCTCTAAGCCCTTTCTGACCATGGTTCTGGCGGGCCACAGGAATACATTTTTTGCAGTTTGCTGTGAAATGGTACTGGCCCCTTTGATTCTTTTTCCCTTTTTGTTTTGCTCCCAGGCCTTTTCCATGGCATCCCAATCAAAGCCCTTGTGGTCCATGAATTTTTGATCCTCAGCTGCTACCACTGCCTGTGGAACATGTTTGGAAACCTTTTGGATGGACACCCAGTCTTTGTATAGCCGAAGTTCCTTTTTTTCATCTTTGGCCTGTTCATACAAACGGATTACCATCAATGGGGTGATGGGTACCGGTACAAATCTGTAAATTACCGTGAAACCTATGCTCAGTATGAAAAACCATAAAATGATTTGAAAGAGGACTTTAAATATTTTTTTGATGAATTTCATACGATTATGCGTAAGCAGTGGCTTGAATGAACCTATAATAGAAGACAGAATCTTGCATTTCCCGCAGACGATCCATACCATCTTGCATGGCTTTGAGTTGGGTGGCAGTAATGAGTCCTTCCTGGATAAGCAAAGGCGCCCCTGAACTCATCAGGTTTTTCCAATAGGTAAAAACGGTTTGTTTTTCATCGGGCATTCTACTGTCTAGGTGAAATCCCCCACTTCTCAGATCAATGTCTCTATAGCCTGCTTCCTGTAATAAATTTCCCAGTTTGGCGCCTACTTGCGGATCCCCGCCAATGGAAACCTGGTAGCTGTTGTAAATTCCCCAATAGTCCATGACCTCCGGTAAATAGGGATGGGTGTAAAAGCTGCTGTTGAACACTTCAGTGACAGAAATTTTTGCTCCTGGCTTCAAAAAAGGCTTCATGCTTTTCAGGACGCGGACCGGGTCAGGGATATGTTCCAGCACCCAGCAGATGAAAGCCGCATCAAAAGTTTTATCCAAATCCAGCGCAGTGGCGTCCTGCTGTATAAATCGGACCTTTTCGGGACCATATCCCAATTTGCTCATGTTTTCCTGCGCCTTTTTTATCTGAAGTGCTTCATATTCCACACCTGTGACCTGAAGCTGTGGAAATCTTCTCAACAGGATTTCAGTCTGGGCGCCTACCCCGCTGCCAATTTCAAGTAAGTCTTTTACATTGGCAAAGTCGATGAAGTCATAAATTGGCTTTTCTATGACGAGTGCCTGTTCACGTAAACGTTCCTGCTCAAGTGCTGTATAGCCATGAATATACTTTTTCTCAGATGGATTTTGCTTCATCGTTCTTGGTACTATGCAGCAAAATAAGGCTTTTTTCTGCTGATAATAAAGGGCATTTTCAAAAGTGATTTTATGGATTCACCTTTTGCTTAAGGATAATGGGCTCAGTCAATTTCCCCGTGATCATTTCCATAAAATACTTTAGTTCAGCATAAATTAAAGGTGAAACCAATGGATATTTGAGATTAATATTTGCGCTAACCTTGACGGTATTGTCTATGGTGGTTACTTGGTAACTAAATGTAGCGTCTCCACCCGGAAGAGCGACTTCGGCATTTTCTGGATAATCATCCAGTTCAAAGCCTTCTGGGATCTCAATCATGGTAGTGTAGCTGTCTAAGAAAGTATATGAAAAATCTATTGGGAAAGTTCTATATTCTGATTTGAAAGGATTCTCAGACCATCGGAACAATTGGAAGGGAGAAATAAGTACCATGGAGTTTTGGGAACCTATTTTCTCTATATAGGAGTATTTGGCTTCTAATTGAAGTCTTGGTTCAGATTTTTCAAGAATAGTGAAATCAGAGACTTTGTCTTGTTGACTGCCGAACCAATGTTCTTTGATCTTTTTTTCGTCTGACAAACTTATTCCATTTCTTTTTTCTAAAGCATCGTATTCCGAAAACCTTACTGTGGATGAAGCTACAAAATTTCCGTCTTCTCCCATCTTCATATTTGTCATCTGTAAGGCGCCTGATCTGTGCATTAGGTTTATAGGAACCAATCCACTGTTTTGGTCATGTAATAAATAGCCATAAGCCACATGCATGTTAAAAGGGAGATATCCAAAAGGAAAACTTTTGTTGGTAGCATCCAAGTAATAATCTTTACCATCAGCTTTTAAATGAATGATCATTTGGTCAAATTGATCAATAAATGGAGTATCTACCAATCTTGACCTCCCATTACCTTTTGAACTTATAAGTAGTGGGTTTGCGATGAGTCCATTTTGCCTCAAATATGCCATAAGTGTTAGGTTAATTTCTGCCCTTGAGCCTTTTCTGGAATCCAAAACAGCCTTCAAACTATTTTTTGGGAAGTAACCTCCCAGTGCTGAGTAAGTAAAGTTGTTCAATACATGGTTATAAATTTCTTTGGCCTTTTGTGTTTCATTACTTCCTGTAATATTCAAATTTCCCAATTGTCCTTTAAGGGAAGCATTCGGTTTCATGTAGGGGATAAACTCTTCCAACTCTGTAATGAATTTAGTCAGATCTTGCCAAGTAGTGAAGGTATCCTTAAAACCGGATCTTCCCCCATATTCACTGGAATTGACAAATGCATATCCTGCTAATTGGAAATCAATTTTTTCCAAGTAATCCCGATAATTGGACATCATTGGTTCTTCCTTAATAGAAGGCAGTTCTTTCACAGTCCAACTATATAAGCCATCTCTTTGACCTTTAAAAGGTGTATTTAGGGTTTTTTCTCCTTGGGCAAGAAAACGGTAATTGAGATAAGAGGGTAAATCTATGGAATAGGTCGATTTTATTGTTGGAATAGTATTATGGAAAACCCAACTCTCAAGAAAAGCAATGCTTTTGTCCGTTTTATGGTAGCTATATTCCAAAATTGAGCCCAGCTCTACATTGGGAAAAGTAAACCGAACTTCCTTCCATCCATTATCCAGCTCCACTTCAAAAAAGTCAGACTTTGATAGTTTGGTGATCCGTTCTTCACCATTTACAAAATTTACAGTCTGAGCCGTCAATCTGGAAACATCCTGAATGCCGGTTTTTCCGAAGTAGTATCTAATAGATACATTTCCCTGATTTTTACCGGTTTCTTTGAGCACCTTGATTCTACGGTGTATATCGGCGTGTTGAACAGTTCCCATAAATTGATTTTTTGAAATTTCTTCCAAGACTACTGCATTTGCATCAGGTTCAAAATCAACTGATTGTAAATTGATTTCAGTTAGAGAGTATTTGCCAAATTTCATTTCCTGGGCTAGAATAGATAAAGGGAAATGAAGGATTCCTAAGAAGAAAAGGAAAAAGCGCTGGTTTTTCATGTTATTCTAATTTTTTTAATAAAAGCTGGTGTTTAAGAAATTCCTGGTTGATGCTTGTGACTAATTTTTCTTTAGTTTCGTGGGATGCGTCTGCTGGAAGATTAATTTCAAGTTGATTACTGATTTTTATTCCCTCTGAACTCACTTTGCTTTCCAAATGAAAAGAGTAAAAATCTGATTCAATTTTGACATTTGATTCATTAGACTCCATTTCCACGGCTCTTTCTGAACGAATGATGTATTCCTCTTTCCAATTCAAGACACCATTTGTAATCATAGATGGATCAAGTTTTTTCCAATGACTCGGTAAAATGATTCTTTTTGCAGTCTGCTGTCCAAACCTTTGAATCATTCCATCAAAATTGATTAAAGTCACAGGAATCTCTTTTATTGTAACTTTTTCAATGCTATAATTCTGAATCAAAATTCCTGTACCACCTAATTCACGGTTCAGATAATCTCTTCTTTGTTTTTCTCCTCCATGCTTTTCAAGGTGTAAATAACCAATACTTGGGAAACCTGAAAATTTAGATAAACCTTTTAAACGAGCGTCACCATTTCCAAGTAATTCTATTTCGTAGATGGTTTCAATAGAGTTATAGGCTTGTTGGCGGTAATCAGGTGTACGATCTAAAAACCCTCCCTTATCAGTAACTACCAAAACATCCCTATTCATAGTGAAATCTCCAGAAAATCCGGCAGGTAAAAAACTGTTGGTACATTCTAACCAAATCACTCCATCTTTAAGGGGAACTCTAAGCATGGCATGGTTGAATTTATTGTTAGGGAAATCCCGGTCTAAAGGCTTGTGGTCATCGCCTGCAAAGACAAGCGTATATTGAGACTCAATACCAACTTCGGAAAGCATTCCTTTCATTAAAGTGCTTAAAGCTTTGCATTCACCATATTTGGTAGCAACAACCTCGTTGGCGGGACGGGGCATCCAGCCGCCTATTCCTAATGAAATGGCAACATATCGGTAATTTTTCTGAAGGTAAGTGTACAAGACCGAAACTTTTTCATACTCATCTTCAATGCCTTCCACCATTTGTTTTACCTCATCTGCGAAATTCAAGGGTAAAGCATCTTTTTGACGGTTCAGTTGTGCAATAAAAGCACCAAGACCTTCCCAACTAGCCATGTTTGAAGTGTAACCTTCTAAAGAAAATCTTTGAGGTGCGATTTCGATCACCGGAATAACCTCATCAGAACCAAATTCGATGATGCTTAGGTCTTCTAGATGCCAATTTAGCGTGATATCTTTACTTGCTTTGATTTCTGATACGGCAGAATTTATAGCCTGTTCTTTATACCTTAGTCCAAGTATTCTAGGGTATTTTAACTCAAGTTTTGCTTTTCTTACTTTCTGATTGTAGTACATAATTGGATACCAATCTTCAATAAAAAAATTGCTGGAACTGCTTCGCTGTATGCTGATTTCTACTCTTGCCGGTAAAGCAATGCCTTCCAGTTCAAAAATTTTGATTTGTGTATCATCATATAGGCTAATTTGATCTTGGTATGATATTGATTTGAGGTCTTTGAGTTTAACTTTTTTAATCGTTTTTCCACTTACTAAATCGATGATGTTGGCCTCAAAATATTGGATTTTATTCAATGCATCTTCCGGCAATTTGGTAGTGGCATGGGTTAATCCTGATGGGTTATAAATTTCCAACACTATGTGACTTTGATACACCACAGAAAAATCCTCCATTAAGGTGATTTTATCTTCTTTTTCTAAAATTGAGTCTGGGAATAATTCCAGCGTCCCATGCATGGATTTTTGAATTCCTTGTAGGTGAAAAAATAAAACAAACCATACAATTAAGAACTTCATAAAACTTGGAGTAATAAGACAAAAGTATTCTTTTAGTTTGTATTTCAAAGCGATGAAGAAAAAATATTTTATAGGAGTTTATTTTCAAAAACAGAATTTATCAAGCCTCAAAGTTATGACTGTTTGGGGCTAGGGTGTCCAGTTTTTTTTTACCTTTACCAGCCAATATAGAAACAAAAAGAAATGAACCCGATCACTATTGGAAGTTTTGAAGACTTCGAAAAATTCATTGGACAGGACCTCGGTGTTTCTGATTACCACCAAATCACCCAAGAGCAGATCAATAAATTTGCCGATGCGACTTTGGACCATCAATGGATCCATACTGACCCGGAGAGGGCCAGATCAGAAGGAGCGTTTGGAGACACCATAGCCCACGGTTACCTGACCTTATCTTTGGTACCTTATCTCTGGGAACAGATTGTACATGTGCAAAATCTCAAAATGATGGTCAATTACGGGATTGAAAACCTGCGTTTCGCACAGGCCGTCCTGGTCAATAATGAAGTCAGGCTGAATGCCCATCTAAAAAACGTGGTCAACTTAAGAGGTACTATCAAAGCTGAAGTGGATGTCAAACTGGAAATCAAAGACCAAAGAAAACCTGCCTTTACCGGAACTTTGGTGTTTTTATACCATTTCCATGCATAAATAACCAATCCATACGGTGACATGTTTTCACCGTATGGAAATTCCTTTAATTCCCTGAAAGTAAATCATTTACCACCACGGATGCACAACTGCAACCAAAAGCTGCTGGCAAAAAGGACATGGTTCCGTATGCTGATTTTTTGAAATTCCGGCCATCAGTAAGCATCAAACTCTCTTTGATGTAAAGTTCTGTGGAAAATACAGCCTTGAACCCTTTAAAGATATTTCTCTTTTTGAGCCTTTTCCTGACCATTCTCGCCAGTTTACAATTATAAGTCTTAGAAATATCCGCGATCCGAATTTGGGTTGGATCTACCTTTCCACCTGCCCCCATAGAGCTGACCAATGGAAATCCCCTTCGGTAGGCCCCTTCAATCAAATGTAATTTTGGAGTAAAGCTATCAATACAATCCACCACATAATCGAACTCGTTTTCAGCCAAAAGTTGGGTCATGGGTTCAGGCCTTAAGAACTCTTTGATCACATGGATTTTCAACTTTGGATTGATGCTCAAAAGGCGCTCTTCCATCCATTCGGCCTTAGATTGTCCCACATTTTTTTGGGTGGCAGGCAGCTGCCTGTTGCAATTGCTGATGTCCACCACATCGCCATCGATAATGGTCATTTCGCCAATTCCGCTCCTACAAATAAACTCCGCAGCAAAGGAACCCACTCCCCCTAAGCCCACTATCAGCACATGTTTTTTCGCTAACTTTTCCAATCCTTCACGTCCTGTTATCAGTTCCGTCCGTGAAAGCCAGGCAAAATCATTCATCAATTCCTCTTTTTGATATTTTTTTCCAGTTTTCTCTAAGTTGTCTGTCCAAGCTTTGGACAGGAAGGCGCAAAATTAGGGAAGCTTGTTCATAAATGGAGGAAATATTTTTTTCAGAGGTATCAGTTTCTAAAAATATACGGTCCAGAGGACAACTTTTAAGCCAAATTTGGGCGTTAGAACCTTCCTTAAATATGGCTTCCCCAAAAGAAAAGTAAACCGGAAACTGTAAAATGCTCTGAGCTATTCTTGCCTTTTGGTTGAAGCCATGCCAGATAATAAAAGGAGGATTTTTTTCAGTTTTCAGGTATTGTTGTAATAGGTGGAGTCCTTTCACACAATGGAGAATTAGAGGCAAATGGTGTTTTTTGGCAAGTTTTGCCTGCGCCATAAAAGCCTCTACTTGCAAATTCTCCTCCGGGCCTCTAAGGAGGTCAAATCCACATTCCCCAATGGCAAAAAGATTGGGATCATGGATTTTGTTTTCGATTTCATTTATCCGATTCTTCCAATTGTTGTCCAGGTACCAGGGATGAATTCCAAAAGAATAGGGGGAGTTTGGGGGGGATTTATCCAGCAAATTATAGATCCGGTTGGATCTGGGTTCTTGGTGGGTATGGATATCCAAATAGGTCATGATTTCCTAAATGACTTCATTCAAGCCGAAATAAAATGCACGTTGGTCACCAAAAGCAAAATCCAGCCGGATATTCAACCCATCCTCTGTGATTTTGTACCTTAAGCCAAATCCTCCTCCGTATTTAAACCTTTTCCAATCAAATTGCTGTAAGTTTCCAGCTACTTGTCCCATATGTCCAAAAACCACCATGCCGAGGTTTCTGTGAACCCGGAATCTGTATTCCGCCTGATGTACCATGGCATGTTGGTCCCTATATTTGCCTTCAAAATATCCCCGCATCCTGTCACTTCCCCCTATCAAAGAGATGTTTTGAAAAGGGGCTTTGTCAGATGTAAAACTCCACCAGCTTTGCAGCGCTAATGAATTTTGTCTTTTTATGGTTAAATATTTTCTGAGGTCGACAATGAATTGATTGAATTCAAAATTGCTGCCTAAAAAATTGCTGTAATCCATATAACCCATTCGGTTAAACCAGCCTTTGTGAGGTTGGAAAATATTGTCTCTGGTATCATAGTTGAGAACGAGTCCCAATCCGGATATTCTTTGTCCATCATAACCTAAGGGCCTGTCTGTCTCCAGTAATCCACCTTCTACTCTTTTGGATATGTCATCTGCACGGAACTCGTATTTAGGCCCCAAGTATAATCCTTTGAAAAACATCCGCTCATAATTAATTTGAAAGGAAGCATACCGTGTAGTGTAAGGTTCTCCAGGACTCCTCGCCGCAAAATCGCCTATTCCATAGTACTTAAAAGGAAAATTGGATAGTTCCAGCCTTGCATTGAGATACGACTTGTTCTCATCCGCCCACCATTCCAATTCTGTAGTAAAAATGCTTTGATTATTGAAAGTGTACAAAAAGGTAATAGGTAGAGTGGAGGGTCTAAGGTTTTTTCCTTTTTCACCCTGAGGCCTAAATATCCTTAGGGCTCTTGCTCCAAGACCCAAATTCGTTTCCGGGCTGTAAACCACTGCAGGTATGATCGTCCATTTGTCACTGGATATAAAATCGATTACCTGATCCCCGAAATCAAAAAGCCTATCAATGCCGCCTTTGGTTTCTTTTTTTTCAAGTTCTTGTGCTTGAAGTAAGAAACTGCAAAAAAATAGCCCCAAGGAAAAGCAAAATTTTTTCATTGGGGCAAAGGTAATCAAATCCCGTATTTTTTGATTCACTACTTTAAGTGAGGGATATTTTAGATCTTTTCATATTGTTGAATTTTAGAATTCCACAATCAGACCAATAGTCGGTAACAAAGTGCCTGCGGGGTTATCTATGAGCCGCATTTCATATCTGCTTGGATCATTGGGGTTGATTTTGATACTTCCATCAGGATTTCTGACAGGAATTAACAAAGGAGGCTGTTCCGCTTCAAAATTATAGGCATTTTGAATATCGATGAACCAGTTCAGGTTCCATTTGTTAAAGAAGTATTTTTTGTCAATTCTGAGATCCAATTGATGGAATGCCTGTAGTCTTAAGGCATTGATTTGGTTGAAATCCAATAAAGGCTGTCCCCTCAAATTCCAGACATCTATCAAAGTGGAAGTTTCCACATCGATTGGAGTATACGGAGTACCGCCCAAGTATCTCCATCTGGCCCCCAGCTCCCAATTTTTTCCAAATCTTTTTCCAGCAGTTAAACTTACGATAATACGGTTATCCCAGGCAGAAGGGATGAAGCCTTCAGTATTGGGATTGGTAAATTCACTTCTAACCAAAGTGACAGCACCGATTCCATAGAAGTTGTTAAAGAAGCGTTGTTGTGCCAGAAACTCCAATCCATAAGCTCTTCCCTGTGCATCAGACCTCACTTCTTCATTTCCGATTACTCCAAAATCTGCTCCTAAATTGGCCAAGGCAATCCCATTGATAACAGAAGAAGGATAGTTATTGTAATGTTTGTAGAATGCCTCTACTCCGAATCTTCTGCTCTTTTGTGGCACAACTTTTTCTATACCTGTAATGAATTGGGTGGATCTTATGAAGCGGATGTCGTTCAATTGATTGACCAATTCCCCTTCATTATTTCTAAATCCCAATGCTGTGTAAGGAGGCCTTTGATAATAAATTCCTGCATTGGTGGTCCAGAACAGATTCGGTTTGAACTGATAGGAAACAGAAACCCTGGGGCTGATTTGATTCAGGGGGTTTTGTGCAGTCTGCCCAAAATCGCTTCCGTCAATTCTTACACCACCACTAATCAGCAACCTTTCATTGAGATAGTTTTTACTGGCAGATACAAATCCTCCATAACTATTAAAGAAAGACTTATCATTCACATTGATAACCTGGCCGATGGGGGCCAAAGTAAACCGGTCAAAATTGCTGATGGTAAATCGTGAAAATTCATAATTGAACCCATATTTCAACGTGAATGGTCCTTTGAAGATGGAATTTTCTGCACGGAACTTGTTTTCACTTTCTTGGGACAGGTAATCAAACAATATATTGTCCCTTGTAGAATCGTCGTTTCCTGCATATTTGAAGGAGCGGTTATTAAGCATGTTTCTACTCAGGATAAACGTCCAAAAGCCATTTTCTCTAAATCTTTTCAGCCTCAGCCCGGTGGTATAGTTCCATTGTGTAGAGATGGGAAGGTTATCCAAAAGGTATAACCTGGACTCTCTCTCTTCAATGGTTTCGTTTCTAGGTTCATCAAAATTCAATGAAAAGAGGTCGATAGCGCCTACACCCAAAAAGGTCAGTTCAGTCTTATCGTTGATTTTGGTGACAGTTTTTACCTGAAAGTCATAAAAATCAGGGAGGAAGGGAAGGCCTAAAGCCCTAAATAGTAGCTGTAAATATGATCTTCTTGCAGAAATGAGGTAGGTTGTTTTTTCTCCCAAAGGCCCTTCATTGGAAAATGTGAACTCGCTCGCCCCAATGGTCATTTGGGTAAACATCCTGTCACTTCTACCTTCTTTCAGTTCAAAGTTGAAGAAAGAGCTGAGTGAATTCATCCTATCTGCAGGAAAACCACCTGTGATGACATCTACATTTTTGATCAGGTTGACATTGAGGATACCAACAGGACCTCCTGAAGAACCTTGGGTAGCAAAGTGATTGATAACCGGAACCTCAATATCGTCTATGAAGAATTTATTTTCATTCGGAGCTCCTCCCCTGATAATGATGTCATTTCTGAAACTTGCGGTACTGGCGACACCTGGAAGTGACTGGATTACCCTGCTTATGTCCCTGTTGCCACCTGGGTATCTTTCAATTTCATTGGTATTCAGTCTTCTTACTGAAATGGGAGTTTCATCCGACCGGCTAAACTCTGCATTGACCGTAACCTCGGAGAGATCGGAAGCCTCTTCCCGCAGTTCAAAATTCAGCTGAACTGCTCTTGCTCTGGTAACTTGGATTTCAAACCGGGTTTGGGATCTGTATCCTATGAAACTTGCCCTAACATTGTAAAGACCTGGTTCAAGATTGGAAAGCACATAGTTTCCATCTATATCTGTGACAGTACCATAGTCGGTACCTAATATGGCCACGTTGGCAAAGGGGATCCCTTCATTATTGACTGGATTAAAAACCCTTCCCCGTATTTCACCCATTTGGGCAATGGCCTGGTTAAATGAAAATAAAATTGCTAATAATAGAAATGAAAGTCTCATATGTATAAATGTATGACCCCTATGTAAGCTGGAATTACAAGATTTTGTTTTGCAGAAAGTATATTTTTTTGCTAAAAATTTTAATTTTTTCCATAGGCTTCCTTTACCCGCCAAAGTTTCCACCAAGGTGTTCCGGGAGAATCATGGTGTTCATAGTGATAGCCAAAAAAATAGCAGGAAATAAAAGCCCAAAAATGGTTTTGCTTTTGACTATGGGAGTGATGTTTGTTGTCAGATTCTCCCATGTGTGGCAAATAAGTGCCGAAGTAAAATAACTGTAAGGTGGAAAGTATAGCTGGTAACATCCAAAACACAATCAGATTCTCCGTTGGAATCAACAGTTTGAGGATATTAAAGCTTATTGCCATTAAGAGAAACTGCCAAATACTTAAATACTGTTTGATAAAGCTGAAATACCAAAGGAAGAAATTTCCAGAGGCATGATAGTCAGGGTCTTTGTCCGTGGCGACATAGCGATGATGTTCATGGTGTTTCGGGAAAAGCTTCCAATAAAAATTAAATGAAAACAGAATCGCTGCAATCCAGCCTATGGTATGATTGATTTTTTTATTGAATGCCACCACACCGTGCATGGCATCATGTGCTGTAATAAATAAACCCGTATAAAGGTGCATTTGGAAAAGTATGGCAAGGTAGGTAAGTGGATTTTTCCAGTTTATTTCCCATTGTAACAAAAACACCAAAGAAACCAACCAAGTAAGCATGATGCTCAAAGCAATAAGAATTCCTTTGTAGCCAAGGGAATCTGAAGTAGTTTTTTCTTTTGATGTCATTTCTTTTGCACAAAAGGGAGGCGTTTCTTAAAACTTCTCAATCCTTTCTTTTACTTGTTCCATGAGCCACATAGGAGTGGAAGTAGCCCCACAGATTCCGACAGTTTCGTTTTCAGAGAACCAATCTCTGTTTACCTGCTCAGGATTGGAAACAAAGTGTGTATTCGGATTTTTGTCCTTGCAGACATTGTAAAGAACTTTTCCATTGGAGGATTTAGTTCCGCTTACGAAAATAATTTTATCAAACTTATCTGCAAACTCCCTTAACTCTTTGTCCCGGTTAGAAACCTGCCTGCATATGGTATCATTGGTATTGACCGAGATGCCATTTTCTTTTAGAATATCATTGATTTCGTAAAATTTATCCGTGCTTTTGGTGGTCTGACTGTAAAGTGTCAGGTTCTTGGGCAGTGAAGGCAGATCCAATTCGGAGATGTCCTGAAATACAACTGCTTTGTTATTGGTCTGTCCCAGTAGCCCCACTACCTCAGCATGTCCATGTTTGCCATAGATATAGATGGTTTCATCTTTATCAAAAGAGTTTTTAATTCTATTTTGGAGTTTGAGCACAACAGGACAGCTGGCATCTATTAGTGTCAGATTGTTGTTTATAGCCAGTTCATAAGTAGAAGGAGGTTCACCATGTGCCCGGATCAGGACTTTTTCATCCCGGAGGCTTTTTAATTGATTGTGGTCAATGATTTTAAGCCCTTTTTGTGTAAGACGGTTGACTTCTTCGTCATTGTGAACGATATCTCCCAAACAATACAAGTATCCTTGCTCTTCTAGGATTTCTTCGGCCATTTCTATTGCATAGACTACACCAAAACAGAAACCTGAGTGTTGGTCAATATGTACTTGCAAGTTCAACATAAGCTATAAACTTTGGACTTTCTGAATTGTTTTGGCACTTCCGTATCTAAACATCCATAAAAAACAGCAAAGTTTCTATGGAGAGGAATAATTTATATAATTTTAGCTAAAGCCTAATTTCATTCCGAAGTATGTCCCCAATAAAAGAGATAATTTCTTTGTATTGGGAATCCTGATCCGTTTTTGGGTAATGGTCTCCGCTGGTAAACCTTTGATTTTATCAAAAAGTTTTTGATAATAAAGATATGCGACCTTCACTCCCAGCTTAGCACCTTTGGGAAGCCTTTTGATGCCATCAAGTGCCTCATCAAAATCTTTCTGTATATCTTCTTCTATCAATTCTTTTGCAGATTTATCGAAGGAATTAAAATCGACTCCAGGAAAATATACCCGCCCTCTTTCTTCAAAATCGCTCTTGATGTCACGTAAGAAGTTAACTTTTTGGAAAGCAGCGCCTAATTTACAGGCAGGGGATTTCAGGCTTTCATATTGCTTTTGATCACCTTCTACAAAAACTTTCAAGCACATCAATCCAACCACTTCCGCTGATCCGTAGATATACTCATGGTATTTTGAATCATTGTAGGTTTTGAAATCCAGATCCATCTCCATGCTTTTCAAGAATGCCTCAATCAAATCCAATTCGATTTGGTATTGATTGACGATCAACTGAAATGCATGAAGGACCGGATTCAAACTGATTTTGTTTTCTATGGCTTCGTAGGTATCTTTTTTGAACTGATCCAACAAGGCTTTTTTGTCTTTGTCATGAAAGGTATCAACAATTTCATCGGCATACCTGACAAAGCCATAGATAGCATAAATAGGCAAATGGAACTTTTTGTCCAAGGTCTTGATACCCAAAGTAAAGCTTGTGCTGTAACGTTGGGTTATCAACTTGCTGCATTCAAATGTGGTCTGATCAAAAAGCAATTTTGCATCCATACCTATAATATACCAATTTATCTACAAATTGTTTTCTTTTATGATTTCTCTTGCTACTACATGGCCAGAAATGATTGTTGGAGGAACCCCGGGACCAGGTACGGTCAATTGGCCGGTGTAGTACAGGTTTTTGACTTTTTTGCTCTTTAAAGATGGCTTGAGTATGGCTGTTTGCAATAGGGTATTGGCCAGGCCGTAAGCATTTCCCTTGAAGGCATTGTAATCTGATTTGAAATCACTGTGGGCATAGGAGCGCTTAAAAATCACATGACTTCTTATTTCCTGTCCTGTCAATCTTTCTAAGCGGTCCATGACCATGTTGTAATATTTCTCCCTGATTTCTTCTCCATCTTCCAGATCCGGTGCCAAAGGAATCAAAATGACCAGGTTTTCTTTACCTTCAGGAGCTACACTTGGGTCTGTTTTGGAGGCTGCTGACAAATAGAACAGCGGTCTTTCCGGCCACCTTGGATTTTTGTAAATGGCATTGGCATGGGGCCCCATTGGCTCATCGAAGAAAAGACAGTGGTGGGTAAGGTTTTCAAGTTTTTTATCTATTCCCAGGTAAAACAGGAGGGATGATGGGGCCATGACCCTTTTGTCCCAGTATTTTTCGTTGTAGTTTCTGAATTCAGGGGCCAAAAGCTGACTATCTACATGGTGATAATCAGCCGCAGCTACCACCACATCTGCTTCAAACTTTTGTCCATTCTTCAGTACAACACTTTTTGCTGTTCCACTTTGGACATCAATATGGGATACATCGGCTCCAAGATGGATTTTCACCCCTTTTTCTTCTGCCAAACTCACCATGCCTTTTACGATTTCATGCATACCCCCCATAGGATACCAAGTACCCAAGACTATGTCTGCATAATTCATCAAGCTGTAGAGCGCAGGAATGTTTTCCGCGGTTTCTCCAAGGAATATCACTGGAAATTCCATCAACCGGATGATTTGTTCATCCTTGAAAAATTTCCTGACGTGTTTGGCCATGGATTGGAAGACATCCATTCTGATGATATCTGCTAAAAGGCCGGGGTTGGTGAATTCAAAAAGCGACCTGCTTGGTCTGTATACCAGGTCATTGATGCCAACTTTATATTTGTAGGCAGCTTGTTCCAAGAATGCATCTAACTTTGGTCCTACTCCGGGTTCCATGCTTTCTAGCAGAGCCTTGAAGGCTTTCAGGTCTGCTGGAATATTTACAAATTGGTTTTCCCCGAAAACCACGGTATAAGAAGGGTCAAGCCTGACCAAGTTGTAGTAGTCGGAGGGCTTTTTCCCAAAATTTGCAAAATATTTTTCGAAAACATCAGGCATCCAATACCAGGATGGCCCCATATCAAAAACAAAACCCTCGGCTTCGAACTTTCGGGCTCTTCCGCCGGGGGTAATATTTTTTTCAAGTATGGTTACATGATATCCTGCATGTGCCAAATGGGTAGCTGTGGACAAACCCGCAAATCCGGATCCGATAACTACCACCTTTTTTTGCGGCATAGTCGATTAGTTTTTGTGTTGGTATACGTGTAAGTCTTCTTTCAAAAGTTTCCTGGCAATATGAATCCTATTTTTTACAGTTCCAATAGGAATATTTAGTTTGTCGGCAATTTCATGGTACTTGAAGCCCCTGTAGTGCATCATAAAGGGAGTTTTGTAGACATCTTCCAGTTTTTCAATAGCTGCATAAATGTCATCCATCGTAAAATCACCATAGGCACCGTTTTCGACCAGGATATCGCCAGAATTGATATAATGGAGGTTGTCCGTGGTATCAACGAAAGTACCTCTTCTCACCATCCTTTGGTAATTGGTGATAAAAGTGTTTTTCATGATGGTATAAAGCCATGCCTTTAGATTTGTTCCCTCTGTGAATTTGTCTTTGTTGGTGAAGGCTTTCACCATGGTATCCTGCAATAGATCATTGGCATCGTCCATGTCTCTGGTCAATTTAAGGGCGAAAGGCTTCAAAGAACTGGATAACTTGTTGAGCGAGTAACTGAATTCTAGAGTTGTCATGGCTTTCGTTTTTTTGTTTAACCAAAGTTAATAAAGTTTAAACAAAGTCCAAATATTTTGTCTAATTTATTTATAAAAATCTTAAACAAAATTAAGAATGAATGCTTCATTACAGGCTTGAATTAGGTGAAAAACAGCAAAAATTGCCCTTGAAAGCATAAAAAAAGGTGAAATTCGGAAATTTCACCTTGTTTAATGTTTTTGGTGATTTGTCAAACTATTTCTCCTGAGTAGCAAACTCTATTTCTTTGAGATAATCCTTAAGTTGCCTGATATAGTGCATGGCGAAAACATTCTTTGGCAGCTTAAGGTCCTGTCCCACAATTTGATATCCTGAAACAATGATTTTGGTAGCTGAGAATCTATCGGCCAGGGCCTCCAGGTATTCCTGTACATATTCAGCACTGGGAGAGGTGGTAATCACCGTAACCAAATATTCGGGTTGGTGAAGTTTATAAACGGCCAATAAATCATCAGATGGCGTGTTTTGTCCCAGGTAGATAACCTTATGGCCTTGATTTTTGATCAAAAAGGCAGCAAAAAGGATGGATATTTCATGAAGTTCACCTTCAGGTAGGAAAAGGATAAATTTTTTCCCATTGCTTTTGGATACCTGTCCATCAATGGCCACTATGAGTTTTTGCCTTACCAGGTTACTTATAAAGTGTTCTTGGGCAGGATTGATGGCACCGGTCTGCCACAATACGCCTATTTTGGACATGAATGGATAGATGATGTTCATCATCGTCTGTTCAAATCCAATCTTTAGGATATTGGTAGATAAGACTTTATCAAAACGCTCCTCGTCCATTTCTATCATACAAATGGTCAGGGCATGTATCTGATCATCGTGGGTTAGGCTCCTTTCAGTCAGTTTGACAACCTCCTCCCTCATCTCTTCCATGGCCATCCCTGCAATCTTGCTGATCTTGTAGCCATTGTCGTTTAACAAAGCTACATTTAGGATAAGTTTGAGGTCGTCATCATCATAATAGCGAATATTGGTATCTGTCCGCTTTGGAGAAAGCAGGTTATACCGCTGCTCCCAGATGCGCAGCGTGTGGGCTTTTATACCGGACAACTGTTCAAGATCCTTGATGGAATAAGTACTCACGACTATTATCTTTTAAAATACTTTTTTGGTACAACAAATAGTCCGAATGATACTGCGTCATCCTTTTTATTGGTAGCATGATGTGCTTGATGGGCTTTGAAAATGCCCAATAAATATTTGTTTTTTGGCCTATCAAACCATTTCAACCTTCGGTGTACCAGTATATCATGAATGAAGAAATATAACATCCCATAAATACTGATACCAATGCCCATCCAGAACCTGTAATCGAGGCGATCTACCCCTAGTAAAATCAGGACTATCGCGATACTACCGAACAGCAACGAAAACAAATCATTCAACTCAAAGAATGATTTGGAGGGTTGATGATGGGTTTTATGAATGGACCACAGCGGACCATGCATGATGTATTTATGGATAAACCATCCTGAAAATTCCATGATGGCAAAACCTAATACAGTAAATATTACAGCATACATCATTGTAATAACTTATGTGCTTATAGAATGTTTGTTTGATTTTATAGAATAAAATTCAAAATGACAAAGAAGGCTATAAGATTGGCCAATAAATAGGCAGTAATCTTGTTTTCCTTGGTAAAGACAGCTTTTCTAAAGATCATTTGGATGATAAATGCCACCCCGAACCATCCCAAGTAATTGGATAAAGGAATTATATTGTTTTCCCAGGACCAAAAATCAAGGGCTATCGCCACCGGTTCAATGGCAAAATCTATTAATACCATGGTAAAAGAACCGATTAGGGCTGCAAGGAAATCATTCTTTATCCAATTATTCAATAAAGTGCCGGTGAGGTAAATTAAAATGAGCCAGTTTACCCCAATCATAATAGGCACTTCAAATAATTGAGGGCCAAGAACGGGTCCATATTGGTAGTTGCCAAATGGAAATCCAGTGTGAACCCCTGAGACCTCAGAACCATATCCGATAAGGAATGCTGCAGCCATGAACCTGATGAAAGAGTCATTCCAGTCCCTGTGCTGGGAAAGCATAATCCCTAAAGTGAAAAGCAATTGATAGGGAGTGAGCTGCTGGAAATAAGGTCTTACTTCAGGTATGGACATGCCAACGATCCCTACCAGGTAAATGATGGTAATGACTGCTTCAATAATGGGAAGCTTCTTCTTTTTTGATTCCTTAAGGTTTAGGGATGAAGAATTACTTAATTTTTGTTCTACCTGATAAGACATGGACTTTGATGGAATTCACAGTTGCTGGGAATTGTTTAACTCTTAGGGAGTATATTTGTTGGAAATAAAACCCCACAAAGGTAAAAAATTAAATACAAGTAATATGCTATTATACAATGTGACAGTCAATATTGACAAAGATGCGGAGGAGGATTGGGTAATTTGGATGAAAGAAACCCACATTCCGGATGTGCTCGCTACGGGAATGTTTTTCGAAAATAGGTTCTATAAAATCCTACATGATTCCGAGGATGGAAGCGTAAATTATTCTGTACAGTATTTTGCGGATTCCATGGAAAAAGTCCTTGAATACCAAAAGTTATATGCCCCAAAGCTTCAACAGGATACCAAAGAAAAATTTGGAGAAAAGTTTGTTGTTTTTAGAACACTTCTAGAAGCAGTACAATAATCATGGGCCAGGATCTCAAATGCCGCTGTGGCTGGTGCCTTGGTTTTGAAGACTATATAAGGTATCATGATGAAGAATGGGGAGTACCTGTAACTGATGACCGCAAACAATTTGAATTTCTGGTACTCGAAAGTGCCCAGGCTGGTTTAAGCTGGTCGACGATACTCAAGAAAAGGCAAGGTTATAGAAAGGCATTTGCTGATTTTGATTATCAACAGATCGCAGTGTTTCCTGAATCTTACATCAAGGAACTGCTGACCGATTCAGGAATCATCCGGAATGAACTCAAAATCAGGTCTGCAGTGAACAATGCCCAAAGGTTCATGGAAGTTCAGGAAACCTATGGAACTTTCACCAATTATATCTGGGGTTTCGTGGATGGAAAGAGTATTCAGAACGAATGGAGAAGCCTTTCGGAAATTCCTGCTACTTCACCGGTTTCGGATCGCTTGGCGAAGGACATGAAGAAGCGTGGGTTTAAATTTTTGGGCAGTACGGTACTTTATGCCCATATGCAGGCCACCGGCCTTATCAATGATCATTTGGTAGATTGCTGGCGATACGAAGCAGTTAAAAATCTTTCTTTGTAAACAAAAGAGGCCGATTCCTTGAAATCAGCCTCTTTATTGTTTTTATTTATTAGCCTTGTAGGCCTCTTTGTACTTGCTCCACACTTCATAAATCGGGTTCCCTGTCGAGCTCATACCGCTGTGGTGCCATTCCCCGTTAATCACCTCAAAGTCAAAACTCAGACTGGCACCAACCCTGGAATCATCCCTTGAAAAGAAAGTGATGTTTTCTGTATATTTTCCATTTTCGGCGGTGTAAGTTCCACCACCAGTTCCCATAAATTCCTTGGTTTCGGAATTGAAGGCTATCCATTGAAATCTTCCGCCACTTAGAATTTTAACCGTTCTCCTTGCCCCTGGCGTGCTTCTCCTGATTTCGCCATCAGCTTTCCTTCCTGTAAATACCCAGTTGGCGGTAAGTGCGTCTTTTCTATCTCCGATTTTTTCCCAGATTTCCACCAATGTTTTACCATCGACGTTTGCAGATATGATGATTCTGGTTGCTTTTTGGTCCAGGTTATAGCTGGTAGTTGTTCCTACTTTTTCTGGGTCAAAGGTGAAAAAATCAAGGGTTTCCTGGTAGGTGTTCCCATTTATTGAAAACTCGCCACCGCCGGCACCCAGGAATTTGTTGCTTCCAATTTCCTTTGCCCCGAAGGCAAAATAACCATCCTGATAGATTTTGATGTATTCTTTGTCTGTAACTTCCTTACCGTCCTTGTGGGTCATTTTCCATGCTCCCTCTATGGTTTGCGCATAGATCATTCCTGCCAGAAACAATAAGGGTATTGTCAATATTTTTTTCATGATAGGATTATGTTTAGGTTTATGCTTTGAATATAGGGCTTAAAACTTGAGTATGAAAACCTTTATACTTGGACGGACGAAAGAAGAGGTGCAAGGGTTGCTCCGGGAAAAAGAAATAAAAACAGTAAAATTGGGAGACCAAAAGATTTGCCTGACCAGGATTGGGGAAGACTATTATGCTTTTGAGCAAAACTGCCCACATAGAATGGCCAATTTAGGTCAAGGTTTTATCAATAATTTCAAAGAGGTAATCTGTCCACTCCATGCTTATCGTTTTGATCTGAAGACGGGAAAAGTAAGTAATGCCCAGTGTCCAGATCTCCGGGTTTTCAGAACAGAAGTCACAGATTCCGGCTTAAAAATTTTTGTTTAGAATCAATGGAGTTTAGATCCATTTGGGACTTGTTGGTCAGGTGTGGCCAAAACTATGGCGCCTTCTCCATCATCAAATCCGGTCACCAGAATTTCTGAAATAAAATTTGCAATTTGTTTAGGCTTAAAATTACAGACACAAATCACCTGTTTTCCAATCAGATTTTCAGGAACATAGCGGTCAGTAATCTGGGCAGAAGATTGCTTAATTCCCAATTCTCCCAAATCAATCCAAAGTTTGTAAGCAGGTTTTCGGGCTTTTTCAAAATTTTCTGCTTTGATAATTGTACCCACCCTAATCTCGATTCTTTGAAAATCACAAAAGTCAATCGTTTGCATTGAGAAATTATTTTATTATTTTTGGAACATTCCTGCTGAAAAGCAGTTAAATCTACTCAAACCTCCATCATAAATGAACTCATTTGACAATAATTCTTCCTTCATGCCAAAGGTTTTCCTCATCGGTCTGGGATTTTTTTTGTTTTTAAGTTCTTATTCATTTGCCCAATCTGAAAGAGAGAAGAGTGCTCAGGACCTCCCAAAAAATTCCGACGGAATTGGACATTTTGAAAGCCTTGAGTCCTCCTCCTTTGAGTTGAGAAATGAACAATTGAACCGTACAAATACCAATCAAAATAGGGAGAATTCATTGAACTCCACCAATTCAAATAGAAGGGAGAACCCTATCTACAAACAGGGAGGAGAAAGAGATGTAAAGAAAGAAGGGATGTCCACCCTCTCATTCAACTTGTTCCTTTACATAGTGGACAAATTCAAAGAGGATTAAATGCAAATACCAATAAATCCAAAATAAAAAAGAGATCGCGTGATCTCTTTTTTTTTATGGCCTTGGTTGGAGCAATTTCATTTTGACTACAAAATCCCATATCGCTATTCCCATGGAGACCGAAATATTCAGGGAATGTTTAGTGCCCAACTGAGGGATTTCCAAAACATGGTCACTGCTCAAGATCACTTCATGATCTATCCCAAATACTTCATTTCCGAAGACCAAAGCATATTTTTTTTCTTGTTCTGGATGAAATTCATTCAAGAATACTGATTGATCGACCTGTTCGAAAGAACAAATGACAAATCCTTCTCTCCTTAACTGATCAATTGCTCCAGCGGTGGTGTCATGGTATTCCCATTCCACTGACTCCGTAGCCCCCAGGGCAGTCTTTTGGATTTCCCTATGAGGAGGTGTACCTGTAATTCCACAAAGGCATATTTTTTCAATAAGAAAGGCATCTGAAGTACGGAATGCAGATCCGACATTATTGAGGCTTCTCACATTGTCCAACACGATGGCAAGGGGGGTTTTATCTGTTTTTTTGAATTCCTCCACCGATAATCGGTTGAGTTCTTCCATGCTTAATTTCTTCATGAGGTTTTGTTTACCCTTTGATATCTCTTAATTTCAGGTTTTGAATTCATTCCAAAAATAGCATAAAGATTTAATTCAGGGACGATATGGCCAAAGTGAAGGATAAGGAAGTCAAGGAAACCCCATTAATGAAACAATACAATGCCATCAAGGCAAAGCATCCCGGGGCCTTGCTCTTGTTTAGGGTGGGGGATTTTTACGAGACTTTTGGAGAAGATGCCATTGTCGCCAGCAAAGTACTGGATATCGTATTGACCAAGAGGGCCAATGGGGCAGCTTCCCACATAGAACTGGCGGGGTTTCCCCACCATTCTTTGGATAGCTACCTTCCTAAATTGGTACGGGCGGGTAACAGGGTGGCCATTTGTGATCAATTGGAAGATCCCAAAGAAGTCAAGGGTATTGTCAAAAGGGGGGTAACGGAACTGGTCACACCGGGACTTTCTTTCAATGACAATGTTCTGGACAAACGTAAGAACAACTACCTTGCTTCAATCCACTTTGGGAAGGAAAACTTGGGAATAGCATTTTTGGATTTATCCACCGGGGAATTTATGTGTGCTGAAGGCAGTCAGCAATATATAGAGAAGTTATTGCAGAGTTTTAGCCCTTCGGAAGTCATTTATTCCAAAGCATTCCGACAAAAGGCACAGGAAATGCTGAAGGAGCAGTTTACCACATTTCATTGCGAAGACTGGGTCTATCAATTTGATTATGCCTATGAAAAATTGACCGGGCACTTTGCAACGGCTAACCTGAAGGGCTTCGGGATAGACAATTTGGAATTGGGCATCGTAGCTGCTGGAGCGGTTTTATTTTATCTGGAAGAAACAGAACACAAAGAAGTCAAACACATCGCTTCCATTTCAAGGATAGCAGAAGAAAAATTTGTTTGGCTGGACAAGTTCACGATCAGAAATCTTGAACTAATTTATCCCCAGCAGGAAGGGGGAGTTCCTTTGATCCATATTTTGGACCAAACGGTAACTCCTATGGGTTCCAGGATGATGAAGAAATGGATGGTGCTTCCACTGAAGGAGAAGGACTTGATAGAAGAAAGGTTGAAAGTGGTGGAGTTTTTCTTTGACCATGCTTCCCTATCCGAGGAAATACTTTCTCACCTCAAGCATATTGGTGATCTGGAAAGGTTGATTTCAAAAGTCGCTGTGGGAAGGATCAATCCCAGGGAAATGAACCAGCTTAAAAGAGCCCTTAAAAATTCCCTTCCGATTAAGGATCTGATGCGGGGCTCCGACAATGAATCCCTCAGAAAATTGGCTGATCAGATCAACTCTTGTGAATTCCTTTTGGAGAAAATCGAGAAGGAACTTCAGGAGGATGCACCAATGCTGGTCCATCAAGGAGGCATCATCAAAGATGGTGTTGATGCTGAATTGGATGAATACCGTGGACTGGCCAATACAGGGAAGGACTATTTGCTTGCCCTACAGCAAAGAGAACTACAAAGAACGGGCATCAGCTCCCTTAAGGTAGCTTTCAATAAGGTTTTTGGTTACTATTTAGAAGTGACCAATGCCCATAAAGACAAAGTGCCCGATGAATGGATCAGGAAGCAGACATTGGTCAATGCAGAAAGGTATATTACCCCTGAATTGAAGGAATATGAAGAAAAAATCCTCAATGCTGAGGAGCGCATGATAGCGATTGAGCAGCGCTACTTCCAGGCCTTGGTTCAGGATGCATCTGAATATGTCACTCAGATCCAGCAAAATGCAAGGATATTGGCTACTTTGGATTGTCTTTTATCTTTTTCCATTGTAGCAAAAAACAACAATTACTGTAAACCCAAAATTTCGGATACGGATGCGCTGGAAATCAAAGATGGGCGGCATCCAGTCATCGAGAAGCAACTCCCAGTAGGTGAGGCTTATGTGCCGAATGATATTTATCTGGATAATGAAAGCCAGCAGATCATCATCATCACCGGTCCTAACATGGCCGGTAAATCAGCGCTTCTAAGGCAGACTGCCCTGATTGTGCTGATGGCCCAAATGGGAAGTTTCGTTCCTGCTTCGTATGCCCGAATTGGTATCATCGATAAGGTTTTTACAAGAGTTGGTGCATCGGATAATTTGTCCAAAGGGGAATCCACATTTATGGTGGAAATGACAGAAACAGCCAGCATCTTAAACAACCTCTCTGACAGAAGTCTTGTCCTGATGGATGAGATTGGCAGGGGGACCTCCACTTATGATGGGATCAGTATAGCCTGGTCTATTGTGGAATTCCTTCACAACCACCCCAAGTCAAGAGCAAAAACCTTGTTTGCCACGCATTACCATGAGCTCAATCAGCTGGCAGAAGATTTTCCAAAAATCAAAAATTTTAACGTTTCTGTAAAAGAGGTGGGCAATAAGGTGATTTTTATGCGTAAATTGAAAGAAGGGGGGAGTGAACACAGCTTTGGTATCCACGTGGCGCAGATGGCAGGTATGCCCAATCCGGTGGTGCTGAGGGCAGCCGAGATCATGGGGCATTTGGAAAAAGACAAAGCCATGAAAGCTTCCAAAAACAGTTTGAAGGAAATGCCCAAAAACAATTACCAACTGAGCCTTTTCGATATGGACCCAAAATACAGGGAAGTTGAAGATATGATTTCGCAGATAGACATCAATACCATATCACCGATTGAAGCCCTCATTAAACTTAATGAGATCAAAAAGAAACTTGAAACGTGAAAATAGCGTTCTCTTAGTCCCAAGAATTGAACCCAAATTGACAACTTAAACACCTTTATGGAAATCAGCTTATTAGAAGAGCTTAAGAAACAAAACAAGCTATCGGATTTTTTTTCTTATTGGAAAAAGAAGGCTCCGGTTTACTACCCGGAGGAGCGGGATATTCTGGAGGATCTGAGAAGATTTAGCCAAAATCTGGCATTGAAAGAGGGTATTGTCATGGGATGTTTCGATTACAGGGATTTAAGCCTTGCTTTTTTTACAGAAAACATCGAGCAGATCAGTGGTTATTCAGTTGAATTTTTAAAGAAAAACGGGATTGCCGGTGTGATTTCCGCCCTGCATCCTGATGATGCCAAAGAGCATGTTGCATTCAACAACAAAGTGCTTGAAACTTTCAACAAGGCAAGTCTTTCGGAAAAAAAGACTTTTGAACTTTCCTACACCGTAAGATGGCTTCATAAGGATGATGGTCATGAAATCTGGTTTTTTACCAAGGCCAAGCCCTATCTGGTAGATCAGTATGGAAATTTTGTTTATGACCTGCATATCGCATTCCAAATCAATAACCATGAACATTTGACAGGCTATGATTGGAGTTTTTCCTATACCAAAGACAGTGGTGAAAAGTTGGTATTTAAAAAGAATGATGTAAGGCAGGATATACCGCTGACCAAAAAGGAAATTGAAATTGCCGGACTCATGGTCAAAGGCCTGGATTCCAAAGAAATTGCAGAGAAACTGTTTATTTCCAGAAATACGGTATTCACCCATAGAAAGAGTATCATGAAAAAGCTGAATGCCAAAAATGTGGCTGAAGTAGTCAAATTGCTCATTTCTCTTGGCATAAATTAAGTGGCTGATTCTCAAAAATGAGGAGCATAAGTGCAGTAAAAAACCTAAAAAAAATTCTGAAGCCTTTTGCAAATTTAGAAAACTGATTTACCTTTGCACACACAAATCACGGAGACAGATGGTCAACGTTGACTTAATGAAATAAGCGAGAGTAGCTCAGTTGGTAGAGCACAACCTTGCCAAGGTTGGGGTCGCGAGTTCGAATCTCGTCTCTCGCTCATAAAAGGCCCTTTTGAAGAAGGGCTTTCTTGTTTTTGGAAAAATTTAAGCTCTAGCGATAGAGTAAGCCGGGATGGTGGAACTGGTAGACACGCAAGACTTAAAATCTTGTGGCCGCTTAGGCCGTGCGGGTTCGATTCCCGCTCCTGGTACTTAAAGCCTCGTAGTCATACGGGGCTTTATTGTTTTGTGGCAAGTTTTAGAATGATGCTTGGATCAAGCTCTTTTTAATAATTTGAGCTCTCCGTTCCTTTTCACGATTTTTAGGTCAAAATACTGGTTGATAAAAGCCTTACACTGGTTTTCTGACCACTCTGCCCGGCTTTCTGTATCAAAAAGTAAGCTCATTCTCAGCATATTTTTCACATAGATTTCGTGGATACCCAATTCTCTGAGCCATAAGGTAAGTTGCCTGTGCCAGTCTTCTTTGAATTTTTCAAAATGACTTCTACCATCAAAAAGCAATTCCAACTGATTGTCCCCATTTTGGTACCTGTAGACCCCACAAAGCTGTCTGTAGATAACCCTAAGGTTTTCTTTAGGGTATTCAAAGGTGTCCAAAATCCTAGAAAAAGTAGTATCCATCAACATCAATGGATTATAAAGTTGGGTATAGGATTTCTTCAATTCAAAAACCATCAGATCAAGCATATCCTCTTCCATGACAGTTTGAGCCTGGCGGAGAATGTAGTTTTTGTCAAGCGGGAATAATTTTTGAATCATTTGAACAGGAAATCTTCCGCAAATTAGGAGTTTCGCTTCATTTTATAAAGATTTTATTCGGAAATGATCTCTTTCATGACCATCTGAATCAAATCCTGCTCAAAACCTCTGCCCATTAAATACTGTTTGGTCTGATATTTTTTTTTCAAGGGATCCTTTTCTTTGAGAGACTGCCATTTTTTCCCGGCTACCTCAAGTAAAAGGTTCCAGTATTCCTCCCCCTCAATTTCCTTTAGTCCTGAATTGATGCAGGTGGGGCTGATTTTTCTGAATTTCAACTCATGTATGATTTTGTTCCTTCCCCATTTTTTTAACCGGAATTTTCCTCTGACAAAGGCCTTGGCATACCTTTCTTCGTTAAGAAAACCTTCAGCTATCAAAGTTGCAATCAGGTCTTCGGCCGCTGTCCCATAGACTCCTCTCTCGGCTAATTTTTTCCGGACCTCCTCCTGGCAACGCTCCTGATAGGCGCAAAAGGCAGCAATTTTAAGTTTGGCCTCCTGGGGAGTCCATTGCTTTTTGGGTGTTTGCTGGCCATATTCTTTTCTTGGGTAGGACATTTTGTGTATTTTTGGCCACAAAGTAATCTTTAGGGTTATTTTTTTCAAATTCAATCTTCAAACCATTAAACATCATGCGTAAAAAAATTGTAGCCGGTAACTGGAAAATGAACCTGAATTTGGATGAAGGCCAAAAGCTAACATCTGAAATTGTGAATATGCTCAAGGATGAACATGTAAAAGACGTGACAGTGGTGCTCAACCCCCCTTTCGTTCATCTCTATCCTGTTAAAAAGCTCATCGGGGACACACCTAATCTGTTTCTTGGGGCCCAAAACTGCTCTGATAAAGCATCAGGAGCTTACACAGGAGAAATTTCAGCTGGTATGCTGGCTTCTTTTGGTTCTAAATATGTGATTTTGGGACATAGCGAAAGAAGAGAATATTTTAAAGAATCCAACGAGCTCCTTACGGCTAAAACCAGACAAGCGTTAGATAATGGTCTGATACCCATATTTTGCTGTGGGGAACCTCTAGAAATCAGGGAGGCAGGTACACATGAAGACTATGTAAAGCAGCAGCTTACGGAAAGCCTTTTTGGATTTTCTCCGGAAGAAATTTCCAAGATTGTTATTGCGTATGAACCCATTTGGGCTATTGGAACAGGCCGAACAGCAAGCTCTGATCAAGCTCAGGAAATGCATGCTGCATTAAGAAATCACCTTGCAGGAAAATATGGTAAAGAAATTGCAGAAGGTATTTCCATCCTTTATGGTGGGAGCTGTAATCCTTCCAATGCCAGGGAGATTTTCTCCAAGCCTGATGTAGATGGGGGTTTGATCGGAGGAGCATCTTTGAAGTCCAGGGACTTTGTGGAGATTGTTAAATCCTTTTAAATAGAAATTGCCGGAAGCATCATGCTTCCGGCTAATGTTTATCTCCCAATAAATTGTTCCTTATTCTTAATTTCAGTTTCTACCTTAAAATTTGATGCAATACCTTGAATTTAAGATTTCCTGTTCAGAACCCTATCGGGAAATATTGATAGCGGAGCTATCGGAAATCGGTTTTGATTCCTTTTTGGAAACCGATGAAGGCCTGGATGCCTATATTCAGGAAGATGTTTTTCAGAGGAACACATTTTTGGAAATAATAGAACAGTATAAGGAAGCTGGAAGGATTTCAGTACAGGAGGGCATCCTGCCCAAAGTCAATTGGAATGAAGAATGGGAGAAAAACTATGATCCCATTACAGTAGGAGATCAAGTATATGTCCGGGCCTCATTTCACCCGTCTAAACCTGAATTTCCTCATGAAATTCTGATCAATCCCAAAATGTCCTTTGGCACAGGCCATCATGCTACCACCTATTTAATGATTTCCCATCAACTCAATTTGGATCATCAGGACAAGCGGGTTTTGGATATTGGGGCAGGAACCGGAATTTTAGCCGTTATGGCGCATAAATTAGGGGCAGCTCATATTGAGGCTTTTGATATAGACGAGTGGTGTGTCGAAAATGGGAATGAAAATTTTGACCTGAACGGAATGGCCACTGTCCGGATGGGAAAAGGTACCGTGAGGGAAGTAAAGCCTCAGGGCCCTTTTGATATCGTGCTGGCCAATATCAACAAAAACGTCCTTTTGGATGAAATGGAGGTGTACAGTAGCTTGGTCAAGGAAAAGGGCTATCTGTTGTTGAGTGGTTTTTATGAACACGATATTGCCGATATTGAAAAAAGGGCAAATGAGTTTGGACTGGTTTTGAAGGATAAGAAAATAAAAGATAATTGGGCCGCATTGGCTATGCAGAAAATATGACAGAACTGATCACTTACGGGGTAGTATTTCTTTTGTTGATAGCCCATACCCTTATGGCGGGGAAAATGTACAAAGCAGTACATGCCAATCAGACCCTGAGCATGAAGGAAAAAAATGACTGGAAATTGAAAGCCTTGCTGCTTCCAGGATATTTCTGGGGCAAATACAAAGCCAGTCTCAAGTAGAAAAAAATTCCCAAAGCCTGAATCTGGTCAAGGGCTTTGGGAACTCATTTTTATAATCTGAAGCAATATTTTTTATCTTGCCGGTTACTCTTCCGCATTTGGGGTAAAAGGATTTGATTCCCTGATAAGTCCAGATGGCAGTTCCCCTTCCGTTGATGCCACGGCTACACATACAGCCGCATCTCCTGTGATATTGACCACAGTCCTAAACATGTCAAGAATCCTATCAGGTGCAATGATCAAAGCCACTCCAGCTCCCGGGACCCCAATGGCTTCCAATACGATGATCAACATGATCAAGCCTGCTCCAGGTACACCTGCTGAACCTATAGCCGCCAAGGTTGCCGTCAGCACAATCGTTAGCTGCTGGGAAATTGTAAGGTCCATACCCAAAGCCTGCGCGATAAATACAGCTGCTACCGCCTGGTACAGACTTGTTCCGTTCATGTTGATCGTTGCTCCCAATGGCAGTACAAAGCTGCTTACTTCTTCGGAAACACCGATTTCATCTTCCACCAATTTCATGGTTACCGGAAGGGTAGCGGAACTGGATGACGTAGAGAAGCCCAATAACATCGCCGGTCTGATAGATTTGATGAAATCTTTGAAAGAGATTTTGGTGAAAGATTTCAAAAGAATCGAATAGACCCCGGCAACTATGATGAACAGGCCTGAAATGACAACAAGCGTATATTTCAATAGAGCAAGCAAAAGCTCCACTGCTGAGTCCGGGTTTTCCCCTGCAATTTCCACAATCAAAGATGCCATTAGCGCAAAAACCCCGTAAGGTGCGATCATCATGATATATTCCACAATCTTGATGATGACATCGTTCAAGGAATCAAAAAACCCTATAAAGGTCTGTGCTTTCCCTTTATCAATCTGAAGAAGGGCAATACCCGCAATAATAGCAAAAAAGACTACCTGCAACATGCTTCCATTGTTTGAGGCTGCAGCAAAAAGGTTTTCCGGAACAATATCCACCAAAGGCTGTAAAGGACCCTGGTTTTGTATGGCTGCAGCCGAACTGGCCTTTGAACCTGCCTGGTCATCAAATTGTGCCATCAACTTATCCCTTGTTTCCTGGGGCAACTGTTCTCCCGGTTCAAAGAAATTAACCAAAAGAAGTCCAATCGTGATGGCAATTACAGTTGTTACTAAATAAGCCAAGATGGTTTTACCGCCTATTCTGGAGAGTTTCGAGATATCTCCTAAATTGGCAACCCCCACAATAAGGCTGGCCAGTACCAAAGGTACAGCGATCATTTTCAGGGCATTGATAAAAATGGTACCTATGGGTTTGATATAATCCACAGTGAAATTTGGAGAAATTCCAAACTGTATGATTACAAGCCCAAAAATCAAACCTAATACCAAACCGATTATGATTTGGGTGTGTAAAGGTATCTTTTTCAACATTTTACTTTGGGTTTTTAAACGTGTAATTTATTTGTTCTGCTGATCAGTAAATAATCAGCAAGGACCAGTGCGGCCATTGCTTCCACGATAGGTACGGCCCTTGGGACGACACAAGGGTCATGCCTGCCCTTTCCGGAAACAGTGACCGGTTCTCCTGCTTCATTCACGGATTCTTGATCCTGCATGATCGTGGCTACCGGTTTGAAAGCCACATTGAAATAGATGTCCTCTCCGTTGGAAATTCCTCCCTGTATACCTCCAGAGTAGTTTGTCTTTGTTTTTACTTTTCCATCTTCCTGGAAGAAAGCATCATTGTGTTCCGATCCCCTCATCTTGACCCCTTCAAAACCGCTTCCATATTCGAATCCTTTGACTGCATTGATGCTGAGCATGGCTTTTCCAAGTTCGGCGTGCAGTCTGTCAAATACTGGTTCCCCTAATCCTGCAGGCACCCCTTTGGCCACACAGGTTACGACTCCTCCTACGGTATCCCGGCTTTTTCTGATCTCATCGATGAATTCAATCATTTTTTTGGCCATGTCCTGGTCAGGACATCTCACGATGTTTTCTTCTGTTAGGGACAGGTTGAGTGCTGTGTAGGGCTTTTCCAATTTCAGATCTCCGACCTGGGATACATAAGCCTGTACAGCAATACCAAACTGTTTCAACATTAATTTCGCAATGGCACCGGCAGCGACCCGTGCGGCCGTTTCCCTGGCACTGCTTCTTCCTCCGCCGCGGTAATCCCTGATTCCGTACTTTTCGAAATAGGTGTAATCCGCATGTGAAGGTCTGAATTTGTCAGCAATATGGCTATAATCTTTACTTTTTTGGTCAGTATTCATGATAACCATGCCGATGGGCGTCCCTGTAGTTTTTCCTTCAAAAACTCCCGAAAGGATTTGGAATTCGTCTTCCTCTTTGCGTTGGGTAGTTATTTTGGACTGGCCGGGTTTTCTGCGTTGCATCTCTTCTCTGATGAAATCTTCATCCACGGACAGTCCTGCGGGACAGCCATCAATGATCACACCCAGACCCAATCCGTGAGATTCTCCAAAAGTGGTGATCCTAAATATTCTTCCAAATGAATTACCCATTACTTCTTCTCATAATCAGGACGGCCAGAAGAATGACTGAACCGACCAATAGTAAATTGATAAATAGCGAAAAATAATACTTATATCGCTGGTATGAAAGCTTATTGCTCTCTAGTTCGATCAAATCGTAAATTCCCCCTAATCTCTGCTTGGAAATGGCCTGATTAACTTTAGATTCGCCGGTAACATTTACAACAGCCTTGGGTCTCAGCGTATCATATTTTGCCAATACCGGATTGAAATAGATCCATTCAAAATGGTCCGCAAGCTTAACTTCACCGGGTTCATTGATTGTCAGGTAGTAATTGAACTCTTTTGAGCCCCTTATTTTGCCCATTCCCCTGTTGATCTGTTGCCTGACATTGGGGTCATAGGTATTCAGTTTGTGTATTTGACGGGTTCTTGGAGGAGATATGGAATTGATATTTCCTTCTCCCGATATGCTGAAATTGTAGGTAAAACCCTCCCCTGTCTGTACATTCAGTTGGCTGATATTTTCCCTCAACTGGAAAACCCCTACACTCACTTCATTTCTCAAAGGGTGTTGCGGAAGCGGTTTGACTTTGATTGTCTTGGCTGAAGAATAAAATGTTTTGAAATCTTCCAGTCTGTTGCTCCCAAAGAATGTGGGGTTCTTGGCTACCTTATATTTGATCATTTCCCAGGCAATGGGGGGAATGGTTATTTCCCCATCAGAAAAGGGGAAGAAAGTAGCTTCATAAACTTTGTATTTGATCCAGTTTTTACCATTCAAGGTGACCCTTTCCGGTTGGATGTTGGTAATGTTAAAATTCTCTTCCCAAGCTTTGGAGGGTTTCATTTTTTTTAGGATTTCATCCAGTTGCCTGCCTGGCTCATAGAATTGGAAAGGGGCCTGATTGGTTTCGGACATATAAAAAGCTAAGCTTACATTAAATCCCTCGCCCACAAATACCTCGTTTTTATCGACCGAGGAGGCAAAGAAGGCATCATCTTCTATTTCTATGAATTCTGGCTCTTCCCTGTCCCTTCTGCCAAAGAGATCATCAAAGGGATCGAAAACCCCCTGCCTTTGACTGGACCTAGGATCTACAACACTGATCTTCTTTCCAGGGGATGAATAGTTATTTCCGTTAATTTTTACGGAAAACCGCTCAAGTGTAAACTCTCCTTTTCTGTTGGGTTTGTAATATTGAATGATACTGTTGGTGCTGCTGACCTGCCCATTGATGATATTCATGGAAGAGGACTGGGATATGCCTTGTTTTTGAAATCCTAAAATATCAGGGAATTCATCGTAGGACTTGATTTTATCGTTAGTGATGGTTACTTTGATGCTAAATGTTTCATTAAGTCCGATTTCATCCGGTCCCAGTTCAATAATTACCTCCTGTGCCAATAGGCTATTGGAAAAAAATGTAAAAAGACATACCAAGAAGAGGGCTATTTTCGTTTTGATCATGAGAATATGAGTACTTAGCGAGTGCAAATTAACTTTATATTTTAAACGCAACAAACCTTTCTTAGTATCGTATGCTCATGTATAGTTGTTTAGTTTTAACCCATTTAATTCTTTGAGATATGTTAGAATATGTTAAAACCGTGCTTATGAAGGTAAGTTTTGACAAAAGGCTCTTTGAAAAAGAGTTGCGCAAAGCCCTGAATCTTCTAGTTCCAGCAGAAATTCAGGAATTCAAAGAATGGTGTTACAGCAAATTTTCCAAGAGCTACGAGCCGGTACTCAACAAATATTTTGTAAGCTTTGCCGGTTAATGTATAAGAGCCTCGGGAAGAGGCTCATCTACCTGGATTTTTTGAATCACACCATTCAAATTTATTTTTCAGCCCCCAGGCTTTTGAATCAATTCAAAATGGGATGTCTCTCAAAGGGTATGTTTCTATCAAAATTATACCGGTAAGTAATCATTTTGCGTGATTGTTTTGCCCCCAGGTTTTTGGATATATTCAGCATCTTAGGGTTAAAATCTCCCTGCCAATACAATTCCAGCTTTTTATAAGAGCGGGTAGCTTTAATTTCCTTCTCTGCTTCCACAATCATGTAATAATCCAAGCCAGAGCCTTGAAATTCCGGCACGATACCGAATACCAAACCCACAAAACTTTCATTTTTTCCAAAAGTTTTCCAAAATAAAAACTTCAACTTACCCCACCAGTTCAGGTTTCCGTCCAGGTGTTTGATAATTTGGTTGATGTCTGGTAGGTTGATCCACATGACCACAGGTTCCTCTTTATGGTATACAAACCAAATCAGTTTTTCGTCCAGCACTGGGAGCATTGATTTGATCAATTTAACAGCGTGGTTCATGGTAATTTCCTTATTGCCTTCATGCTTGGCCCATGCTTTATTGTATACGGTAGCTAGGTCTCCTGCGAACTTCTGAAGTTCCTTCTTTTTAAAATGGACTACTTTGAAGTCTGGATTTCCTGCAAATTTTTTATGGCTTTCATAAAATTTTGGGCTCAGTTGGTGTGCATCCTCCGCTACCCGCATGCTCCAACAAATCTGATTGTAGAATACCTGAAACCCATAATTTTCAAAGAGTTGCTGATAATAGGGGGGATTAAAATTCATGTTGTATATAGGAGGGTCAAAACCTTCTATTAACAATCCCCACCACTTGTCCCGGTCTCCATAATTGATGGGGCCATCCATGGCTTGGACCCCTTTGTCCATCAGCCAATCCTTAGCGGTATCGAATAATAGATTAGCGGCATTTTGATCATCGATACAGTCAAAAAAGCCAATTCCTCCTACAGGAAACTTATCCCCTTTGTTTTTGTACTTGGGATTGACAAAAGCTGCAATCCTCCCCAGCAATTGGCCTTTTTCATCCCTCATGATCCACCTGGCAAATGTTCCAGGTTTAAGTTGCTTGTTCTTTTTTGGGTCAAAAACCTCTAAAACATCCTTGTCAAGGGGTCTTATCCAATTGGGAAAAGGCCGGTTGATTTGTACATGTGTACGAATAAAATCCTTTTCATCCCCAGGATTTAATACTTTTTGAATCTTCATTATAGGCTGGAAAGCTATAAAGGTACTGAATATGTACTGCTATTGCTGAAGGAATCTTAGATTTCTCAGAAAACCCGAAAATTTGGCCCGTTTGACGGCAGATTTTGAAAAAACTTTATTAAAGGTCGCTTCCGTTATTTCTTCCCAATCTTTTCGGTTAAAATTCATCATATCCGGATGAGGGTCAAATTTTGGTTCTTGGTGGGGTTTTGAAAACCTGTTCCATGGACAGACATCCTGACAGATATCACAGCCAAATACCCAGTTCTCAAATTTTCCTTTTACATCCTGGGGGATTTCCTCTTTCAGTTCAATGGTAAAATACGATATGCATTTGGAGCCATCTACAACGCCCGGTTGGACGATGGCATCTGTAGGACAGGCGTCAATACATCTGGTGCAAGTGCCACAATAGTCTTTGACCATAGGCGGGTCTGCTGTGACCTCTAGATCAATGATCAATTCTGCCAGGAAAAAAAAGCTGCCCATTTGCCGGTTGAGCAATAGACTGTTTTTCCCCAGCCACCCAATTCCTGTTTTTTGGGCCCATTGTCTTTCCATTACTGGGGCAGAATCCACAAAAGCCCTTCCTCCAAATTCGCCGATCTCATCCCTTAGGATTTCCAGAAGTCTTTTGAGTTTGTCCTTGATCACGTGGTGGTAATCCTGGCCGTAAGCATATTTGGCAATTTTGAAATCCTCCTCCTTTTCAGGAAGCTTTTTTTCAGGAAAGTAATTGTAGATTAGGCTGACTACTGTTTTGGCACCATCCACCAATTTGGTCGGATCTAGCCTTTTGTCAAAATGATTGGCCATATAGGCCATTTTTCCATGATAGTTTTCGTGGAGCCATGCTTCCAGCTTGGGGGCTTCTTCTTCCAGAAATTCTGCTTTGGCAATCCCGCAAAAATCAAAGCCCAAGCTTTTGGCTTGGGTTTTAATTATTTGTGCATATAGATCCGTCGTATTTCTCATGGAATTGTCTTCACTTATTCAAAGAGGTTACCCATTCCGCCCCCGTAGTTGGGTTTAATTTTCAGGTGCTTGTATGCCAGTTCGGTGGCAATACGTCCCCTGGAGGTTCTTTTGATATAGCCTTCCTGGATCAAAAAAGGTTCATATACTTCTTCGATCGTCTCTGCCTCTTCCCCACAGGCCGTGGCTATAGTGCCTAGGCCCACAGGACCGCCCCGGAATTTGTCGATTATTGTCAGTAGAATCCTGTTGTCCATTTCATCCAAGCCATTTTCATCCACATCCAAAGCATCCAATGCCATTTTGGAAATTTCCAAAGTAATGCGTCCATTTCCTTTCACCTGGGCAAAATCCCTTGTTCTACGGAGTAGCATGTTGGCAATCCTCGGAGTTCCCCGGCTTCTTCTTGCAATTTCATTGGCCGCCACTTCATCTATTGGGGTCTGAAGGATATTGGCAGAGCGGGAAACGATATCTGTTAACAACTTGGCGTCATAATATTCCAACCTGGAATTGATACCGAACCTTGCCCGTAGGGGAGAGGTCAAAAGTCCTGAGCGCGTGGTGGCCCCGATCAGTGTAAATGGATTCAGGGAGATCTGTACCGAACGCGCGTTAGGGCCAGAATCCAACATGATATCGATCCGGAAATCTTCCATGGCAGAATACAGGTATTCTTCCACGATAGGGTTGAGACGGTGGATTTCATCTATAAAAAGCACATCTCCCTCCTCAAGATTCGTCAATAATCCGGCGAGGTCAGATGGTTTGTCCAAAACAGGACCTGAAGTGATTTTGATGCCCGCCTCCAATTCATTGGCAATGATATGGCTGAGGGTGGTTTTCCCAAGTCCCGGAGGTCCATGTAAAAGCACATGATCCAATGGCTCTTTTCTTTTTTTTGCGGCGAGGACAAATATTTTGAGGTTTTCCACGATCTTAAACTGACCGGTAAAATCCTCAAAACTTAATGGCCTTAGCGCTTTTTCTATTTCCCTGTCCGAGGAATTCAAATTGTCCTTTTCCCCACTCAAATAATCTTCTCTCATAGCTTCGGTTTCAGCATCTACAAAGATAGGAATTTAGCCCAAGGCTGAAAGCAGGAAATTGCATCCTAATTTTGTGCAATTTTGTTGCAAAAATTGGGATACTTTGGAACTTTCTTTGGAAAATATGGCTTAACTTTGCGAAAAATTGCAGTTATCATGTCCAGTAACGCCAATAAAAATATAATTTATTCAATTGTACTGTTGTTGTTGGTAGCCATAGTCTACTTCTACCGGCAGAGTACATCCACCACTCCACAGGAAAATATTCAGACCGAGCGTTCAAAGGTGGTTTTTTCGGGAAAAACGATGGGCACTTCCTACAGGGTAGTTTATCTGGATGAAAGCGGAAGGGATTTTCAGTCCAGTATAGATTCGCTTTTGCTAGTTTTCAATCAGTCTTTGTCCACTTATATTCCTGATTCAGAAATCAGCCGATTTAATCAAGGCGATTCTTTGGTCTATGAATCTCCTTTCTTTTATCCGGTTTTGAAGTCAAGCAAAGAAATCTTTGAACTTACGGAGGGGGCATTTGATCCTACTGTAGGACCTTTGGTCAATCTATGGGGTTTTGGGCCCGGAGGGCCACAATTGAAAGACAGTGTCAATATTGATCAGCTGGTTAAATTGATCAGCTTCAAGAATATCGTATTTGATGAAACCTCTGTGAAAAAGCTGTTACCGGGTATCAAATTGGATTTCAGTGCCAATGCCAAGGGTTATGGTGTAGATGTGATAGCGGATTTTCTTCATTCCAAGGGTATAGAAAATTATTTGGTAGAAATTGGTGGAGAGTTGGTAGCCAAAGGTGTCAATGAAAAAGGCGAAATCTGGAAAGTAGGAGTTTCCAGACCGGAAGAGCAGGGCAGTGCTGATCAGCTTTACAGTATCATTGCTTTGGATAACAGGGCCATGGCTACTTCAGGGAATTACCGCAACTACTATGAAGTGGATGGATTGAAAGTTTCCCATACCATAGATCCGGCTACGGGTAGGCCTGTGAGACATGGTTTGCTCAGCGCTACCGTGGTAGCAGGGGATTGTATGACAGCAGATGCATTGGCCACTGCTTTGATGGTAATGGGAACTGAAAAGGCCATTCAGTTGCAACAAAAACAGGGAAATTTTGAAATATTCCTAATTTATAATGATGGAGAAGGGAACATGAAGTCCTATGCCAGCGAAGGCATCAAGCCTTATCTGTCCTTTCCTGTAGAATAGATCAATTAAAGAAAACCAAGCGTCATGCTCCTAAATTTTATACTCTTATTTTCCACCGCACTTCTGGCGGGTGGTTTGGCTTATTTTATTCCAAGTTGGGAAGAAAGGTATTTTAAATTGGTTTTGGTATTTGCAGGATCTTATTTGTTTGCCATTACGGTATTGCATATCCTACCTGAACTTTTTACGGAATCTGCCAATCCGGCCGGAATGGGACTTTATATTCTCTTAGGTTTCTTCATCCAGCAAATTTTGGCACTGCTTTCTACGGGTGTGGAACATGGACATATCCATCACCCAAGCCACCATCATGCCTCTGAAATTGGGGTTTGGACCATAATGATAGGATTATTTATGCATGCCTTTTTGGAAGGTACCTTGCTTGGTAATGAAGGTGTACTTGCTGCCCATGTTCATGACCATGCCGGTCATGAGCACCACCACCATCATCATGGCAGTAATAATTTGCTCTTTGGTATTTTATTGCACAAAGGACCTGAGGCCTTTGCTTTGGTGGCCGTTTTGATGAGTGTCATGAAGAAGCGCTGGATATTTCTATTGCTGACAGTTTTTGCTTTGGCCTCGCCATTGGGGATGTTGTTAAGCAATTATCTGTATGAAAGTAAACTTTTGGGGGGTGAGACATTGAACATATTCTATGGCCTGGTCGCTGGAGGGTTTTTACATATTTCCACTACTATATTTTTTGAGAGTAGCCCGGATCACCGGTTTTATCTCAATAAGGTTTTGGTAAGTATGCTTGCATTTGGATTGGCCATTTCGTTAGAAATGTTACTCTAAGATTTTATACGTCCAGATTTTGGGTAAAGCATAATTTTATACTGTTTGGTTTTTCAAAATACACAGAAAAACCATATATTGGTAAAATATTATACTTTCGCTAAATTGATATATCAAACCCGGAATCAAAGCAATGGAAAAGCCTGTTTGTCCTAAATGCGGTCATGGAAAAGTGGTAAAAAGCGGCGTAATAGGAGGAAGGCAACGGTTTAAATGTAAAAAATGCAGTTATCACTTTACGGTCAATAAGCTGGGTAAATCCATAGACAAATACTATGTGGTAAAGGCATTGCAGCTCTATATCGAAGGAATTTCATATCGTGAAATCGAAAGAATATTGGGTGTAAGCCATGTCTCTGTGATGAACTGGGTCAAGCAGTACAAAATCAAAGCCCCAGAGAACTATGAGTACCGGCCAACATATAAAGTCCTTAATCACACAGAATTGGTCAAATATATGGCCCAAAAGGAAAACCTGACAGACACCGGCATGCTGATCACGGAACTGGGAGACAAGTTCATGATCATCAAATGGGAAAGGTTCAAAAACCGGTGAAACCAAATAAAATTTTTTTGCTATAATTACTTAACGGATATATATCACTGATTTTTCTTTATTCCGCCAAGTTCCCAATTTAGATTTCACTTGTTGTTCGGGCCCGACTTCAAAAAGTCAAAAACAACAAACCCAAAAACCAATGAAATCTACTTTGAAATGGATAGGTAACTCCTTACTGGCTCTTGCATTTTGCTTTCCGGCTTTTGGGCAGGATACCCTTTCATTCTACAAATCTGCAAAAGATGACATGTTTGTAGACCATTCCTATAAGCCATTAACCCTAAAATTGTCTGATGACGGAAATAAATATATCCGTTTTTTGATCTGGAATCAGTTTTGGGTAAGGGGAACCGAAAATAACCCAGGGACTTTAGGGATAGATGGTCAACCAAAAAATCACTCCTTTGATATTGGTCTCAGGAGGGCAAGGTTTCTGGCTTATGCCCAGGTATCTCCCAGGTTTTTGATTTTGTCCCATTGGGGGATCAATAACCAAACTTTTACCAATGGAGGTGCCCCGGGAGGTGGAATGACCGGAAATCCCGGAAATCTTCCTGTGATCGTCGATCCGGAAACAGGGACAGGGTCTGCCAATGCGCTTTCCGCCAAGAAACCGCAGATTTTTTTCCACGATATTTGGACAGAGTTTAAAATTATAGAGGAGTTGTACATAGGGGCAGGGCTGCATTATTGGAACGGAATTTCCAGGATGAGCAGTCATAGTACCTTGAACTTTATGGCCATTGATGCGCCGATTTTCAACTGGCCACTGATTGAACTTACGGATCAATTTGCAAGGCAATATGGTATCTATGCTAAAGGACAGGCTGCCAAATGGGATTACCGACTGGCCCTGAACAAGCCTTTCTCAGTGGGCAGTGGGGGTAGATTTGATGAAGATCGGCAAGTTCCGATAGCAGCCAACGTTGTCAATGACAACTGGGCCACGCAAGGATACATTGCCTATCAATTTCTGGAAAAAGAAAACAACAAGCTCCCGTTTTTTGTGGGCTCCTATCTGGGTACAAAAAAGGTCTTCAATATAGGAGGGGGCTGGCACCACCATGCAGGCGCTACCATGTCAAGAACTGCCGACGGGTCAGCACAATACCATGACATCAAACTTTTTGGTTTGGATACCTTCTTGGATGTACCCCTTAATCCGGCCAATGGAACGGCCATTACTTCCTATTCCGTCTTTTACAAATATGATTTTGGGCCCAATTATATGAGGAATATTGGGATCATGAATGTTGGTTTTGGCCAGGGAAGTACCCAAAATGGACCAGGGAATGCCCAGCCCACTATAGGAACAGGGAGTATCTTTTACTCCCAGACCGGGTTTTTGTTGCCCAAAAGCATTTTGGAAGATCATGGCAGAATCCAGCCTTTTGGGGCCTTTACCTACAAAAACTTTGAGCTGTTTGATGCCAGCTCCTGGCAATATGACCTAGGGGTCAACTATTACATGAATGGGCATCAGGCTAAAGTCACGCTTCAGTACAGCAATAGACCCCTTTTTGAAAATTACCGAAAAAGCGGCTCAGCCGGTGAATTCATCCTTCAAACTCATATCTTCTTATAAAAAAATTAAACCCGAAATACTATGTCAGAAACAAAACTCAAAATGAAAGCCTATTGGAAAAAGAACCTCAAGACGCTTCTTTTTCTCTTGGCCATATGGTTCCTGGTATCCTTTGGATTTGGAATCCTCCTAGTAGAACCCCTCAACACCATTCAGTTCGGCGGTTTCAAACTGGGCTTTTGGTTTGCCCAGCAAGGATCTATTTACACATTCGTTGTCCTCATTTTTGTTTATGTGTACCGCATGAACCAATTGGACAAGGAGTTTGACGTCAATGAAGAATAACATTTAATCCCCAATCAATTATGGATATTTTAACCTGGACATATATACTTGTTGGAGCTTCTTTTGCTCTTTATATCGGAATCGCTATTTACACCCGGGCAGGTTCCACCAAAGAATTTTATACCGCGGGTGGGGGAGTATCCCCTTTGGCCAATGGCATGGCTACCGCTGCAGATTGGATGTCAGCGGCATCTTTTATTTCCATGGCGGGAATCATAGCCTTTGCAGGTTATGATGGTTCGGTTTACCTGATGGGCTGGACAGGCGGTTATGTTTTGCTTGCCTTATTATTGGCACCTTATCTCCGCAAATTTGGAAAGTTTACCGTGCCGGATTTTGTGGGTGATCGGTACTATTCCAATAAAGCCCGGGTAGTAGCGGTCATCTGTGCCCTGTTTATATCATTT
Organism: Cecembia calidifontis; assembly: GCF_004216715.1. Taxonomy (NCBI): domain Bacteria; kingdom Pseudomonadati; phylum Bacteroidota; class Cytophagia; order Cytophagales; family Cyclobacteriaceae; genus Cecembia; species Cecembia calidifontis. Next base: position 1,335,938 of record NZ_SGXG01000001.1, read on the forward strand.
ACCTATGTAGCCGGTCAAATGAGAGGAGTAGGCATCGTTTTTTCCCGATACCTGGAAGTGGATATCAATACAGGGGTGATCATCGGTATGTGCATCGTATTCTTCTATGCAGTGTTAGGAGGTATGAAGGGCATTACTTACACCCAAGTTGCCCAATATTGTGTACTGATCTTTGCTTACATGGTCCCTGCGATTTTCATTTCCATGCAATTGACGGGAAATCCGATTCCTCAATTGGGTTTGGGAGGTACAGTAGCAGACGGAACACACTTGCTTGAAAAGCTGGATGGTGTCCTCTCTGAATTAGGATTTGCAGAATATACCTCAGGCCGTAAAGGTATGGCGGATATTTTTGCCATTACCTTGGCTTTGATGGTGGGCACGGCTGGATTGCCACATGTGATTGTCAGGTTTTTTACGGTACCCAGGGTAAAAGATGCACGTCTTTCCGCTGGTTATGCGCTGATTTTCATTGCCATCCTGTATACCACTGCTCCTGCTGTAGCTGCTTTTGGGATTTATAATGCCATCGATACTGTGGCTGACAAGCCGGTGAGCAATTTGCCTGAATGGGTAGGCAACTGGCAAAAAACCAACCTGATCAGCATTGATGACAAAAACGGTGATGGTATCGTCCAATATACTCCGGTAGCTGAAACCAATGAACTGAAAATTGACAGGGATATCATGGTATTGGCCAGCCCTGAAATTGCCAAATTGCCCAACTGGGTAGTGGGTCTGGTAGCGGCCGGTGGTATGGCGGCAGCCTTATCCACTGCAGCAGGCTTGCTTTTGGTGATTTCCACTTCTGTATCCAGGGACCTGTTCAGGACATTTAAGCCGGATATGACGGAAAAAAGGGAATTATTGATTGCAAGAATTTCCGCGGCGGGTGCTGTGATCCTTGCTGGTTATTTTGGTGTAAACCCTCCAGGTTTTGTGGCTGAGGTGGTTGCCTTTGCTTTTGGATTGGCAGCTGCATCCTTCTTCCCGGTGATCATCATGGGCATTTTCTCCAGTAGAATCAATAAAGAAGGAGCCATAGCCGGCATGGTTTCAGGGTTGGTATTTACCATGCTATACATTGTCTTCTTCAAATTCTGGAATCCTGAAATGAATAATGCGGACCATTGGTGGTTTGGTATCTCTCCGGAAGGGATTGGTTCAGTAGGTATGCTGGTGAATTTTGTGGTATGTTTTGTGGTATCCAAACTTACCCCTGCACCTCCTCAGGATGTTCAGGATATGATTCAGGAGATAAGAATCCCAAGAGGAGCAGGCAAAGCACATGCACACTAAATAAAATAAACGTAAGGGATGAGGTACTCCGACAAATTCAATTGTCGGGGTTTCCTTTTTTCCAAAGCTCAAAAGCCTTAATTTATTGTTCAAAAGCTGCAAAAATGAAAGAAGGAGCAAAAAACCAATATTTATGGGGGGTGTTTTTTTTGGGTTTGTTCCTGTTGAACTATCCTGTGCTCTACCTCTATAATATACCGGCCAAGCTGGCAGGGATTCCTGTGCTTTTTCTGATGGTTTTTGCATTTTGGGCTTTGATCATTGGCTTGACCATTTGGGTATTGAGAAAAACGAACAGTAACAAGAATGCTCAGTAAGGGATTGATCATAGCGTTTACCTTTGGTTATCTGGCTTTGCTTTTTGCCATAGCTTACTTTTCTGAAAAATCAGCCCGGAAAGGAAAAAGCTATGCTTCCAATCCCTATATCTATGCCCTTTCTCTGGCAGTCTACTGTACAGCCTGGACCTATTATGGTTCTGTGGGTCGGGCTGCGAGCAATGGGCTGGAATTTTTGACGATATATTTGGGACCCAGCTTGGTTGCCCCCCTTTGGTGGATTGTCATGAGGAAGATCATCAGGATCAGCAAAGTGCAGAGGATTTCCTCTATTGCAGATTTTATTTCGAGCCGATATGGCAAAAACATTACCCTGGGTGGTGTGGTCACCCTGTTCTGCCTTTTAGGTATTCTGCCTTACACTTCCATTCAGATCAAGGCTATCGCAAGTACCTTTGATATTTTGCAATATGCGGAGGCAGCCCAGCCTTTTGTGGAAATCCCTTTTTATCAGGACACAGCTTTCTTCTTGGCTTTGGGATTGGCGCTTTTCACGGTTTTATTTGGGGCGCGTGATGCGGAGGCTACTGCCCAGCATGAGGGAATGGTCATGGCAGTGGCCTTTGAATCGGTTTTTAAACTTGTAGCTTTCCTGATTGTGGGGGTGTTTGTCACCTATTTTATCTTTGAAGGGTTTACGGACATATTCCTGCAGGCAGAATTAAGAGGATTGGATCACTTATTTGTCCTACAGGGGGAGAATAATGCCTCGGAATGGTTTTGGATGAGTGCCTTATCCATGATGGCTGTTTTCTTTTTGCCGAGACAGTTTCAGCTGGCTGTGGTGGAAAATACAAACGAGAAACATCTTGATAAGGCGATGTGGCTTTTTCCTTTGTATCTTTTGTTGATCAATATTTTTGTACTGCCCATTGCCCTTGGGGGACTTGTTCATTTTCAGGATTCAGTCGTCGATGCAGATACTTTTGTTTTGGCATTACCAATTGCATATAGTCAGGACTGGTTGGCATTATTGGTTTATCTGGGTGGGTTTTCGGCGGCTACCAGCATGATTATCGTTTCAACGATTGCTTTGAGCAATATGGTCAGCAATAACCTGGTAATTCCCGTCTTATTGGTCAGTGATAGCTTCAAAAACAAATTTCAGCATGAGTTAGGAAGTATTGTGATTTGGATCAGAAGGGCCAGTATCTTTTTGATTATCATGTTGGCCTATATTTATTACAAACAGGTTTCAGCGCAGTTTTCTTTGGTTTCCATTGGCCTGATCTCCTTTGTTGCCATCGCTCAGTTTGCTCCAGCCATATTGGGAGGCATTTACTGGAAAAAGGGATCCAGATTGGGGGCCCTGACAGGGATAATTGCCGGCTTTATCATCTGGTTTTATACACTCGTTGTACCAACAATTGTTACTGCAGGTTGGTTGCCGGAAAGCCTCATGACCGAGGGGCTGTTTGGAATTGCGGCTTTGAAGCCTTATAGCTTATTGGGCATGCAGGATATGACTTATATTACCCATGGTCTGTTTTTTAGTCTGTCCCTCAATGTGTTCTTATATGTTTTGATCTCTATGGTAAAGGAGCAGTCATCCAAGGAGCATAATCAGGCCATTGTTTTTGTGGATATTTTCAAATACAGTACCACCTTGGACAGTTCCATTATCTGGAAAGGTCAGGCCTACTTACCGGATTTGAAAGCGCTTCTGATTAATTTTCTTGGGGAACCAAAAGCAGAGGAATTACTGAAAACTTATACAATTGAGACAGGAAAAGTATTAGAGACCAACAGCTATGCTGATCCGGAATTGGTCAATTATTCCGAAAGGATATTATCAGGCATTATAGGATCAGCCTCTGCTAGGATTATGGTGGAATCTGTCGTCAAAGAAGAGGAAATCAGTATGGAAGAGGTCTTGGGAATCCTTAAAGAAACGCAAGAACTCAAAACGCTCAATCTTGAGCTCAAGCAAAAAAGTAAGGAGCTGAAAAAAGCCTCTGCCGAGCTCCGGAGAATGAATGAAACCCTGCGCCTCAATGATATGCTCAAAGATGAATTTATTTCGACTGTAACGCATGAGATGAAAACGCCCATAACCTCCATTCGGGCATTCTCAGAGATTTTAATGGATGAAGATTTGCCGGAAGAAGAAAGAAAGCGCTTTTTGGACATCATCATTCAAGAGACCAGCCGGATGGCGCGCCTGATAGAGCAGGTGTTAGATTTGGAGCGCTTTGATTCTGGAAGGCAGGAGTTACAACTTGAAAAGACAGATATTAGGATAGTTATCTTGCAGGCTGCTGAGAGTATGTTACAGGTATTTAAAGAGAAAGGCCTGCGTTTTGACATGCAGTTGGATTTTGAAGCCTTGGAGTTGACAATAGATGAAGATAGGATCAAGCAGGTCATTTTGAACCTCTTGTCCAATGCTTCCAAATTTGCCAAATCAAAAGTGGAGTTTCATGGGAGTTTAAAGGATGATGAGCTAATCATTCAGGTCAAAGATGATGGAAAAGGAGTCCCGGAGGAGGAAGTCCCCTATATTTTTGACAAGTTTTTCCAAGCCAAAAACCAAACCAGTAAAAAGCCGGTCGGCAGTGGTCTGGGGCTTGCCATATCAAAGAAAATAGTAGAATATCATGGAGGGAAAATAGGTATTTCCCAAGAAGAAGGACTTACCTGCTTCGCCTTTAGTCTTCCTTTACAGGAATCAGTGAAAGAAAAAGTAATATACCCTAAAGACAATGAATAAGATATTGATTGTAGATGATGAACCCAATATTCTCCTTTCCCTCGAGTTTCTCTTCAAAAAAGAGGGGTACAAGGTTTTCATCGCACGGGATGGTGAGGAAGCATTGGGTATAATAGACGAAAGCGAACCGGAATTGGTCATTTTGGATATTATGATGCCCAAGGTGGATGGCTATGAAGTGTGCCGGCACCTGAAAAAAAATCATCAGACCACGAAAGTCATCTTCCTGACCGCAAAAAGTAAGCAACAGGATATCCAAAAAGGACTGGAGGCAGGAGCTGACCTTTACCTCACCAAGCCTTTTTCCACCAAGGATTTGGTATCCAAAGTCAAGACATTAATGAATTAAATCAATTAAATAATAACCAAAATAAACTTGTAACATCATGAGCGATAGGATACATACCCTGAGCGGGTACTTCTATGAATACCAGAAGTCTGTCACCGAACCTGAAAATTTCTGGGCCAGGATTGCAGATTCTTTTCATTGGAAAAAAAGATGGGATAAGGTCTTGAAATGGGATTTCAATGGGCCAAATGTGCAGTGGTTTGTCAATGGAAAGCTCAATATTACTGAAAACATATTTGAAAAAAACCTTTTTGCCTATGGGGACAGGACGGCCATCATTTGGGAGCCCAATGAACCTACAGAGCCTTCCAGAAAAATCACCTACAAAGAGCTTTATCACCAGGTATGTCAGTTTTCCAATGCTCTGAAATCTAAAGGCATAAAGAAAGGTGATAGGGTGGTGATTTATATGCCCATGATTCCTGAGGCTGCTGTGGCCATGTTGGCCTGTGCCAGGATAGGGGCCATCCATTCTGTAGTCTTTGCAGGATTCAGTTCTACTGCCCTTGCCGACCGTATCAATGACTGTGAAGCTAAGGCCATTTTAACTTCGGATGGGAATTTTAGGGGCAACAAAAAAATCGGAATTAAAAGTATTGTGGATGAGGCTTTGGAAAAGTCCTCGGTAGAGACCGTTATTGTCTGCAGGAGAACAGGACAGGAGGTCAACATGAAGTTAGGCCGGGATTTTTGGTGGGATGAGGTGCTTGAAGGGCAGGATGACAGCAATGTGGCAGAGGAAATGGACAGTGAGGATCCCTTATTTATCCTTTATACTTCAGGTTCTACAGGTAAACCTAAGGGTGTGGTCCATACCACTGCCGGTTACATGGTATATACGAAGTATACTTTTGAGAATGTGTTTCAATATGCCCCAGGGGATATTTATTGGAGTACGGCAGATATCGGATGGATTACAGGACATTCCTACATAGTTTATGGCCCTTTATTGGCGGGGGCGACCACCTTGATGTTTGAAGGTGTACCTACCTATCCTGATGCCGGTAGATTTTGGCAAGTGATAGAAAAGCACAAAGTCAATCAATTCTATACAGCGCCTACGGCCATTAGGGCCCTACAGGCCTTTGGTACCGATCCCATCGACCCTTATAATTTGGATTCCTTGAAAGTCCTGGGATCAGTGGGTGAACCCATTAATGAAGAAGCCTGGAGATGGTATTATACCCACATCGGCAAGTCAAGATGCCCAATAGTAGATACCTGGTGGCAAACAGAGACCGGTGGGATAATGGTGTCACCGCTTGCGGGAATTACCCCTACCAAACCGGCTTTTGCCACCCTTCCCTTACCGGGCATTCAATTGGCTATAGTAGATGCTGAGGGAAATGAACTGACTGGCAATTCTGTAGAGGGTAACCTCTGTGTGAAATTCCCTTGGCCTTCTATGATCAGGACAACCTGGGGGGACCATGAGCGCTGCAGACAGACTTATTTCTCAACTTACAAAGGAATGTATTTTACCGGAGATGGTGTTAAAAGGGACCATGACGGATATTATAGGATTTTGGGTAGGGTAGATGATGTGATCAACGTATCAGGCCATAGGATGGGTACCGCAGAAGTGGAAAATGCCATCAATGAGCACCCATTGGTCATTGAATCTGCTGTAGTTGGCTATCCTCATGAAATCAAAGGCCAAGGTATTTACGCATATGTGATCTGTGACATGTCCCATAGGACGGAAGAAAACCTGATCAATGAAATCAAGGACATGGTCTCCAAGATCATCGGACCTATTGCCAAGCCGGATAAAATCCAGATTGTACCTGGGCTTCCAAAAACGAGGTCCGGTAAAATCATGCGAAGGATCTTGAGGAAAGTGGCCGAAGGAGTTACGGATAACCTGGGAGATACTTCCACTTTGTTGGATCCGGAAGTGGTCAAGCAGATCATTGACGGCCGAAAATAATTTTTGAATTTGGATTCCGGAAATCAGTAAATTGATTCCGGAATCCAAAATTTCAAATCTCATATGGCCAATGTCATTGTCAACAGGGTCAAGGAATTTCTCAAAAGATATCCACCCTTTAGTTTTCTAAGTGAAGACTCTTTGGAGCAGGTTGCCAAAGAAGTGGAAGTCCGATATTTTTCTGAAAATGAATTGCTTTTCGAACAGGGAGATCCTGCCCAACAGTATTTTTTTGTGCTAAAGGAAGGATCTGTGCTTTTAACCGAAAAGAAAGATGGGCAGGAAGAAATTGTAGAAGTATGTGATGAAGGGGATGTGTTTGGGGTTTTGGCTTTGCTCGGTAAAAGGCCCTATCTCCTCAATGCCAGGGTGAAGGAAGAAAGTTTGGTATATGCTATTCCGGTAGCGGTTTTTGAAAAAATACTCCATGAAAACAGCCGTGTGGGCTTATATTTTGCTGCCGGCTTTGCTTCGGGACAGGTAGTAGTGAGAACGGACCTTTCCCAATCCCAAAAAGCAAGAACTACTTTTAAAGAAATCTCCAGAGACAGTGGACTTTTGATTTTTACCGGTCAGTCTGATCTCAATTATTCTTCGGATGTACTTACCTGTCCTCAGCATACCCTCATCAGGGATGCGGTAGCTGCTATGGCTGAAAAGGGTGTTGGATCCATAGTCATAGTCAATGAAAAAGATCATCCCTTAGGTATTATTACCGATAAAGACCTGAGGAATAGGTTGATTGCGCGGAATAAAAGTTATGACACCCCCGTTGAGGAATTGATGACGACACCTGTAATTACCAAAAGGAAAGATGCTGCCTTTTCTGAACTTTACCTAACCATGATCAAAAACAGGTTGCATCACCTCATTTTTACAGAAGATGGTTCATCGGATAGCCCAATAACCGGTATCCTATCGGATCATGATATATTACTTTCTCAGGGGAATAGTCCAGCGGTATTGATCAATGCCCTGATGAATACCTGGGAAATCCATGAAATGGCCAAAATTAGGGACAGGGCAGAGAAGCTATTGGCTTATTACCTTGAAAATGAGGTTTCCATTGAGTTCGTGGCGAGTATCATATCGGAAATCAATGACATCATCATTCGGAGGGCGGTTGAGATGGCAAAGAAGAAACATGACCCTGATTTTCCGGAGATTTCAAAAGTCAAATTCTGTTTCCTTTCTTTGGGTTCAGAAGGCAGGGAGGAGCAGTTGTTGAGGACTGACCTTGACAATGCGATCGTATTTGAAAACGTACCCCTTTCCAAAGTGGAGGAAACCAAGGAGTACATGTTGCTGATAGCCCAACAGGTGATAGAAATCCTGCTGGCCTGTGGTTTTAAGCCTTGCCCGGCAGATATTATGGCCAATAATCCCAAATATTGTCAGCCATTATCCACTTGGAAAGCCATGTTTTCTGACTGGATCCACAGCCCTAACCAACAGGCCTTGATGAACGCTACGATTTTTTTCGATTATAGGGCCATAATTGGCAATAAAGTCTTGGCCGAAGAGCTTACAGAGCATATTTATAATGAAATTGCCGGAAAAAGCATTTTCCTCAATTTCCTGGCAAAGAATGCACTTTTGAATCCGCCCCCATTGGGATTTTTCAGAAATTTCATTGTAGAGAAATCAGGGGAGCAGAAGGATAAATTTGATATTAAATTGAGAGCCATGATGCCTTTGGCGGATATTGCGAGGTTATTGGTGCTCAGTCACCGGGTGGTTGGCATCAACAATACTTTTAAGCGCTTCGAAAAATTGGCAGACTTGGAGCCCAATTATAGAGAACTCATGTTGGAAGCAGGAAAGGCTTATGAAATTTTGATGCGGATGAGGGCCATCGAGGGATTGAATTCCGGGAGTTCAGGGAGGTATATACAGCCTGAAAAATTGGGTAAACTGCAGCGGCAATTGTTGAAAAATGCCTTTGCCCCCATAGATGAGCTGCAGAAGATCATTCAGGTGAGGTTCCAATTGGGTTATTTCAGAAACTGATATGAACTGGCTGAGCAGGATTTTTGGAAAAGAATTGCCCAAAACGGCTTTCGTAGAAACATACGAAAGTCTTTTTGAAAAACCAATTCCCCCCATGCGTCCTATCAGCCAACTTACATTCGTGGTTTTGGATACAGAAACTACGGGTTTGGACCCCAAAAAGGACTTTATTATTTCTTTTGGCGCCATTAAGCTCAGGTCTTATGTTTTAAAGATTGATACTGCTCAGGAAATCTATTTAAAAACACCTGTTAAAAACAAAGAAGCCATTCAGGTCCATGAAATCATTGATCCAATTGAAGGATTGACCATCAAAGATTTTGCGAAGCAATTTTTGGACTATATCGGGAGGGACATTATTGTCGGCCATCATATTGGTTTTGATTTGTTGATGCTCGAAAAAGTATTGAAGCCATTTGGCCTGAAAAAGTTGCTCAATCCGGTCCTGGATACCCAATATTTGGCCATGAGGTTGGAAAAGGGTCCCCACTATGACCCTTCTATGGGTAAACCTGGCGAATATTCCCTGGACAATTTGTGTGAGCGCTATGGTATTGAACTTGATGACAGGCATACAGCTGCCGGAGATGCATTCCTTACCGGCCAATTGCTTTTGAAACTTTTGAAAATGGCTGAGAAAAAGGGAATTAAAGATTTTGGTACTTTGATGAGGTAGGAAGCAATCCTTCAAATTTGAGATTATGCGTGTTATTTTCTTTGAATTAATTTTTGGAGGTGTTCCTTTTTTTTAGGTTCACGGTTGGATCTACAAAAATGGGTATGGTATTGGTGTTGCCTTAAAAATTCAATTTGTATTTCAATCCATTTTTCTTCATCTAGAGAAGGATCTGTATACTTCAATTCTTGGAATAGCAGTGAAGTTCCTTTCTCAAAATGTTCTGTTCCTAAATATTCCAAATCCGCATCCGCTAAAATTTTGCCGAGATGATTTTTGGGTTTTTGAGGAACCTTGGTTGCCATGATTGCAGTGCAGATTTCATTGATTTCCTTTTCAGAAAATCCCCAGGGGGGAAGCTCTTTTTTTGCAATTTCGCAGCTTATATTTTCATGTCCATTTTTTTGGACAAGGTATCCCATGTCATGGAACAAGGCCGCAACTTTTGTTAATTCAAGGTCTTTGTCACTGAGGTTTTCTATGTTACCGATCAACTTGACCTTTTCGATCACATCTTTGGTGTGGGAGGCGCTGTGATAGGTCAAATGATCCGGAATGTTTTTTTCCAGAAATGCCATATACTTTTGGTATAAAAGAGAGAACCTGTCTTTCACTTTTAAAAGTCGCTTTTTCTTTTGATGATACCTCCTTTAACCTCCTTGATACTTTGGACATAGAAGAATGCATTGGGATCAATTTCAGAGACAGCCTCTTTGATCCTATGTATTTCTAACCGGGTCACTATGGACATAATGATATCACAATCGGATTTGATATCAAAACTATTCGGTAAATAGCCCCTTTCTCCTTTATAGACTGAAATGGCCTTCCCAAAATCTTTTACGATGAGTTCTTTGATCTGTTCATAATCCTTGGAAATGATGGTGAGTGCAGTGTATTCCTCAAAACCATCCACCACATAGTCAGAGGTTTTCATCGCTGTAAAATAAACGAGTATAGAATACATGGCCGTTTCAATTCCAAACTCAAAGGCTGCCCCTAAAATGATCAGGGAATTAAGGACCATGATGGTTTCGCCTGAAGTGAGGCCTGACTTTTTTTGGGTGTAATAGCCGATGATTTCCAGACCATCAATCACTCCTCCTCCCCGGATTACAAAGCCTATTCCCATCCCGATAAAGAAGCCTCCAAAAACAGCAATCAATACTTTATCCGTCGTGAAAGTCGGTATCTGTATAAAGTACATTCCCAATGCCAGCAAGATTACTGCAAAAGATGCTTTCATGGCAAAAACAGGCCCGATTTTTTTATAACCCAAAATTAAAAATGGAATGTTGAATAGGACTAAAAGGATACTGATATGGATATTTGCAAAACCCGTCACCAGGATCGAAATTCCAGTCACTCCGCCATCCAAAAAATTATTGGGTACCATAAACCCCTGTAAACCAATAACTGCCAAAAGGACTCCTGATATGGTATATATTATGGATTTCAGGGAGAATATGGATTTCCAATGGATCTTCTTGGAAGAACTCATAATTAACGGTTTTTTGTATTTTTTCCTTTTCCCCTCACTCTACTACTTCAAATGCTTTTATTGGTTTTTGTTTGTTTTTGAGTTCTAATAGGCCGATTTCATTGCACTTAAATGATTCCTTTACCAGTTCATAGCATTTTTCTGAAATCAGTATTTGGTTTTTATCGGCCAAGGCTTGCAGCCTTGCAGCCACATTAACAGTATCTCCAATTACGGTATAATCAAGTCTTTTTAAGGTAACCGAACCAATATTTCCCCATACCATTTCTCCGGTATTGATTCCAATGGATACCTCAGGTTTGTAGCTTCCGGCATCTAATCCTATATCTGCATTTTTCAATTTTTCCCTGATGGACAGACAGGAATCAATGGCACGGTCCAAATGAAAATCCCCTTTAAAGGTTGCCATTACAGCATCTCCCATAAACTTGTCCACCACGCCGTTTTCTTTGATGATCTCTTTGACCATGATATCAAAATAGGCATTCAGCAAACTCACCACTTTATCGGCAGATTCATTTTCTGAAATGGCAGTAAAACCACAGATATCAATGAAGGCGACTGTTCCCTCTATGATCTGATTATTGGCCAAGACATTTTCAATTTCTTTTCCCCCCATGAAATTGAGCACCGTTTCATCCACATACATTTTTAGTATGTTGTTCTCTTGCACAGCCTTTAATGTTTCTCTCAAGGTCTGAACATGTTTGATGGTCCGATCGATGGTAATTTCAAGATCTGAAAAATTCACAGGTTTAGTGACAAAGTCAAAAGCTCCCCTGTTCATCGCGACGCGGATATTGTCCATGTCTCCATAAGCAGAAACAATGACAGATTTCAGCAAAAAATTCTGCTCATTCAATTTTGACAAGAGTGTAAGCCCATCCATTTCGGGCATATTGATGTCGCTGAGTACCACATCTACGTCATGATGCTCTTCTAATTGCTGTAGGGCATGCCTTCCATTATGGGCAAATAAAAATTCGTACTTCTGCTGTCTGATTTTTTGCCTGAATTTTTGTTTGATCAATACTTCCAGATCTTCCTCGTCATCTACGACCAAAATTTTTGCCATTATCCTTCTTTCTCTTTGATTAGTTGTGATATTTCAGTTTTAAGGCTCTCAAAATCAATAGGTTTTGTAAAAAATCCTTTGGCTCCAGAATTGATAGCTTTATTATAGTTGTCAGAATCTCCATAAGCAGAAATCATACTTACAGGAATGTTTGGGTATTTCAATTTGATTTTTTCCAACAATTCTAAGCCGGTCATCCCAGGCATATTGATATCTGAAAACACATATACAATTTTAGGAGGGTTTTCACTTCCCAAAAGATTAAGTGCTTCCTCCCCGGAAAAAGCAAAGTCAAATTCAATTTCTTTGTTCCTCAACTCTTTTCGGAATTTTTGACGGAAAAGCATCTCTACATCTTTCTCATCATCTACAATCATGATTTTCATGGTTTTCAAGTTTTTAATTTCCGGGGATTTTTATAATAAATTTTGTAAAATGTCCTTCTTTTGAATCAATGGTGATTGAACCATTGTGTTGTTTTATTATGTCTGAAGAAATGCTTAAGCCAAGGCCGGTTCCCTGCGTCCCTTTTTTGGTTGTAAAAAAAGGTTGAAGGATTTTGTCCTTTATCTCTTCAGGTATACCTGGTCCATTGTCTTCCACCTCAATGGTGATCCAGGGGCCATCTTTGCGTGAACTTATTTTTAAAGCAGGTTCTCTCTTATTGTTTGGAAAATCATTGTTTAATTCCCGCATAGCATCGAAAGCATTGTTGCACAAGTTGAGGATAACCCGGCTGAAATCTTCCTGTTTTAATGGGATAGCTTGGATTTCTTCTTCCAATTGATAGTCTATTTTCACATTGATGGGAGATTTGCCTGCTCTCATGCCATGAAAAGCCAAGTTGACATATTCTTTGATCAATTGGTTGATGTCTGTGGGCTCAAATTCACTGCTCTTACCCCTTGAATGAAGCAGCATAGAAGTAACAATCCGGTTGACTCTTTGTCCGTTTTGCTGGATTTTTTCCAGGTTGTATTTTACGTCATTCAATACGGCTTCTATTTCTTCAATGACTTCAGTTTTTTCCAGGCTTTGAAGACTCCCTTCGATTTCTTGTAAAAACTCAATGCTCAATTCTGAAAAATTATTGATGAAGTTCAATGGGTTTTTGATTTCGTGCGCTATGCCCGCAGCGAGCATTCCTAAACTTGCTAACTTTTCACTTTTGATTATCTGTTCTTTGAGAATTTGAACCTCATTGAGAGATTGTTCCAGCAAAGAAGATTTTTCTTGCAGAAGCTGCCTGAGATGCTCAATTTGTTGTTCATCATCCTCTTTCATGGGCTTTTAAAGTTGTCTTGAATAATCAGCCACTTCGGTTAGAATAACTTTCATCATCCATTTAAAGGGATATTTTGGACTTCCTTTCTTGGACAGAATAAAATTCTTTCCTAATATACTAAAAATTATTGCAGCTTGATTTTAAAGTCTGAAAATCAAAAAAATATTGTAGCGCTTTCACTTTACAGGAAAATCTTCCTTTCTGAATTTCAATAGAATAATCCTGATAGAACACGGATTAATATTAAATGAAGAATTACTTGATTTTAAAACATAGCAAGTTAACGGATTTTTGAGCCGTTTTTTTACCACTAAACCGACCGGTGAGGGCACAGGTTTAGGTCTGAGTTTGTCCTGTGAAATCATTACGCAAAGTCATAATGGCTCCCTGATCGTAGAAACAACAATTGGAGAAGGGACAGTTTTTATTATCCGTGTGCCTTATACCTGATTTTTTAATTGACTCAAATAGGTAGTCGAACGGAAAATGTGGTTCCTTTATCAAGTTCAGAATCAAGGAATATCTCCCCCCCATGCGCCTTGACAATATCATAACTCAGGCTCAGTCCCAACCCCGTTCCTTGCCCGGTAGGTTTGGTTGTGAAGAAAGGCTGGAAGATTTTGTCTTTGATGGCTTCGGGGATGCCCTGGCCGTTGTCTTTGACGGAAATCTCGATTTTGTCCCCAAGGTTTTTGGTGGAGACGGTGACTAGAGGTTTAAATCCCTCATTTCTCATTCTTAATTCCTCATTATTTAGGGCCTGAAAGGCATTATTGATGATATTCAACAGCACCCTACCGATGTCCTGTGGCACTACTTTGACTTTGGGAAGAGTAGGGTCAAATTCAGTTTTGAAATCAGCATTGAATGATTTGTCTTTGGCTCGCATACCATGGTAACTCAGCCTCAAATACTCATCAGCTAAAGCATTCATGTCTGTGGGTATTTTTTCTCCGGTACTTTTACGGCTATGGGCCAGCATCCCTTTTACAATTGCATCCGCCCGCTTCCCATGATGTTGGATCTTTTCCAAATTTTGCTTGATATCCTCCAATATCTCATCCTCCAATCCCTCACTATCCGCCCATTCTTTTTCTTGATTCTTGTCTTCCCGATTCTCGGGACAGGACTTTGTTTCTTGCTTCTCCCTGTCCTTCCCTGAAATAGGTTGACCGTTTTTAACCGAGAAAAAAGATGTTAAAAACAGGAAAAAGGATTAATTCTCAGCGTAGATTTTCAGAGGAATTTAAACGTAAGTTGGTTGATGATTTTGAGAAAGGAATCATGACAGTTCAGCAAATGGAGCGACATTATGGAATTGTGAACTCAGTTATTTATCATTGGATTTATAAGTATTCGACCTATAATGAAAAAAATATCAGGATAATTGAGATGAAAGACAGTCAAACCAATAGGCTCAAAGAACTCGAAGAAAAGGTCAAAGATCTCGAGCGTACCGTTGGCCAAAAACAGATCATGATTGATTATTTGGAAAAAATGATTGATTTGGCCAAAGAAACTTACTCAATCGATATTAAAAAAAACTCCAAAACCCCACACTCTGGTGGTTCCAATCCAACAAAAGTATGATAAACCATTCGCTCAATGAACTTTATCGGACTGTTGGAGTAACCAAGCAGGCCGTTCAACAAGCCAAAAAAAGGCAGCAAGCATTCGATCTTGAAATTGCCCAACTGGTAATCCTGGCCGATGAGCTCAGGGAAGACCATCCAGGATGTGGGGTCGAAAAAATGTATTATACATTGAAACCCGAATTCATGGGAAGGGATCAATTCTGTGAAATTTTCATGGAAATGGGATATGGTATCAAAAAAATAAAAAACTACCAGAAAACCACTTACGCAGGCCTTTATTCTTATCCAAACCTTATCGAAGGTATGGCCATAAACAGACCTTTTCAGGTCATCCAAACCGATATCACTTACTTTTACCTCAATGGTGAATTCTATTATTTGGTCTTCATTATTGATGTTTATACCAGGATCATCGTGGGATATTCGGTCAACGACAACTTGCGCACAGAAGGTAATATCAAAGCTATGAAAATGGCCCTCAGTACTTTGAGATACCAGCCTTGGGGCCTGATCCACCACTCAGATAAAGGTTCCCAGTACAGTAGTAAAGAATACACCTCCTTGCTCAACAAAAACAATATCCATATCAGTATGGGAAATATCGCATGGGAAAACCCCTACGCAGAACGAATCAATGGAATCATAAAAAATGAATACCTCAAAAGGTGGATAATCAAAGATTTCAGCGACCTGAAAAGAAAAGTGGCGAAAGCTGTAGCCAACTACAACAGCATAAGACTACACAGGGGATTTAAAATGAAATACACCCCCATGGGATTTTATAAAAATATACTAAATTTAAAAGCCCAAGAAAGACCGACGGTGATTGTTTATACCGAAGGAAGAAAAAACTTCTTAGGGGCATCGAGCCCCTTCGAAGTTTGCCCAAGAGAAGAACCTCTGGCTCATGATTGCCCGATGGAAATATTTAATGAATGTTGAACCAAACGGTCAACGCTATTCAGGGAAGAACACCCCCCTCGTTTCTCGTCTCTCGCTTCTCGCTTCTTGTATCTCCTCCACCAGTTCCACACTTACCTCTGAAAAATTATTCACAAAATTCAAGGGGTTCTGAATCTCATGGGCAATGCCGGCTGTCAATTCCCCCAATGAGGCCATTTTCTCGGAGTGGATCAGTTGGGCCTGAGTGTCCTGTAGCGTATCCAAGGCGGAGTTCAATTGATTGAAAGATTCAGCATTTTCCAGAGCAATGGCCGTATAAAGGGCAATTGACCGTAACATGTAGACATGGTAATCCGTGAAGGCGTTTTTGTTGAAACTTTGAACGGTGATGACCCCAAATAGCTTTCCTTTGGAAATCAAAGGCAGATAGATCAGGGAAGCGGGGTTTTTACCCTCGATCGGCGTAGGTATTTTTTGAAGAAAATGGATATAATCCTTTTCCAGGTCATTGATGATGATTTCTTTTCCACTAGTAAAGCATACTGCCGCCAATCTGTTGGGGTCGTTGACTGCATTCGAATAGGGAGGGAGGGCTTGGCCGTTTTCGAAGGTAGAAGGAAAATCCAAAGCCTTTTTTGCATCATGGTAAATGCCTATCCCAAAGATGGATGCATCCATCAGGCCATTTACATTATCGTACACCGTTTCGATGATCTTCTCAACAGAAAGCGATGAAGTGATTTTTCGTCCGATTTCACCCAAGAGTTCAACATTGTCGTAGGATTTTTGTAGTATGTCTTTTTGGGCAGCCAATTCTTTGGCTTTGGTATCAATTTCCTGCTTTTGCATTTGCAGCAGGCGGTTGGCTTTTTGTTTTTGGCGGATATTGCGAAGGAGAAGAAAAGCGGCAACGAGGATAAGTAACAAGACGACCAGTGAACTGTACAGGAAATTCCGCTGAAGCTTTTTCTGTTCGTTCAGCAGGGCGATTTCATCTTCTTTTTTCTCTAACTCAAAATTATGTTCAAGCAGCAAGGATTTATTTCTCACCTTGTCATTGACCATACTGTCCCGGTAGCTGATGAACTTTTGGAAAAAGGAAAGGGCGTTTTTATGATCATTTTTAAGTGAATACACCTCAGCCAGTACTTCAGCGTTATCGCGCAAGTCTTCCATGATACCAAAGTCCTGTCCCCATCGATAACCCATTTCTCCGTAATATACCGCGCTGTCCAGGTTACCTTCCTTCAGATGGGCCCTGGCCAAAATCCCGTAAATCCAACCATACATTGAATCTTCTTGTATTTTGTTTGTCATGGTAAGTGACTCGTAGGCTTTTTGGAAAGCTTTTGGCAGACTGTCCATACGGACATATACGTCTGCGATGTTACTGATTGGAACCAGGCTGTCAATTGCGCTTGGAGCATAAATTAAAGCCTTTTCATAAGCCTCAATGGCTTGTACGGGCTTATCTGAAAGCCTGTAATTCTCACCTAAACCATTATATAGCCCCGCCAAATGCCGGTTCCCAAACCCCAACTCCTGATGTAGGTCAATCAATTGCTTTTGGTATTCATTGGCTTTGTCATATTCCCCTATCATGATGTACACATCTGCGAGATTGGACATCCCGTAGTACCTAAACTTTTTGTCGTTCAATTCTTCTGCGTGTACCAATTCACTGACCGCATAATCCATGGCAGTAGCATAATCTCCTAATCTAAAGTAGACACCAGCCAAGTCATGATGAACCGACATTATCAGTCGCTTATCATTGAGTTTTACTGCGATATCCTCTGCTTTCAAAATCCACGGAATTCCTTCCCTGCTGTCGTTGTTGCCATAAAGCCCAGACAGCCTTAAATAAACCCATGCCTGTAAAAATTCGTCGTTGGTTTTCTTGGCGATGGTATCAGCCTGAAGGATAAAGCTTTCTACCAGGTCTAACCTGTTTTTAGGATAATTCAGCCTAGCTTGGGTAAGAAGTGCCATGCCTTCTCCTCGAGGGTAGGCGAGTTTCCTGGAAAGTTGCAAAGCCTCATTTCCATATCGTTCCAAGTCATCGTACGATAACCTGGGGAAAGTATTACAAATCTCGTTTAGGCGGTTGACACGGGCTGTATCCTGCTTGGTGTAGGCATCGAGTTGCTTTTTGAGCGCTTCGATTTCAAAGGACTGTGCATGGCATAAAATGGAGAAGAAAAGGGCCGCAATAAATAGTACCGGTTTCTTTATAAGCGTTTTAGGATGAGGCTGGATGGTGTTCATTAAGAAAAGGGTTAGCTGTCTTGTGGTAGTTCAATTGTGAATACAGTCCCAAGCCCTTCTTGGGAACTCACCGTAATATTCCCCCCATGCGCCTTTAAAATATCATAACTCAGGCTCAAGCCTAGGCCTGTCCCTTGCCCGGTAGGCTTGGTAGTAAAAAATGGTTGGAAGATTTTGTCTTTTAAATGCGCTGGAATTCCGTTGCCATTGTCTTTAACGGCAATTTCTATGTTTTTACCCTTCTTCCTCGTGCTGACGGTCACGAGAGGATGATATTCCTTAACATCCTTTTTTGCTTTTTCTGTAACCGCATAAAAGGCATTGTTGATCAGGTTAAGCAGTACCCTGCTGATTTCCTGTGGCATCACAGCAATCTTTGGAAGTCCGGGTTCTAAATCCAGCTGGAAATCAGCATTGAAACTTTTGTCTTTTGCCCTGAGTCCATGGTAGGATAATTTTAAAAACTCATTCACAAGCTCATTGATGTCGGTGATTTCCATTTCCCCTGTACCTGAGCGGCTGTGTTGCAACATGCCTTTGACTATGGAATCGGCCCGCTTTCCGTGCTGCTGTATTTTTTCCAGATTTTGTTTGATATCCTCCAATATCTCATCCTCCAACCTATCCGCCTCATGTCCTTCCCTGAAATAGGTTGACCGTTTTTAACCGAGAAAAAAGATGTTAAAAACAGGAAAAAGGATTAATTCTCAGCGTAGATTTTCAGAGGAATTTAAACGTAAGTTGGTTGATGATTTTGAGAAAGGAATCATGACAGTTCAGCAAATGGAGCGACATTATGGAATTGTGAACTCAGTTATTTATCATTGGATTTATAAGTATTCGACCTATAATGAAAAAAATATCAGGATAATTGAGATGAAAGACAGTCAAACCAATAGGCTCAAAGAACTCGAAGAAAAGGTCAAAGATCTCGAGCGTACCGTTGGCCAAAAACAGATCATGATTGATTATTTGGAAAAAATGATTGATTTGGCCAAAGAAACTTACTCAATCGATATTAAAAAAAACTCCAAAACCCCACACTCTGGTGGTTCCAATCCAACAAAAGTATGATAAACCATTCGCTCAATGAACTTTATCGGACTGTTGGAGTAACCAAGCAGGCCGTTCAACAAGCCAAAAAAAGGCAGCAAGCATTCGATCTTGAAATTGCCCAACTGGTAATCCTGGCCGATGAGCTCAGGGAAGACCATCCAGGATGTGGGGTCGAAAAAATGTATTATACATTGAAACCCGAATTCATGGGAAGGGATCAATTCTGTGAAATTTTCATGGAAATGGGATATGGTATCAAAAAAATAAAAAACTACCAGAAAACCACTTACGCAGGCCTTTATTCTTATCCAAACCTTATCGAAGGTATGGCCATAAACAGACCTTTTCAGGTCATCCAAACCGATATCACTTACTTTTACCTCAATGGTGAATTCTATTATTTGGTCTTCATTATTGATGTTTATACCAGGATCATCGTGGGATATTCGGTCAACGACAACTTGCGCACAGAAGGTAATATCAAAGCTATGAAAATGGCCCTCAGTACTTTGAGATACCAGCCTTGGGGCCTGATCCACCACTCAGATAAAGGTTCCCAGTACAGTAGTAAAGAATACACCTCCTTGCTCAACAAAAACAATATCCATATCAGTATGGGAAATATCGCATGGGAAAACCCCTACGCAGAACGAATCAATGGAATCATAAAAAATGAATACCTCAAAAGGTGGATAATCAAAGATTTCAGCGACCTGAAAAGAAAAGTGGCGAAAGCTGTAGCCAACTACAACAGCATAAGACTACACAGGGGATTTAAAATGAAATACACCCCCATGGGATTTTATAAAAATATACTAAATTTAAAAGCCCAAGAAAGACCGACGGTGATTGTTTATACCGAAGGAAGAAAAAACTTCTTAGGGGCATCGAGCCCCTTCGAAGTTTGCCCAAGAGAAGAACCTCTGGCTCATGATTGCCCGATGGAAATATTTAATGAATGTTGAACCAAACGGTCAACGCTATTCAGGGAAGAACATCAGTCTTTGGTCTTGTGTCTTGTGTCTTGTGTCTTGAATCTAGAATCTCATCCACAAGCTCCACACTCACTTCCGAAAAATTATTCACAAAATTCAAGGGATTCTGTATCTCATGGGCAATACCTGCTGTCAGTTCACCCAAAGAAGCCATCTTTTCCGCATGGATCAATTGGGATTGGGTAGCTTTCAGTTCCTTTAAAGCTTCTTCCAGTTCTTCTTTTTGTTTACTGATTTCTGCTGTCCTTTCTGCAACCTGGATTTCAAGTTGGGCCTTTAAGGCTTCTGAAATCTTGAATTCTTTTTCTAGCGCTTCAGCTTTTTTTCGTTCAGCTTCCACCGCTTTTCGCTGTTTTCTGGCATTGTACCACATGGATATGGCCCATACAATGGCGAGGAATTCTGCGATTTCAAAATAGTTGCTCCTATTGTTATAAAAATCTTTGGAAATCAATTCGGTAAGATCTCCTAAAACAGTGATGATGATAAGGGGTAGAATGGCATAAACCAAGTTGCGGGCATCCTTGAAGTCAGGTTCTTTCAGGATAAAGTATATAATGGTGCCAATCAGTCCTAAGGATAAAAGTTTTGAAAGATCCGATCCCAGACCCCCAATTCCCTTAAGTATAAAAACAACAGCAACTGCCACGAATCCCCAATTGATCCATGACTTCCACCGATCGTGGATTTCGCCTTTTGCCAGCCGCCTTCTTATAATGATAAGCAAAATCAGGGCAATGAAATTTTCCAAAGTCATGGGCAAAGGAATTATGGTTTAAAGTGGTAGTGAAATAGAATATTCTAAAATACAAGAATTTATCCAAATTTTAGGTTTTTTTTGTATGGGGAAAAAAGATTTTGTTATCTTTTTGGACGATTCAATCCCTTCAACCCCATGAAACGGAACCTGCTCTCCCTGATCCTTATTTTTATTTTTTCACAGACTATGGCCCAATCCATAGCCGATTTCCTGTCAGTCCCTTTTCCCACTGCCTTTACAGTATCCAATGATGGCAAGCGACTGGCGTGGGTTTTCAATGACAAAGGGGAGCGAAATATATTTTTAGCAGATTCTCCTGGTTATCAGGCTGTCAGATTAACTGATTTCAAAGGGGATAATGGACTGGAGATCTCAAACCTCATATTTTCTCCTGATGGACGTAGCTTGGTCTTTGTAAGAGGGAATGCGAAAAACAGGCAGGGCGAACCTGCCAATCCTGCCTTGCTACAGGAAAATACCGAGCAACAGATTTACATCCTTGACTTAAGGACCAAAGAAGTAAAATTTTTTGCCAGCGGAAATTCTCCTCTTTTTCATCCTGATGGTACAAGGATGGTTTATCTTCAAGGAGGCAAAGTTTATTTGAGAAATGTTCAGGGAACACCAGGTACCATTGCACCTTTGTTTACGCATAGGGGATCTATTTCCCAATTGACCTGGTCTCCCGTTGGAAAAAAATTGGCTTTCAAAAGTGACAGGACAGACCATGCTTTTGTGGGTATTTATGATCTGGAGCAACAAAAACTGTCATATCCCGAGACGAGTATGGACCATGACGGCTATCCAAGCTGGAGCCCTGATGGGAAATACCTGGCCTATCTCAGGGTTCCCCATATTCATAATCAAATCCTTTTCAAATCCATAAAAACCACCAACCCCTGGAGTATCAGAATACTTGACTTGAACAGCATGGAAGCCAAAGAGGTTTTTAGGGCAGATGAAGGTATCGGAAGTGTAATGGTAGCCGATATACCTGCTCAAAATGAGCGTCTTTGGTGGACAGCATCACAGGAACTTGTTTTTCCTTGGGAGAAAAACGGATGGGTTCAGCTTTATGCCGTACAAATTGGGAACGGTAAGGTGCAAAGGCTTACCCCCGGCTCCGGCATGGTTGAAAAGGTGCAAACTTCTCTCCATGCCGATGAACTCCTGCTTACCAGCAATACCTTCAAAATCTCTGGTAGGCAGCTCATTAGACTGGATTTAAAGGACAAATCCACCGAATTGATTGCTGATTTAAAAAGCAACCACTGGTCCCCGCTCAGGACGGTGGATGGGATAGCCTACTTTTCTTCCTCCTTTGAAAGGCCTGCCTGGCCAATGATTTTGAAGGAGGATGGAGAAAAAATGCTCGCTGCCGATTTATTTCCCAAAAATTTTCCTGAAAAACTGAGCAAGCCTGAGCTTATTGATATCCGGGCAAAAGATGGTTTTGTCAGTCATGCCTACCTTTACAAACCCAAGGATTATCAGGAAGGCAAACAATATCCTGCTGTTATTTTCCTTCATGGAGGAAGCCGGAGACAGATGTTGGATGGCTTCAATTACAGCATTTATTACAGCAATGCGGATGCCATGCAGCAGTATTTTGCTTCACAGGGTTTTGTGGCCCTTACCTTGAATTACAGGAGCGGGATTGGCTATGGTATTAACTTCAGAGAAGCAGAAAATTATGGTGCCGGAGGGGCCTCGGAGGTAGCAGATGTCATGGCTGCAGCAGATTATCTGGCGTCAAGACCTGATGTAGATGCTTCCAAAATCATCCCTTGGGGAGGAAGCTATGGAGGTTACCTGACAGCTCATGTGCTTGCCCAGGCCCCGGGAAAATTTCTCTTGGGGGTTGATATCCATGGCGTACACGACTGGAACAATGTCATTCCCACATTCAATCCCTGGTACAAACCTGAAAAATATCCTGAAATAGCTGCATTGGCCTTTCAGTCCTCCCCTATGTTCCATGTCAAAAACTGGAAGGAACCTGTCCTCTTGATTTCAGGGGATGATGACAGAAATGTAGTCTTCAGTGAAAGTGTAGAGCTCCTTGAAATATTAAGAAAGCAAGGAGTGGAAGTGGAACAATTGGTCTTCCCTGATGAGGTACACTCATTCTTGCTTCACCGGAATTGGGTCAAAGCCTATGAGGCAGCCTTTGAATTTATCCAAAAACATATCCAAAAAAGATGAGGAAGTTATATGCCCTTGTTAGTATACTGTTGCTGTTTGGGACAAGCTTGGCTTATTCCCAGGAAGATCAGGCAATAAAAGCCTTTTCGGAAGCCGAAACTAAAGGATTTTCAGGTCTTCTTCTCCTGGCCAAAAACGGTGAAATCATTTTTGAAAAGGCCACAGGCTTTCGTTCCTATGAAAACCAGGTACCATTATTGCCTACGGATGTTTTTGAAATGGCCTCCGTTTCCAAACAATTTACAGCCATGATGATCATGATCTGCGCAGAGAAAGGGCTTTTGGACTATGATGATTTGGTGGAAAAATACCTTGCAACTCCCTATCCGGGCATCACCATCCGGCAACTCTTGACCCATACCAATGGCCTGCCGGATTATCAGGCGGTCATGGATCAGCATTGGGACAAAAGTAGGGTGGCAGACAATGCAGCCATATTGGAATATTTACAGAAATACCAGCCCCCCATGTTGGCCCAACCGGGAGAAAAATACGAGTACAGCAATACAGGCTATGTTTTTCTGGCCAGCATTGTAGAAAAGGTGACCGGCCGGGATTTTATTGAATTGTCCAGGGAATGGATTTTCCAACCCCTGGGTATGAAAGACACAGATATCCGTACCCTGGAAGAAAAAGCCAAGGTAGTCAATTTCGCTGCAGGGCATCTGCAGGATGAAAATGGATATTATGTCAATGCCAATAAATTCCATGCTTCTGATTATACCGTCTGGCTTGGAAATAGAAAGGGCCCTGGAAGGGTCAGCAGTACCGCTAGGGATTTGTTGCTCTGGGATCAGGCCTTGTACACCGAAAAATTGGTCAGTAGGAAAACACTGGAAGCAGCATTTTCTCCCACACAACTAAATGATGGTTCATGGAGCAATTATGGGTTTGGGTGGGATATAGTATTGGATTCTCCTTACGGGAAAATCGTATCCCATACAGGGGACAATCCAGGTTACCGTACCATTATCATCCGGCTCATTGATCAAAATAAAACCCTCATCATGCTCAATAACAATGCCCATGATTCCAAAGATGAACTGATCAAGAAAGCCCTGGAAGCTTTGGGGAATTGGGATTAATTGCGGAATTACCCTTTGGCCATTACCCCTCCGTCTATCGTAAAGGCAGCACCTGTGATCCAGGAAGCATCTTCAGAGGCCAAAAATAAGCAGAGTTTGGCTACATCCTCAGGCTCTCCCAATCTTTGGAGCAGGGTGTTCTTCCCTGCATTTTCCACTGCCTTGGCAGGGTCGGGAAAAGCGGCCGCCGAATCATGGATAAATGGGGTATCCACTGGTCCGGGACAAATGGTATTGATGCGGATTGTCGGCCCGTACTCTACAGCAGCCTGTTTTGCCAAAGCCACCAAGGCAGCTTTGGAGGCACAATAAGCAGGATGATTGGGAAAAGTTTTGAAGGCTGCGATGGAGGAATTGACCACTACGCTGGCAGTCTTTTGCTTCAGCAGTTCAGGAATAGCAAATTTTAAGAGGTAGAAAACAGCATCCACATTAACTGCAAATGTTTCCTGCCAAAGCGAAGGTTCAAGTTCTGTAATAGATCCCAGGCCGAGCATTCCGGCATGGCATTGTACGCCATCCAGTTTTCCATAATGCAGAATGGCGGAATGTACCAACTCCTTATTGTGGGATAGGTCACGGACATCGCCTTGGACAAAAACAGCTTTAGCTCCAAGGTCATTGATTTCCTGTTCAGCCTCTTTCCCTCTTCTTGTATTCCTACCGCTTAGGATCAATTGTGCCCCCTCTTGGCCAAAAAGCAAGGCAGTGGCCTTTCCCATTCCGCTTGTTCCACCTGTGATGATAAAAGTTTTCCCCTGAAGTTTGTTTCCCATGGCTTCCTCTAAATTATGATCAATAGAAAGGCTGATTTTAATGTGTGAATATTTGTGATTTTGTCAGTAGTCAAAATAAATGCGTATTTTAATGCGAAAATTTCAGCATTAAATTTTGAAAATTATTAGATTTATCGTCTAAGGATTTTTGGTCTCATCCCATAAACCCAATAGCCTATGAAACCTACCGACACAAAAAATCCGGAATATTACCATAAGGTAGTGGACTGTCAGTATGCCTGCCCTGCCCATACGCCTGTTCCGGAATACATCCGCCTGATCGCAGCAGAAAAATACACAGAAGCCTATATGATTAACTGGGAATCCAATGTATTCCCCGGGGTCTTGGGAAGGACCTGTGACCGCCCTTGTGAACCCGCCTGTAGAAGGGTCAGGGTGGAAGAAGAACCTGTTGCCATCTGTCGCCTGAAAAGGGTAGCTGCAGACAACAAAGGGGATGTAAAGCAATTTATGCCTCAAGGTCCATTTCAACCAAATGGAAAGAAAGTTGCCCTGATTGGTGGAGGTCCAGCTTCCTTGACCGTTGCACGGGATCTCGCCCCATTAGGCTATGAAGTCCACTTATTTGATGAGCAGATTGCCGGTGGGGGTATGATGAGAAGTCAGATTCCTTCTTTTAGGCTTCCTGAAGAAGTATTGAACGAGGAGGTGAATTATATTTTGGATATGGGGATTCATACCCAGTTTTTGACGTATGTAAAAAGCTTAAAAGAAGTCCTCGCAAAGAACTATGATGCAGTTTTTGTGGGTACGGGAGCACCAAAAGGAAGGGACTTGCCCAAGCTTCCGGGAAGAAAGGAAGGGGACAAATTCATTCATATCGGCATAGAATGGCTGGCCAATGTGGCCTTTGAACATACCAAGTCCATTTCGGAAAAAGTAATTGTTCTGGGAGGCGGGAATACTGCTATGGACTGCTGCCGTACTTCCCGAAGGCTGGGGGGAAAAGAAGTAAAAGTAGTGGTAAGAAGTCCCTTTGATGAAATGAAAGCTTCTCCTTGGGAAAAGGAGGATGCCTTACATGAGGACATTCAGATTATAGATAACCATGTTCCCTTGAGTTTCGAGGTGGAAAACGGCAAACTTATAGGCATGAAGTTCCAAAAAGTGAAAGCCGTATATGATGCCAACGGCAAAAGGCAGTTGCTTCCTACAGATGAGCCTGATGTATTTATTCCGGCTGATGAAGTGTTGATCGCTATTGGCCAGGAAAACAGTTTTCCCTGGATAGAGCGTGACCTGGGATTGGAATTTGACCAATGGGGAATGCCTATAGTGGATGAAGTTACATTTCAATCTACCCTTTCCAAAGTGTTTTTTGGAGGGGATGCCGCATTTGGACCCAAAAATGTCATTACAGCAGTAGCCCAGGGCCATCAGGCTGCTGTTTCTATCCACCTGTTTTGTGAAGGAAAGAATCTCAGAGAAAGGCCTTCTCCCCATACCAACCTGGTCAGTCAAAAAATGGGTATCCATGAATGGAGTTACGATAGCAGCGTGGCTATTGACCCAAGGTATGCTGTTCCCCAGGCGGAGAAAACCCTCACCCTGAAGGACAGGAAAAAAGAAGTGGAACTGGGATTTGATGTCCCCACTGCCTATAAAGAGACCCAACGTTGCCTTAATTGTGATGTACAGACGGTTTTTACTGCTGAGCGCTGTATAGAGTGCGATGCCTGTATGGATATCTGTCCCACATCTTGTATTACATTTACTGTTAATGCAGAGGAACCCGAATTGAGACAAAAGCTCTTGGTTCCTGCGGAAAATCTTTCACAGAACCTTTTAGTGTCAAAGGAACTCAAAACGGGTAGGGTGATGGTAAAGGATGAGGATGTTTGCCTGCACTGTGGGCTCTGTGCCGAGCGTTGCCCGACCTCAGCCTGGGACATGCAAAAATTCCTTTACTCCGTTACCAAAGCCTACCAAATGCCAGCACCTCTTCCACAGATACAAAAATGAAGCAAGCAATCAATGATTTTATAGTCCGGTTTGCCAATGTCAACGGAACCGGTTCTGCAAGTGCCAACTCCCTGTTCGCGAAGACGATTTTCCGCATGGGGATTCCTGTTACGCCCAAAAACATTTTTCCATCCAATATCCAGGGATTGCCTACTTGGTATGAAGTAAGGGTAAGTGAGAAAGGTTACCTGGGCAGAAGGGAAGGGATAGACCTGATGGTCAGTGTCAACCCCCAGAGTATGGAAAAGGATGTGAAGAGTGTAAAATCGGGAGGGTATTTTATGTATGACAGTACAAAAAAGCTTCCGGCTCCTTATTTCAGAGAGGATATCCATTATTTGGGGATACCCATGATGGAAATGTCCAATGGAGCATTTGCGGACCCCAGAAAGCGGCAGCTGTTAAAAAACATCATCTATGTTGGGGCATTGGTAAAATTATTGTCCATGGATGTAGAGGAGGTGAGGCAGTTGATCAGGGAGCAATTTGAAGGAAAACAGCAATTGATCGATGCCAATATGCAGGCTTTGCAATTGGGGATGGATTACGTAGAAGGCCATTTTGATTATCCCTTATCTTTCCATTTAGAAAGAAGAGATTTGATAGGTGATAAGATCATGGTAGATGGAAATACAGCCTCTGGCCTTGGGGCAGTATATGGAGGAGCGACAGTCATGGCCTGGTATCCGATTACACCTTCCACTTCAGTAGCAGAGGCTTTTGAACATTATTGCAAAGAATTTAGGATAGACCCTGATACCGGGGAACACAAATTTGCCATCATCCAAGCGGAAGATGAGTTGGCTGCAATGGGGATGGTCATCGGGGCCAACTGGAACGGCGCACGTGGGTTTACTGCTACTAGTGGTCCCGGAGTATCTTTGATGAATGAATTTTTGGGTTTGGCATATTTTGCAGAAGTTCCTGCAGTGCTGATTGATGTGCAGCGGGCAGGACCAAGTACAGGCATGCCTACACGTACCCAGCAGTCCGATCTGCTTCTTGCAGCTTATGCGTCCCATGGAGATACCAAACATGTACTTTTGATCCCATCCAGTCCACAGGAATGTTTCGAGCTCACAGCGATGAGTTTTGATTTGGCCGAAAGGTTACAGACACCCATAATGGTGATGACTGATCTGGATTTGGGCATGAATGACCATGTTTCAGAGCCATTTCACTGGGATGACAATAGGAAATATGACAGGGGAAAAGTGCTTTCTGCGGAAGAACTGGAGCATATTGGGAAATTTGGCAGGTACCTTGACGTAGATGGGGACGGGATTCCTTATCGTACCTATCCGGGTACACATCCTACCAAAGGGTCTTTTTTTACCAGAGGAACTTCCAAGGATGAATATGCCGCCTATACAGAAGATGGTGCCGCCTACAAGAGGAACATGGACCGTCTGATCAAAAAATGGGATACCGCCAAGAAACTTGTGCCCTCCGCCCAATTGTATCAAAAGGAAAACCAATCCGAATTAGGAATGCTGTTTTTTGGCACTTCCCAATACTCCGCAGAAGAGGCCAATGACCTTTTACAGGAAGAAGGCCTGAAAATCGATGCCATCAGGATAAAGGCATTCCCTTTCGGATCAGAAGTGGAAGAATTCGTTGCTTCCCACCGCTTGGTCTTTGTCATAGAGCAAAACCGCGATGCCCAAATGCGAAAAATGATCATCATGGAACTTGAGACGTCCCCTTCAAAATTGATACCTGTATTGAATTACGACGGAATGCCCATCACTGCCGATGCCATTAAAAGCCAAATAACCCAATTCTTAACCCTAGAAAAAACCCAGCCTCATGAGTTATCTAAAACCACTCTTTAGACATCCCAAATTACCAAAGAATAAATTGGGTTATACCCTCAAGGAATATGAGGGATCGTTATCCACATTATGTGCAGGGTGCGGGCATGACAGTATCAGTGCGGCGATTGTTCAGGCATGTTTCGAAATGTCCGTTGAGCCGCATCATGTCGCCAAAATTTCAGGTATTGGCTGTTCTTCCAAAACCCCGACCTATTTCCTTGGAAATTCCCATGGTTTCAATTCGGTGCACGGCAGAATGCCCTCAGTGGCTACCGGGGCCAGCATGGCCAATAAGGACATGGTTTATTTTGGAGTTTCCGGGGATGGGGATTCCGCATCTATCGGTATGGGACAATTTGTCCATGTGATAAGGAGGAACCTGAACATGGTTTATATTGTCATGAACAATGGCTGCTATGGCCTGACAAAGGGCCAGGATTCCGCCACAGCCGATCAGGGATCTAAGAGCAAAGCCGGGTCCATCAATCCCTTTCAGGCCATTGACTTAGCCAGTATGGCGATTGAGTTAGGGGCCTCTTTTGTGGCCCAGAGTTTCAGTGGGGACAAGCAGCAATTGGTTCCCCTGATCAAAGCTGCCATGCACCACAAAGGATTTGCTTTTCTGAATGTCATTTCTCCCTGTGTGACTTTCAATAATAATCCCGGATCCACCAAATCCTATGATTATGTTAGGGAACATATAGAGGCCACTTCTACCTTGGATTTTGTTCCGGAAATGCCGGAAATCACCGCTTCTTATGAGAAAGGAAAATCCACCAAGATAGCCCTGCATGACGGTTCTTTGATACAGCTCAATAAGCTGGAAACAGATTGGGATCCTGAAGACCGGATCTCTGCAGTCAATGCCCTGCAGCAGGCAAGGATTAAAAATGAAATTTTAACAGGCTTATTGTATGTAAACGCTGAATGGAAGGATCTTCACGGGGTATTAAACACCTACCATAAGCCTTTGAACAGACTGGATGAAGCAGATCTATGTCCTGGGGAAGACAACCTTCAGGCTATCAATGCCAGGTTTAGGTAAATCCCAAGCCCTGGCATTTTTTTCGGTTTACCAAAAAGGTAAAGCCAGTTTCAATTCCTTGAACAGGGATTCTTTTTTAAGTTCATCAATCCCCTGAGCCAATTTGGAAACCAGGACAAGTTTTCGAATTCAAACATTTGTAATCTCTTCTTAATCCTGGATTGATACAATTAAAATGCCTTGTCTAACCGTTCACAACAAAAGATAAAAAGTTGATGGGATTTTGGAAAGTTTTTAGCAATTTATTTACCTGAATTACAGTTAATTTACCCAGCACTTTGATGAATAACCCAGAAAATCGGAGGTCTTTTTTTAAAAAGGCCGGCGCCCTCTTAGGGGCGTTTTCAGTTAATAGCCTTTTTCATCAGCTTCACGCGGCTACTTGGAAAGAGGCTTTCCGGTCCTTTGAAGGCTGGACTCCACAAGAATTAGCTTCAAATGAGGATTATTGGGCCAACAAGGCAAAAGAGATACCCGGAGTTAAAATACACACTTCATTGAAGGCGGCATACAGCTGTGCCTTGGCCGGAGTTTCTATTAAAGGTATGAATCCTGTGGAATTAAGCAGTAAACTTTTTTCAGATTATAAAATCCATACTACCGCTATAGCGCTTGAGAATATACACTGTGTAAGGGTTTCACCTCATGTCTATACTAAATTAGCCGACCTGGACAGGCTGGTGGAGGCTTTAGAAAAAATAGCATCGAAGGTATGAGAATAAAAAAAAGCCAAAGTCCACCTGGCCTTGGCTTTTTGGTAATTATTACCCAATCAATTTTATGGAAAAATTGATGTCTTAAATATTCTGATCCAATGTGTCTGGAGTAAATTCAAATTTGTAAGTCTTTTCCCTTTGAAACTTTTCGCGCGTGCCAGATCAGATTACGGGAAAATAGCTGGACGGGTTACCAAAGAATAAGAGCTTCTATGGGCAAAAAGTTCAAAAATTTTGGAAAATTATTCGATAACGTCTTGAAATTTAATGTGTTTTGAGGTAAAGGGTGAATAAATTCACCTCAACCCTATAGGTTTTTAAAAGGGGATTTCACTAGAGTTAAAAAATGTTTTTTGGTTTTCACTTTTGACCACAAGATGTTAATCTTTGAAAACTTCCTCCGGATTTCCTTCATTTGCTATGATACCATTTTCGATCAAAAGTACCCTGTCTGACATCTTTTTGACTTCATGGTAATCATGGGATACCATGATGGTGGTCAGTTCAAACCGCCTGTGAAAGGCCAAAATATCCTCTTGGAGTTTGTTTCTCATCGCAGTATCTAAGGCGGAAAGTGGCTCATCCAACAACAGAATAGAAGGTTTCCTTACCAGTGCCCTTGCCAGTGCCACCCTTTGTTTTTGCCCTCCGGATAACCAGTTCGGCTTTTTGTCTTTGAGGTTCTGTAGTCCAATGGTTTCCAACATTTCCTCAATGAGGTCTTGGGAATCTCCTTTGGGCAGGGCAAATTTCAGGTTTTCAAATACGGTCATGTTGGGAAAGAGCGAGTATTCCTGAAAGACTATGCCGATGGATCTATCCTGTGTCCTCAGGTTGATTTTCTTTTCACTGTCAAACCAGGTTTTTCCGTTGACTATAATTTTGCCCTGTTCTGGAGACATCAAGCCTGATAGCATACGGATAATGCTCGTTTTGCCAGCTCCGGAGGGACCATATAAGGTTAACAGTTCCTTGGACTGGATGATGGTGTTGACCTGAAGTTGGATCTGTCCATCCGCACCAAAAAGTTTTTTCTTTAGGTCAAGCTGTATCATAGGAGCCTGATATTTTTACGTTGCTGATAATTGAAAAAGTAAACAAAAGACAAAATCAAAAATGAGAAAACCAAAAGGATCAGGGCGTATTGATTGGCCAGTCCGTAGTTCATGGCTTCCACCTCATCGTAAATACTGATGGAAATAACCTTTGTAACGCCGGGAATATTGCCCCCTACCATCAGTACCACTCCAAATTCCCCAATGGTATGGGCAAAAGTCAGGATGCTGGCTGAAAGAAGCGATGCGGACATGTTGGGTAATATCACCTTCATCAGGGTAGTCCACCTGCTTTTTCCCAAAGAATAAGCAGCTTCAACCAAGGCAAAGGGTACTGAGCGGAATCCTGATTGAAGAGGTTGGATCATAAATGGCAAACTGTAAAAAACAGAGGCCACTACCAGTCCTTCAAAAGTGAAGACCAGCCTGAGGTCAAAATGTTCTTCTAACCAGGAACCGAAAAGGTTTTCAGGACTTAGAGCTAAAAGGAGATAAAATCCCAAAACTGTAGGGGGAAGGACAAGGGGGAGAGCTACCACTGCTTCCAGGAAAATCTTATAGCGCTTTGGATTAAACGCCAGCCAGTAAGCCAAAGGAACACCGACCACAAAAAGAACCAGTGTGGTGACAAAGGCCAATTTGATGGATAATATGAAAGGTGAAAAATCCATCAGTGATCAGGGTTGGGTAAAGCCATAATGTGCCAATATCTGTTTGGCCTGATCACCTTTGACAAATTCAAAGAATTGGGCCGCACTTGGGTTTGGGATATTTTTTTTGACCAACACCGCCCCCTGCAACAAGGGTTGATGGCTGTCTGCAGGAATAAGGAAGTAGTTTGCGTTTACTTTCTTCATATTGGGAGAAAGTGCAAGGGATAGGGCAATGATTCCGATATCGGCTGCTCCGCTGCTCACAAATTGTGCTGTTTGGGCTATGTTTTCTCCGAACACCAATTTAGGCCTTACTTGTGTGTGAAGGCCATAATATTTAAGAGATTCTTCTGCCCTTTGGCCATAAGGTGCATGGCGGGGATTGGCAATGGCAATTTTCCTGATTTGCTTATCCTTCAGGACATCCATTTTCAGATTATTTCCCAGGTCTTTTTTGCTCCAAAGGACCAACCTTCCAATGCCGTAAGCATAAATTTCAGAGGCGGTTTTTCCGTTTTCTTTCAGTTTCTGGGGATATACCATATCGGCAGAAAAATAAACATCAAAAGGGGCACTATTGGAAATCTGTTCGAAGAACTTACCGGAGGAACCATAAATAACTTCAATTTCCGAAGCTTGTGGATACACTCTGATGATGGAATCCATGGCAAACCTAAGATCGGCAGCAGCAGCTACCAAAATCTTTTGTTGTTTCTGGGAAAAAACAGTGTTGATAGAAAAAAAAGTTAAGAAAACCGTTAGGAACAATAATTTTGACATGATGGGTTAATTCCAAATTAGCTTTGTGTCCAAGTTTTTGGGGATTTTCTTCTTTAATTCACCTATTGGCAGTTTCAATCCCAACCGATATTTACAAAGATATATATCGAGAGCTATAAAAATAAGAGAAAAGAATTTTGGCATGAAATTTTAAAGCTTTGCCATTAACCCTTCTCCCTCTTTGGCAATAATTCTGAGTTTTCTTTCCAGTTCCTGGAATTGTTTGAGAAATTTTCGCCCAAATTCCGTCAATTCTGCCGAGCCTCCTTTACTTCCTCCTTTTTGGAGGAGTACAAAAGGTTCAGGGCTTCTGGTATTGAGGTCAGTGACCATATCCCAGGCTTTTTTGTAAGACATGCCCATGGTTTTGGAGGCCTTGGAAACTGATCCCTGCGTGTCTATCAATTCCAATAATTCAGCCCTTCCCGGTCCAAAAAACCTGCTTTCATCCACCTCAATCCAGCATTTGATTTTTAATGTTTTATTGGCCATCACGAAATGCAGGTTTAATGGTCAAATCAGGATAAGGGAATTATTTCGAGGCTCTTTGGCCTTTTACAGGAAATTGATCTACCAAGTAACCGGATAGTTTACCCTCATCCGCAGCTTTTAAGCTTAGATAAAGGTCGTATCCCTCGGCAAAGAAATACAGGGTAATGCCATTTTCCTGTTCACTGATGTTGGAAATGGTGGTTTCTTGATTGGAACCTATCTGGCGGAATTTTCCCTTCAGTTTCCCATCCACCCTTTCGATGGTCAGGATGACATTGATATTTCCCTGAGGGGTGCCCTCTACTAGTAAGTCCCATTCACCCACAAAGTTATCCGACGCTAAAGGAACTGACGCCACTGCTAAGCTTATCACGAGGCATAGCATCGTGAGCAAAGAACTCATTTTTTTCATTGGTTTGGCTTTTTTGGTTTATTGTGAAAAATAGGGATTCTAATTATAAAAAGCAATTGACAAGTTTTTGAACTTCCACCAAAACTTTTAAAGAAATTTGAAACATCTCAAAAACTATCAAGGTATAAAGACAGTGGAAAAGTTAACTCTAAATGCAATATTGTTGCAAAAACAAAAAGTTTTATATTTTTGCATATGATCCAAAGAATCCAACATATGAAGTTCCTCTCAATAGCCGTGCTAGGGCTGTGGGGCTTGGTATTTTGGAATAATTTCAATAATAAGCACGTGCACCTGACTGAGAACGGTCATTTGATTGTGCATGCACACCCATTCCAGAAAGGGGAAAAGGAACATAACCACACAGAAGAAGAGTACATTTTTTGGGATATTATTTCCAATGCTCATTTTCACACCTTTATATCTGAAGTTTTAATTCCTGAAAATCTTCCTCTTTTCTTTGTTGATTATCAAGAGGTATCCTATCAATTCTTAATTAAAAGCTTTGATAAAAGTCCATCATCCCTGAGAGGACCACCTGCTATTTTTTTCTAATTCACTTCATTTCCTCATATAACTATGGCTTTTGCGCTTGTGGCGTTCCTGTATGTATACCGGACCATAAAGATTATTCACGTGAGGAATTTCATTACAACTGAAGAACTCGCTTCCTGTGAAGAAAGGCTAAGTTCCATTTGTTGTTCGTGCAACCAACCAATCTATTGATATGTCTAAGTACATGGTACTAATGGCCGCGCTTTACCTTTTCCTAGGTAATGGGGTAGTAATTTCCCAAACTGCCAGTCTTTCCCTTGATGGAACTGTTTATGACGCCGAAAGTAAAGCACCCTTAGTGGGCGCAATCGTAACTGTCCTCGGGAAACAAGACCAACGCACTGCTACTGACCAGTTCGGGAAGTTTTCTATTCCTGTATTTACAGCAAGTCCCCAGGAAATACAAGTCACGTACTTGGGTTTTAAGCCCATAGAGGTGACTGTTACTCCGGATAAACAAGCAACTATTCAACTCGAGCCAGATGAAAAAAGCTTGGGTACAGTTGAGGTTCGCAGTGAAAGAATCCGGCCGGAGGGTACCAAAAGTCTGAGTATAGAAAGTATAGACCGTGAGACCATCAGCCGAAATCAAACAGCCTCATTAGGCACACTCTTGGGAAATATACAAGGAGTGACCTTTGCCTCGTTTGGTTCCAATATCCAACTGCCGATTATCCATGGGCTATACGGTAACCGCATTCTAATCCTCAATAATGGCTTCAAGCATGGGTTTCAAAATTGGGGTTCTGACCATGCGCCGGAAATAGATATTCAGAGTGCTGAATCGATTTCAGTGATTAAAGGAGCAGCGGCTGTTCGTTTCGGTCCTGATGCGCTGGGAGGAGCGGTAGTAACGGAGTCCCATAGTATGCCCTTCAATAATCGTCTGTCGGGCTCAGCAGTAGCCGGATTTCAGACCAACGGAAGAGGGTTTAATACCGGACTTAACTTGGCTGAAGGCTTCGAAAATTTTAGCTGGCACCTTGGCGGCAATGTTACTATCGTAGGAGATAGACATGCGCCAGATTACATGCTCACTAATACAGGAGCTAGAGAATATAGTGCCTATGGTGGAGCAAAATTCAAAATCAACAACAACCTGATCGCAAAGGCCAATTACAGCTTTATGCGTCAAAACCTTGGGATTCTTAGAGCTTCGATTGGGAGTAGTGGGGCTGCTTTGATTAGAAATTTTGAAGCGGATAGGCCTGTTATCATTAGAGACTTTTCCTATGATATCAATGAACCAAATCAGTTTGTTAGCCACCATTTGGCTTCTTTGAAGTTGGATTGGAATATTAACCCAGATAATCATGTGGGTTTCCGCTATGCTTTCCAATCCAATGGTAGGCAGGAATTTGATGTTCGAAGAAATGCAGATTTACCAATTATTGACCTTAACCTCATCACCCAAGATATACAAGCTGACTACAGTCACAAACTTACCGACCGTATTGAGGGAATTATGGGAGGTCAACTCCTTTTGCAATCTAACTTCAATAATCCAGGAACGAGTGTTACTCCTTTTATACCAAATTATGAAGGTTTTAGGGCGAGTGTGTTTTTGGTAGAAACCCTTCTGCGAGGGAGTTCAGAGTGGGAACTTGGACTGCGCTATGATTATGAGCGCAATTCTGTGGCTGGAAGAGAACGAACCCAAGCACCATTTTCAGATAATTTTTCATTTTCTAATTTCACAGCAGCTCTAGGCTATGTGAATCAAATAAATCCTTCCACCACATTCAGAAGCAATATTGGTACGGGCTGGAGGCCACCTAACATGGCCGAGCTGTATAGCTTTGGTCAGCATGAGGCTAGACAACTTTTTGGTTTGCTACGATACTACGAAGATGCCGAGGGCAACTTACAAAATGACCGAGTAGTTCCCATGGCTGAAAGTGGGGTTAACGCAGAACAAAGCTATAAGTGGGTCAATGAATTGGAAATTAAAGGTGAAAAGGGACGTTTTAGCACATCCGTTTATGCCAACTACATTGCAAATTTTATTTTTTGGAGGCCAATTGGTGTAGTAGGCACCTTGAGAGGGCCTATGCCCACCTATATTTTTGACCAGTCAAATGCTTTTTTCACAGGAATAGACCTTACTTATGAAAGGCATCATTCGAAAAACTGGTCGAGTAAAATTGGTGGTAGCTATATCTGGTCAAGAAATGTAGAAAGGGATGAGCCATTAATCAACCAACCCCCTATCAATATTACTTATGAGTTGGCATTTGACAAACGCAATCTTGGACCTTTTGACAGGGTTCAGGTAGCATTACAGCCCATGTATACCTTTAGGCAATTTCAAGCACCAAGAGAGGTTTCCATTCGGGATCTCATCGAGGGAAATGTAATCATCGATCTGAATTCTGAGATTTTTGATTTTCTAGCACCGCCACCGGGGTACTTTCTTTTAAATGGCTTTGCCAAGGCAGAAAAAGGAAATCTAGGTTTGAGTTTACAAGTGCATAATGCAAAGAATATTCGATACAGGGATTACCTGAATGCTATGCGATTCTTCGCAGACGATTTGGGAAGAAATATACAATTATCTATTCACTATAAATTCTAATTCAAATGAACAAAACAAACAAACTTCGCCACCTATGGATGTTAATCCTTTCTATCATCGCATTTAATGCTTGTACAGAAGCCGAAGTTCCGGAAGAGGAAAATGAAGTAGAAATCTTTACTGATGTAGAACTGATTTTTACAGCAGATGATGGAACCGTAGTACGCGCTCTTGCGGAAGATCCGACCGGTGGTCTAGCGGTTAATTCTTCATTTACGGTAGAGCCGATTATACTTAAATCAAACACCACTTATGTTCTTACTTTTGAGCTACTAAACAGGCTTGTAAGTCCGGTGGAAGATGTTCAACTTGAAATTAAAGAGGAAGACGATGAGCATCAGATGTTTTTTGAATTTACAGAAAATGTATTTTCAAGCCCTACTGGTATAGGGAATATTCAAAACAGAGATGGAGCTATCAACTACTTAGATTTTGATAGAAATGGCTTGCCTCTAGGATTGAAAACAAAATGGACAACAGCAGATCCTCAGGAGAGTGCAACCTTTAGGGTTTGGTTAGCACATCAGCCAGGAGTAAAAACAGCTACTTCTTCCACTCAGGATGGTGATGTAGATTTTGATATTACCTTCCCTTTGATTATTGAAGATTAATAAATTATATATTAAGCCAATCCCTGTTTTTGGGGATTGGCTTGTCTTTTCAGCGTTTTGAACCAACATTTATATTTTAGAGATACAGTTCCTAAGCTTGTCCTGCACTAACGTTTTTGAAATGATTAAATAGGCTTAGAGTCTTACTTTTTTAAAAAGATTGATTTTCC
The DNA here is from genome assembly GCF_004216715.1 of Cecembia calidifontis. Lineage (NCBI taxonomy): Bacteria > Pseudomonadati > Bacteroidota > Cytophagia > Cytophagales > Cyclobacteriaceae > Cecembia > Cecembia calidifontis. The sequence continues at coordinate 1,373,618 of NZ_SGXG01000001.1, forward strand.
TATTTGGTTGCGAATTGATACTTTTGAATGTGGTTAGTTGATTTACATTGAAAATAACACTACTATCCCGTTACTATTTCAACATTTACAGAAAAGGAAGGTATAAGTAATAAACCCTCGATGTTGAATTAATTATTCTCAATGATGCAATCCAATTATAAAATATTTCTGATTTTTTTATTTTCAATTCCATTAGTTTCTTTTGCCCAAGAGGGCGTTTTAATAGAAGGCAAGGTAATTGATAAAAATAGCTATGAACCACTCCCCTTTGCCTCCATTCGGTTTTTTGATGCGCAACAAAAAATGATTTCAGGAACTACAACAGATGATAATGGTTCTTATTCAATCAACATACCAGACTCAAACTACCTGAAAGCTGAAGCAAGTTTTGTTGGATTTAGTTCGAAAGATACGGTTCTGCATCTCAATCCATCCACAAATCATATAACTCTAAATATCCAACTGGTATCGGAGTTGGCTGAAATGGATGAAGTCTTGATACAAGGAGATGCATTGAGTGCTCAAATGAAATTAGATAAGCAAGAATTTGCTGCGTCCCAACTTGGTAATACTGTATCCGGGACAGGAATGGATGTCCTGAGCAGATTACCTTCAGTCACTGTCAATGCAGAAGGCAATATCATGATGCGCGGTAATGCAGAATTTTTGGTAACTGTCAATGGAGTGATTTCCAACCAAAGCCCTGCTGACATCTTAGCACAAATTCCCGCCAACATGATTGAAAAAGTCGAGTTGTTGACCTCTCCATCTGCCCGGATGGATGCGGATGGAAAAGCCGGAATCATCAATATTGTGACAAAAAAAGAATTTCAGAAAGGCTGGGGAATGGTAGCAAATGGAAACTTCAGCAATTTTGATTTACCTCGCTATGGCAGTGACATTACCTTGCATCACAGCAGTGGTAAGTTTACCTCTTTTTTATCCGGAAACTTTCGAAGATTTGATATTGGTGGTTCAAGAATTGGGGAGATTCGGACCTTAGTTGGTGATACCTTAACTTGGTCACCATCTTCCGGTGAGCGTCCGACTTCAGAGAGAATTTGGGGTCTGAGAGGAGGGACCACTTATTCCGGAAAAAATAATCTGATTATCAGCGCATCAGGCTTTTATGGTCAACGACGAAACGACCGTACAGCTAATCTGGTATATAACGAATATTCAGTTTTAGGGGAAGATTTGGATTATACCTTTAATCAATCACCTGACCGTACCTTTTTGAATGAAAACCTTTTTGTCAGAGAGGGAAAATTCTTGACAACGAGTATTGATGCAAATAAAACCTTCGAGAATAAACATAGGCTTAGTTTTGCTACAGTCTATGAGCGGTCTACACTTGGAGGGCCACTTAGCAACAGGGATACCGATTTGGGTTCAGGTGAAGTAACTTTGCTAGAAAGGTCAATAGAGGTTTCACCATTGAACGGATGGAGAATTCAAGGGGATTATTTATTTCCGGTGGGGGATGCTATGAGTGTAGAAACCGGCTACCTTTGGAAGACAGTAAGACATCAAGGGGATTTTTTGTTTGAAAGGTTTGATAATGAATTGGACGATTGGTATCGGGATCCTGACTTCAATGATGTCCTAGACCTAAGGCAAACGGTACAGGGTGGATATATTCAAGTAAATGGAAAATTCCGAGATATCAGTTTCTCGGGAGGTTTGCGTGGAGAACATACCTACAGAAATCTGGTACATCAATTGGGAGAAACCCCGTATTTGATGGACAGGTTTGATTTTTTCCCTTCTTTTCAAGCATTATGGAAATTGAGCAAAGAGTGTGAATTAAGGGCCACCTATTCCAAAAGAATTGACAGGCCTACTACACGTGATTTGGCCCCTTTCAAAAATCACAGGCATTCAGAAGCCATTTGGCAGGGAGACCCGGACCTTCAACCCGAAATCAGCCATAACTTTGAAATGGGCTTAACTAAACATTACAATCCGGTTACATTGATTTTCAATGCTTACCACAACCGAGTTTCCAACCTTATTTTTAGGGTAAATCAACCCTATAACCGAATTATTTTGTTGACCTTGGCTACCAATGCCGGAGATAGTCAGTCCACCGGACTAGAAGCAATCAGTGATTGGGAAATCAGTGATAAATTCAAACTCTATCTATCAGGTAATTTGTTTTACTTTCAAATAAATAATATTGAAATATCTGATAGGCCGTCTACTAGCAGCTTTAACTATAATCTCAACAGCAATATTTCATATAAGCCCGCACCTCGATGGAAAGTCCAATGGGATGCCACTTACTTATCCAAGTCGGTAACTGCCCAAGGTTTTGACACAGACTTATTACTTTCCAATATCGGATTAAATTTTGTTATCAATAGTAATTTGAGTACCGATTTGATTTTTCAGAATATTTTCAATACCAATTTTCAAACTATTAACACCCGAGGTTTTGAGTTTTTATCTTCCACAGAATATGGAAGGTTTGATAGGATCATACAGCTTAGTTTGACTTACAATTTCAATGGAAGATCCAAGTCAGCCAAGCAGGTGAAAACTGAGTACGGAGAGCGGGATTTTTAGAAGTGAACCTATGAGGGATATCTTGTATAAATTTATTTGATTGGTAGTATAATAATCCCTATTTGTTGGACCAAAAGTAACAGTTGCTAAGTTTATGTATTAATACACTTTAGTTGGCGTCCTGGTTCCCAAGGATTTCTTTGGGAGGTAGGACAGCTGACTTTCGTTTTTTGCTGCTTTTTGGGTTGCTCCAAAATACCTTTCTTCTGGCTTCTCCCTGGTGGTTTGCTGGACCTTTTGGTAGTAGTATTCAATATACCATTTGACAACCTTCCCGAGGTCATAACCGTTCTCCCTTGGGTTCAGATAGAGGTAACCAAACTTGCCCGCCTTTCAGAACCTTTCAATATATACATTGTCCAAAGCCCTTCTCTTTCCGTCCATTGATACTTTGATACCTAGCCCTTCGAGGTAGTAGCCCTAAAAGGCTGATTTGTACTGGCTACCCTGATCAGAATTAACTATCTCCGACCTAGGCATAGAGTAGCTGAAGGGCCGGGCCTTCTTTCTTTTTCTTTGAATGATCCTTTTCAAATACAGCTAACATATTATCCAAAAACTCACCCTTCCACTTGGATATAATCACAGGGCTAACATCGAACTTCTTGGACAATTCAGCCAATGCAAACTGATTCTTGAGTGCTTCAAGGGCCACATTAGCTTAGAACTCAAGAGAAAACTTTCGTCATGTTTGCTTGTGCATAAGGTTACATTTAACCGGTTTTTTTTAATTTAATCTCTGGTCTTAATCATGGGGGTATTATAGGGATTCGCCTATGGACTGGAAACCAAGCTTACTTATCCAAATTCTAAAAATCTAGGTATGAACCTTTCAGCTACCTACCTTCGCTCTAACCATCCTCATGACTATTGGACCAATACCTCAGGCTGCATCCATTATTTATGATATTCAAGACGAAATCAGTTATAGGAATTTTGCCCTTCAATTGGGGATTGCTTATCGGTGTGGAAGTGAGAGAAAAGCGAATTATTAATTCTGAGGATGGCTGCTATAATCTGGAATTGTTAGGGATTTTGGAGTCAGTAAATGCTCACCATAGGTTTAAGGATATTTTTCACTTTTAATCCCATTATCGTTAACTTAATGAAAATTTGGTTTTTATTCCCAAATCAAGGTTCATCTCAAAGGCTTAATTTTACCATTGAAACTTAGGGATCCTTTAGGTGGCATAATTAATCATAAACTCTTTAAAAAAACAACGTAAAGCCAAGTTTGAGCCCGATGGAAGTTTGCCTGGTAGTCAAATCCGTTTGATCCTCCTTGAGCGAAGTCGCGTTAAAGCTGGCAACGAGGTCAAGCGAACTTCTAGTTCCCAAAAGAAAGGCTAACCCCAACCCGCCTCCTACATTAGCTACCGAAAACTTACTATCTTCCTGAATACCAGAACCAGAGGTTTCTTCGCTTCTAGCTCCAAAAAGAGAATTGATTTCAGCAAAAGGAAGGAGCTTTCCCGATGGAAAATAATAGCGCACAAAGGGACCGGCTCCGAGAAAGGAAAAATTGGATTCTAATTCAAGTCCAGAAGTCTGAGTCGTACCACTACTCGTGGAAATAGCCAACTCTAACCCTGTCGCAAATCGGTCGAAAATAAAATATCCCCCTTTGGATGAAATAAAAAATGAAGTCATCCGATTTTTCAATTCTACCCCATTAGCCAATTCCGTGGTAGAACTGTTAAATGCCAAACCCATCAGTCCATCACTTTGCCCCAAGCCAAGTGTGGTTCCGGCTCCAATCAGGATGTTGCCTTTTTCCGTTTGGGCCATTACCCAAGATGAAAAAGTGCTAAAGAAAATTAAAATTAAAATTTTTTTCATTGTAGTATTAGTTTTCAGTTAGTGTGTTAATTTACCGATACGCTTCAAAGCAATAGGCATTATTTCCTGTCAGGGATATCACTTTCCCCTTTTTTCCGTTTTCTCCGGGGAGGGTATAGATGGCTGTTCCTCTAAAGGCTTCGTCAGGAAACTCTCCAATCAGTTTGGGATCGATCTTCCATACAGTCTTGCCCTCCCTGATATCTATTGCATGGAGCCTGCCGCTTGCTCCTCCGTTGAAATAGACAACCCCGTTCATATAGCTCATTTTACTGCTTGTACCTGAACCCCGTGTTTTCCATAGTTGATTACCTGACATTGGATCTAGGGCATATACATATTGATCCTCATTGTTGACGATAATCCTATCCTCTTCGATCAGGAAGTTGGAGAAGAAGATCTCCCCGTCAAACTTCTTTCGCCAGTACTGCTGACCGGTGCGGAGGTCATGGCAAGTGAGCTCAAACCCCACGGCCATGTATATTCTATCCTTATAAATTACCGGAGGATTAAGCAGTACCCCATTGAAGGCTTTTTCCGGATTGATGATGGTCTTTTCATAGACCCACGCCCGGGTGCTCTGATCGTACAGTCCCAGATAGGACTGCCAAAAGAACTCAAAGAAGGGCTCCTGCCAAACGACCGCCAGATACTCCTTCCCATCTAGGCCCACCGGCATAGCTGCGGTCACATCCCCGATCCGATTGCCGGGAAAGAAATAATCCATGGTAAAGTTAGGGATCAGATACTCCTCCAGATCTCCTGTGACAATATTTCCTTTGAAGATAACGGACTGATACACCGAATCGGGAAATGCATCAGATCTACCAAACATATAGAAATTTTCACCTTTGCCATAAACATTACTATAAAATGAACGATCCATTCGCCTTTTCCAATGGGTTTCCCCATTTTGCAGATTAACACAATAAAGCCTACCTCCAGCGGGGAAAAAAATCAGATTTTCAAATTGTGGGAATTGGCCAATTAATATATCTTCAGTAGCTTTAACAAAACGATCATCCCACTCCCAAAGAACTTTTCCATTTAACGGATTGACCATTGCGAGCAATCTTCCTGATGGGCTTTTTGTCATAGGAATAATAATATTTTCCTTGTAGTAAATCGGATATTTCAGTGTTCCGTTAAATACCGGGTCGTTAAAGTGAAGGTTTGTTTTCCAGAGGTAAGGAAGGGAAATCACTTCCCCTTCCTCGTTGGTTTTCAGCTTGGGTTCATCCTTATCCCATAAGAAACAGGAGGAAACTAAGGCAGAAGCCAAGCATATAATTCCTAAGCTAAACGGTCTCATTGTCTTCTATCCGTTCTGAAAATATCAGTTCTAAAATCAAAAACATCATTTAGTTGTTCTCTAGTAGCATCATTCGGCTGTCCATTCTGCCGACTGTTGGACATATTGAGTACTTCGATATGATTGGCTCCGCGGATATAGTAGCGGTTGGATGCAGGCAGGGAAGCGATATCCTGACTATAGTTGGGAATAAATCCGTCAGAAGGATAATGTACCATCACCTGTCGTGTACGCTCCACAAATCCCCACTCTCCGCAGGACTGATCCCGATCTCTCCCTACGTCATCGATTAGCAATTGTCTTCCAGGAATAGTTTCACAAGGAATCCATGTCCAGACCCAGTACTTTTCAGGTTCCAGCCGGATTGCACCAGTGAGTCCGTTCCAGATGGATTCACTGTCTCTAAGCCAATCGACTCCCTTTTTCCATTTTGTTGCCTTATAAGCATCAAGGGCAGCTTTCGCAAATAGCACAGGATTTATGAAGCCTAAAATTGTATTGGCCACTGCACCAGTAGTTCTAGCCACAAAAAAGCCATTGTAGATTACCTCTACCCCTGTAATTACATCAGGCAATAATTGGTCACTTGGAGACGAATTATTGCGGGTTAGCGTACTACTCAACATACGCCAATGGACAGGGCGGTTTTCCTCTGCAATCATCGTTAGCCTAGGGATGGAGGAGCTATAACTATTGATTTGACCAAGCAAGGGGCTACCAATCTTTAAATCAGCCCGGGCTGAGGCAGATCCGGCATAGTTTCCTAGCAGGTCATTTGTTATAAATAATTCACAGAGAGCTTTTGAAGTTAGGCTAGCACCTAACGAAGAGGCAAATTTCAGTTCAATCATTTTCCATGGTAAACCAAAAAGTTCAGAAGTCGGACCCGCAGAAATATCTGTGCAGGCCTTTTGACTAGCTCTTAGCAAACTCTGATCATCAAAAGAATTGGCGATTCCTGCACCAGAATTGGGCGAAGCCACTGTAATCAATCCATTAATTCTCCTAAAGGAAGGAGAACTTACTCTATCCAAGTTTCTCAAGACCACACCACCCATGCTATGACCGATTCCTATATTTTGTGGATTGGGGGTAATATGGTTACTAATGGTAGATGTAGAACTAACCACTCCAGCGTCTGAAGGGTATTTAAGACGATTGCTGCTCATTCGTCGTTCTGCTTCAAATATGGCGGCATAATGCTGCCAAGCTTTTTCATCATCGCCAAGCCCATGTAACCAAAAAGTGTTTTTATTTTGAGCATTGGAGCTACGAGAAAGAAAAAAACAAAAGCAAAGAAATAATAGAGATATCTTTTTCATAGCTGTATCAATTTAATGAGATGTTTAAGTTAGAGATTTTATTCAAAGTCACTTTAGTAACTTCCACCGGTTCTTCCAGAAGAAGAGGTTCTTCCACCCGAATGGCATCTAGGGTCTCAATATCTTTTTTGGAATAACCGTAGTAGGTAGTTTGTAGGATTTCATAACCTTCGGTATAAATTCTATTGGCTACCATTCTATTTTTATTCTTGTCTATTAGCATCACATTAATTCCAGTCTGTCCCGGTTCAAATTGTGCCAAATCCACACGTATGGTGACATAGGTTTCATTTTCCTCTAAAATTTGAAACTCCTCTATTTCTCGTACAATGGGATTATTTGCTTTAATATTTTCAAGAAACTTCTCCAGATTAACCTTAAAAAATTGGGATTGAAAGTTTCGCAAAGCCCTATTGATATCTTCTTTGGAATTTGTTTCTTTGATTTGTTTGATATCTGAGATCCATGAAGAATAATCCAGTCGGTCCACGGATTCTGATCCAAGCAATACACCTGAACCGTCATACCAAGAGATTTCCCCGCCATAGATTACGGTTTTCTTTACTGGCGACCGATCATCCGGTAGATCCTCATGAGGGATTTTGATCCCTTCATTTTTGGCTAAATGCTCTATGCTTAGTCGAGCTTCTCCAGTCTCAAACAACACGAATTCAACACGTTGTTTCTCTTCTGAAGGATTCATTGAAGATAGCGTGTTTTCATTTAGAGCATCTAAATTACCCTGATAATCAGTAGAAATAACTGACTCCCAAGAAACTTGAAGCAAACCTTTTGAGGATGATTGCTCGATACCTTTGTCCAAATAATCATCTGTAATCACTTCCTGACTACATCCAGACAAAACCATGGCCACAATTACGAGGCCTTTCGCTAAAGAAAGGTTAACTAATCCCCCCCCCCAGTTTCACTAAGAAGCCAGGAAATTCTTTTCCCAGTTCTTTTTCGGTTGTTCTTTAATTTCACGAAAAGTTAATTTAAGTTAAAACTAAAACTGATCAATAATAAAATAAAAAACTAAACTTTCAAAGAATATCCAAAGATAAATTAAATCCTTCTTTTAAAATTACTTCACCTTGTCAATTGCCGGTACCCAAAGTCCACAACAACCCCTGCTCTTTTATCCATCATTTATGATATTCAAGACAAAATCCGTTATAGGAATTTTGCCCTTCAATTGGGGATTGCTTATCGGTTTGTTGGATAAAAGTAGGGGGTTAAAGTTGCACTTAAACTATTTTTTAAAAAACCTAGATTCAAACTATCAACACCCGAGGTTTTGAGTTTTTATCTTCCACAGAATATGGGAGGTTTGATAGAATTATACAGTTTAGTTTGACTTACAATTTCAATGGAAGATCCAAGTCAGCCAAGCAGGTGAAAACTGAGTACGGAGAGCGAGATTTTTAGAAGTGAACCTATAAGGGATATCTTGTATAAATTTATCTGATTGGTAGTATAATAATACTGTCATCCGACAAAAACACTGCGTGTTTTTGGATATCTTAGAAAAATACAATAGCGAGTCTATGAAGCCTCGCTAAAACTTATGATATTTATAGTCACTACACCAAAACATCATGTACAAAAATACAAAACTTGCGGGTCAACCCGTCATTTGTCAGCTACTTTCTTTTGTTCCCCGTGATATAGTTGATTCATGTGTACTTGAATATCAGAGTGACAGATATTATAAGACAATGACCACATGGAAGCAATTGGTTTTCCTACTTTATGGTGTTGCCACTAAAAGCCATTCTTTGGTTAGTCTTTGTTAGAACCTTCTCTTTCTTGAAAATAAGCTTTCTTATCTTGACATTTACAAACTACCGGCTGTGAGTACTCTAAGCGATGCAACTATTAATCGTGACAGTAAAGTATTCGAAGCTATTTACAATAAGCTCGTAGCTCATTCCGCTGAAGAGTTGAGACCTGTAATGCCTTGTTTTCTTACCAGACAGGTCAATGTCAGTAAAATTTTTATTCTTGACTCTTCGACTATCTCTCTTTTTGTAGATGTTTTCAAAGGTGCCGGGCGTAACCCTATCGACGGAAAGAAAAAGGGAGGTTTATAAATCCATGCTCAGCTTCCTTTGGGAAGCTCAGTACCTGATCTGGTACATATTACCGAGGCTGCTTGTAACGACAAATCTTTTCTCGGACAGCTTGTCCCCCAAAAAGGGGCGATATATGTCTTTGATAAGGGGTCTGTCAAGTACAAAAAATGGCAGGAGTTAACTAACGAGGGAGCTTTTTTCTTACCAGGATTAATGAAGATGCCGTCTATGACGTCGTGGAAGGAAAGACTAACCATATCAGTGATTATGCATCTGGAGGGGTAATTTCAGATCAGATAATTCTCCTAAATCCCTCAAAAGAAGCAATGAAGGCAAGACTGATTAAATATATAGACCCTTTAAGCGGTTAAACTCTGGAGTTTGTTACCAATATGTTTGAGTACCGTGAACAGACCATTGTTCTGCTTTATAAGTACAGATGGAACATTGAAGTCCTATTCAAGCAGTTAAAACAAAACTTTGAGCTGAGCTATTTTTTCTCGGACAGCTTGGAAGGTATTAAGACGCAGGTCTGGATAACATTGATAGCTAATTTACTCTTTACAGTTATTCATAAGCAATCTAAAGAAGCCGAACAGTTCTTAACAATTGTAAATATGGCGGCAATCAATATGTGCTCCTATATATCACTGGTCAAACTCATCAATTCTAAAAAATTATCGGTTTCAGGCAGGGATCTAGAAATAGTACAACTTGACCTGTTTGAAGTTAGAAATGAGGGTGTTTTTCAAAATTCAAAAACACCCCCTAAATTGTAAAACTAGGCCAATTATCAAGAAAATCTTAATTTAGTAGGATGACAGTAGTTCTCAACATTCAAAATGAGACTCATCTATTTTAAATCAAATCTTCACATTGACGGAAACCACCACACTTCTACCATCCGATGGCCAAATTCCGGCACCGGGATACATGGTAGGTCTTTTGATAAAATATTGGCGGTTGAGAAGATTATTGACCCCAAATCTCAAAACATACTTTTCAGAAAGTGAAAAGCTGCTGTTCCAATCAAAAATATGGTATTCCGGAACTGATCCTACTGCCCCATCTGGAGAAGGGATGATTGTATTAAGTGGATCCGCAAAAGTCTCACTGACATATTGGTGTTGGAGTAATGATTTAAACCGTCCCAATTCTATGGTCAATCCGGTACGGATAATCCATTCCGGTACTGATTCGATTCTGTTTCCGACAATGGAAACATTTTCTGAACCACTTCTCAATGTTCCAGCTACGTATCTGCCATCCATGTACGAAGAAGCATTGAAAATTGAAATTTTAGCCTTTGAATCGTTGTAAAGGACTCCATTCAGCCATAGCTCTATACCATCAGTCTGGCTATCACCAATATTGCTTTTGGTAACAAAGGTCTGTCCGGCTTCTACATCTATCAAATTACCTATCCTATTCCCAATAAATGTCCTAAAGAAAGTCAGGTTGTATTGCAGGTATTTATGTTTCCTATTTTCTATTCCTACTTCAGTATTGTAACCTAAGGAATGTTGCAGTCCCTCAGCTATCCTGGCAAAGGGGTCACCGGGCACCAAGTCCTGAAAAAGTACTGGTCTATTTGCCTGTGAAATCCCGCCAAAAATTCTCACCCCTTTGTCATTGAACCATTGGCCATGAACACCCAGCGTGAGAAAGTCATAAAGTATTTCTTGGGGGACCTGTCTTTCTTCTAAATAAGCTATACTGCCTGTCAAATCAGAACGGCCGTTTTCGTACCTTAAACCGGGAGAAACAGTAAAATTGTCTTTAATATAGATTTGGTTTTCAATTGCAAAAGCAAGACTTCTACTGTGTAAGGTAAGTTCATTTTCGAAGTTTCCATCCACTGATAAATCAAAAAATGTGTTGCTGCTGCCCCTTCCTCTTTGATTTCGGTCGTTGATATTGTTAAAATATCTTGACGAAATGCTAAGGTCGTTTTTGATCTTACCTAATTTGTATTCATGCAGCATTCTCAGTTCAGAGGTACGGCTATTGTAATAATGAATGGCAACATTTCTGGGGGCAAAACTGTTGGTTTCGGGTCTAATATTGTCGATGGCAAGCGCATTTCCGGGAAAAGCTATATCTCCCCTTTTTCCGTAGATTATGGAGCTAATCCATTGTATATGGGTATTAGGCCCTACCCTGTAATCTAGTGTCAAGGCAGGAACCCATATCTCCGGAGAATAAAAATTTCTGAAACGGGAAGCTTGCCTTGGGTTTTCTCTAAACATTTGATCAGAAAGTGGCCCAGGGCTCTGGTAGAGATAGGTACTGCGGGAAATTTCAGCTTTAATACTCAAGTCTTCGTTAGCAGCAAAGGTCAATGAAAAATGCTGCGCATCCGAATCAGAACGGGCATGATCTCTATATCCATTTGAGGTTCTGTTTTGGTAATATCCATAATAGGTCCATTTGCCCACCCTTCCTCCGATTGCATTAAACGAGGAAAAAAGCCCAAAAGAGCCAAAAGTGGTCATATTTTCAAATCCAAAATTTCTAGTTGTATCGGGAGACTTTAGGACATAATTCAGCATGCCCCCAAATTGCTGGCCATATTGTAAGGCACCTGTCCCTCGAACTAATTCTATTCTTTCCACTGCCTCCATGGGCATGCTGTAATGGGACGCAGGATATCCATAAATATCCGTATTGATGATAATATTGTTTTGCCTTACATTGAACTCCCAACTTCTATGAGGATCAAGTCCTCTCACAGAAAGATTAACCTGATTGCCGGGCCCATCCATATCGTAAACAAAAGCCCCCGGAATCTGAGCGAAAATCTGTCGGCCTGTTTTTTCGGCAATATTGGCAGGTAAGTCACTGATACGGATCACTTCTGTTTTTCTTCCTCCTATTGGTATAAGAAAAGTTCGTTCCTGCAAGCTGGTAACAGGACTCAATTCTTTGAAGCCCCTAATACCTATTTCTTGTAGATCGATTGTCTTCAGAGTATCATTTTGACTTAATGCTAAAAATGGATGAATAAAAATAATCAAAGCAATCAGAATTTTTGAAAATATGTAAACTGATAGCCCTTTTTCCGAATGCATAATTGAGTCTCTTACCGGACAAAATTAGTTAACGGTTAAAAACAAAAAAATAAAATCAATGCTTTTGACCTCTTAAATCAATAATTTGGAACAGATGTATTTTTTAAAACCCCCAGCCAATTTGTAAACCCATTGATACATTTGTTGGCAGATCATTTCCAAACCTAATTGGAAATGGAACTGAAACCGACAAGTTAGAATTTGAAAATCTATGGATAGTCTTACCAAAGACAGGAGTAAAGCCAATTTGCCCATTACTTTCAAATGCAATTCTTCCGGCTATTCCGTGATTTTTGTCTAAATTATAAATTACTCCCGGATGAAATAAAAAAGCCTTTACTTTGGGGCCATCAGAAAAATCTATTGTGGGAACAAATTCAACTGAAAAAGCTACTCTTTCGCTAAGAGAAAAATTAATTCCTGTAGGAAATCCAACAGTATTCATTGGAAACACGGATTGCTCTTCATCGCTTAAAAAAAATATATTGCTTACCACGCTAATATAGCCTCCGGTTTTTATCGAGCTTGAACTGGAAGATTTTACTGATAATTGCTCCTGATTGTGCTGCTTGGATAGAGTCGGGTTATAAATCAGAAAAAGAAGGAGAAGTTTTAGGAGGTTAATTCGACAAGGAAACATGACCATTAAGATGTAGTAGTTTTACGACGAAAAGCCAATTAACAGTTTCAATTAACTGAAATTTTCTAATTCTTTTAAGGTAAAATTTTCCTTGAATATTGCATCATAAAGTAAATTGTAATGAATGGTTAAGTTAAATTCCTTTAGGATTTTTGATGGATTTGGTATGGGCGTTTCCCACAGCAAAGTCGAGTGATTGATAGCATACAGTATCGAACGATTATCTGTTAGCATAACTATTGCAAAATTTCAAATGGACAAATTTGACAACCCACCATTTGGCTTGAAGAAAATCCAATGTTTGGATCATAAATGCATACATGCGGTCCACTTCCAATCTGGTTTCCTCTTTGTTCAAATCACGGTCTCTTTTGAAATCTTTGAATGGATTTTCAAGATTGAGCCGATTGGCCAATTGATTGGAGGTAAAGATGGAATTGTGAACATAATGTTCAGAAAATGTCATCAGCTCAGGGGCCGGTTTATAGCTGTATTGGCTGTCAGGCATTTGATCTAAAATCGCATACGTGTATGCCTTAGATTTTTCTAGGGATTGTAATATTGCCGTTGCATGATCAAATGTGAAGGGTTTTTCCTCCACAGTAGAAGAAGTGCAGTTCACCATAAAGCAAGCTAGGCCAAGAATAGAAAGAATTATTTTCATAAATCGCTTAGATAAATTAGATAAAAAGAAAAGACAGTCATCAACTACCTTTTCTTGGGAACGTAGGTCAGGAATGATCGCTGTGAATAGTCCATTAGTTTGGTTGGAAAGAAAAAACATTTTGCTCTTTCTTCTTCCCAATAAATTTCACTACAGTCAGTGAAAGCCTGTTCTGTGCTTGAATACTCACGTGAGTATCACTGTTGAAATCCTGACTAATGGGCACTTGGTAGTTAGTATGTAGCATCCAGGTTTTAAATTGAGCTTGCACCCCCACTTGGGCCATACTTAATCTTCCACCGCTATTGGCCTGTAAAAAACCCTCATGGGTATGTTGGCCCCCAAACTCATGGTACACTCCTATCAAAGGGAACAGCTGTGTTCCGCCGATGAATGCTTTGTAAAACACATTTGCCTGTGCATTATATTGATTACCAAAGCGATAATCTTGTGAATTGATCGTATTGAATTTATACACAGCCTCCACATTTAATCCAAACCGGTTACGCATGCTGGTATAGTTGAGCATGGCCAAATAGTCCCAGGATCCACTTCCTAATTGAAAATTTGGATTGATCAAATTTTCTGTTCTTGAAAACTGAAAGTCAGCCAAAGGCGCTTTTATACCCACTCCAACCCAAAGATTGTGGAGCCATTTTTCCATAGGATTCCCCTTCTGATCCAATAGTTTATAGTTAAGCATCAGCATAGGATCACTAAGGCCACTCAATTGTTCTGACTCGTGGCTACCATTCATGGTATTGTACTTGTAGGGAAGTACGAGGTTAAGCTGTAATTTTTCATTTATAGCAACTCTAGCCATCAAATCTAACCGTTGATAGGTATCATTAGAATACTCCAATACTCCACCGTGTCTGGAGTTAGCGTAGAATTGGGCTATAGCATAACGCACACCCACAAAATGTGCTTCATTTTGCGGAATCACACCAAAATTGAAGCCCCCCAAAGCACAACCGCAAGCATCACAAGCTCGAGCTTGTGCATGAATCATTCCAAAGGTCAGCAGAAATAGTGCTATTTTAATTGTTTTAGTCATTGGTATTGAAGAATATAGGGTTTGAAAGAAACCCAGGGTCAGTCAAGGTTTTTAGAAATGCTATGATTTTCTCTTTTTCGTCTGAAGTGAGAGCAATCACCGGCTTCCCATCAGCAAATACTTTCGGATCGATGGTAACTTGTTCGGTAACTCCATCTGTATAGTGATCCAAAACCTGTCTCAAGGTTTCAAATCGAGCATTGTGCATATATGGGCTAGTCACTTCAATGTTTCTAAGCGAAGGAACTTTGAACTTGCCCCGATCTTGAATACGCTCAGTTACGATCTCTCTTCCAAAATCTGTGATGGTACGCTGAGCGCCATTGTTTCGATAATTTAAATCTGTAAACAAAGGCTCTTGATGGCAGCTTTCACAATGTTGTCTGAAAAGCTTTAGCCCATCAAGCTCTAAGGATGTGAGTGCTTTAGAATCGCCTTTGATATAGCGGTCGTACTTAGAATCAGCAGACACCATCATCAACATAAACTGACTCAAAGCATGCAGTACAAATGGTCCTGTAACTTCATCCACATCAAATGCCTCCTTGAATAATCTTGGGTATTCGGGATGTCTTTGGATTCGAGCCACGACTTCAGGAAACTCAATATCCATTTCTACCTCATTCTCAAATGCGAGAATGGGGGTAAAATCAAGATGAGTCACTCCTCCATCCCAAAAAAACTCCTTATGAAAAGCTAGGTTGAATAAAGGAGGAGCATTGCGCTTTCCTTCTCTTCCATCAACTCCTATACTCATAGGATGCAGCCAAGTGTCTGCAAATGCGTGGCTCTGTAAATGACAAGAAGAACAGGATACCGATCCATCACGCGAAAGCGTAGGGTCATTGAACAATCTTCTCCCTAGTTTGAAGCCTTTTTCATGTACTTGATTATTTCTAAAGGTATATGTGGGTTCAGGAAAATGACTTGGTTTTTCAAACTGATACCTATCCAAAACAGGAGCCTCTGGTGCCTGAGAGCAAGCAATTATCAACAAAATGAAGAAAAGGGAGGTAGACCATAAGATCCAACCTCCTTTTTTATCCTTAACTTCTATCATTTCATTGATGCGTATGGTCCACAACAAAAGCATCTGAAAGACGCTGAACAAAAGGACGCCCTTCGGATGGTGTGTGAATGTTGTTGTCAATTGCAAAATCAGCTTGACCTATCACTTGCAATAAGTCCATATGAATGTGAGGTGAAGGGCGCATGGCCTTATTGACACGAACCGTAGCATCAAAAGGCAGACTGATTGTTACATTGTTGTCAAAGAAACGCTGGGGTGTTCCATCAGTTGGAGAAATATTTTTCCAACCTCCTAGATGTAGGCGAATTCTATTGCGAAGATCTCCCTGAACTCTTTCAGAAGCTGGGGAATGACCTTCAAACATATAGTGGATAAAACCTGAATTCCAATTCCAAAACCATCCACCGGCCGCTCGGTCAAGTATACCTGCAACAGCTCCCTCGACTATACCATCTTCTTTTACACCAAGATTGAAGGATATTTTATTGTATTGACCCGCCGGGATATCTTTCAAGTGAATTTCAAAAGTACTAGGGTCTGACTGATCAACCCGGTAGTAACCTTTGATTTCAGCAGCTGATGCCAACATAGGGTCAACAAAGACCTCACCATTTGGACCTTCCAATTTAATATGGCTGATGTAATAGCCAAACCTTGTGATATTGAATTCCTGACCATTTGGAAGCATGTATCTGTAATTGGTGCTACCGGGAGGATCAAGAACCAATGGGCGGTTGCCGACATAATTATCAAATTTCACAATCATTTCGCCTGTTTCATTGAGATCAGGATTTTCTGATTCCTGACAAGACCATAACGAAACTGACAGAAGAAGAGCACTTATGATATATTGTAATGATTTAAACTTTTTCATTTTTGGCAATTGTTTTTTGTAAGGCATCTAATTAGTGCCTCTTTAATTATAGAAAATAAACTGAAGACAAGACCAGTTGAAGTCTTGATGCAATAAGGCTAATAAAAACTAGCCTCGGTACATTAAAAATCGTTTTCCGGTGGCCTTTCTAAAGTACTAATTTCGGCAATATATGGTTTAACAATATGCCAATTCAACTCGGAAACTAGTGGCTGGACGATGAGTGCCACAATCTCTGTAATGGTTTCTGGAAATATAAACAAATTAAAATCTGCTCTAAAACTCATCCAGTCACTATCCGATTCTTGCGATGCTTGATCCAATTGTTTGTTAAGATAACAAGTTCCTTGGCACTCAGACATGGGTAGGTCTTTGTTTTCACAGAACATTTCCACAATAAAGGATCTGTTCAGCTGAAAATTGACACAAATAACCGAATAGACCATACTGTTAAGTATGACCATCCAGGCCATGCAAAGAATGAAAAGGGTACGCACCATGGAGATGTCCCGATTACTTTTATCAGTTGTTGATTACGCTAATTTTTGAAGAAATTTAGCCTTAGAACTAATGGTGGAAAGGTTTCGAAATAAAGTCTGTTTTACGCGGTCAGCAATGAATGAATCATTCATACCATTAAATTGGCATATTCTAAAGAACCACCTGCCGATGGGCAAGGCGTAATACAGCCTTAAGATTAGATACGGGGAGGTGTTACAATATCACCTGAAAAAATACTTGGAGTCAGCTCTAAATAAAGCTGAGAATAACTAGCTTCAATATTGATAGGATCAAATTCCAAAAGCAACATTTGCTCAGCAACTACAAACTGTCCAAAATCCATTGCAAAGGAATGTTGGCTATTTTGGTCCTGCTTTTCTTTTTCGGCTTTCAATTGCTGGGCTAAGTAGCATTTCCCATCACATTTGAGTTCCGGCTGCGATT
Source organism: Cecembia calidifontis (assembly GCF_004216715.1). Lineage (NCBI taxonomy): Bacteria > Pseudomonadati > Bacteroidota > Cytophagia > Cytophagales > Cyclobacteriaceae > Cecembia > Cecembia calidifontis. The sequence continues at coordinate 1,391,015 of NZ_SGXG01000001.1, forward strand.
TGTTGACACAGAAATTTTCGATGATAGCTGCTTTATTCAATACATAGGAGCCCTGAATGACGGAATATACCATCGCGTTCAGTACCAACAAGGCTGCCATAAATATGTACATCAAGCTCTTTAACATCGGTTCAAAGGTACTAAAAAAAGATTAAAATTAGTTAACAGGTTCGAGGAATTTAAAAGACTTTTCTCTTACACAATTACACTCACTTAAATTTTCCCGAATGAATTTCAACAATTCAAGGAATGGATAGCTACTTTCTAGGGCTAATTGCTCTTTCGGATCCGTTTATAAGTTTCCAATATTGCTCCCGCTTTTCTTTTCAGTTCCAAGTCGGTTGTTGAAGGTTGTTCATCTTCAGGCAGCGCATTGACAAATCTGCAGATTCTTAGTTGTGGTATCAGTTTGAAATTGAAATTGTTCGGCAGTACTGATTGCTTTGAGTCTGGACAAAACTATGTGCAGACCTCTTTTCCCAAAGTTCCCTTAGAAAGTGAATCTGCTAAATGGAGAACCTCCTTACCTATCTGGGCAAATAAATAAGTCTCCAACAAACATATGTCCAAAACTAAGTACTAATACTTAACTATATTTGGAATTGAGCACATCAAAAAGTACTTCTTAAATCGGCCAATTATCCGTAAACTTTTTACCTTTCAGATACTCTGCCAGTTCTAAATTGTTGAGCAAACATCCTTCTAGTTCCTTGATAATCTGTTCCTGATCCAAGTCCTGTCCGATCAAGACAAGCTCGTTCATTCGATCTCCGAAGATCTTATCCCATTTAGATTCAATGTACTCCTGATTTTCAATATATGAGGCATAATACATACGCTCTTTAAAAGGCATACTGGCCCACCAAACACCCACAGGCTCTGCTTTCAAGGAACCTCCTGCTTGGGACCAGGAAAGTGCCTGATCTTTTCTGGAAGCAATGTAGAAAAGTCCCTTACTTCTGATGACTCCAGCAGGCCAGTTTTCTGAGATGTACTTCCAAAATCGCTGGGGATGAAAGGGTTTTTTATTCCTGAAAACAAAGGAAGAAATTCCATACTCCTCCGTTTCTGGCGTATGATGGTCTTTTTGGAGTTCTTCTTGCCAACCCGCAGAATTGGAAGCCTCCTCAAAATCAAAATAACCGGTATTGAGAATTTCTTTAGGATCTACTTTACTATTGGAAGTGCTGATGATTTTTGCACCTGGATTTAACTTGTGAATGATCGCAGCCAATTCCTCCACGGTTTCTTTAGAAACCAAATCTGCTTTGTTGATAATGATCACATTGGCAAACTCAATCTGATCTGTCAATAGATTTACGATGGATCGCTGATCTTCTGGATCATCGTTGAGCATTTTGGAGTACACGGTATCAGCCGATCCAAAATCTTTGTAAAAATTAAAGGCATCTACCACGGTCACTAAAGTGTCCAAACGGCTGAATTTAGAGAGGTCAATCCCCTTTTCTTCATCTACGAAACTAAAGGTCTGAGCTACAGGCAAAGGTTCTGATATACCCGTACTTTCTATCAACAAGTAATCAAAGCGATTTTCCTTGGCCAAACGCTCTACTTCCAGCATCAAATCTTCGCGGAGCGTACAGCAAATGCAACCATTGCTCATTTCCACCAACTTTTCCTCCGTTCTGGAAAGGGTATTTTCACTTCTCACCAATTGAGCATCCACATTGACTTCACTCATATCATTGACAATCACGGCCACTTTGAGGCCCTCCTTGTTATGAAGAATATGATTTAGCAAGGTTGTTTTTCCGGCTCCCAAAAAGCCACTGAGTACAGTTACGGGTAATTTCTTTTCCATGATTTGATTGGTGAGAAAAGTGGAATTTCGATTGGTTAATAAAACTGCTAGTGGAAGACTCGTCAATTAAATTAGTTTAATCCTGATCAAAACCCACATTATTTGCAACTTTATTGCAAATATGAAAAGAAATCAGGTAATAAAAAAATGATTCAATGGGTTTGGTTTCTACGATTTAAATATCGTAATATTGCGATGTATTAATGATTGAAATATGCTTATACCGAAATACAATTCAACTAAAATATAAATATGCTAGAAACAGATATTATGATATTTAGATACTGGGATATTGTTGGTTGTCTTGCCTCTTGCCTCTAAAATCTAATCTCTAGATTCTCGCTTCTAATCTCTAACCGTCTCCACATGGGTGTCACCAAAACAGATCTCTTCACCGACCGTCAAAACGAACTAGCGAAAATTGCCAAAGTCTTTGCCCACCCTGCGCGCATAGCTATTCTTGAATATTTGATTCAGGCCAATTCCTGTATCAATGGAGATTTGGTACAGGAACTCGGACTGGCTCAAGCCACCATTTCCCAACACCTCCGTGAACTCAAGGAAATCGGACTAATCAAAGGAAGCATAGAAGGGGTTTCTGTCAATTATTGCATTGATGCGGTGCGATGGGCTGAAGTGCAGAATTTATTTCAAGACTTATTCAGTGGCTTTCCGAAGATATCGGGATGTTGTTAGTTAGAGACTCAAGATGCAAGACACAAGATTCAAGATTTATTTACTTGATATTTTGATGTTTTGGTCTTTAAAATTGAAACAGAAGACCTCACCGAATCTCAGCCATTCATGGCCTTGATCAAAGAATAACAGAGTCTAGCATCTCATATCTAGCGTCTAAAATCTAAAAAAACAGCGCCTTTGCGCCTTAGCGAGAAACAAATGAAAACAACCGAATTCATCAAAAACCTTCAAGAAAACCCTGAAAAGGCACTTTTCTTCGAATACCAGTCCGGGCAATATGTCAGAACTGATTATCATATTACCGAAATCAAAAATGTGAACTTCGACACAGTAGATTGTGGTGGAATACGCAATCAGTGGTCAGAAGTGCATGTGCAATTGTGGGAAAATGAAGTCCCTGAGCCTGATCACACCGTGGATACCAGTAAGGCCTTGAAGATTTTTGAAGTGGTCAATCGTGTGAGGGAAACCTATCCGGATGCTGATATCAAATTTGAATATGGTAATTCTGTGTTTCCAACAGCTGTCCTTCCAGTTCATAACATCAAGGATACCGGTAATGCCCTGATCGTACAACTCACGCCAGATCAAACAACTTGCAAAGCCAAAGACAGGGCCACCACTCCCGAAGAAAAAGCCGCAGCCTGCTGCAGACCTGTTACCGAAAAACCAAAACTTAGAATTTCACTGGCTTCCCTCCAAACAGCGAATAGCTGTGAACCTGGATCGGGCTGCTGTTAAGAGATGCGAGATACGATAAGCTAGAGATTAGACATACTCTTGCCTCTAGCGTCTCGTTTCTTGTGTCTTGCCTCTTGATTCTTGCCTCTTGATTCTTAAGAAATGAACCTATACCCAACCCTCCAAACCTACATTGAGAAGGCTCAGGCCCTTCCCATTCCTCAAGAACGCAGAGAAGTTCTTCAGCACCTGATTGATTATGTCCAAAAAAAAGTCGATCAGGGTCAGGAAATCAACCTGAATTTTATCTGTACCCATAATTCCCGAAGAAGCCAGTTTTCGCAAATCTGGGGAAAAGTAGCTGCGGCCTTTTATGGCATAGCCATCAACTCCTATTCTGGAGGAGTGGAAGTAACTGCCTTCAATGAACGAGCAGTGGCCTCTATCAAAAGATTTGGATTCAAGGTCAGCAAAGAAGGAAATGGAAATCCCAAATACTTTGTTTTCTTCTCAGATGATGAGGATCCTATTATTACTTTCAGCAAAGTCTATGACGATCCTGCCAATGCTCCGAAAGGGTTCGCAGCAGTAATGACCTGCTCCCATGCAGATGAAAACTGCCCTTTTATTCCCGGTGCGGAAGCCAGAATTCCTGTCCGGTATGAAGACCCCAAAGCATTTGATGATACAGAAAAAGAGGTTGAGATGTATGATACCAGGTCCTTGCAGATTGCTTCGGAGATGTTGTATGTGTTTTCGAAAATTAAAAAATAGATATTGGTAGATATTGGATATTTATTGATATTGTTTCTGGACCAAACCAAATATCAATTAATATAGCAGAGCTGATATCGATAAGTATCAGTGATTGGATAAATAAAATGAAAGATAAAAACAGTTGCCAATAAAACTTAGAGCAATGTCAGAAACCAAAAAAATAGCCTTCTTCGAAAAATACCTGACCTTATGGGTTGCCTTATGTATTGGTGTTGGAATCCTAATCGGTCATTTGGCTGGGGATGATATTTCTGTTTTGTCTGATTTGGAAATTTACAATGTCAATTTGCCTATAGCTATATTGATCTGGTTGATGATTTACCCGATGATGCTGCAGATTGATTTTGGATCTGTCAAAAATGTAGGGAAGGCTCCCAAGGGGCTGATTTGGACCGTCATTATCAACTGGTTGATCAAACCATTTACCATGGCGTTTTTCGCTTGGGTATTTTTTGACCAACTTTATTCCGCTTATATTGAACCTGAACTTGCAGGGGAATATATAGCTGGCGCGATTCTTTTGGGGGTGGCACCTTGTACAGCGATGGTATTTGTATGGTCTTATCTAACCGATGGGGATCCCAACTATACTTTGGTGCAAGTATCGGTCAATGACCTGATTATCTTGGTGGCCTTTGTTCCTTTAGTGGGTTTTCTTTTGGGGATTACCAATATCACAGTTCCTTACGAAACTTTGGTAGCTTCAGTGATCATCTTTGTAGTGATTCCTTTGGTGGCAGGTGTACTTACCAATAAAAGCCTAATAGCCAAATACGGGGAAGAATGGTTCAAATCCAAATTCCTTCCCCAATTCAAGCCAGTGAGCATTATTGCTTTGTTGTTGACTTTGGTCTTATTGTTTGCTTTCCAGGGGCCTAATATCCTCAACAATCCACTGATTATCCTGCTGATAGCTATTCCCTTGATTATCCAGACCTATTTTATCTTCTTTTTGGCATGGTTCGGGGGAAAAAACCTGAAACTTAGGCATGCGGTATGCGCTCCTGCTTCCATGATAGGAGCCAGTAATTTCTTTGAATTGGCAGTGGCCGTAGCCATAGCCTTGTTTGGATTGGAAAGTCCTGCAGCTTTGGTGACCGTGGTAGGTGTTTTGGTGGAAGTTCCGGTAATGCTGAGTTTGGTAGCATTGGCCAATAAATGGAAGTATTAGTTTCAGTGATGCAATTGCCCAATGATTTCCCAGAACATATCCACTCCTGTTGGGATCAACTCATCAGGGAAATCAAAATGGGGTTCATGAAGCTGCGGTTGTTTTTTGCCCGAACCCAGTCCAAAAAGCAAGGTTTTGGTAGAGCTTGAAAAGAGCCCAAAATCTTCCGACCAGCGGAAAGGAACCCGCACATGTTTGGTTTTGAGCCCCAATTTCTTGGCAGCTGTATTTCCGTAATCCCAAGCTTCGGGATCATTGTGAGTAGCTGCAAATTTTTCTGTATAATCAAATGAAACCTCCAATCCATATTCTTTGGCAATCTGTCCACAGAGTTTTTCCGCATAAGTGACCAAAAGATCCCTGGTTTCGTTTTCATAAGCCCTAAGCGTGGCCATCACTGTTGCTTCACCGGGAGTGGTTCCAAAATTAATTTCTCCCAGTTTGGCGTGGATGACGGTCACAAGGGTGAACTTTTTCATAGCATCCGGCAATCTTTCCAATGCCACGATGATCTTGGACATGGCAAGAGCAGGAGAATTGCCAGCCTCCGGATGGGCAGAGTGAGAATTTCTACCCTTTAACTTTACAATCATGCCGACAGATGCTGAAGCAAAAGCCCCCTTTTTGATAACAATCTGATGCATGTCATAGCGGGGTAAGTTATGCAGGGCGAAAGCATAATCTGCCCTGATCGTTTCGTATTTCTTGTCATTAATCACGGCTTGAGCGCCTTCCCCTGTTTCCTCTGCAGGCTGGAACAAAAGCACTACCCTACCTTTAGCTGGTTTTTTTTCGGCCAGTTTAAGGCCTAATCCTGAAATGATGGCCATATGGCCATCATGTCCACAGACATGTGACTTGCCTGAATTATTGCTTAGATAGGGGATGTTGTTCTCCTCTTTGATGGGTAATCCATCCAGTTCGCATCGGAACAAAGATGTTGGGCCGGGTTCCTTTCCCTCAAAAACAAAAGCCAGGCCAGTTCCTCCTAGATTCTGAATGGTTTTGTCTACTGGGATATCTTTAAAAAAGTCCAACACCCTTTTGGCTGTTTCCTTTTCCTCGCCGGAAAGTTCCGGATATTGGTGCAGTTGTTTTCTGAATGTACTGAGCTTAGCAAATGAAGATTTATCCATGGTTTAATAAATTAGTGGTAAAACAATGTTCTAAAAGCCACAATTTCCGAGCCACTTGGAAAACATAAAGGTAAAATTATTCTCCCTGTTTTTCAGGAGACTTACAAATTTAGACGAACTTTTATATATTGAAGGCACTTACCATTTAAACCATTTCAAAATGACAGCAGAGCAAAAAACAGCCATCGAACAGGAAATTGAAAAGCTTAGGGCTAGCCTGACAGGAGACATGTTTCAGGACATGGACGCCAGAGACCGAATCCATAATTTGGAAATGCAATTGAAGGGTATCAAGCCTATGGACAGCCATTTTGATTGTATCGGTTGCGGAAGTTAATTGAAACCCAACTAAATCAAAAGGCTCATGCTGTTTACAAATCTGAAACAGCATGAGCCTTTTGATTTATTTTTTCAGAACTTTGTCCAGATTCTACTTTGCTAAAATTCTAAATTCTCTTTTATGTCTTTCCGCTATTTTGTGATTTACAAGCCATTTGGTATGCTAAGCCAATTCAGTGGGGAAAAGGATACCCTAAAGGAACTTGGAGAATTTCCCAAAGAGGTTTATCCTGTAGGAAGGTTAGACAAGGACAGCGAGGGTTTGTTGTTGATTACAGATGACAAAGCACTGAACAATTACTTGTTACATCCAAATTTCGGCCACAAGCGGACTTACTTTGCCCAGGTAGAGGGTGTTCCTACAGAGGAAGCCATCAGTAAGTTAGAAGCCGGAGTGGAGATCAATGTGGACGGAAAAATGTACAGGACCAAGAAAGCCTTTGCCAGGCTTTTACAAGAAGTTCCTGAGCTTCCCGAAAGGAATCCCCCTATCCGATTCCGTAAGTCTGTTCCTGATTCCTGGATTTCACTCACCCTTATAGAGGGTAAAAACAGGCAAGTGAGAAAGATGACCGCTGCTGTGGGTTTTCCCACCCTACGTTTGGTTCGATGGTCGATGGAAAACCTCACCATAGAAGGCTTTGAATCGGGAGAGGTGAGGGAATTTACGCAGGAAGAACTCTATCGCTTATTGAATGTCACAGAAAGAAAAATCCAGAATACCAAAAAAGACAATCTGAAGAAAACATTTACAGGTTCCTCTGTCAGAAAAAGGCGATAAATGTTAATATTTCTAACCATTTATCAAGAAGGAGGGGGAGTAATTGGCATATAGGGGATTTTGTTCTAATTTTAGACCGCTTCAGTACATGGCATGCCTTTTTAAGTTTGCCGATGTAAGGTATCCCTAGCTTTGTAAATTGATTTTGAAACTTTATTACAAGAGAATAGATGCATCAGGAGAAAATCCAACAGGTAATTGAGGAAGTTAAAAAAGTAGTGGTAGGCCAGGACAGGATGATCAACAGGTTGTTGGTAGGTCTTTTTACCAATGGTCATATCCTTTTGGAAGGTGTCCCGGGTCTGGCAAAAACGCTCACTGTCAACACCCTGGCTAAGGTATTGCATTTGGATTTTAGGAGAATTCAGTTTACCCCGGACTTATTGCCTTCAGATTTGATAGGTACCATGATTTACAATCAACAGGAGGCTACATTTGAAGTGAAAAAAGGGCCAATTTTCGCCAATATCATTTTGGCAGATGAGGTGAACCGTTCTCCTGCCAAAGTTCAGTCTGCTCTTTTGGAGGCCATGCAAGAAAAACAAGTGACCATTGGCGAGACCACTTTCCAGTTGGACAGGCCTTTCTTAGTTTTGGCTACCCAAAACCCGGTTGACCAGGAAGGAACCTATCCACTTCCTGAAGCCCAGGTGGACAGGTTTATGATGAAGGTACATATTGATTATCCTTCCAAAGAAGATGAAATGGAAGTCATGAGAAGGATGGCCAATATGCAGTTTACATCGGATGTAAAGGCAATACTTTCTAAAGAGGATATTTTTGCAATCCGTGCAGCCATCAATGAGGTAAAGATTGCAGAACCTTTGGAAAACTATATCATTGAACTGGTTTTTGCAACCCGCTTTCCTGAAAAATATGGACTGAAAGAAGAAGCCAAATACATTCAGTTTGGTGTTTCTCCAAGAGCCAGTATCAATCTGAACCTTGCTTCCAGGGCAATTGCTTACATGGAAGGCAGAGATTATGTGCTTCCCGAGGATATCAAAGCCGTAGCTGAAGATGTGCTTAACCACCGGATTATCGTCAACTATGAGGCAGAAGCAGATAATGTAAGCACAAGAGACCTTGTTCGAAGATTATTGGAAAAAATTCCGATTAACAAATCGGTAACATTGAAATAAACGAGTTTGGCGCTAACTGCCTGAATTTTTTATCTCAAACCCATTTCATCAGCCATTGCAATGTTAAAAAATTGTAATGGCTGATTCATTTTTACACCAACAGGTTAATGAATTCATAATTTTTCTTACCCGCTCAATTAACATTGGCTGTCGACCTTTGTAGCGTTCGAAAAAGCTGTACAAAGTCAACACTTATGAAATTGAAATTATTGCTAACTGCCTTAACAATGATTTTGGTAAACCTGGTTTATGCACAAACGGGTTCTATCAGAGGAGTGGTTTCTGATTCGAAGTCAGGAGAAACCATTATAGGCGCAAATGTTATTATAGAAGGCACATCCATGGGTGTAGCCACAGGAATTGATGGGGATTTTGAGATCACCAGGGTAGAGCCGGGAATTTACACGGTTGTTGTTTCTTTTATTTCTTACAAAACGCTAAGGTTTGAAGACATTCAGGTTGTGGCTGAAAAAGCTACAGTTTTGAATATTGTGTTAGAAGAAGACCTGGGTGACTTGGGAGAAGTAGTGGTAGTCGCCTCTAGAGAGACCGGTTCCAATATTGCTATCGTTTCTGAAATCAGAAAATCCCTTCAGGTCGTCAGTGGTATTTCCTCTGAGCAGATCAGGTTATCTCAGGACGGCAATGCTGCACAGGTCATGAAGCGTGTGTCCGGGGTCAGTATTGTAGACAACAAATTTGTAAGGGTTCGTGGTGTGGATGACCGCTACAATGTGGTGATGATCAACAATTCAATCGCCCCGACTACCCAAGTGGACAAAAGAACTTTTTCTTTCGACCTGATTCCATCTGAAAATCTGGACAGGATGATGATTTACAAGTCTGCTTCTCCTGAAGTTCCTGGTGATTTTGCAGGTGGTATGATCAAGGTTTATACCAAAAACACGCCTGATGAAGACTTTATTAATATAGGAATGGGTGTAGGGTTTAGGCAAAACACCACATTTAACCAATACAGCCAGACACGTGGATCTAAAACTGACTGGTTGGGATTTGACTCTAGCAGAGGGCTTCCCGGTAATTTCCCAAGTACTTCAGATTTGGTGGGTTCAGGTACCGGAAACCCTATCAGGGCAGCTGCAGGTCAATTATTGGACAATAACTACAGGATGGATTCCACCAATGCTATGCCTGACGGAAGTATAGGTCTTGCCTTCGGTAAGAATTGGAGATTAGGAAGAAAAAGGTTATCCACCATCACGAGCGCTTCGCTTTCCCAATCTTATCAATATTTCCTAGCTGAGAGGAGCAGGTACTTTTTCCCCGAACCTGGAAGGCCCACCGAAAAAAGAGATGAGTATTTTGACAATACCTACATCAAGGATAATGAATTAGGTATTATGTCCAACTGGATGTTGAGACTCAATGCGGATAATAAAATCGAATTCCGTAATCTATTCAACCAGTCAGGGATGAATGAGACGGTATTCAGAACAGGTAAGGACTTTGTTCAAAGGCCTGAAGGTGCAAGGGATTATTCCTTTAGATATGAATCTAAAAGATTGTATACAGGTCAATTAGAAGGAACCCACCTATTTAACAATGAGAAAACCAAATGGAACTGGGTATTGGGAGGCAATTACCTTTACCATGAAGAGCCGGATTTCAGAAGGTTAAGAGCCAGGTTCAGCACTGAGGGTACAGAAGGTCAATATGTCATCATTGCCCCTCCAAGTTCAAGCCCTCAGGATTTAGGTAGGTATTATGGTTATATGACAGAAAGAGTTGTTGTCAACGGACTTAATTTCGAGAAAAAATTTGCAGGAGTTGAAAAGGACAGGCCAAGGATTTTAAGGGCCGGTTATTTGGTTGACTATAAGTGGAGAGATTTTGAAGCCAGGTATATTACTACATTCTTCCCTGGATTCCATGATCAGGAAAGGGGTGAGCAGTTATTGAGAAAACCGATTTATGAGGCTTTCGCTCCAGAGAATTACAGACAAGGTGACGGATGGTTGGTACAGGAAGGAACAAGGCCAAGTGACAGTTATGATGCTTCAACCTTTGTTTCAGCAGGTTATGTTGGGGGTGTTTATCCAGTAGGAGACTTCAACCTTTCCGGTGGATTGAGAACAGAATATAGTGTACAAAACTTGAACAGTGCCACAGATGCAGGCCCTATCAATGTGGAAAATGTTGAATTGGCTTACCTTCCCTCTTTGAATGTCGATTATAATTTTAGCCAAAAGTCATTGCTTAGGGCCGGTTACGGCAAAACGCTTAACCGTCCGGAGTTCAGGGAATTTGCACCTTTCTTGTATTACAGCTTTGAGTTCATCGCGGGTTTCTTTGGAAATCCCAACCTGCAGATGGCAAGGATAGACAATATCGACCTGAGGTATGAATTCTATCCAAATGAAGGTGAAACCTTCAGTATAGGTGCTTTCTACAAATTCTTCAAAGATCCTATTGAAAGGGTTCAGTTGAACGTAACAGAAAACCTTCAGTTTACCTACAATAATGCTGTAGATGCAACGGTCTACGGGGTCGAATTGGAAGCCAGGAAAGCTTTGAGTACGGTAACCTTAGCGCCAATTTTGAGGAACTTATCTTTCAATGTCAACACATCCCTAGTATGGTCTGAAGTTTTCCTTGGTGAGGATGTGGCTTTTGAAGCCAACAGACGCGCCCTTCAAGGCCAGTCTCCTTACATGGTCAATGCCGCTATGTATTACATTGATCCAGTTTCCAACTTCCAGGCCAGCATTGCCTACAATGTACAGGGTCCAAGGATTTTTGTGGCAGGCAATACCAATTTCCCTTCCATTTATGAATTGGAAAGACATGTCGTGGATCTTACTGTAAGCAAGACTTTCAAAGAAAGAACTACACTGAAATTTGGTATCCAGGATCTCTTCAATTACCAGTATAGATTCTATCAGGACTCCAATTTTGATTCCAAGATTTCCAGAGACATAGATGACCCAATGTATATCTGGAGAAGAGGATCCCTTTTCAGCTTGTCCCTGAATTACAGGATCAAATAATGAAACCTAACTAAACTTTATAATACACTTAAAACAAAAATTATGAAACAAGTGAAAAACTTAATGAGATGGGCTACTGTATTGGCTGTCGCATTCGTCATGTTTTCCTGTGGCGAAGATACTGAGCCGACAGTAACTTATACCTTATCTACCGTGGCATTGCCAGCCCAAGGTGGAACGGTAAGTCCGGCTACTGGGCCACAAGCACAGAATGCCAATGTACAGATTACCGCCACCGCAAATGCTGGTTGGCAGTTTGTAAGATGGGAAGGAGATGTGACAGGAACAACAAACCCTGTATCTGTTACAATGAACGCAGACAAAGCAGTTGTGGCGGTTTTTGAACAGGTAAGTAATATTGTTGAATTAGAAGGAACTTTGACTACCAGAACCCTTACAGCTGATAAACAGTATTTGCTTAAAGGTCAGGTGTTTGTTCCAAATGGTGTAACTCTGACCATTGAGCCAGGTACAGTTATTTATGGCGAGAAGAGATCAAGAGCTACCTTGGTTGTAAACAGAGGTGGAAGATTGATTGCCAGGGGAACAAAAGAAAGACCAATCATCATGACCTCTGCTCAATCGCCTGGAGAGAGAGATAGAGGTGACTGGGGTGGGTTGGTAATTTTGGGAAGAGCTAGAACCAACCAAGTTGATCCAAATATTGAGGGCATTGATCCTCCGGTAGTGTTCGGTGGTACTGATGACGATGACAACTCCGGGGAGATGACTTATTTGAGGGTTGAATATGCAGGAATTGAATTGACGCCTAATAACGAAACCAACTCTATCACCATGGGAGGTGTAGGCCGAGGAACAAAAATGGACTATATTATGGTATCTTTTGGTGGTGATGATGGTTTCGAATGGTTTGGTGGAACTGTTAACCATAAATACTTGATCTCACACTCTACATGGGATGATGATCTTGATGTGGATTTTGGATACTCTGGAAACGTTCAGTTTGCCTTAGTGGTGAGAAACCCTTTCTTTGCTGATCAGTCCCAATCCAATGCTTTTGAGGCGGACAACGGTCCTAATGACAATGATGTGCAGCCATATACTACAGGTACATTCTCTAACGTAACTGTTTATGGGCCTAGGGATAGAGTAGGTAGATCCATTTCTGGAAATAATTTCCACTCAATTGATTTGAGAAGAAGAACTGCCATTTCGATTTTCAACTCTGTCTTCACTGGCTTCCCTGTAGGCTTGAGATTTAATACACAATCTGTTACACAACAATATCAGGCGGGAAGAGGAGTCTTGGCTAACAACATCCTGATCAATCCTAATGCAGACTATGCTGCCGGTGGTGGTGCAGTGGTAGCAGATGTTCAGTCCATTTGGGAAGCAAGCAATACCACAGTAAGACTTCCAGCTGCGGATGAGCCTTGGGAGAACTTCTACAGAGGTTATGGTCTGAATCCTGACAATTTCTTTGCAAGATATACTTTGGCTACTTATCCAAGAAATCCAAACTTTTCTCTTCTTGCCAATGGAACGCTGGCAAGCGGAGCGGATTTCTCTAATGCTAAATTTGCTGAAGCGGTTAGAACCAACCATTTCGACAAAACAGTTCAATTCATCGGTGCCTTTGGTGCTGAAGATTGGACTGACACTTGGGCTGAATTCAACCCGTTGAACGTGAATTATTCCTCTAGGTAATTAAATAAATAATGGTAAGACTTGCCCTAATCTATGATTTTGGGCAAGTCTTTTTTATTTCAAAAAAAGCAGGTTAAAAAAAATGAAGCTATACGTTAAAGGTTTTTTTCTGGTAATGTTGATACTTATTTCTTGTGAAGGCGGTAGTAAATATGACCCAGGAAAATATCTAAATGAGAAAGAACAAAAACAAATTTTATTGACAAGCATACGGTATATGGGCCACCTTCCCAAAAAGGCGACCCACCAAACAAAGTTTGACCCGGTATATGATGAATACTATAGTAAGCTTGCCTTAGATTACACCTTGGAAGCCTATTACAAAAAAGATGGTTATGAATATTTTTTAGCAAGTAGGATTGCTCCTTCATTGAAAGTCAAAAAAGTGGCCATAGGCGTTAAAATGAAAAGAACTTCTGATGGTCAATTGGAATTTTACGAAGAAGTGTTCCGTACTTGGAAATTCGAAATTCCTGAAATGTTGGAAAAGGGTTTGATGCTTTTTGATAAAATGGTCAAGGGCGAAGACCTGAGCCCGTACTATCCTCAAAATTCCGGAGAGGAAGAATATATTGAATTTCCTGATGCGAAAGTTTACTTCGATGTGGAGGAGAGGAGATGGAAAATAAACAGTATCCATCAGCCTGATCTAGAAGAAATTATATAATTCCAAGATAAAATTACCTATATGAGCCAAAAAATACCCTGTACAGGGTATTTTTTGGCTTTATTATTTCTATTACATTTGTCTTGGGTGATTAAGCAATTTTTTTGTTCACGGTGATAAACCTTCAGGAATAAAGTTAAGGGACTTTATTCCTATTTTTTTAATACCGGAATCCAAGCTTTGCTCCACCGTACCAGTTTCTTCCGGGGGCCGGTTGGTAAAACCTTACAGCGAAAGCATTGAGGTCATTGCCTAAACTGTAAGTCTCATCCAACAAATTGTCCACACCTCCATACACCTCAAAGTCCCATCTTCCTCCCAAAACGGTTCTCCAACCCAACTTGCTCCCTATGAGGTTATAGGCCTCCTGAAATACGGTATTGGCATCGTTCAAAGGAATTTCATCCACATATTGATGGGTTAAATTCAGGTAAAACCCCGGTTTGGTACGGACGTCCAATAAGTTGACCAAGGTGTTAGGGGCTACTCCTGTGAGTTGGTTGCCCGAAAAATCAGCCCCTCCGGAGCTATATTCCGAGAATTGAAAGAAATGGCCTGTGTAGCCATGGCTTAATTTGATTTCCTGAACCTGGCTCAATTGGTTGCGGTAAATGGCATAGTCTATTTGCGCTTCGATTCCCTTTTGATCGGTGGCGCCTGCATTTCGGAAAAGCACTACTCCTTGGTCATTGGTGAATGAGGTAATGGTCTCTTTGAGTTGGAAATAGAAAGCCGTCAGGTCAAGGTTGAAAATTCCATAGCTTCCCCGGTATCCTATCTCATAATTGGTACCTCTTTCTGCCTGTAAATCCAGGTTGATGCTGCCCTCGTTTGTTCTGACCTCTGCTATGGTAGGTGGAGAGAATCCCGAACTGATGCTGCCATGTATTCCAGAAATGTCATTCAGTTTATATACCATAGCCACTCTGGGAATGATAATGGGATCAAATGTTCTGGAATTGAAGGTAGGATTTCCTGGACCTGCATCAATTTGCCTGTCTATATCATATCGGGAGAAGTTTTCACTAAAGCCAAGCGTCATTAAAAGCTTGGAAGTCCACTCAATTTCAAATTGCTGGAAAAGAAAAGCCTGTGTGGTGATCAGGTCATCGCTGAACCTGATGGTATCGGCTTTGCCCTGACGATTTCCAAAATTTTGGGCCAAAGTCTTTCCATATTGATACTCTCCACCGGCAATAATTTTGACAGGGAATTTTCCCCAGATAGCATCATAGGTAAATTTTGTCCTACCGCCATAACTAAAAGCGGTTTCTCTCTTATAGTCCAGAATAAAAGGGTTTTCAAATTCAGTTGTGTTCAGGTATAAAGCAGTTTTGTTATTCCACTTTTGATGGAATTTAAGTTCATGGCTGAGGGTTCCGTATAAAGTTTTTTGTTTAATGGAGCTATTCTGGCCGACAGAGCCTGGCCTGGCCTGTCTTCTGTTGTCTTCAACCTGTGCTGCATTTAAGGCTCCCGGAATTTGGTAATCGAGATCGGAATAGAGGATTTGTGTGCTCAGGGATTGATTCTCATTTGGATTGCTGTGCAAGGCCAATTGGAAAACCTTTCTGTCCATGGCGCTGTGTTCCCGGTAACCATCGGATTGCTGATGCACATAAGAAGCACTTACACCACCATTCCCTATTTGTTGGTCGATGCCTATCCTGTACCTATTCAATCCAAAATCTCCAAGACCATAATCTATTGAAAAATAATTTTCAGTGACCTGCCTCCGGCTTTCAAAACTGATCACCCCCCCATTGCCTGCACCATAGATACTTCCTCCTGGCCCTTTGATGATTTCGCTGTTTTGGACATTGCTGAGGTCCAGGATATTTATCGCTGTTGTTCCGTCCGGAGAAGTGAATGGAATATCATTCCAATATACTTTGACATTCCTTACACCAAAGGGTGAGCGTAAAGAACTTCCCCTGATGGAGATCCGGTAACTGGCAGGAGCCCGCTGTTCAATCCTTACCCCGGGCTTGGTATTGAAGGCGCTGAGAATTGAATTTTCATTGAAGCGGTACAATTCATATTCCAGGACTTTACTGATGGCTCCCGCCTGATGCACAAGAGGCCTTTCGGATTCAAAGCCAGTCACCAGGACTTCTCCCAAAGGACGGGTGATGGGGACCAAGAAAATGGTTCTGTTTTCATTTTCTTCTATTTGAACGCCCCCTGATTCGTAGGCTACATGAGAATAGGAAATGAATATACTTTTTGAAACCTGAATATTGACCTGTCCCTCTTCATCAGATACCTGATTCTGTTGGGATGGGATTTTTACCACAACTCCAGCTATTGGCATTCCGGTGTTTTTATCAATAAAGGTCAATGAGCTTTGAGCAAAGCCTAAAGACAAGGTTAGTACCAATGAGACGATGCCTACGCTTAGGGATTTCATATAGGGTTTTTCAATATATGTTACCTAGCTGTTCCAGGATTGATGGTCTGACCAAAGAATATGGCATTCATAAACAATTTGTTGGTTCCAAACCAGAATGCCCTGAAATTAGGATTGTCCGCCATGCCGATGACCCTTCCTCTGCCTACGGATGACACCCTTATGGCCCCGGTATCTTTCAGTTGGTTGAGGTTACTCGGGTGAACATAACCACTTGCCAGTGGGCTTGAAGTGTAAACCATTGGGTTGGCATAAGGGTTTTCGGATGGTAGTAAAAACTGATTACTGCTTCTGAAACTGAACATTTCAGACTTTTCATAACCATAGCCGATCGGATGTGTAATATCCAGCTTGGTGTTGAAAATTGCACCTCCTGTTACTTTTGCACCCGTGGCATTTTCATAATCGGCATAAGATCGTTGTACTGCCGTGTCTTTTTCCGGCTCATTCTTGAACTTAAAGCTGGCAACTTCTTGCTGGTTGAGCCAGTTCAAGGCAGATCCTCTTGCAATTAGGGTATTTCCTGCACTGACCCAGGCTTTGAGTTTGTCCGCAGCTGTTTTACCCAGGGAATTGTAATTTCCATTGGGCATGTAGATCACATTGTAGCGGTTCAGGTCCACCACAGCAATCCTATCTACCGGCAATAAGGTAGCAGGCATTTCAAACCTTTGATCCAAAAGATGCCAGGCTTCGCCAGCTTCAGCGCTGCTGACTCCTCCTTCTACCAAGATGGCAATTTCCGGTTTTTTCAAAACATCAATCTGGGGAGAGCCAAGATTGATCCCCTTGGTATAACCGGTGGTCACCGCATGAATGTCAAGCCCTGAATTTTTGGCTGCTACCCGAAGGTCCTCAAAGAACTTTTCATCGGAAGCTTTGCTTAGTCCTTTGTTAACAATGATACTTCCCCGCTTCATTTTTGGCCCACCAGGTAGGGTAATCTCTTCATGGGCGACCCTTACGAGGTAACCTTTTTCCATCAGGAAATAGGCTGCTTTTGGTGCATAATATTCGCTCCAGCCAAAAATATAGCTGTAGGCGCCTTTTTCACCGATTACTTTCCCCTCTCTAAGGGAGAGCTTTTTATCTACAGGTTCTACGGATGCCAAATTGAGTATTCTGCTGCTCAGGTTCATGAAATCCAAATTGAAGGCCATTTGCATGGTCCAGGCAGATACATCGTAGAAAAGGCTGTCTTGGAACGTCGTTCTGGTTTCGAACATGGACTTGATCAGGCGGTATTGGGGTTGGTTCAATGGAACGATAAATGCCTTTTCTTTTTTGAACTCTACCCCATTTACGGTGATATCTTCTTTTAAGCTGAACAGGTCAATATCGTGCTGAAGGATGATGTCTGCCAGATGGAATGTCCTTCCGGCATCTTCCTTAGCACCAAAAATATAAGCCTTATTGGTGTCGCTGTCGTATTCGGATTTTACTTCTCTGTAAAAATCCCTCATAAAGGTATTCAGTTCTACCCGCATGGCTTTGGCGGCTTCAAAAGAAGAAAGGGTAGTCACAAACTGATTGCGGATGGTGAAAGCAAAAGTCAAAGGGCCATAGATACTTTCCTGCAAGTGGCCTCTGGAAGAACCCTGCTCAAAAAGAATCCCGATAGATCCCTGAACATCCGGATAGGTGGATCCCTTTCCATAATAGAAGTCATCAAAACTTTCCTGGGAATAATAAAGTGAACCTATTTTATCCAAATGCCTGGCATGAAACTGTCCGATTTTTTCGGTCAATTCAAAGTTTTTCTTGGGGGTCAGCGGGTGGTTTCTTGCCGGAATGCCAGGCTGGAAGAAAAAGGTACTGTTGGTTCCCATTTCATGATGGTCCAGATGGATATTGGGCAGCCATTCCTGGAATTTGGCCACACGGTGCCGGGATTCAGGATGTTGGGCAGGTAGCCAGTCCCTGTTCAGGTCAAACCAATAATGGTTGGTCCTGCCTCTTGGCCAAGCCTCATTCAGTTCCCTGTTATTAGGATCTCCATTCATGACATAGCTTTTGTGGGAATTGACCCAAGATGCAAAGCGGTTGACCCCATCCGGATTCAATGCCGGATCTAATAGGATGATGATTTTTTCCAGCTCTGCTTCAATTTCATTGGCTGCTGCAAAGTGGTAAGCTGATAAAAGTGCCGCATTGACCGCAGAGGCTTCATTTCCATGTACGGAATATCCTGCCCACATGACCAAGGGCATATTTTGTAAATCTACACTGGCTCCAGGATCACGGAGTTTTTTCCTTTCCGCTTTGATCTGATCCAATTTGGTATGGTTTGAAGGGGAGGTTATGGTCAGGACAATCTGAGGCCTCATTTCATAAGTTCGTCCTATTATTTCCAGACTAACCCGGTCTGAGGATGCCGCTATGGCCTGCATGTACATGATAACCTGGTCATGGGTGGCATGCCAATCACCTACTTCAAAACCCAATACTTCTTTTGGCGTGGGGACCTTGGGATTATAAGTGTAGCCTTCAGGTAAGTAATAGCTTAAGGAATTTTGTGCCTTGACCGGAAAAATGGCCAAAGTCAGGATCAGGGCAAAAACAAAACGGATTGCTTTCATTGGTAGGTCATTTCGATTTAGTGCCAATTTTATGATAATTTGAATAAAAAAACGTTAAATTCGTTTGAAAGGCAATAATTATTGATGGTATGGATTTCAACTCTGATTTCGCTGTTTTTATTGTCGTCCTGAGTATAGTTTATACGATAATCTGGGTTTGGGCAATAGTGGATTTGATCAAATCAAAATTCAAGGATTCCAATATGAAGTTGGTTTGGGCTGTGGTGCTGATTTTTGCCAATCCCATTGGGCCAATCGTTTATTTTATTCTTTCAGGGGAACAGAAAACTTTTTCCCAAAAACACACTAAAAATTAAGCTATGTTTGGATTAGGAATAATAGGTCTGGCCATTTACGTCTATACGGTTTATGATGTAGTGAGCAGCAAATTTGGAGGACCCAATGATAAATTGGTCTGGGTACTGGTGGTTTTGTTTCTTCCGCTTCTCGGAACCATCCTATGGTTTTTGATGGGTAAGAAAACTACGCTTAGAAGCTAATTCTATTCATAGGATTTTTTGAACCACAATAGGGACAAAAGAGAACAAAAGTTATTTGTATTTCCCTTTTGCTCGCAAAATCTTGTAATTAATGTCCTTTGCCAATTGCGAATTAGCCTCCTGGTAAACTTAATTTCTTGCTTCCTAATTTTTCTACTATCCTCTAATGCAATCTTAATGAATCCCTTAAAGCCCTTAACTCTAAATGTTTTCCACTTCCCAAATCAGCCTTCCGAAATTCCAAATCCCTTCTCTTCCTCAATCGGAATTGTAAATCTTCTCCAAAGCTTCTTCCAGATTGGGGTACCGGAATTCAAAGCCCGCATCGCGGATTTTTTTGGAAGACACCCTGTTCCCGCCCAAGACCATCTGTGCCATTTCACCCAGGACCAATTTGAGTGCAAAACCCGGCACACCGATACCAACAAAAGGTTTCCCTACTTTTTTGGCAGCTTTTTGTGTCAGTTCTTCATTGGTGGCGGGCTTAGGACCTACTGCATTGTAAATTCCCTTTACTTCTTCTTTTTCAAGGGCAAAAAGGAACATTCTGGCCAAGTCATCTATACAGATCCAACTCATCCATTGTTTGCCGCTTCCCAAAGGAGCGGCTATAGGTGGTTTGAGCATTTCCACTAAGGCGCCCCCAGTGTTGTCCAGGACAATACCGATTCGTAACAGAACCGTACGTATGCCAAGTTTTTCGATTTTTTGTACCTCATTTTCCCAGGCAATGACCACCTTTGCCAAAAAATCATTTCCAGCAGGACTATGCTCATCCACGGTTTCATCTCCGGTGTTGAAACCATAATAACCGACCGCAGAAGCTGAAACGAATACTTCTGGTCTTTTTCCGGATTTTTCCATTGCCTGGAAAAGCAAAGAAGTGGATTGAGTCCTGCTTTCAAGAATGGCTTTTTTGCGGGCTTCGGTCCATCTTTTGTCCGCAACACCCTCCCCGGCAAGATGGATTATGCCATCTGCCCAAAGTATGGCCTCAGGATCTATTTGCTGCTTTTCCACATCCCAGGAAAAGGATTTTTGACTGTTTTTGATTGGGTTACGGCTAAGCCAGGCTACTGCATAGCCCTTTCTTTCCAAAAGTTGTGTTGTTTTTTTGCCTACCAGACCGGAACCTCCGGTAATCAATATGTTTTTCATAGCTGTTACTTTCTTTTAATAAAATCCCCAGGGACGCGCTTTGTTTTTATTATATCCTTAAATCCGCAGGGCGGATTTAAAAAAAGCCGAAAAAGTGGCTGAATTTATTCAATTCAGGCTTTTCCGGCTCGTTTTTTTTTCACTTATTTAGGTGTTACCACACATCCTTGATAAGCGGTATGAAAATTACGAATTCGACAGAAAAAATCACACCTTTCGGAGGTTTTAATTTTGTTTTTAACTCTTTCAAAAATTCTGGTCTCCCAGAACTCATTGATAATCAATTGGGGGTTAGAGCCTTAAGGGGAGGGTTTTCATACAGTGACATTTTCGCCAATCATATGGCTATTTTCTTTAATGGTGGCGACTGTACTGAAGATATCAATGTTCACTTGAGAGACGCACTTGAACAGGTCCCTTCATTTTCAGTATGCAGTGCCGATACAATTCTGAGAGGTATCAAAGAGCTTGCTGTTGATACAGAACTCTTTATAAATCCGTCCAGTGGAGTAAGCCATGAATTTAATATCAATGGAAAACTCAACAGCTTGTTGTTAAAATCAGCTTGTAAGACCGGATTACTCAAGTCAGGTGTTGCTTACGACCTCGATTATGACAACACCGTCATTCCAACTGAAAAGTACGATTCAAAAAAGACATATAAACACGTCTATGGATATCAGCCAGGTGTAGCTTCCATAGCACATCCTGAATTTTCACAGGCCATTCCTGTGTACGTAGAGGGCAGAAATGGCAACAGTCAGGCCAAATATTTGCAGGCTGATACACTTACACGCATGTTTGGGCAGCTTACCAATGAAAATATCCGTATCGGAAGGTTCAGAGCCGATTCAGCATCCTATCAGGAAGAAGTTCTCCGCACACTGGAAGCACATACCGAAAGCTTTTATATACGGGCAAACAGATGTGCCAAACTGGATAATATCCTTGGAAGTATAGCCCCTGAGAAGTGGCAGAAAATACGTTTGGGTGTACAGGAAATGGAAGTTACTGACCTATCCGACTACAAACCTTTCGGTAAAGACAGGTCTTACAGGCTGGTCATTACCAGAATCAGGCGTAAAGACGGGCAGGCAGATGTGTTTAGTGGAGATGCATTTACTTACAGGGCTATTCTGACCAATGAACATACATCGTCCAATGAAGCTGTTGTAAGGTTTTATAACGCCCGGGGTGCAAGCGAACGCTTGTTTGATGTACTCAACAATGACTTTGGCTGGTCTAAGTTGCCCTGTTCGTTCCTTGCAGAGAATACCTCCTTTATGCTTATGACGGCTATGTATGCCAATTTTTACACCTATATCATTGGAGAGTATTCCAGAAAAGTTGATTGGCTTAAGCCTACCGACAGGCTCAAGAAGTTTATCTTCAGATTTATCACTGTTTCAGCCAAGTGGATAAGAACGGGAAGAAGAGAAGTGCTCAAACTGTTCACGAGTAAGGATTACAAGCCGATTTTGAACTAAATTCAGATAAAAACCCCTCAGGAGCTCAAAAAATAAAGATTTACAGGGAAGAGGTATGCCTTTTCCATTAAAATTGAGGAAAAAAACCGTCCATTTTATCCTCAAACCTAAAATCCATTGTCTCAAAACTATGAACACTCTTCAATCAAAGGGAAGAAATTCCCGAACTAGACCAAAAATGAACACAAACAAGCAGATTCAAATCTCCAAACTAAAATCCTGCGGATTTTAGGTATATACAAATTTTGGGGCTTTTTCTAAAGATTTTGCCAAGAAAGTATATTTTTGTTCCCTTATAGGTGATGGGGTTCCACCTTTAACCGCCCATTTTTGGTGCTGATGACTCCTACTTCAACGATTAACCGGGGATGCATAGTCTTTGGATTAAATTTTAATTTCAAATTGTATGTTGGAGAGGATCAAAGCATATTTAAAAACCAAGGAATTTCTGCAGCTGGAGTTTCTTCCCAGTTTTGTGTTTACCCTCAAATGGCTCCTTATTTCCGGGATTGTGGCTTTTTTGGCCGGGTCTGCTTCTGCTTTGTTTTTGGTTTCCCTGAACTGGGTGACCGATTACCGTGAAGCCAATCTATGGATCATTGCCCTGCTTCCGCTGGGAGGTTTGATTATTGGGCTGACCTATCATTATTTGGGCCAGTCAGTTTCAAAGGGGAACAACCAACTGTTGGAAGAATTTTATAATCCACAAAGGACCATTCCCCTTAGGATGGCGCCTTTGGTCCTTTTCGGTACCCTGGCCACCCACCTTTTTGGAGGTTCGGCGGGTAGGGAAGGTACGGCCGTGCAGATGGGAGGGGCCATTGCAGACCAGTTTACCAAATGGCTCAAACTGAGTAAAGAGGACCGGAAAATCCTGATCACGATCGGGGTGGCTTCTGGATTTGCTTCGGTTTTTGGTACTCCTTTGGCAGGAGCAGTTTTTGCATTGGAGTGGCTGATTATCGGAAGGATACGGTATGAGGCGATTCTTCCTGCTTTTATAAGCGCTTATGTGGCTGATTATGCCTGTGCAGAATTTTGGAACGTCCACCATACACACTATGAAATAGCAATGGTTCCAGATCTCAATATTCCCAACCTTTTATGGATGATTCCGGCGGGCATTGCGTTTGGTTTGGTAGGCAGATTATTTGCCAAAGCAACACATAACTGGTCCCATTTATTCAATTCCCAAATCAATTATCCTCCCCTAAGACCTGTAATTGGAGGTGTTTTGGTAGCATTGATTGTCTGGGCTATGGGAACCACCAAATATATTGGTCTGGGTGTTCCGACCATCGTGGATGCCTTTTCAGAAAACCTCCCTTGGTATGACTCCCTCGTGAAAATCTTTATGACTTCCCTGACACTTGGTTCGGGATTTAAAGGAGGGGAAGTTACCCCCTTGTTTTATACTGGGGCGACTCTGGGGAATGCGCTTTCTGGAATTATCCCATTACCCATGGCCCTATTGGCAGGAGCTGGGTTTGTGGGTGTTTTTGCTGGGGCAACCAATACTCCTTTGGCCTGTACATTGATGGGAATAGAGTTATTTGGTGCCGAAGCAGGGATTTTTATCGGTTTGGCCTGTGTTTTGGCTTACAAATTCAGCGGTCATGCCGGCATCTACAATTCCCAGATTATAGGCAGTCCAAAAAGCAGGAAGAGGTTTGATAAGAAAGGGAGCAAGCTAGGAGAACTTTGACCTGATCGGATTTAAGCTTGTTTCCAAGTATGGAAAAATTAACAGAGAGGTAGTTCAAATCAAACACAAGCCATAAATATAAATTATGATAAATATTTCAAACATAAATAATAATTTATGAAATAGATTTCGGAACTTTGCCTAATTATAAACAAAATCAAAAGGCAATGAAACGAATTACAGTAGCAAAAGGAGATGGGATCGGTCCGGAAATCATGGACGCCACGCTCGCCATTATCAAAGCCGCAGGTGCCCAAATTGAGGTAGATGAAATTGAAGTAGGTGAAAAGGTTTATTTAGCCGGCAACACTTCAGGTATCGCCAAAGAATCTTGGGATATTATTCGTAGGAACAAAGTTTTTTTGAAAGCCCCCATCACGACTCCCCAAGGTGGAGGTTACAAGAGTTTGAATGTGACCACCCGGAAATTTTTAGGTCTTTATGCCAATATACGCCCATGTATGAGTTTACATCCTTTTGTTGATACCAAGCATCCACAGATGGATATTGTGATTGTAAGGGAAAATGAAGAGGATCTGTATGCCGGTATAGAACACCAGCAAACTGATGAGGTGGTGCAGTGCCTTAAACTCATCAGTAGACCAGGTTGTGAGAAAATCGTCCGCTATGCTTTTGAATATGCCAAGCAGTACGGTCGCAAAAAAGTGACCTGTTTTACCAAGGACAATATCATGAAGCAAACCGATGGGCTTTTCCATCAGGTGTTTGATGAAATTGCTAAAGAATATCCTGAAATAGAAAAAGAGCATTGGATCATTGATATCGGAGCGGCCAAGATGGCGGATACGCCGGAAGCTTTTGATGTGATAGTAATGCCTAATTTATATGGAGATGTACTGAGTGATGTGGCTGCACAGATTGCAGGTTCTGTAGGCTTAGCAGGCTCCGCCAATATTGGTGAGGAATGCGCCATGTTCGAAGCGATCCATGGTTCCGCCCCAAGAAGGGCAGGTCAGAATATGGCCAATCCATCCGGACTTCTGCAGGGTGCTATCCAAATGCTTGCCCATATCGGACAAAGTGATGTAGCTGAAAAAGTACAAAATGCCTGGCTGAAAACCATCGAAGATGGTATACACACCTATGACATCTACAAAGAAGGCGTAAGCAAGGAAAAAGTGGGTACCAAAGAGTTTGCTGAGGCGGTGATCAGGAATTTGGGTAAAAAGCCATCCCAGCTCAAAGCGGTGACTTATGCTAAAGAGACTACCCTTAACCTACCTAAATATACCCGTAAGGCTCCCCTTAAAAAGGAGTTGGAAGGAGTAGATATCTTTGTGCATTGGGCAGGAACCGATGCAGAGGAACTGGCCGAAAAGATGCAGCAATTGAATTCAGATGAGGTGAAATTGACCATGATTACCAACCGTGGCATCAAAGTTTGGCCTGAGGGATTCCCTGAAACTTTCTGCACCGATCACTGGCGCTGCCGCTTCAAACCCGTAGGAGGAAAGGAGCTTACCAAGCAGCACATCATCCAATTGCTACAAATGGCAGAAGCAAGGCATGTTGATGTGATCAAAACAGAAAACCTATATGCTTTTGAAGGAAAATCGGCCTACTCTCTAGGACAAGGCCAATAGTTTGTGATAGTTGAATATATTGGACCGCTTTCGGGAGAGTTCCCGGAAGTGGTTTTTTTTAATACAATAATTTTAAGGGGAATTTTAAGCTCGAATGAGGCAATTTTTAAGTCCTTTTACTATTTTGGTTGCTTTAATCAGCCTTAACTGAAAATGAAAACCAACAAATTCCCGATTTCTTTCCTTGTTCTTTTATTTTTTTTCATAGGCCAAAGCTTCGCTCAGGTCAATCTATCCCAAGAGGTTCCATTAGATCCAAGGGTAAGATATGGAGTACTCCCCAATGGGCTAACCTACTACATACAGCAAAATCCCAAACCCGAAAATAAAGTGGAATTGCGTTTGGCGGTAAATGCCGGTTCGGTCCTCGAAACTGAAAAACAACTTGGTCTGGCGCATTTTACCGAACACATGGCTTTTAATGGAACAAGGAATTTTGAGAAAAATGAGTTGGTTTCTTATCTCCAATCCATAGGTGTATCCTTTGGTGCTGACCTGAATGCCTACACCAGTTTTGATGAAACGGTTTATATACTTCCCATTCCATCAGATGATGAGGAAAAATTACGAAGTGGTTTCCTGGTCCTCAGCGATTGGGCGGGAGGTATTCTGATGAGGGAGGAAGATATCGATGCTGAGCGCAGCATCATTGTAGAAGAATGGAGAACCGGACAGGGTTATTCCCAAAGGCTCAGAGACCAATATCTACCTCTTATGCTTTACAATTCCCAATACGCCGACAGGCTTCCAATAGGTAAAATGGAAGTGGTGCAGCATTTTGAATATGAGACCATACGGGAATTTTACAGGGACTGGTACCGCCCGGACAATTTGGCCGTCATTGCTGTAGGTGATGAAGATCCGGACAAGTTACTCGCTTTGATTGAAGAGTTTTTTGGTGCTTGGGAAAATCCCAAAAATGCTCCAAAAAGAAAGTCTTTTGAGGTGCCTGAGCACAAGGAAACTTTTGTATCCATTTTAACAGATCAGGAAGCTCCCGGGATTCAGATTCAGCTTTTTTATAAGCATAAAGCCCTTCCTACCAAGAGCAAGGAAGATTACCGTAATTGGCTGTTAAGAAGCTTGTACGGGGGAATGTTGACCCAGCGTCTTGACGAAATCCGACAGCAGCCTGATGCCCCATTTATTTTTGCAGGCACAGGTTATGGCAATTTTGTTAGGGATATGGATTATTTTTCTGCTTCAGGGGTAGTTTCTCCCGGGATGGTGGAGGCTGGTATTCAGGCTTTGATTGTAGAAAATGAAAGGGTAGCCCGTTTTGGTTTCACCCAAGCCGAATTGGACAGGGTTAAGCGTTCGGTACTCAATAATGCAGAGAGAGCATTTAAAGAAATGGACAAAACGGAATCCCGCTCTTTGGTGGGCCGTTATGTCAACCACTACCTTAATGGTCGCTTTGCAGAAGGAGAGGCTTGGAAGTACGAATTTTATCAGGAAATCCTCCCGAAGATAACATTGGAAGAGCTCAATGCCCTGGCAAAAACCTTGGTCAGGGAAGACAATAGGATCATTATCATCACAGCCCCAGATGCTGAAAAAGATAAATTGCCAACAGAGCAGCAGGTGTTAGCCCTATTTGATGCAGTGAAGCAAATGGATTTACAAGCCTATGAGGAAAAACTTTTATCCGAAAACCTACTTGAAACGCTGCCACAAACCGGAAGAATTGAGGCAATGGACCATCTGTTTTCTATTGATGTATATGAAATCATATTGTCCAATGGGGTAAAGGTTTTTGTAAAGCCAACAGATTTTAAGAATGATGAGATTGTCTTCAGTGCAAGAGGTGAGGGGGGGGGTTCCTTATTTGGAGAGGAAGACCATTACTCCGCGAGTTATTCAGGGGTTTTGGTAAATGTGATGGGTATTGGTGATTTTACCCCTACCGATCTGCGCAAAATCCTGGCAGGTAGATCCGTTTCGGTTACCCCCAATGTAGGTACCTATTCCCAGACGATTTCTGGTAGTACCTCACCAAGAGATCTGGAGATGGCCTTACAATTGATCCATTTGTACTTTACTGCACCGAGAGAAGACAGGCAGTTATTTGATATCTTTATCAGTAACCAAAAGACACAATTGGCATCAGCCCAATCCAATCCGGATTACCAATTTTCAAAAATGTTGAACCACATCCTGGCGGACGGTAACCTTAGGGCCAGCAGCATCTATGATCCTGAAGAATTGGAAAAAATTGATATGCAAAGAGCTTTGGAAATCTATGCTCAAAGTTTTAGCAATGCGGCAAATTTCGAATTTTTCTTTACTGGGAACATAGATCTCGACATTTTCAAGCCCCTATTGGAGCAATATATTGCTTCCTTACCCTCCGATCCAAGTCATTTGGACAGGTTTAGGGATATGGGCATCAGGACTCCCAGAGGTAGGACTGAGGTCATAGAAGTGGGGACAGATGAAAAAAGCCAGGTGATCCTGTTCTTTTCTGCTGAGGTAGAATACGACAGGAAAAAAGCAACTGACATCAGCTACCTTGGAGAAATCCTTACCATCAAATTGATTGAATCCCTGAGGGAGGAAATCGGTGGAGTCTATGGGGTCGGTGCCAATGGCAGTATGGGCATTCAGCCCATGGGGAATTTCTCATTTTCAATAGGATTTCCATGCAGCCCTGATATGGTGGATGTTTTGATAGAAGCTGCTTGGGAAGAAATAAGGAAAATCCAGGAAAATGGTCCAATGGAAGAGGATCTTAACAAAGTCAAAGAGAAGCGAAGGATAGCCTTGGAGGAGAACCTTAAGCGTAATAATTACTGGAATGCCCAGATGTCAGCCTTCCGTCTGTATGGGCTGCCTTTAGAGCTGATCATAGAGGCCGGCAAGTTCATTGAGGAAGTTACACCAGAGAGGATACAGCGGGCGGCTCAGGAATTCCTGGTCAAAGAAAATCTTCTTGAAATTAAGAAGTTTCCTTTAAGAAGGGAGTAAGGGTTTATTTCTAGGGCGTACAGGGCTTCCGCTTGTTTTGACCATTGAAGTTTAATGTAAAATGATGAATTAAAAATGAAGAATAGCGGACCATTGTAGGTTTAGGAGTTTGTTCATGTTTATAAAGAAGGATTTGAATCACCAAATCCAAGAACTTGAGAATGTAAAGTCCAAAAGTCCCGTTAGTTTTTTCACTGATTGTGAGTTTGTGTCTTTGTGGCCAAATGAAAATTCTTCAACATAGGTATTTAAATCATCCTCTTACAAATACAGAATTTCATTCAAAGTAATGGTCAGGGTATTGAAAACAGCATGGGCAAGCATGGAATAGCCCAATCCTTCCTGATACCTGACCCATCCGAAAAAAATCGCGCCTGGCAGGATACCTGCAAAAGTAAAGGTCCAATCCAAGGCAAGTGAGGAGGATTCTACATTCCCAAGATGAAGTATGGTAAAAAACAACGTGGTAAATACAAAGGAGGTATAAAACAAAGGAGTTGAAAGGTAAACATCATCTGGCTTTTTGTTTTGTTCATGAATGACCCATACCAGAAAAGCAAGTCCGATTCCCATAAATACCCACCAGTATTCTTTAAATATCACCATCCCAATTATGGGTTGGATAAAAATAAACCCAAAATGTTTCCTTTTACCTGAAAGAAATCCCCTTGAAAACAATTCCTCTAAAATTAGCGCTAAGACCAAAGCACTTAAAACATCTATGTTGTCAGAATTGCTGAAACCCTTATTCAATCCACCTACCCCCAGTTGCATGGCAATAGGATCTACCAGTAAATATTCATAACAGAATACAATGAGGGTGGTAATAACAGCGTATCTCAGGATCTTAGACTTTTCAAGCTTGCGCTCTTTTTGGTAAAAGTGTAGGAATGCGGTCATGTTCAATTTTAATATTTCACCCTTAAAGTTTTAATCATAAAATTTTCACTACAGCTTTCCAGGTCCTTCATCCTCCTTTCCAAGGTTTAAAAAGCTGTGAAACAAAGACCCGGCAAATAATGGTTGAAGGGCTAAATAGTAATGTTTTGGTATATCAAAGTTTAGGATCCTATACGATTCAAATGTATTCCAATGGTACACAACCCAAGCAAGGTTGGCCATAAATAGGATGGAAAAAAAGAGATAAATGAATTTAGCGAAACGTTTCATAGAGGTAAGATAACTATAATGAATATTTTAGTCAATCTATAGTTTGAAAAACTGATGTGGGGAACTCCATCTTTTAATGAGCACCTTTACTTCCTTAATTCCTCAATGTTTTCGCAATCCGACTTTCGACGTCCGCCTTCTTTCCATTCCCAAATTTTCTCATTTAATTCGCTCTATGGATTTACAATGGATTTGGGAAGGCATCCAAGAAGGGGTGGCTGAAATGAGTTGGCTGGAGGCCATAGCGGTATTTTTTGGTATTGCCTCTGTTTTTTATTCCATCAAAAAAAATATCCTTGTCTTTCCCACAGGCATGATTTCAACTCTGATTTATGTTTATATCTGCCTGAAGTATAAACTCTATGCGGATATGGGTATCAACGCCTATTATTTTTCCATGTCCATTTATGGTTGGTACCTTTGGTCCCGCCCTTCAAACGGGAAACCGGAGCTTCCGGTGACCTGGTTGGACAAAAAAGGGATTGCCACATCAGTGATTTTGTTTCTGGGATCTTATATAATCTTGTTTATCGTTTTGGCCAATTTTACCGATTCTGATGTCCCTTATTGGGATTCATTTACTACCGCTTCAGCTTTTGTAGGGATGTGGCTGATGGCCAAGAAAAAAGTGGAAAACTGGATTGCCTGGATCATTACGGATATAGTTTCAGTGCCATTGTACTTCTACAAGGGTTTGATGCTGACCTCTTTCCAGTTTTTGTTTTTCACAGTATTGGCCATCATTGGATTGATGGAGTGGATCAGGACAGCCAGAGTAAAACAGGAGGTATATGCGTAAAAAGGTGGTTGTTATAGGTCCTGAATCTACTGGGAAAAGTACTTTGAGCCAAGCTTTGGCAGCGCATTTTTCAGCCCCTTGGGTTCCTGAATATGCCAGAACTTACATTGAGAAACTGGACAGGCCCTATGATTATGACGACATGTTGGTAATCGCCAAAGGGCAATTGGAATGGGAAGATTTACATGCCCAAAAAGCAGATCAGCTTCTGATCTGTGATACAGACCTCCATGTGATCAAGGTATGGTCAGAGCACAGGTTCGGAAAGGTGCATGATTGGATATCTGAGCAGATTCAACTTAGGAAATACGATGTCTATTTATTGACAGACATTGATATTCCTTGGCAGGAAGATCCACAGCGGGAGCATCCGGAGCCCGAAATGAGACAGTATTTTTTTGAGTTGTACCGAAATCTTATCTCTCAAACAGGGGTTCCTTTTGAAATCATTTCAGGAACGGAGCCAGAAAGGATCCAAAAGTCCGTGAAAACTATCCGCAAACATCTGAAATTATAAATTGGTGGAGGAGTTTTGGTAAAAGATGTTAAATTGTCGCATTTTGACCGGGCAATTTTAAGACATGTTAAAATTCCTCATTTATTTCCATTACCTTTATATGAAGAATGTCGGACGATCACCCTGTTTGTTTTTCATTCCTTTTAAATTAATTATCACATTCAATTCAGTAAATGCGTCCGCCTAGATTTCAAGCCGCATCCTCCTTTCATGAAGACCTGAAAGGTAGAATCAAAAATTATTTCTCAGAAAAAAATCTTAAAACAACCGGAAATTCCTCCCTCTATTTCAAGGCCATCGTGATGGTTTTGGCCTTCATTGGGATTTATGTTCACTTGGTTTTCTTTACTCCTTTCTGGCCATTTGCCATCTTGGAATCCATCATCCTTGGGGCACTTACTGCAGGGATAGGTTTCAATGTCATGCATGATGGAGCGCATGGGAGTTTCAGCCGAAAAGGATGGGTCAATGAACTGGCCGGAATTTCCATCAATTTCTTGGGAGCCAATGTGTACATGTGGAAAACCAAACACAATGTGGCACACCATTCCTTCACCAATGTGGATGATCATGATGATGACCTCAATGCAGGTGCATTCCTGAGATTGGGCCCCAATCAGAAGCGGTACAAAATTCATCGCTTTCAGCATCGTTACTTCATTTTCATTTACTCCATTCTGTATTTCTATTGGGTGTTTTTCACGGATTATAAGAAGTATGTAACCAAAAAGGTGGCAGAAACACCAATCAAAAAAATGGACTTGAAGGAACATGTGTCTTTTTGGGGGTTCAAAGTAGAACATCTATTCTTGTTCATTGTACTTCCCGTTTATATGCTTGGGTTTATGCCCTGGCTGATCGGATTTCTTGTATATGGATTGGCCACCGGCATTATCATGAGTGTGGTATTCCAATTGGCCCATGTCCTGGAAGAGACCTCATTTCCTGTCCCTGATAAGGCGACCAATAAGTTGGAAGATGATTGGGCAGTCCATCAGTTGAAGACTACCGCAAACTTTGCCACTAAGAATAAGGTCTTATCCTGGCTTATCGGTGGTCTGAATTTCCAGATTGAACACCATCTGTTTCCCAATATTTCGCATATCCATTATCCGGCGATTTCCCAGATCATCAAGGAGACTTGTAGGGAATATGGGATTCCATATATCGAACATCCAAAAATGAGAGTGGCCCTTGCCTCCCATGTCAACCACTTGAAGCATTTGGGAAGGGAATAGGATTACTGTTCATCTGATAAAAAACTCCATTTGAAAAGAATAGGGCAATTCAGCGTAGCTGTCTTGCTTTTTTTTAACCTAAGGTTGTTGTACCCGGGGCCATTACCCAAAAGGGATTATATCCATTTCTGGGTTTTTCAATGACCCTTGGCTTAATCAAATTCCGAAATCCCCCTTTCGACTTTTAAAATCCCTTTAATTTTCCTATCCTGCCTTCAGCCCTTGCTTTTTACAAATGCTCTATCTACCTTCGCACTCAGATCATGAGGGGTGCCTTAATACAACGGGCTGAGATCATACCCACAATACCTGATCCGGGTAGTGCCGGCGAAGGGAAATGAGTAAACCGATTACCAATATATTTTGACTCAGAGTCACCAAAGACAAGGCTTTGGTTCGTGCATGCAATCCAAAAATATCTTGGTTTCGGAAATGGGTAAACAAAAAACAGAGAATCGCCCCTAGGTTTTCTGATGTTTAACCAAAAAACCGCAAAGCGGTGAAATGTCAAGCATTTATGAAAAAATCACTGTTTTTATTGGCCTTTTGGCTGATGGTATGGGCTACCTATGCCCAATCTAATTTGAGAGGTGTGGTGAAGAGTGCCACAGGTGAAGAATTGGTCGGTGCCAATGTGATCTTGGTGGGAACAGGCAGAGGGTCCACCTCTGATCTTTCCGGTAATTTCCAGATCAGGAACATTCCTTCAGGTACTTATACCCTGAGGGTAAGTTACCTGGGTTATGAAAGTCAGGTGAAGGAAGTGTCTGTTCCAACAGACCTGGTTTTAGAGATTTTCCTAACTCCTAGTGCATTACTGACAGAGGAATTTATCGTCTATGCCACGAGGGCTACAGATCTCACACCTACCACCTTTTCCAAAGTGAGCAAACGGGATATTTCAAGACTTAATCTTGGTCAGGACATCCCCATACTCCTGAATTTCACCCCTTCTGTGGTCTCGTTCTCAGATGCCGGTGCTGGGGTAGGATATACGGGTTTAAGGATCCGGGGATCAGATCAGACCAGGATCAACGTGACTGTCAACGGTATTCCTCTTAATGATGCAGAGTCCCATGGTGTTTTTTGGGTCAATATGCCGGATTTTGCCTCTTCTGTGGACAATATCCAGATCCAAAGAGGTGTGGGGACTTCCACTAATGGTGCAGCTACTTTCGGGGCAAGTTTAAATATCCAGACAGACACCAGACAAGATGAAGCCTATGCGGAAATTGATAATTCCTTCGGTTCATTCAATACCAGAAGGCATATGGTGAAAGTAGGTACCGGACTGATTAATAATCGCTGGGCATTTGATGGAAGGCTGTCGCGAATTGCCTCGGATGGTTATATCGACCGGGCTTCTTCTGACCTAAGGTCTTATTTCCTTTCCGGAGGGTATTATGGGGAAAAGCATGTGGTAAAACTGAATGTTTTTGCCGGGGCAGAAGTCACTTATCAAGCCTGGGAAGGGGTTCCCGAAAACCTCTTGGCCACCAACAGGACTTTCAATCCATATACCTACGACAATCAGGTCGATGATTACAAGCAGGATCACTATCAGTTGATCTATACAGGAACTTTTGGTAAAAACTGGAAAGCCAATGCAGCCTTACACTATACCTATGGAAGGGGATTTTTTGAGCAATTCAGGCCAAATGACAGGCTGAACAGATACGGCCTTCCTCCGGTAGTGGTAGGAGAAACTTCCATTTCCCGCATGGATATCATCCGCAGAAGGTGGTTGGACAATGATTTCTATGGAGGGGTATTTTCCATGAATTATATTTCTGATGATGGCAGATTGGATGCAGTATTAGGGGGAGGAATCAACCGATATGACGGTGACCATTTTGGGGAGATCATTTGGATGCAGTTTGCCGGAAATACCAATATCAGGGACAGGTACTATGATAATGTGGCAGTCAAAGATGATGCTAACATTTACGCAAAGGCTACCTACCAATTGACGGATAGGCTGTTTGCATATGGCGACCTTCAGGGCAGATGGATCGATTACCGTTTTGATGGGATCAACAATGACCTGAGAGATGTGACAGGTCAGGTGAAATTTGCCTTTTTCAATCCAAAATTCGGATTTACTTATCAAGTTGCTGAAGGAAAGCAGTGGTATGCCTCTTATGCGGTGGCCAATAGAGAGCCTGTAAGAAGGGATTTTACCGATTCTCCTATTATCGAGCGGGCCCCCAAGCATGAAAACCTGCAGAATATTGAAGCAGGATTTAAAAGGCAATCGGCCAATTTCTCCTATAATGCCAACATTTACTACATGAAGTACAGAGATCAGTTGGTGTTGACAGGTCAACTGAATGACGTGGGAGCTTATGTTAGGGACAATGTAGATGACTCTTACCGCTTGGGTATTGAGTTGGATGGTGCTTATAGATTGACTGAGAAATTTACCATCGGGGGTAATCTTGCACTCAGCCGCAATAAGATTGCTGAATTTTTGGAATACCTGGATGATTATTCCACCGCTGAGTTTAGACAGGAAGTGATCGTACACCAAAATACCGATATCGCTTTCTCACCCAATGTGGTGGGTGCCGCCATTTTGGATTATAAGCCTGTCAAAAACCTGGAAATTTCTTTGCTCAATAAGTATGTGGGCAGGCAGTTTTTGGACAATACCCAAAATGAAGCCCGTTCCCTGAATGCTTTTTGGACATCCGATTTGAGGTTTAATTATGCTTTGCGACCTCGATTTGTGAAAAATATGGAAGTTACGGTATTGGTCAATAACATCTTCAACAGGCTGTATGAGCCCAATGGCTACACGTTCAGCTATTTCCTTCCTGGTGAAGGTGTGTCCGGGAGAGAATTGGTGACAGAAAATTTCTTTTATCCACAGGCCGGAACCAATTTCCTGGCCGGGATCAAGTTCTTGTTCTAAACTAAAGGAATGAATATAAAAACTCTCTTGGATGCTCTTCTAAGGGAGTTTTTTAATTACGTATACCTTCAGCAAAGAAGTTCTTCACCCAAAATGTACGGGCAATGGGATTTACCTGGTTAAGGATCTCATAAATGTTTTTTGGGAAAAAAGGACCAATACTAACTTGAATATGTCCCTGATAATCCTTGCAGATTTCCAGGTCGAATTTTCGGTACTTCAGCAAAAGCTCCTTGGGAAAGAATATTTTTTGTGAAGTCAAGGAAGCGGGCTTTTCCTTGAAGCCAAAACGCTTTTTGGAAGAAACATAGGCATGCTGACAAAACTTCTCCTGAAAATTTTTGTCCCCTATCAGGAGTTTGGACTGTTGGAGCAGCTGCGGGTTAAAAATATGTTTCAAAACCAGGTTGCCTTTGGTGAGTTGGTATGCTACTTCTTTATCCTTCGAGCAGTCCAGTTTGAGGTTATTTTTTATGGACAGAAACTTCCATAGGTTATTGATTCTTTCTAGTTCCATCGGGCTATTTGGGTTTATTGGTCAAACGGTAATAGTCCTTGATGGTTGTTTTCAAAGCCTCCCTTTGTTTGGGATCTGTAAGGATTTCATGACGCTTACCGTTTTCTGGTTCCATTTCTAACTGGAAGCTTTCTTCCAGTAGGGGAGATAATTTACTGACAAAATCATAGTGTTCCAAAGTGCCGCCTCCATAAAAAATAAACTCCCCGGTTTCTGTATTGGAAATATTTTTCCAGATCAATTTGAAGGGAAGGTTTTGAGGGATTGGTTCCACGAAGATATAAGCTTCGTCTTTGATACGGTTGATCAAAATGGAAAGGTTAAGATTGGGCATTTCTTCATCTTTGATCCTTTTTCCATAACGGTAGATATTGATTTTGGCATCATTCCTTTCTTCCAGCTCATAGTAGGCTGCTCGGACATTTTTGAAAAAAATTCTATCTGCATCCGTGATCCGAAATAAGGAATTGGCATCCCCGGAATTGTCGGCCCGCTTTTCATTAAAAAAAGAGAGTAAAAAAACGAAAAGCAGAGAGCCTATTCCAAAGATTTTCAAGATCTTGATCATTTCAGGGGAAAGACTGTCTTTGGATGGTGACATGGAAAGCTTTTTTCCCTTTAACAGGATTCCAGTAAGATTGGTTTGGGAGAAAAGAAGGGGATTTTGAGAATTCTCAACCCATCATTAAGGAGATAAAGTAGTTTTACTCATTCTTCATTCCTCACTCTCCATGCCAAATTACGCTTTGTCGCGTCTTGAATTAACTTGACACTTATTTTATTTTCTTCTTTTGAGTTCGACTCCCTTGGAGTCGGGATTCCCGAATATCAAAACTACTTCTCAACCCCGGGTTGCACCCGGGGCAAATATCCTTAATGGATTTAACCCCTATCGGGGTTATTTTGCCTTCTTTTTAAACTATTACTTCATGAACCCCTAAATACCTGCTATCATTTCCGAATTCGGCCTTATCACATCCAAAATCACTTGGTACTTCTTACATGGACATGGTACTCCCCTCTTGATTCTTATTTGTGTTGTATAGCCTCCTGTTTTTCATTTCGACATCAGCCCTCCGAAATCCCCCTTTTTTATCATTTTCCTCAATGCACATAAGACCCTGCATTGATATCAATGGTGCAACCCGTTGCGTGATCAGCCAAACCGGAGCAAAGTAAAGTTACCATAGGAGCGATGTCCTTGGGTTCAGTGAGTTCGTTGAGAGCAATGTCATTCAGGGCATATTCTTCTCCATATTGATCCATAAAATCCTGCGCCATATCTGTACGGGTAAAACCCGGAGCAATGATAAACGCTTTGATTCCTTCTTTGCCATAATATCTTGCGATAGAGCGGGTGTAACTCACAATGGCTGCTTTGGAGGCCGCATAAGCCAAATAATCAGTAGTATCACCTCGGAAAGCTGCTCTGGAAGAAATGTTTACCAGTCTGCCATTTTTGTTGGTCCTTGCATGCTCGATAAATTCCTTACAGATAATCGCCATGGCATTGATATTGATATCCATGGTTTTGAGCCAGGCGGCTGCCCATTCTTCTGTCGGGGCATTGTCGGGAATGGAAATGGCAATTCCGGCATTATTAACAACCGCATCAATTTTTCCATGTGTTTTGATGAGTTCAGGTATCCAGCCTTTGACCTGTTCCAGGTCTGAGAGGTCACATGGGGCCAAATGAGCAGGGTTTTTCAGGGACTGCTGCAATGCTTTGGCAGCTTCCAGGTTGCTGTTGAAATGCAACAGCACTTCCGCACCGGAAGCGGAGAGTTGTTCGGCAATTCCTTTGCCAATGCCTCTTGAGGCACCGGTCACTAAAATTCTTTGCTGGGTAAGGTCGATTTTCATAATGGGTTAATGGAAAATGATACGTTTGTCTCTTGGATAAACTTTATTTTATTGCTGAAATCGGGATGAAGTGGATTGACCAGCAAATTATGCTCTTGGGGATAATTTATCAATGGGATGCGGCAGGAAGGGACTTTCAGGGCAACATGCTCTTGTTGTTTGGTCCAAAAAGCACCTATGGTTTGGGTAATTTTGGGATGGGGTCTTAGGCTCCAATCCAGAGGCAAGTCCTCTACTCCCAAAAAGGGGGGATCTTCGGCTAATTCAAATTCAACGAGAGACCAAGCAGTCAGAGAAACTACCGGTCCTTTGATGCTCAACAATTCAAGAAAATTCAGGGCGCTGTGGCTGCAGGCATAAATGACAGGAATCCCAAAAGGGTTCCACCTCCCTGATCCAGGACCGTAACCCAAAGGCAATCTGCCTGGTATTTTTTCTATCAGTCTGAAGTATTTCAAAGCGATGGTTTAAAGTATATTGCCCCAGGATAGGGCCTCCAAAGCCTCCTCTATGCGCTCCACCCCATAGGGATTGCGCATCAGATCTATGGGCCTTTGGTTACCCAAAGATTCATTGGTAGTATGCAACCAATCCTGAAAGAGGGCCTCTGTCCCAAAAATTCTAATTCCTTTGGCGATGATTTTGTCCATGTCTTTGATGGTTTTGGTCAATAACCTGCTCAGCCGCCTGTCTTCCTTTTTCCATCGTACCAAGGTGCTGGGATCTATTTCTAAAACCTCTGCCACCTCTGCCTGGCTGAACTGCAGGTAGTCAAACATTTCTTTGGTCTCCGAAAGATGGAACTGCTCTTCCATCAGCAGGGGCTCCTCTACTTTGGATACCTTGGGAGAAAAGAAATACTGCTCCTCCAGTGGAGAGAAGAAGCCACTAATTGGCTTTTCGGAGGTGTAATGGGAGGGGAGTTTGTATTGCTTTGCCATATCCAAACTTACTTACTTTTTGATTTATTTGCAAAATTTAATTATTGCGTTTGCAATATTTCTCTGATTTGATTCTGCTGCAGGTTACAGTTGATCCATTCTCCATCAAGGTCTGCGCCGTATTTTTTATAGAAGTTGATTGCAGGGGTATTCCAGTCCAATACCTGCCAGGTCATTCCCGAGCAATTGTCTTCCAGTGTTTTTAACAAAGTGCGGTCAAAGAGTAGTTTGCCTGCACCATTTCCTCTTTCGGACTCCGTCACGATCAAGTCTTCTAAGTACAGCCTTTTTCCTTTCCAGGTACTGTATCGATAATAGTAAATGGATGTTCCAATGATTTCCTGAGTAGCATTTTTGACAGCCACGAAAAAGCCGAAAATGGGATTTGGGCCGAATCCGTCCTTTTCCATCATTTCTACCGTATTGATGACTTCATCGGGTGCTTTTTCATAGACCGCAAGCTCCCGGATCAATTCCAAAACCCGGGGCAGGTCTTCTTTTTTACCTTCTCTTATAGTGTACATGGAGGAAAGTTATCAAAAAACAGAAAAGCAAAAAATCAATTTATATATTTGACACCATCCTCGGATTTTATCGGTCAATTAACAAAATCTGCATATATGTTCTTAGCTATTGATGCCGGCAATTCCAATATTGTTTTCGGTTTTTATGATGAAAGCTTGCAAAAGTGGACACATGAATTCCGGGTCAATACCCACAAGGATTTGTCCGTATTGAAACTGGAAAGAGAACTGCATTTATTTTTCCTGGAAAATGGGATCAAGAATGACCGTATTACCAAAGTGGGGATTTCTTCGGTGGTGCCGGAGATCAATTCGGTCTTGCAGCAATTTTGCAGGGAGTATCTTGAAAAGTCCTGCTACCTGATCAGCGGTAAAAGTTATGCCAGACTCAAAGTCAAAACTTCCCGGCCCAATGAAATCGGTTCAGACCTGATGTGCAATGTGGCTGCTGCTTATGAAAGATTTCAAAGTACCTGCATCATTGTAGACTTTGGTACGGCACTCACCTTTACCGTGGTGGGAGAGGATGGAAAAATCTTGGGGGTAAATATTGTTCCCGGGTTGAAAACGGCTATTAAAGCGCTGTTTTCCAATACTTCCAAGCTACCAGAGGTAGAGCTTAAGATGCCAAAATCAGCTTTGGGGAAAAATACCACCCATTCCATACAGGCTGGTATTCTCTTCGGATATACAGGATTGGTCAAAGGGATGCTGGAAACCATCCAAAAGGAATTAGGCCATCAATGTAGGATTATTGCCACTGGCGGTTTGTCATCTATATTGACTACCCTTGAAGATGCATTTGAGGTAGTGGACAGAAACCTGACTTTGGAAGGAATCAGGATCATTACATTGGCGAATAGCCCGTCAGTACCTGAGGATCTGGACATATAGCCCTGTATTTTTCTATTTCCCTTTGGGAACAAACACCAGGGAAGTCCCCCCAATTGCCCATCATGTCCCACATCAGTTGGAAATGTAGGTGTGGTGGCCAATCCCCATTTTCAGGATATGGGCCTACATGGCAAAAGGCCTTTCCTGCCGGTATGGTCATGCCCACATCCAAACCTTTCAAATCCTTCCTGGCAAGATGCCCGTAAAGACTGTAAATTTTTTTTCCTTTTAATTCATGTTCCAAAATGATCGTAGGACCGTAATCCCCAAAACCCGCATTGTTCTGAAAAGAAAAAACCTTGCCGCTCAGCGGGGCAAATACAGGATGGCCAGCCTCTGTCCAAATATCGATTCCCAAATGAATATTTCTAAAATCCGATTGGTCAGTCACGAAAACTTCTGAGCGGGCATAGATGGCCCTATGTTCCAAATAGCCCCCAATCCCATATTTCTTGCCCGCAGCGCGAAGTTTGTCAAAGACAAAATGATCAAAACTTTTGGTATCCGAAAAATCACAGGTCATCAGTCCTGTGTTGGCAGGGCTGAAATCCATCTCCATAGTATTTTCAGGATTCAGGGCTTCACCCATGATGGGAAAGGTTTTT
Organism: Cecembia calidifontis; assembly: GCF_004216715.1. NCBI lineage: Bacteria > Pseudomonadati > Bacteroidota > Cytophagia > Cytophagales > Cyclobacteriaceae > Cecembia > Cecembia calidifontis. The sequence goes on from NZ_SGXG01000001.1 coordinate 1,431,298, forward strand.
TCACTTAGGAGCAGTTCTTGCAAGCTGTTTTTCATAAACCGCAAGATAAAAATTTTGACAGTACCAAAGCCTTGCCTTATATTTATTTCCATGACTGAAACGATGAAATTTCCATCTCTTGACGATATCAAGGCTGCCCACCAAAGGATACAGCCTTTTATTCACCGGACCCCCATCATGAACTCAGAGGCCATCAATCAGATTGCCGGTTGTGAGATTTATTTCAAATGCGAAAACTTCCAAAAAGTTGGTGCCTTTAAAGCACGGGGGGCCGCCAATGCAGTGGTCAAATTGACAGATAAACAAAAGAAAAACGGAGTTGCTACCCATTCCAGTGGCAATCATGCCGCTGCTTTGGCCAGGGCAGCGACGGTAGCCGGAATCAAATCCTATATTGTGATGCCTTCCAATGCACCTGAAATCAAGAAAAAAGCGGTGAAAGGTTATGGAGGAGAAATTATCGAATGCGAGCCAAACCTTCAGGCAAGAGAAACCACCTTGCAGGAGGTTGTCGACAGGACTGGAGCTACTTTTATACCACCTTATGATTACATGGATGTCATCGAAGGACAGGCAACCTGTGCCCTGGAAATGTGGGAAGAAGGGATTGCATTTGATACCATCATGGCACCGGTAGGAGGGGGAGGTTTACTTGGAGGAACTGCCCTGACCACTAAATACATTTCCCCACAAACCCAAGTTATAGCCGGAGAACCTGCCGGTGCAGATGATGCTTACCGCTCTTTTCATGCCAAACAATTGATCCCTATGGTTGGTCCCAAAACCATTGCGGATGGTCTATTGACTTCCTTGGGAAATATCAATTTTGCCATCATCATGGATTATGTAGATGATATCTTGACGGTTACTGATGAGGAAATCATTGATGCCATGCGTCTGATTTATGAGCGGATGAAAATAGTCATTGAACCCTCCTGTGCAGTGCCTTTGGCGGCATTACTGAAACATAAGGAGCGTTTCAAGGGTCAGAAGGTGGGCATTATTCTTTCCGGAGGAAATGTGGATCTGGGGAAATTACCTTTTTAATCTGGAAGGATGATTTTATTCCAATTTAGTGGCATCTCCTGAAGTTTTGCTCTGGCAAAAGAGCGGATTTCATCGCTTGATGCCCCAGCATTTTTTGTCCGGACTTCCAAAAGGATAGGTTCAGTGATGGGTTTTCCGATCTGAGATACTATAAAGACCTCAGCTTCTTCCGCAAAGCCCAGGTTACAGATTTCCTTGCTCAGTTCCCTGGCCCAGAGATTATAAATTTTGCCAACATGGGATACGGGATTTTTTCCTGCAATTGCTTCCAGGCTCATAGGCCTGTAGGGAGTGATCAATCCATTTGCCCTATTTCCCCGTCCTACCTGACCATCGTCTCCGTTTTCAGCGCTGCATCCGGTAACAGTGAGATAAATGCTTTCCTTGTCGTAATCATCAGCGGTATTGATGAAAATGCGCGAGGGTTCCAAATCCATGTGTGCTGCGACAAAAGCCTTTATTTCTTCTACTTGTGCTATATATTCCTTCAAATTGGAAATACTGCGGTCCAAAATCGCAATGGCTAAGGTAAAATTCATATCCCTGTCCATTGATACCCCCATGACTTTGGTGTCTTCTCCGATACAGGGAAATCTCATAAGGGTTTTTGGATGGTGGAGCAGGTGATCAATTTCGAGGACTTTCTTTTCTAGTATAGAGAGCGGATAGTAGCCCACTCCAAAGGAAGTGTCATTGGCCAAAGGGATTTCTCCCTTGCCAAAGCGCTGGAACAATTCGATCAGATCCTGACTTCCGGTACGGATTTTTGGGATAATCCGAACATCTTTTTCTATATCAAGAATTCTAAGATTTGACTTGAGCCAATCTTTGGCAGTTGCTATGGCTAATTCATCTACGGGAATGGACTTTCCAAATGCCTGGCTTGTAGCCCTGCCTGCAATGTAGAGTTCTATGGGGAATATTACTTTTCCTCCTCCATACGTGGGTTTAGACAGCCCGCCCACGAGGAGGGCTTTGTCCACATTATGGTGGAGGATGCTGCCAAAATGCTCAAAGTAATATCGGCACAATGCCCTGGAAACTGCCTCTGCAATCTCATCGCAGATGCTGTCCGGATGGCCTTTTCCTTTCTTTTCCACGATTTCAAAGTCTCTTTTGGAGATGCCTTGAATCTCTTGGACAAAAATATTTGTATTGGAAAGGGCCATACTTAAAAATAATCATTTCTAATCTGACCGCCATTGACTTGATAAAAAAAATCCGCCTGATTTCAAGCGGATTTTTTTGTCAAGTCAAGACTGAATTGGCAAGGATGCTTTCATGAATCCCATCCCAAAGGACCTTTCTTGCTTCCAATGCCTCAATGGCTGCTTTTTCTGTTTCTTTCCATTTTGCATCATCTTCTCCACATAAGTGGAGGAGCATTTTCAAGGCCAAGGGTCCATGATGGTCTTCATCTAAGTGAATATGCCTTTCAAAGTAATATTCAAGGGTGTTCAGTTGATCCGGTTTGCTTTTGATCAGGTCATTGACCAGTTGTCTGAAGAGGTCTGGAATCAGATCCTCTCTGCCCAAGGTGAAGGAAGCGGCGATTTCATGGGCTTTTCCCTTTTCCACCACCTCAAAATTTTTGTTCAAGAAGGAAATCACAGATTGTGGAAGCTCCACGAGCCCAATGGCTTCCTGAAAACTTTTTCCTGTTCCCAAATGCCCCAATAGGTTGTCTATTTTCTCAGTACTGGCACCGGCTTCTTTCATCGCCCTGAGGTAGAGTTCAAAGTGGCTGCAATAGCCTCCCTGTCCGTCTTCATCGCTTTCTTCGGCCAAGACGATGTCATTGATCAGCCGGGTTACCAGAGGCTCATCAGCAGGTCTCCAAGGCAGACTCATTCCGGTAAGTTTGAGCTGTAGGGCTTTCAATAAGGTCATAAAATCCCAAACAGCATAGACATGCTGCTCCATGAAAACCTGAAAATCCTCTAGGGTTTTCATGTCTTGGTAAATGGGATGTTGTAAAAGGGAATTGCGGTAAGGCGCTATCGCCTCCATGAGTTTTTCTATTCTTGGATTCATATTCTATGTTGATATTAAAGGATTAACGGACAGCTATAAGGGCTTGTTTTCCAATTTTAGGGCAAAAATAAGAAAGGGATTCCTGTCAAAGAATCCCTTTCTGAAAATTGTAAATGAATGAAAATGGAAACAGTCACTTTGGAAGAAGTAATGGTCTCCTATGATTTAGGAGATTCTTCTTGGCCTTTGGCGGATCAGAATGACGTTCCTCATGATGCTATTCCTTGCTATAAACCTCAATTTTAAGCACTTAAAATCACGGTAATCAATCTCTGATTTCAATCACCTTAAACTCTGTTCTTCTGTTCACCTGATGCTCTTCTTCCGTCTGAGCATTTTGGATAATCAGCTGGCGCTTGCCATAGCCTTTGGCCACCAATCTGCTGGCATCTATGCCTTTGGAGACGATGTAGGCCACTGCAGACTCTGCCCTTCTCTGCGATAGTGCATCGTTATAAGCATCGGAGGCACGGGCATCGGTATGTGAACTCAATTCTATACGGATACTTGGGTTGTCTTTCAGGATCTGCACCAATTTATCCAATTCCAAAGCTGCATCTGGTCGGATATCTGCTTTGTCCAGGTCATAATAAATATTTTCCAGTACGATGGCTTTCTCCAAAATCAGGGGATCAAGCACAATGGTCGTATCCAGCACAATATTGGTCACATCCTGGATCAGGTCTTCTGGCCTAGGTGTTTTACCCAAGGTGGAATAAGTCAGACTTTTGGTAAAATATCCTGATTTGGAGGCGATCAAAGAGAAATTCTGATCCGGGGCAAGGGTAAACCTCAAGCGGCCGTTTTGATTAGAGAAATCTCCACCTACGTTTCTGTTATTGGCATCGTAAAGCACCACCCTGGTCTGTGGTAGGATCACTTCGGAGCCATCGTCTTTTTTCTCCTTGGTGGTAACATTCAGGAATACATTGACCACTTTGGGTTTGGGGGTTTTATCTTCGAAATAATAAATATCATCATCTCCTAAGCCACCCTCACGGTTCGAAGACAGGAATCCCTCTGTGGGGTATTTGGTAAAGAAAATGCCGAAGTCATCAGCGATGGTATTGACATTGGGGCCGAGGTTTTTTACTTCCCACCCGTTGTTGGTCCGCTCTGCCACAAAGAGATCCAATTTACCATAACCTGGATGTCCATCGGAAGCAAAGAAGAGTTTGCCATCCGGTGCCACATAAGGGAACATTTCATTACCTGGGGTATTGATTTGAGGCCCTAGGTTAACTGGATTTCCAAAATCCCCATTTGCCAGTTTGGTAGCGCGGTAAAGGTCCAATCCTCCCTGTCCATCTGGTCTGATTGAAGCAAAGTAGAGCTCATTCCCGTCAGGACTGAAAGCAGAAGTCTGATTGGTGTAAAACTCATCTTCATTGACGGGCATCCAGATTGGTTGGGTGTAGCCACCGCCCCTGAAATAAGAGGCAAAAAGGTGGGTGTCCGGAAGGTCCCGAGTGCTTTCAGAATTGGAGCGGGAATAAATTATCATATTCCCATCAGGACTCAATGTCAGTGAACCCTGATTGAGGTTGTTTTCATTCTGGAACTGGGGCAAGAGCTGAATATTTTGTACATCCACTTTAATGCCCTCTGCTTTGGCCCTGAATATTTTCAAATAAGGGGTTCCTGTTCCTTTGTAGATGCCGTTTGGAATCCTATTGCTGGTAAAATACACAAAACCCTCACTGACAAAAGGACCATATTCTGCATAAGGAGTGTTGAGTAACCTGTAGTTTTCTACCACTAGATAGGGGAAATATGGCTCAATGGTCTCTAATTTTGATAGGTTGTCCAGTTCCAATCTGACCAGACGTTGGTAATTGTCATCCAGGGTAATTTCCTGGGCTTTGGTAAATGCTGCTTTGGCCTCATCGTATTTTCCCTGACTCTTCAAACTCTGCCCCAATCTGAAATAGGACTCGAATGTTTCCTCGTTTTCAATCAGTTTGGCGTAATAGGCTTCTGATTTTTCCACCCGGTTAGATAGCCTGTAGCTTTCTGCCACATAGAAATTGGCCTGCTGGTTATCCGGATCATTTTCCAGTATTTTTGAAAAAGTACTGATTGCCAATTGGTATTCTCCTGCCCGGAATTGGTTTTGCCCTTTTTGAAAAAGGCTGGTACAGGAGCCAAAGACAATGACCGTCATTACCAGAAATACAGCAATTTGCTTCATGGGCTTATTAAAAGATTTTTCTGCGTTTTTAAATATAGGACTTTATGATAATTAATTCATAAAGAATTTTTTCAACCAACTATCTTTTGCAGCAATCAGCCAGTTTTCCTCCAGATCAGACTTCCTTTGGACTACAGGATTCAATACGATAGAATCGGCTTTTAGGATGCCTTCGGTAACTTTTGATTTGAGGCCAAGGAATGGGCTTACTGCTAACTGCTCCTCTGACTGTAGGTAACCAACTTTGCCCTGATCGAGGATGTTGACATGCAAATGCTCTTGTATTTCCCTTAAAGTACGTACGGAAGAATCAATGGAGCAGCCTGATGCCCCCAGTTGGCTTTCATCTACTCCAAGAATGATTACTTGTCCAAATTTGATGGTAAACGAAGTGGGCATAAGGGTACCGTGCGTGTTCCATTGTTCACAAAAAGCTTTTAAGCGTGTTGAGATCCAGTCCAATTCCTGTGTGCTAAACTTCCGGTCTGCTTGGTACACCCAAATCCGGGAATGCGCCGGCATTTTATCAAATTCCAAATACATACGATGCTTTATTTGATTCCCTAAAATAAGGCCTTTTGGCTCAATTTAGTTCTCTTTTTAAACGGAGAATTTGAAGTGAAGGGTTTATAGTTCTTGTATAATGATTGGATTTGTTAGTGATAACTGGAAAGCAAATGATTTTGGCAAGTCAATAGCATAGGTTTGAAAGAGGCATTTTGGATTTTAGAATTCTGGATTGAAAAATATTTCCTTTGTTCTCATTTAAGAAAGTGCAAGACTATAAAAAAACCTGTCAGGTTTTCAAAACCTGACAGGTCGAAGTCAAGACAAAACCCTTTGGCTAAGTTTCAAATACCCATATCCTTGGCAATCATTTCTGCCAGGTCATAGACCTTGACATCCTGTTCCCGTTCTTTGTTTTTCACGCCATCTGTCATCATGGTCAGGCAGAAAGGACAGCCCACTGCGATGGCTGAGGCCCCGGTGGTCAAGGCTTCTTCGGTGCGCTCGATATTGATGTCTTTATTGCCCGGTTCGGGTTCTTTGAACATCTGGGCTCCTCCTGCTCCACAGCAGAGGCCTTTGGTACGGCAGCGCTTCATTTCCACCAGTTCCACGTCCAGGGCTTTGATCACTTCCCTTGGGGCTTCGTACACATCATTGGCACGTCCCAAGTAGCAGGAATCGTGGAAGGTGATTTTTTTGCCTTTGAACTCTCCTCCTCCCTGAAGCACTACTTTTCCCGCATTGATCAGTTGCTGCAGGAATTGGGAATGGTGGATCACTTCATAAGTGCCTCCAAGTGCAGGGTATTCATTTTTGATGGTATTGAAGCAGTGCGGACAGGCAGTCACTACCTTTTTTACCCCATAGCCGTTCATGACCTGTATATTTGCCACGGCCTGCATCTGGAAAAGAAATTCATTGCCTGCTCTTCTTGCCGGATCACCGGTACAGGCTTCCTCAGAACCTAAGACGGCGAAACTCACCCCCACCTTATTCAATATTTTTACAAAAGCCTGCGTTACGGCTTTGTAGCGCTCGTCGAAAGAACCGGCGCAACCTACCCAAAATAGGATTTCAGGACTATCACCGGAAGCGGCCATTTCGGCCATGGTTGGAACTTTATATGTTGACATTTTTATGACTATTAGATGTTAAACATTAGAAGCGAGAGGAGAGATGCGAGAAGTTAGGTAGAAATTCTAATTACTAATCTCCCTCATCTTGTCTGTAGTCTCTGGCTTATTTATTTCATTTCCTCATTTTTCACCTGATCTGCCCAATTGAATCTATCTGAAGGGGAGAATTTCCAGGGGGAGAAAGAGGTCTCCATATTCTGGAACATGGCGTTCCATTGAGCAGGTGTTCCGGACTCTTCCATGGCCACATACCTTCTCAGCTGCAAAATGATAGAAAGCGGGTCGATATTCACCGGGCAAGCTTCTACACAGGCGTTGCAGGTGGTGCAGGCGTTGATCTCTTCTTTGGTAATGTAATCACCCAAAAGGGATTTGCCGTCTTCCAGTCCAGGCCCGCCCGTATCGAGGCTTTTTCCCACCTCTTCTGCACGGTCCCTTACATCCATCATGATTTTTCTGGGAGAAAGTTTCTTGCCAGTGAGATTGGCAGGGCATTCGGCTGTACACCTTCCACATTCCGTACAGCTGTAGGCATTCATCACATTGACCCAACTGAGGTCATTGATGTCTTTGGCTCCAAACCGGCCGATTTCTGCTGGAGGGTCTGTCCCTCCTTCAGTGGCAATGCCCAGCATCATGTTGACTTCATTGGTGACTTCGGGCATGTTCTTCATTTCTCCCTTGGGCTTCAGGTTGGAATACCAGGTATTAGGGAAAGCCAGGAAGATGTGCAAATGTTTAGAGTAGGTCACATATACCGCAAATGCAAGGATGCCGATGATATGGAACCACCAGGCAAAGCGCTCGATAAAGACCAGAGCCCCATCACCCATTCCCATAAATAAGGGCTGCAGCATGCTGCTGAAGAAAAGTCCGTTCAGAAGTGTGTATTTTTCAACACCCCTTGCTGCCAATAGCTGATCGGTGGCATTCATAGTCAAAATCGCCAACATCAGAATGATCTCAATTACCAGAATCAGGTTGGCATCCATCGCAGGCCAGCCTTTCAGTTCGGGCTTGGTAAAGCGCTCTACCTTCATCACATTTCTTCGGATCAGGAAAGCGATACAGGAGACAAGTACTGCAATGGCCAAAAATTCAAAAATGTTCATGGCTACCCCATATGTAGTGCCAAGAACCGGAGCAAAAATCCTATGGGAACCGGTCAGTCCGTCGATGATAAACTCCAGTACTTCCAGGTTGATGATTACAAATGCCACATAAATAAGAAGATGCAAGATGGCAGGAATAAAGTTTTTGAACATTTTCTTTTGTCCAAAGGCCACGAGAAACATGGTTTTCCAGCGCTGATCTGCCTGATCGTTCCGGGTTTCTCCTTTTCCCAAGAAGATATTGCGGCGCAGAAAGGATACCCTTTTATATAAAATGTACCCCGCTACAGCCAAAACCAGCACAAAAATGATTTGAGGTAAAATGCTCATATTGTTTATTTTAGCGTTTTTTGGATGGGTTTATATTAATTTTTTTATTGAAATGGTTTGCAAGAAAACTTCAAATACCTACCTTTGCAACACTTTAACAGACGGTGATGTAGCTCAGTTGGTAGAGCATCGGACTGAAAATCCGTGAGTCGGTGGTTCGAGTCCACTCATCACCACAGGCCCTGAAGCAATTCAGGGCTTTTTTTATTGTCCAATTTGTCCAAAGTAGCGTCAGAATTCTCTTCATACCTTAATTTAATGCATGCGCAAAATAATAAATAGTAGGCATGCATACTATTTTTTCAAGGTAATTTAAAATCAATCTAATTTGATTTTTTTCAAGATGCTGTAACATTTACCATCCCTATGCATCATCTACCTGAATGAAGTCATTTTTCTTTGAAGCACATACCAGACCATTGAAAAGCAAATTCTACCGCATGGCCTACCTCTGGACCAAGAACAGGGAGGCGGTCAAAGGCTATTTTTTTGTTTTGAAGTAGTATCTTCTATAAAGCGTGGAATCGATTGCGAAATGTTTTAAATATTTGTTAAAAATATTTTTAAAAAAAAATTTAATTTGGAAAAAGCTTTAAAATTTACCTTTGGATTTTTTATGGTATCGATTCCGAAGAAATTTCATTGGTTTTACAAATATGAAAAAATAATTTTGTTTTCTTAACGAAAATTCAACAAAATAACTTTTTTGTTGAAAAATTTGCAAAAAAGATTCCTGTAGTCTTATATTTGTATCGTAGTCAAAGAACAATCGGCTTTTAATCCCCCCAAATAACCGGCTTCAAATTTTAACAGGGAATGCCTGATGGAGCCAATACCCATTGAAATTTCTTAAACCTATTAAACTATTTACTACTATGAGAGTATTCATTGCATTGATGATCGCCTTTGGTGTGTCTATGAGCACCATGGCAGCAGGAGAGAGACCTGCAGATGTGCCGGTATCCATTAGAAAAGTGGATGACAACAAAGTTCAGTTGCTTTATGGAGCAAATCCTGAGGGACCTGTAACTGTGAAAATCTATGACGCAAACAACTTCCTTGTACAAAAAGACAGAATTACATCGAAGAATGCCTTTGCCAAGTATTATGACTTTTCACAATTGAAGCCAGGTAAATACACGGTAGAAGTGGTGGATGCACAAAACAAAGTGGAAAAACTTGCTGTCCACTTCAGTGCTGCAAATTCCCGTCAGCCGGTTGTTTATTCCAAACTGGAAAAAGTTGAAGGAAATGCCTTCAAGCTGACTTACAATGCATTGTTGGAGTCAGACCTTTCTATCTTTGTTTTTGAAAATGACAAATTGATCCATGAAGAGAGATTGGACAGCGTATCCGGTGTTCAGAAACTGTACAGATTGGTAGGAGTAAGTCCATCAGCAAATGTTGAATTTGTGGTGGCAACCAAAGACGGTTACTCTAAGCTGATGGCAGCGAAATAAGAGAATATCAACAAAACAATAGTACTATCTGGGCCGCAGCAATGCGGTCCTTTTTATTTAATCAGCTGTTTTGACTTGGAAATTGGCCGTTTATGATCATCTTAAAAAGATTTAATGATTGAATTTGGAAGGGGAATGGACTGTCTATACCCATTTTTTGAAATTCGAAAAGCAAAAACTTTAATTTTGAATTTTTAACTTTTTGATGCAAAAAATATTAAAATCTGATTTATCCCAAACAGAATTGATTTTGTGAGCTACTTCACATTTGAATGTAAATTACTGATGTTCTTGGTTTTGTGCCTTTGAAGAGAAAAACCTTGTTGTTTCCTTGCCGTGAAAGCTTACTATAAACCAATAATCTATTACTACCATGAAAAAATTATTAGCTTGTATCATGTTGTTTGGAAGCATGGCCTATGCCACGGCTTCGGAAGAGAGGAAATCAGAGGTTCCGGTTTCTTTAAAAAAGGTAGAGGAAAACAAAGTTTTGTTCCGTTTTAAGGGGACTCCAGAAGGTCCTGTGACAGTCAGGATTTATGATGAGAACAATACTTTGGTTAAAAGGCACAGGGTTTTTTACAACAATGCATTTGCTAAAGTGTATAACTTCAATCAGATTGGTCCCGGTAATTACACCATGGAAATAATGAACGGACAAAATTTGGTAGACAGACTTTCTATAAACCTTGAGAGTCCTGTTAAAAAACCAACACATTTCATTACATCCAATCTGGAGCCAATGAGAGACAATGCTTTTAGGTTATCTGTGAATTCAGAAATACCTGAGGACATTACCGTGTCCATTTTTAAGGACGGTGCTTTGTTGCATGAAGAAAAACTTGATAATGTCTCTGGCCTTAATAAGATCTATAGAATGCAAGGAATCAGTATGCTTTCCAGAATTGATTTTTATATCAATACTGAAAGCGGCTATACAGAGCGTATCATTGCCAGATAAGATGTTTTCTATAAAAAAAGCCGCTTATGCGGCTTTTTTTATAGAAAGAACTTTAATCGGATTACTTCTTTTTCAGTCAGGAACCTATAATTCCCTCTCGGGAGGTCTTTTTTGTCAAGACCTGCATACATCACCCTATCCAAAGCTACAACTTCATATCCGAGGTGGGCAAAAATTCTCCTGACAATTCTATTCCTTCCCAAGTGGATTTCCAGACCCAAGATGGTTCGGTCTTTGGACAAAACCTGCATGTCATCTACCTGGGCCAATCCGTCTTCTAATTGAAGCCCTTCCAAAATTGCTTTTTCATCATTTTGAGTCAAGGGCTTATCTAAGGTCACCTGGTAAATTTTCTTGACGTTATTGGAAGGATGTGAGAGTTTGGCCGCCAGTTCCCCGTCATTGGTGAAAAGCAACAGACCGGTAGTATTCCTATCCAACCTTCCCACAGGGAATACCCGCTCTTCACAGGCGTTGGCAATCAGGTTCATCACCGTTTTCCTTTCCATAGGATCTTCCGTTGTGGTAATGAAGTCCTTGGGTTTGTTCAAGAGAAGATAAACAGGTTTTTCTGGATTGATCAGCTTGCCTTTGTACTGCACCTTATCCCCTGGTTTTACCTTATATCCCATCTCTTTAATCACCTGCCCGTTGACTGTAATGTCGCCTTTTTGGATAAGCTCATCTGCTTCCCTCCTGGAGCAAATGCCTGAATTGGAGATGTATTTGTTCAGACGGATATCCTCTGATTTGTTTTTCTTTTTGTGGTTTTGCTCAAGTTTTTCAAAATTGTACTCCGGTCTTTCCTCATTGATAGGTTTGGCAAAGGGTTTTTTGAAGTTTTTCTTAGGATAGCGGGTGTCTTTGGAATACTTATCAGCCGGCACCCATTCATGGACCGGTTTTTCATCCTTGCCCCTTCCTTTGTAAACTTTTTTGAATTCGCCTTCGGTGCGTTTTTCATCTGAGCGGAAACTGTAAGGCTTCTGAGGACCTTTATTTCGGCCGTCATTGGAATACCTGGATTTCTCACCATAAGCAGGCTTGTCAAATCCTTTTCCCTTATCGAACCCCTTCCCTTTATCGAACCCTTTATCCTTGTTGTATTCTCTTTTCTCGGTTCGGGAGTCTTTTGAAAATTCTGTTTTTTTATCTCCTCTTTTGTCAAAAAAATCTTTCTTAGGCCCAAATTTTACGCCCGTCTTCTTTGAATCCATTCTGCCTTCTCCATTGAAGCCAGTTCTTCTGTTATTATCTTTTCTCATGTCGGTGCAGCATCTCTGCTGGATTAATTGAATCCTTTTATTCAGGGATTTAGATGTCCAATCCCAAAAGGACCACAAAGTTAGCGAAAGTATTCCGAATATCTCAGCCTTTGTTGTTGTTCTGGTAGAAAGCTTCAACAGCGGCCCTTACAGAACCGTGCTGGAGCAACATTTCATGGGCTTCTTCTTCATTGAGCCCTGTGCTTTCCATGATCATCCTGGTCCCTCTGTTCACCAGTTTTTTATTGGAAAGCTGCATGTCCACCATTTTGTTCCCTTTTACCCGGCCAAGTTTGATCATGGTGGTTGTAGATATCATGTTCAAAACCATTTTCTGGGCTGTACCGGCTTTCATTCTGGTACTTCCTGTTACAAATTCCGGTCCTACCACGACTTGGATGGGATATTCCACTGCTTCGGACAACGGCGAATTCAGGTTGCAAGTAATACATCCGGTAAGCAGTCCCTTTTTTCTAGCTGCTTTTACACCTCCAATCACATAGGGGGTGGTACCGGAAGCTGCAATTCCTATGACCGTGTCATTTTCATTGAATCCGAATTGTTGGATGTCTTTCCATGCCTGATCAGCATCGTCTTCGGCATTTTCTACTGCTTTCCGGATGGCCTGATCACCTCCTGCAATGATCCCTACGACCCAATCAAATGGAACTCCATAGGTAGGCGGACATTCTGAGGCATCTAAAATACCGAGCCTTCCACTCGTGCCGGCACCGATATAAAACAGCCTTCCACCGTTTTTCATTCTTGGAACGATTTGTTCTACCAAAGCGGCTATTTCGGGAAGTTGTTGTTCTACGGCAAGTGCTACTTTTTTATCTTCTTTGTTGATATTTTCGAGCAGGGTGGGAATGTCCATCTGTTCGAGGTTATCATAGAGCGAACTGCTTTCGGTTGTGCTTTTCATAGTAAGTTCTGGTGGAATAGGCTAAGTCCCGCTATCGGGGATTCAATGATCAAATTGACATGGATGTCAGCATCGTATGCGGCACTCCTGAGAATATCACTGTTGTAGAAAGCAATAGATCCCACAAAGTTCACTTTCTTCTTTTTGTAATTTTCATATTTCATGACATGCTTTTTGAAGAAGTCCTGAAACGCGTTGTAATACAGCATGTAACAATAAGGCTCACTTTTGTTTTCGGTAATAAATCGGCAGAAGCTAGCCATATACCTGCCAGGGAATGGCCTTTGGTACACATTTTCAATGATGGTCTGTGTGTCCAGCTGGAATTTATCCAGGACTTTTTCCCTGATTTTTTTTGGCATTTCCTCATGGATAAAGTCTGCCAAAAATTTTCTTCCGATATAGGCACCACCTCCTTCATCTCCCAATATATATCCCGGAGCAGGTCTTTTGTCGATAATAACCTCTCCATCATAATCACAGCTGTTTGATCCTGTACCCAATATGCAGGCTATCCCTGCTTCATGTCCACAAGTGGCCCTAGCAGCCGCCATCATATCATGGTCCACAAATATTTCAGCATGTCTAAAAACAGTTCTCAAGCCATTTTCTACCTGTTCCCGGTTTTTTGCTGAGGTGCATCCTGCCCCATAATAATAAACGACATCAACTTCGCCCCGCAAATTCAACAAAAATTCATCCTGCAAATCACTGGCCATTTCCGCGGCAGTTTGATAGTTGGGATTGAACCCTATGCCCCGATGTTGGGCGATTTCTCCTTTTTTATTGATCAGCCGCCAGTCTGTTTTGCTTGCTCCGCTGTCCGCTATGAGTATCATATCTTTTCTTCAAGTTTTCCTACTGGCTCAAACTTCAGGAATACATGGGCTGTATGGGGGGCATCTTGAAGTTCTTCACTTAGGTCTTGCCCTGCCCAATGTTCATAATGCTTTCCGTTTTTCCAGAGCCGGGATTGGGTGACATCATAAATGATCCCCTGATAGGCAACCCAAATTTCAGGCCTGTCCTGCCCGTTTCGCAGGGCAAGCTGTTGCTTGGTGTAGGTTTTCATCTACATCAACTTAAGCTGTGCATTGATCCATCTTTCAGGAATTTCACCGGATTGGGCCATTTGATAATCTTGGTAGCTACATGGGATTATACTGGTCCGATCAAACTTATCCTGTTCACTCTGAGGAATCTCCATCCACCATTTATCACTTCTTTTACTTTTATAGAATACGATAATAGAGGGTTTGGTGTCCAAAGATACGGTATATTTGATATAGTCGCTGCTTTTGAATGAAAGGCTGTCCTTCCTGTCATAAAATCCTTCAATAAAATACCATATCATAGTGGCTATGACAGACGCGGTCTTGTTCCTACTGTCATCATAATAGGGCTGATAACCATAAATGCCCATAGAGGACAATTTTTCGTTCATTCCGGCAAACCTACAAATCTGGCAAGCTTCCTCTCCCGTGAGTCCAAAAGGTTGGGCATCGGCAGCCCCCGGTGCATCAGATGAATTGATGGCCGAAATGTTAAAACTCAATAAGTCAGCGTTTCTGATAATGGGTTCCACCTCTTTGAAATTATGTCTGAGATTGCCCAAACGTACATGTTCAAAGTACAATTTCTCCATCACATTGATGAGGTCCTGGTCTACCAAAAAACTCTGATAGGCCAAATGACTATAATTGAACAGAAAATTGGGCTGATGCAGAATGATGTCCTGGGAATGAACCTCCGTGGGCTGACCTTCATCCTCCATGTCCAGTTTGGCGTCAACAGTTACCATGGAAATCATCTTTTTCAGTCCTTCATAGGCAAGAAACTGTCCGAAATCCAGGTCGTGCGTTCCTCCAAAGAAAATGGGCAGGATTTGCTTTTTGATCAGGTATTCCCCTACTGTCTGTATGTATCGTATGGATTCTTTTCTGTTTTCGCCCAGCTTAAGGTCTCCCAGATCCACAATTTTGTACAGCCCATGACCTTTCTTCAGTTGGTACAATTTTTCTCTGATTTCCAGGGAAGCCCTCTCGAGTGTGTCACTGTTTTTCATGCCTCTTTTTTCTTTGAGGCCGATGAGGGCAATCTGCATTCCCCTGATGTCAGGAAAATCCTCTACATAAGGATGTATGTAGTTAAAAAATGAATTGTGAGAATACGAATGCTGTATGAGTGTTTCCGGTATGGGATCAAAGAATGACTTAAGGTTCATAAATTTGGTTTAAGCTGAATTCAAAATTAAAATAAAAAAGCTGGAGAAAAATAAAAAGTCCCGCATTTGCGGGACTTGAGTTATATTAACCACCGAAGTCGTCAAATCTGATGTTTTCCTGAGGTATTCCCATGTCATCCAACAGCTTCAATACTGCCGCATTCATCAAAGGAGGTCCGCAGAGGTAATATTCAACCTCATCTGGCTCAGGATGGTATTTCAGGTAGTTGTCATATAGTACCTGGTGGATAAATCCAACATAGCCATCACCGTCATCGTCCAGAGATTTTTTAATCTTCCAGTTGTCTTCCGGAAGTGGTTCGGAAAGACCGATATAGAATTTAAAGTTCGGGAAATCTTTTTCGATGTTTCTGAAATGAGGTACATAGAACAATTCCTTCTTAGATCTACCTCCATACCAGTAAGAAACTTTTCTATTGGTCTTTTCAGTGTGGAACAAGTGGAAAATATGGGATCTCAAAGGAGCCATACCTGCACCACCACCAATGTAAATCATTTCTCTTTGTGTAGGGTTGATATGGAATTCTCCATAAGGGCCTGAAATGGTTACCTTATCTCCAGGTTTTCTGGAGAAGACGTAAGAGGAACATACGCCTGGGTTGACATCCATCCACTTGTTGTTGGCTCTGTCCCATGGTGGGGTAGCGATACGGATGGTCAACATGATGATGTTACCTTCAGCTGGGTGATTGGCCATGGAGTAAGCCCTGAAGAGCTCTTCGTCATTTCTCATGACAAGATCCCAAAGACCAAATTTATCCCAATCACTCTTGTAAACATCTGCTGGGTGACCCAATTCAGGATGTGGCGTGATGTCCATATCCTTAAAGCTCACAGTAATTGGCGGAACGTCAATCTGAATATAACCTCCTGATTCAAAGTGAAGGGTTTCCCCTTCAGGTAATTTCACTTTGAACTCCTTGATAAAGGTGGATACGTTATAATTGGAGATAACTTCACATTCCCACTTCTTGATACCGAAGATTTCTTCAGGGATTCTGATCTTCATGTCAGATTTTACTTTTACCTGACAGGAAAGTCTGACTTTTCCTTGTTTTTCAGCCCTGCTAAGGTGACCTTCTTCAGTTGGGAGAACTTCTCCTCCTCCTTCTTCTATGACGCACTTACACATGGCACAAGTACCGCCACCTCCACAAGCAGAGGGAAGGAAGATTTTATTGTTGCCCAAAGTACTCAATAAGGTAGAACCTGCAGAAGTAACAATGGTCTTTTCCCCATTGATTACAATCTTCACGTCACCTGAGGACACCAATTTGGACTGGGCAAACAACAGAATAAAAACCAGTAGCAAAATAATCAGCGTAAATGCTACTATCGAAGTAATAATTACTGAACCCATTTATTATAAATTTTACTTTTGATTTTTCCGTCTAAAGCCTATTCCGGCCCACAAATATATTTATAAATCAATAAAATCGGCCAAAGTTGAATTTTATTTTAACCACTGGACGACTTAATCCATAAACGCATTTCCTGCCTAATTGTTGAGCAATCTTAGGAGTGTTGTCAATCTGTTTTTCAACTGTCTCCTATCGATGATGAAATCCAAAAAACCATGTTCGAGTACAAATTCGGAACTCTGGAATCCTTTTGGCAAATCTTTACCGATTGTCTCACGGATAACCCTTGGTCCGGCGAAGCCGATCAATGCCCCCGGTTCGGCAATATTGAAATCACCTAGCATCGCATACGAAGCAGTGACCCCTCCGGTTGTGGGATCTGTCAATAAAGATATGTAAGGGATTCCGGCTTTGTCCAAAAGTGCCAGCTTGGCAGAAGTTTTGGCCATTTGCATTAAGCTGAAGCCTGCTTCCATCATTCGGGCCCCACCGGATTTGGAGATCATTAAAAAAGGGATTTTATGCTTGAGAGCGTAATCAATTGCCCTGGCGATTTTTTCACCGACCACAGAACCCATCGACCCCCCAATAAAATTGAAATCCATACAGGCTACGACAAGGTCAAACCCATTCATTTTTCCTACGGCAGTCCTGACTGCATCGTTCAATCCTGTTTTTTCAATGGTTTGTTGAATCCTGGAAGTGTAGGTTTTGGAATCCACAAATTTCAGCGGATCCCCGGATTTCATATTTGCATCCAACTCCTTGAATTGGTTATTGTCAAAAAGAATTTCGAAATATTCTTTAGATCCAATTTTTACATGGTAGTCATCATCCGGGCAAACATAGGAATTGTTCTTTAATTCCCTGGTATGGATAATATTGCCCTTTGGGGTTTTGAACCACAACCCGTCCGGAGCATCTTTTTTTTCTTCCGTAGAGGTTTTGATTCCTTTGTCTGTTCTTTTAAACCAAGCCATATTTACATGTTTAGTTCCGAAATTCTCATTTCAGGGACTACAAATTTATAGGTATTCTCCATTAAATAAAATTTACCAATGGTCTTAGTCCTAATTTCCTTCAGGGATGGTATGCCATGAAGGTCTGATAATTTTCTTGCTGCAATGAAAAAAATCAGAATATTGTTTAAATCCTGAAATTATCATTGGTATTTTGATGAAAATGGATGAAATTTCCCTGCTTAATTCCCTTTGATATGGCTTTGACCACCTTACTGCTTTTGTCTGGTATTATCTTGCTGACAGCTTATTTCACTTATGGTAAATACGTTTATAACAAATTTGGCCTCACCGATAAAAGGAAAGCCCCATCCCATATGTACAAGGATGGTGTTGATTATGTGCCAAGTAAGCCTGTAGTGGTACTAGGCCATCATTTTGCCTCCATTGCAGGAGCTGGACCAATTGTTGGGCCTATCATAGCAGTAACTTTTGGGTGGATACCGGCAGTCATTTGGATCCTGTTGGGAGGGATATTTTTTGGTGCGGTCCATGATTTGGGCAGTATGGCTGCTTCCTTGAGAAACCAGGGCAAGTCCATTGGCGTGATCATTCAAAACAATATTGGTCAAAAAGGCAAACAGTTTTTCATCCTTTTCAGCTTTTCTACCCTGATTCTTATCATAGGGGTATTTGCTGATATTATCGCCAAAACTTTTGTCAACAATGCCGGTGTGGCCTCAGCATCTATCCTTTTCATTGTTCTGGCGGTTGCTTTTGGTCTCGTCAGTAAAGTGGTGGGCAATAGCAGAACAGCATTTGTGCTCATTTCGGCAATCGGAGTGATATTGATGTATTATTTTGTCTATTTGGGAATGCAACTTCCCTTTGAACTTGATTATCAGACCTGGGTATATGTATTGCTTGCGTATGCTTTTATTGCATCTGTCACCCCTGTATCCATGTTGCTTCAGCCAAGGGATTACCTTAACAGTTTTCTCTTATATGGATTGATCATTTCCGCTGTAATTGGGGTTTTCATCGCCAATCCGCAGATCAAAATGGATACGGATATTTATATCAATTCCGATAATCTGGGTTATTTATTTCCTGTATTGTTTGTGACCATTGCCTGTGGGGCAATCAGTGGATTTCATTCTTTGGTTGCATCAGGGACAACCTCCAAGCAGCTGGACAAGGAAAGCGATGCCAAAGTGGTGGGTTTTGGGGGAATGCTGATTGAATCTTTCCTTGCCATCATTTCTGTGGGAGCGGTGATTGTGCTGAGTAGGGGGGAATACCTGGGAAGGTTGGGAGAGGAAGGTCCTGTGCCGCTTTTTGCCAGTGGGCTAGGAAGTATGATTTCTTCCATGGGCATTTCGGAAAATTTTGCCGTAGGCTTTGTGGCATTGACCGTTTCTGCTTTTGCATTGACCACTTTGGATACCTGTACACGTTTGGCAAGGTTTACCTTGCAGGAGTATTTTGAAGATGTAAAGCACCCAGTGGGTGCCAAAGTTTCCCAAAACAGATACCTTTCAACGACGGTGGTTGTCATTTTATCCATCCTGCTTTTGGCTTCAGGAGGTTTCAGTACCCTTTGGCCCATCTTTGGTTCTGCCAATCAACTCTTGGCCGCCTTGGCATTGCTGACTGTGGCAGTTTGGCTGATGAAACAAAAAATCAGCGCTACTTTCGTTACCATACCCATGTTTTTTATGTTCACTGTTACCTTGACCTCCTTGGGGCTTTTTGCCTGGAAAAATTTCCAAAGTCAGGTGTATGTTTTATCGGTAATTGCAGCCCTGCTTTTTATTCTTTCCATTGCCCTGATTGTACTGGCATCCAAAAGTCTGAAAAAAGAAATAGAGAAGCCGGTGAAATTATCCCAATAGATCATTTAGGGGAATAGATTTCAGTTCCAGGATTAAATGTCTTCCAACTGTGCCAGAATTCCTGGTAGGCTGTAATGCTTATCAGTTCCTGAGCGCCTGTTTTAATATTGACTCCATTGAAATTAAGGGTATCCTCATTGAAAATGATTTTATCTCCAGGGATTAGCTTTATTTTATGCTGGTTAGAAGGTCTCAAAAAGACCCGGAAACTGTTTCGGTCTTCCGAAATAACCAATGCAATTGGTTTACCGGCAAGTTGGTCAAGAATTATTTGTTGTGCTTTGAGATCATTCCAATCAAAGGCTTTGGTTTTTCCATTGATCCTTACACCCACTACCCAGGATTTTTGCTTCCATGAAAGGCTGTCAGTTCCGGTGAGTTTACTTTTGCTGAGCCCAAATTCAAATTTGCCTAAACTATCATATTTGGAAAGGAATTTAGGATCTCCATTCATCACTTGGCCTGAAGGATATAGGCTGAAGAATTTTCCCAAACTCATCTGGCTTGAAGCCAATTCGGGGAGTTGATATCCTTTTAAGGGTCCAGTTACGGCTTCCCAATTAGCTTGCTGCCACCAGGATCCGGTGGATTGATCTTCAAACATGGCATTGAAATGATCCATGCCCACCAACCTGAAATTTTCAGTTTGCCCATTGACTACAGGTTCAAAAATCCTTCCTGACCGACAGACACTGCAGTAAGTTACCATAATGTCTTTTCCTCCGATCTGATCTCTTACTTGATGGTGGTAAGCGATATAACGGATCGGATAGGCTTTGGCCTCGCCTTTATATGATGCCACCAAAACCAGGCTGCTGTCAACCAAGGAATTTTCTTCAAAGCTGGAGAAAGTTAAGTTTTCAGGCTGTAGGAACATCTTATCTGCTGTCATTTTGAAATTGAACATGTAGATGAATCCCAGCAAATGCAGGGTCAAAATTCCTGATAGCCATTTTGAAGAAGCAAAAGCGGACTTTGCACCGATCAGCAGCATGGCGCCAAAGAGAAAAATTCCCGTCCAGCGATAAGAGTGCAGAAAGTAAGCCAAATGCAGGGAGTCCCATTTCTGACTCCCTGGCATAGGCATGATAAAATAAATACGGCCAATTTCCAGCAAAGCCAGTCCGACAATTCCTATGAAAAAATACTTTTTCATTTAGAACAGTCCGTCAACTTTTGCTTTATTGACAGCATAAGTGCCCACCAGACGGCCTTGTTTAGTACCTTCTGTTGCATCAAATCGGTAATGTATCCCGCCATAAATTCTTGAAACAGCGGCTTCTTCTGCCCATTCAGTAAAGCGCTGGGCATCGCTGGGGAAGAAGAAGGATAAGACTTCAGCTCCAGCCGCCGAAAAAGTGCTGTGGCCAGAAGTGTAAGCAGGAAAATTGGGGGTACCAAGAATTGTTTTGAATCCACGGATTGTTTCAATAGGCCGTGGGTAATGGTAATAATATTTGGTGTCCCAGCAAGCTACACCTGCATCCATGATTGCGGTGTTCATGTAGGCAAATACCCTGGCAGCCCTTAAGGGGTTCAGTTTATTTTTGACGATGGATAATTTGGCAAACTTGTTCCAATGGCCAGGAGGGGTATAGGAGCCTAAACCGTCTTCCCACCAGTTGGCAATCCTCCTTTGTTCCAGGGTCATGTGGGCCGCATAGCGTCTTAATTCCCTGACGTCCTCTTCATATTGTGGTGATCCTATGGCCGGAGGAGGACCAGATCTAACTTCTTCCACTGTAGGCACATGCCACATTTTCACCTGACCAAAAAGCGGAGTCAGGCCAACCGGCCGCTGAGGGATTTCTTGATTTTGCCATTTCCATCCAAAACGCTCAAATGCAACATTCGCAATGGAATCTGATACAGTCTTCGGTGTTTGGGCTTTGGCCATACCATCCGTGGATGCGCGGGCTTTGGCTAATTTGACTACTTCCTCGCCTATATAGATGCCTGCATCTAAGTCACTGCGAACATTGATTCCTGCCTGCAGCATACTTTGAAGATGTTCTTGATAATGCTGTTCCAAAACGGCTGCTTCCAAAGGAAACATGAGTGTTAGGATTTCTTTGGATACTTTGGCCACCGCCGCTCCGTGGGATGGGTAAGAAGGCAGGCCATTTTCAGGGTAAGCGGAACGAATATTTGGATCTTGGCGATAGGGGCCCATTCTATTGAACTTAAACTTATAATGCCATGCCAGTATTAAACCATCATATTGGGCCACACTCAGGTATGCCAACATCCTACTGGTGTAGGGTGGATGGGCAAAAGGGAAAGCAGGTGGGCCAACAGGATTGGCGGGATTGGGCAAAGTGTAGGTTCCGTCGGCATTTGGGCCAGGGATAAGGTTGTATTTTGCTGCCATTTCAAGGGCAATTTCATTCCATCGGATTACAGGATTGCTTGTCCAATACTCAACAGCCTGTTTTTCCGAAGCAGTCATTCCGGCAATTAAATTCTTAACTTCTGCCAATTCAGCTTGATAAGCAGCAGAGTTGATGGCTTGCGGTGCAGTCAATTGAATTTGGGAAGGATTAGCCACTAAAATGGGCTTCCAGTTACCTCCGTTTTCATCCAAGGTGCTGAATTCATAAGACTCAAAATCGTAATATCTGGGAGTCTCCTCAAGGCAGGATTGCAGACAAAATGCTGCGACTATAAGAATGATTAGTTGGTATATATTTTTTTTCATGGGATATCAGATTAGTATGCTTTGAATTGGTAAGTGAGACCGAGTCCTATTGCGGTGGCTTTACCCATATTTCGTCCTGTAATGGTATGGTTCAGGTAAGCAATGGCTCCGAAGCCCCGGTCTGCTTTGATGTAGTATTGTGTCCAAAAACCAATTTGGCTGACTTCCATCTTATTGGTAGGCTGTGGCCTGTTGTAAGCCCTGATGTCATCTCCGGAAAGGCAATTTAAACTCATATAAGTGGCTTCCAGCCTGAGCCTGTTTTCTAGGGTACAGTAGCCAATAGCTCCATGAATATTCAGTGCATTGGGGACGTTCATGAATGTGGAATAAACGCTTCCGTTTTTGTAGTAATAATCTCTTTCAATTTCGGTCTGTCCCCTCCATAGGTAAGCTGCGGCCATTCTGAATACAAGGCCATTATCCATTTTATAGCCTCCGATTCCCCTGACACCCACTTCTGGAGCCCCGGCACCGATACTAAATGGCATATAATCAGATAAATATGTGCCTACCGGTGTGCTGAAGTGTGTATTGGTCAGAAAAAGAATCCTTCCGCTTCCCACACGGTGTTGAAGCCAGTCTACTTTCATGGAAACATTCAAATCCTGAATGCCGGATTGTCCAACCTGAGTGCCTCCAGAAGCTTCGGTACTTATATAAGGTAAACTAGCAATAATGTTGATTTTTTTTGTCAATCCCATGGCCACCATGGGCATAAACATCTGCCGGGTCAAAGTACCAATGTTGGCATTTTCTCTCAAATAATCTCCTTCCCAGTACTGGTTCCATTTACCGTTTTCATAAATTCCTGCAAAACAGATTTCACCTTTTGGCATCATAATTTCATCAAAGGGCATTTGGGCACGGGTCTGTGGTATATGGTTAAGATACAATATTGCCATAAGCACTATTGCGCAGTAAAATTTTCTCATACTTAAAGGTTTGGTTGAATCAAAAATGGAATATTGCTGTGAAATAAAATATCAACACAGCATCCAATCATCCATAAAGCTTCCCATCAGGCATTTATATTTTATAAAAGGTCCGCTCTCATGAACCTATGATGTTTTAAAGTCTAAGGATATGAAAACTCCAAAACTTTCAATCGGCCGGAAAGAAATAATGGAAAGATTAGAAAAGAAAATTGAACTAAATAACCTGCGGAGGTGGGGAGTTTACTTCCGGAAATTGATTTTGGTAAGCTGAAAAAATAAACCCTATCAATTGTTTTTCTGCTTTAAATGGATTGTCAAAATGGAAATCATTAAATGGCTGGGTATAGTCCTTGACAAAGATTTTTGACAAGAGCGAATTATTACCCGAATCTGGCAAATCATCTTGTACGAGGGAACTTACCCATTGTTTGATGGTCTTGTCCAGGTTGCTTTTGGCAGTATCGGGAACATAGAAGATCTGAAGCGTATCTTTGACATATCTTTGTTTGATGGCCCTGAAGTATTGGCCATTTTTTTCAAATCGTGTATTGGTAGTTCTGAAATCTTCTTCATCTGGCATGTAAGGAAGACTCATGGGTATCTCCAAGATTCTTTCTTCCCAACCCTCTTGCTGATCGCTGTAGATTTTATCTGCCCAGTTGTTTTCAATTTGAATATGAAAGGAAAAATAGGCCACATAGTAACCAAAGTGGTACAATGCAAAGCAGCAAAGAAGCAATATGGCACTGATTTTTCTCAAAATGCAAACTTAATTTTACTAAAATGTAAGGATTTTTTTTGAGAAAGGATATCTCAGTAATTTTTTTTTTGCATTTAATAAAATTTGTATTGATCTGTTCCGCAGAAATCTCATAGGAAGGTCAATAAAGCCCAAATCACCAACCAAAATAATCCTAGTCCCCCATACATTTTGATGACCTTCCATCTGTTCATCCGGTCTAGGTACCAAAGTACCAGGACAGGTTTATAGAGTCCTGCTATTAAGGAAAAAATGCTGACCCACAGCATGATCTGACAAAAAAGGATGAGTGCCTGTAACATGAATGAATATCTGGATAGCAGGGCGAAAATAAAAAAAGGAGCCTTTGGAGCTCCTTTTTCATATTTTATTTTTTCTTCTTTACTTCCTGCATCATGTACCCTTCAATGGTATCATCAATTTGGATGTTATTGAAGTTTTTAATAGAAATGCCACATTCATATCCGGCTTTGACTTCAGAGACATCGTCTTTGAAACGCTTCAACTGATCGATTTCACCATCGTGGATGACAATACCGTCACGTATGACACGGATTTTATTTTTACGGGTAATGTAACCATCTGTCACATAGCAACCCGCTACAGTGCCCACTTTGGAAATTTTGAAGACTTCCCTCACTTGGATGTTACCTGTAATCACCTCTTCAAACTCAGGCTCCAACATACCCTCGATCGCATCTTTGATCTGATTGATTGCATCATAGATTATGGAATAGTGTCTGATTTCGATTTCTTCCTGCTCTGCCAGTTTCTTGGCATTCGAAGAAGGTCTTACGTTGAAGCCTAAGATAATCGCATCAGAAGCAGAAGCCAGCAACACATCGGATTCGGAAATTTGACCTACGCCTTTGTGGATGATATTTACAGAAACCTCTTCTTTGGACAGTTTTAATAGTGAATCGGAAAGTGCCTCTACAGATCCGTCCACGTCACCTTTGATGATCAGGTTCAGTTCCTTGAAGCTACCGATAGCCAGACGTCTGCCAATTTCATCGAGTGTAATATGCTTTTTGGTTCGCATGCTCTGCTCTCGAAGAATCTGCTCCCTGGAATTGGCAATCTCTCTTGCTTCTCTTTCAGTCTCATATACTTTGAAATTGTCGCCGGCCTGAGGGGCACCACTTAGTCCCAATACCTGAACTGGAGTAGATGGACCTGCTTCGGTGAGTTTTTTGCCTTTATGGTCAAACATGGCTTTCACACGTCCATAATGATGGCCGGCCACCATGATATCTCCAATCCTAAGCGTTCCTGCCTGAACCATGATGGTAGCCACATAGCCACGTCCTTTGTCCAAAGAAGCTTCTATTACTGTACCCACAGCACGTTTGTTTGGATTGGCCTTCAATTCAAGAATTTCAGCCTCCAACAGTACTTTTTCAAGCAATTCGTCAACACCTTGCCCCGTTTTGGCAGAAATATCCTGTGACTGGTATTTACCTCCCCATTCTTCCACCAATAGGTTCATATTGGCCAGTTCTTCCTTGATTTTATTTGGATTGGCATTTGGCTTATCCACTTTATTGATTGCAAAGATCATTGGAACCCCTGCCACCTGGGCGTGGTTGATGGCTTCCTTGGTCTGTGGCATGATGCTGTCGTCAGCGGCAATTACTATAATTGCCACGTCTGTGATTTTGGCACCACGGGCACGCATCGCCGTGAAGGCTTCGTGACCTGGGGTATCCAAGAAAGCTATCTTATGTCCATCAGCAGTCCTTACATCATAAGCACCGATGTGTTGGGTAATACCACCCGCTTCATCAGCTGTTACTTTAGACCTTCTTATATAGTCCAAAAGTGAAGTTTTACCATGGTCTACGTGACCCATAATGGTAACAATAGGTGCCCTTTCCTGAAGATCTTCCTCTCTATCTTCTTCCTCTGCTACTTCGATTTCTTCGTCAGGTTTGGTAAACTCAACTTCATAACCGAATTCATCCGCAATGATGGTAATGGCTTCTGCATCCAATCTTTGGTTGATGGATACGAACATGCCTAAAGACATACAGGTTGCAATTACCTGGTTTACGGAGACATCCATGAGAGATGCCAGGTCGTTCGCAGAGATGAATTCTGTTACTTTTAGTACTTTGGAATCTTCCTGGCCTTCCAGTTCTTCTCTTTGTCTTTCTGCTTTCTTGTCTCTTCTCTTGGCTTTACCGCTTCCGGCTTTTCCACCTCCTTGGAGTCTGGCAAGGGTTTGTTTGATCTGATCCTGGATTTCTTTCTGTGTAGGTTCAGCTTTCTGAACCCTGCTGACATTTTGTTGAGGAGCGGGTTTTCCTTTTCCTTTTTTGTCCCTGTCCCTTTGTCCAGCTTGATCAGGTCTTCCCTGCTGCTGTTGCTGTGGCCCTTTGGACACCTCCACAGGACGGTCAGGCCCAGCCTTATCTATTCTTTTGCGCGGTCTTTTCTTTTTATCTTTACCCCTTTCATCAGAAGAAGCCACAGGTTTCCCTTTTTTCTTGGACCTGTCCGTAGGGAGTTCGATTTTACCCAATACGGTAAGCCCTTTTAGGGCATCGGCTTTGGCAGCGATGACTTCGGATTCTTCTTCCTGCTTGGGTGCAGGTTTTCCTACCGGAGGTTCAACGGGCTTAGGTTTTTCGACAATTTTAGGGGCAATAGGTTCTTTTTTTGCCTCTGGCTGAGAGATAGGTTCTTTTTTAGCGACGTCTTCAGTATGAGGCTTCACAGCCTGGGGGGTAACTTCTGGTTTTGGTTCAACAGGAGCAGGTTTAGGCGCTTCTGCTGGTTTTTGCGGTTCTACTGCCTTTGGTTCTTCCTTTTTCTCGGGTTCTTTTTTCCCACCAAGATCAATTTTGCCAAGGACCTTAATTCCCTGAAGTTTTGGTGCTTCCACGGGGATTTTTTCAACTTTTTCCTCTTCCTCTTCAATAACCGGTTTTGGTTGGGGCTTAGGAGGTTCGGGAGTACGTACAACCTGTGCTACTGGCTCAGGCTTCTTTTCCTCTTTCACATCTGATTCTGCCTCAATGGTAAAGGTCTCATGATGACGTTTACCAATGGACAGGTGGGATGCTTCCTCCTTCTCCAAAGCCGAGGATTTGAACTCTTTTGCCAACATATTGAACTGGTCCATGTTGATTTTGGAGTTCGGATTGTTTTCTACATCTGAGCCCTTTTTAGCAAGAAACTCCACAATCGTAGATATCCCTACGTTGAGTTTCCTTGCCACCTGGCCCAATCTCATGGTTTTATCTTCTGACATACGCGCTAAAAACTCTCTCTATAATTATTTGGCAAATATAGGCCAATATTGTCTTATTCAGCCCTTATTTACTGTTCAAATTCCTGTTTTAAGATTTTAAATACTTCATCTATGGTCTCTTCTTCCAGTTCAGTTCTTCTCAAAAGATCCTCTTTGGTGAGAGATAAGACACTTTTTGCAGTATCCAATCCTGTTTTTTTCAATTCATCAATCACCCAGCTGTCGATTTCATCTGCAAATTCTTCTAAATCCACATCTTCCTCTTCATAATCACTGAGTTCACGGAACACGTCAATTTCATAACCTACCAATCTGGAAGCCAAGCGGATGTTGTATCCACCTTTACCGATGGCCAGGGATACTTGGTCTGGCTTAAGATACACAGAAATCCTTTTGTTTTCTTTATCCACGGTGATGGAGGATACTTTTGCAGGACTCAAAGCCCTTTGTACATACAGCTCCAGGTTGTCTGTATAGTTGATAACATCTATGTTTTCGTTCTGAAGCTCTCTTACGATTGCATGAATCCTGCTTCCTTTCATACCCACGCAGGCACCTACCGGATCGATGCGGTCATCATAAGATTCCACGGCAACTTTTGCTCTTTCTCCCGGTTCCCTGACGATTTTTCTTATGGTAATCAAACCGTCAAATACTTCAGGTACTTCATTCTCAAACAACCTTTCAAGGAAAATCGGAGAAGTTCTGGAAAGAATAATTTTCGGATTTCCATTTACCATTTCAACTTTATGGACAATAGCCCTTACAGTATCCCCTTTTCGGAACCTGTCTTTAGGAATCTGCTCACTCTTTGGGAGGATAAGCTCATTGCCTTCCCCGTCTATCAGCAGCACTTCCCTGCCCAGGATTTGGTAAACTTCAGCAGAAACGATTTCTCCCACCAACTCTTCATATTGGTTGAAAAGGAGGTCTTTCTCCAGATCTTTGATTTTTTGGATCAAAGTCTGTCTTGCCATCATGACGGCTCTTCTGCCAAATTCCTCCAATTCTATTTTTTCATACACTTCTTCACCGACTTCAAAGTCAGGTTCGATCTTTCTTGCCTCACTCAAGCTGATTTTGTCAAAATCCCAGATATCTTCGGAATTGTCATCAACAATTTCCCTTATCCTGAAAATCTCAAGGTCGCCCTTGTCAGCGTTGATGGTGACATCAAAGTTTTCATCTGTCTCATATTTCTTGCGAATCATCGCTCTAAATACATCTTCCAGAATACGGATCATGGTAGGACGATCCACATTTTTAGACTTTGCAAACTCTGCAAATGATTCTATTAGAACTTTAGCATCCATTTTTTTTATTTAAAAGAGACTAACACAATTGATTTTTTTATCTGGTCAAGCGGCACGGAGATTTCTTGCTCTGCTGCTTTTTTGCCTTTTTCCTTTACCTTGATTTTTAACTTTATTTCTGTCTGCTCGACAGCCATAAGCTCCCCTTCGATTTCTTTACCCTCCAACAGGGTCACCCTCAGCTTTCGTCCCACATTTTTGGCGTACTGTCTCCTGGAAGCTAGCGGATAATCCAAACCAGGGGAAGACACCTCCAGCACATAGGCCTCAGGCATTAAATTTTTGGCTTCAATTTCCTCACCTACCGACCTGCTTACCTTGGCACAACTGTCAATGCTCAGGCCCGAATCAGCGTCTATCAAGATTTTAACTTGAGGTTTATTGCCCTTTTCAATTACTTGGATGTCCACAATAAAATGGGATTCATCCGGCAAATGCTTGTTTACAATTTCCTCAATGTTTTGTTTTAAGTTCATACTCCTTCACTGCTGATAAATGAAAGAGGGGACTCTTGTCCCCTCCCGATAGCTTGGATAATACACTGCAAAGATAATGAAATTATTATTATAAAAAAAAACAACATTGTTGTAATAAATTGGGAATTAGATAATAATTTTGCCCACCCACGTTGAATATGCTGGACCGACAGTTAAAAATTCACGGTAAATAAAGAAGATCAATCAAGAAAAAAATAATGGGATTATTCGATTTTTTTTCAAGTGACATTGCAATAGACCTTGGTACAGCCAATACGCTGATCATTCATAAAGATAAAATTGTCGTAGATGAGCCATCAATTATCGCCATCGACAGGACAACAAACAGGGTGCTGGCTGTAGGGAAGGACGCTATGAACATGCATGAAAAGACGCATGAAAACATCCGCACCATCCGTCCATTGAAGGATGGGGTGATTGCTGATTTCTACGCTGCTGAGCAAATGATCAGGGGCATGATCAAAATGATCCCCGGCCACAATAAGGGAATGTTCCCTAAATCGCACCGTATGGTTATCTGTATCCCTTCCGGAATTACGGAGGTGGAGAAAAGAGCTGTTAGGGACTCAGCAGAACATGCCGGAGCAAAAGAAGTGTACATGATTTATGAACCGATCGCTGCTGCCATCGGTATTGGTATAGATATCGAAAAACCGATGGGGTCCATGATTGTGGATATCGGGGGCGGTACTACCGAAATTGCATTGATAGCCCTTTCTGGAATCGTAGCGGATCAGTCCATCCGTGTAGCAGGGGATACTTTTACCAAAGATATTCTGGATTACATGAGAAGACAGCACAACCTATTGATCGGTGAAAGGTCTGCGGAAAAGGTGAAGATTGCCATTGGTTCGGCTTTGACGGAGCTCGAGGATGCACCTGAAGATTATGAAATCAGAGGTAGAGATTTGATGACCGGTATTCCGAAGGTTATTAAGGTTTCCTACTCAGAAATTGCTTTTGCTTTGGACAAGTCTGTTTCCAAAATAGAGGAAGCTGTCTTGAAAGCCCTGGAAATTGCCCCCCCGGAATTATCGGCCGATATCTATGATAATGGTATCCACCTGACAGGAGGTGGTGCCTTGCTCAAAGGACTCGATAAAAGGTTACATCAAAAGACCAAACTTCCTATACACATTGCCGAAGATCCCTTAAGGGCTGTGGTAAGGGGAACTGGTACTGCGCTGAAAAATATCCAGAATTTCAGGACTGTTTTGATGACCTAATGTTTGGATGTACAGGATATTACTGTTTCTATATAGAATAAGGGCATTCTTGTTGTTCGTGTTGTTGGAAACAATCGCCATATGGATGATTGTTTCCAACAACAGCCAACAGGGATCCGTATTTTTTAATAGTGCCAACCAAATCAGTGCCAGTATTTTGGATACCCAAGCGGATATCATCGATTATTTTTCTCTTGCTTCGGTCAACAAAGCTTTGGTTGAAAAAAATGCCGAATTGTTGGCAGAGTTAGAAAGATATAGAAAGCCTGCAGATAGCCTTTACATTCCCTTGGACAGTGCCCTGGAAGCTACCTTCCAGTTCAAAGGAGCCAAAGTCATCAATAATTCCATCAATCTTTCCCAGAATTACCTGACCATCAACAAAGGGTCAAAACATGGAATCCACGAGGGTATGGGGGTATTCAATGAAGAAGGTGTGGTAGGAAGGGTAAAAGGGGTGACCAAGAACTTTGCAACAGTGATTTCCCTCTTGCATACAGAATTGTTGGTTTCCTCTAAGATTGCTTCTACGGAAGTTTTTGGGTCTACGAAATGGGATGGTGTGGATCCCCAAAAGGCTAAAATGCTCTACGTGCCAAGGCATGTTCAGGTGAAAGTAGGGGATAAAGTCGTGACTTCTGGCTATAATGCTGTTTTTCCGGAAGGTATTCCTATCGGTACGGTTATTGAAGTGAAGCCAGGGCCTGAAACCAATTACCTTGATATTACCGTGCAGTTATCAACAGATTTCACCAAAATATCTTATGTTTATTTGGTAGAAAATAAGCTGGCAGAAGAACTGGAGAACTTGAACGTGGAAAATAAATAAAGCATGAACAGCAGGAAGGTTTTTTTATTGGCCGGTAGTTTCTTGCTCTATTTTTTAGTGCAGGTGCTGATGCTCAAAAACATGGTGATTTTCGGTGTCGCTTTTTGCTTTTTATATGTGTTGTATGTGCTGTTGCTCCCTGTTGAAATGAAAACCATTCCCTTGATGCTTATTGCTTTTATATTAGGCCTTATCGTAGATTTTTTTTACGATACCATGGGGATGCATACCCTTTGCCTGGTAGCCATAGCCTTTTTCAGGAATTTTTGGTTGGATATTCTGACCCCTACGGGAGGATATGATGAAAACCTTCAGCCCTCTATGTTGAATATGGGACTGGGATGGTTTGTTACTTACAGTATCCCCTTAATTCTGGTCCATCACATTTTGTTTTTTTATGTAGACAGTTTGGGAACCAATTTGTTCTTTCCCGTGGTTCAAAAGATTATTGCAAGTACTATTTTTGTATTCGTAATGAGCATTGTCGTACAATTACTATTCTACAGGAGAAGGAGGGGTATATAAAATGAATGATCAAAGACCGTTAATCATTATCATCGCCATCGTGTTGGTAGGTGTGGTATTGCTTACAAAACTGTTTTTGATACAAGTAGCGGATGACACTTTTTTGAGAAGGGCAGAGCGAAATGCCATACAGCGGGTAGTGGACCACCCTTACAGGGGACTGGTCTATGACCGCACCGGAAAAATCATGGTTTACAACAATCCCATTTTTGATCTGATGGTCATCCCCCGGGAGTTTTCGGTAAAGGATACAGCACGTTTTTGTGAAATTTTCCAGATAAGTAAAGAGCAGCTGATAGAAGGATATACAGCTGCAAGGAAATACTCAGCTGTAAAGCCCTCTCCCTTGAAAAAACAGATTTCTACCACAGAATTTGCCAGGATTCAGGATTACCTGATTGATTATCCGGGGCTTTTTGTCATGACCCGGGCGGTTAGGTCTTATCCTCAGCCAAGTGCTGCCAATGCCTTGGGCTATATTGGGGAAATCAGTGCAAGACAGTTGGAGCGTGACACCCTTAAATATTACAGGCAGGGGGACTATGTTGGGTTGAGCGGTATTGAGGGGTTTTATGAGCCCGAACTCAGAGGGGTCAAAGGGGTAAAATACCGAATGGTCAATGTAAGGGGGGTTGATAAAGGACCATTTAAAAACGGGGAATATGATACAGTTGCTGTGGCAGGTAAAAACCTTACCTCCACCATTGATCTGGAATTGCAGCAATATGGGGAAATGCTGATGGCGGGCAAGCGAGGTTCTGTGGTGGCCATTGAGCCTAAAACAGGAGAAGTTCTCGCCATGATTTCTGCGCCAAGCTATGATCCCAATATGCTTACCGGCGCAAAGTTTGGAGCCAATTACATGCAGTTGAACCAAGATGACAGCAAACCGCTTTTCAACCGGCCCATCATGGCTATGTACCCTCCCGGTTCTATCTTCAAAATCGTGCAGTCGCTGGTGGGTTTGCAAATGGGCGTATTGAGTCCCAATACCACCTATTCATGTAACCGTTCCTTGGTAGCCTGCCACAACCATCCCAATCCAGTGAATTTGTTTGGAGCCGTAAAGTATTCCTGCAACCCCTATTACCATCAAGCCTACAGGGCAATGATCAATAGGGAGGTTTCCAGGAGTACCTTCAAGGATACCGAAATTGGATTGAACACCTGGAGGGAATATGTGGTAAAATTTGGCCTTGGAGGGCCTTTGGGCATTGACCTTTACAATGAAAAGGGAGGCTCCATTCCTTCCAGTAACCTGTATGATAGGATTTATGGGCCAGGTAGGTGGAAATATTCCACCATTTATTCGCTCTCCATTGGACAGGGAGAGATGCTCGTAACCCCGCTTCAAATGGCCAATTTGGCAGCCATCTTTGCCAATAAAGGATATTATTATCCCCCACATCTGGTCAAAGCAGTGGATGGAGATCCCAATAAAATACCCCAAAGGTTCAGGACAAGAATCGATGTAGGAGTGGACGCCCAGCACTTTGACCTGATTCAGGATGCCATGGCAGAGGCCATCTATGGTACTGCCGCAAGGGCAGCGATCAAGGACATCACCATTGCCGGTAAGACGGGGACTGCCCAAAACCCACAGGGAGAAGACCATTCCGTATTCATTGCCTTTGCCCCTAAGGAGGATCCAAAGATTGCTATCGCCGTGTATGTGGAAAATGCAGGCTGGGGAGGTAGGGCAGCTGCTAGTACTGCCAGCTTGATGATTGAAAAATACTTAAGGGGTGAGATTACCCGACCTGCCTTGGAAGAGTATGTGCTTGCAGGAAAATTTATGTAATAGCAGTGAGAGAGGACGATTTATACATCAATAAAATAGATTGGATCACCATTACCATCTATGCCCTATTGGTCATCATGGGATGGTTCAATATCTATGCGGCTGTCTATGACGAACAAGCTGCCAAAAGTATTTTCGACTTTTCTATCAATTCCGGAAAGCAATTGGTATGGATCGGTACGGCCTTGCTGTTGATCACCATCATCATGGTAGCGGACTACCGGCTTTTCGAAAATCTTTCTTTAGTCCTTTATGGTATTTTTCTGCTGTTCCTTTTGATCACTCCATTTTTTGGAAAAGAAATCAATGGGCAAAGGGCCTGGTTTGAAATTGGTGCTTTCCGCCTACAGCCTGCGGAATTTGCCAAATTTGCCACCGCATTGGCTTTGGCTAAATTTATGGAAAGGCCGAGTTTTGACCTCAGTCAGTTCAAATACCAAATGCAGGCTTTATTGATTATCATGCTTCCTGTAGCGCTGATCATGCTTCAGCCGGACACAGGAACTGCCATGGTATATTCCGCGTTTTTTATCATGCTTTATAGAGAGGGAATGCCACAGCGTTATTATGTGCTGGGTCTGGCCTTTATAGCTGTTTCATTGCTGGCTTTGGGAATTGAAAATAACCTCTATATCGTCATCGGCGTGGTTGCCGTGGTAGTGATTTTTATCTTATTAGGGAAAAAGAAACTTTCCAGGATACTGGCTTTTACAATTTTGGGATTGGCGACCATTGCATACACATACAGTTTGGACTATGTCGTTTCCAAATTACCTGAACACCAACAAAACCGGATCATGGTTCTTTTTAATCCTGACATTGATCCCCTGGGGGTGGGCTGGAATGTGACCCAGTCCAAAATTGCTATCGGATCTGGGGGATTTGCCGGTAAAGGATACCTGGAAGGCACACAGACCAAGTTTGATTTTGTCCCCGAACAGCACACTGATTTTATTTTCTGTACCCTGGGAGAGGAGTTTGGCTGGGTAGGGTCCCTGGTCGTGATCTTCCTTTTCTGTGCTTTGTTGATCCGCTTGGTGTTTTTGGCGGAAAGACAAAAAAACAGGTTTTCCAGGGTCTATGGCTATAGTGTAATTTCCATCCTGCTTTTCCATTTTATGATCAACATAGCCATGACCATAGGCCTGTTTCCGGTAGTCGGAATACCCCTTCCTTTTTTCAGTTACGGAGGTTCTTCCCTATGGTCATTTACTATCTTGCTCTTTATTTTTATCAAACTGGACTCCCATAGGATTCAGCTTTTGGGAAGGATGAAATAAGCTTAATTTCTATGGTCAAATTTGCGGAAGATGAGCTGCAAAAATTCATTGACCTCATCCGAGTTTTTGTCCCAGTTCAATTCCCCTACATAGCGCTGATTGAGCAGATTGATGGCGTCTGCAAAACTTTCGCATTGGTCGATGGATTTCAACGCGTGGCTAAGCAGGTCAGGATTGCCGTCAAAAAGGGCTTTGGTGAACATGAATTTCTGGTTGATGCCAATGCTGTCTGCCAGATCTTTGATGGTACC
The DNA here is from genome assembly GCF_004216715.1 of Cecembia calidifontis. Taxonomy (NCBI): domain Bacteria; kingdom Pseudomonadati; phylum Bacteroidota; class Cytophagia; order Cytophagales; family Cyclobacteriaceae; genus Cecembia; species Cecembia calidifontis. The sequence goes on from NZ_SGXG01000001.1 coordinate 1,466,103, forward strand.
TTTCATGATGGAATATTCCTCAGCTTCAAACTTTGACCAGATCTGTAGCGGATCCAAGGCATTTTCCATTGGGGCCATTTTGTAATTAATAGCGCTTGGTAAACTGGAAGGGCTGGAGGACTGTTTTATTGTTTCTGGTTCAGGCTTCTTTTCAGGTTCAGCAGCTTGGCTTGTAGTTTGCGCTTTGGGTCCCTCAGCTGTCAGAGGGGGTTCAGGTGTAGGAGTATTTGCTTCAACAGCCTGATTCACTGATGGATTTTCAAATAATTTGGGGAGTTCTAATGGATATACCGCATTAAGCGTTTCCAGTAATTTTTCAGCTGGCTCCAATTGATCGCTCAGCCTTTCGAAGTTTTGGTTCAATGCCTGTTTGAATGCTTCCCTGGTATGGGCTAGTCCGGCCCGGTCGATGATATTCTGGATCAGGTCCGTATGCCACTTGAAGTATTTTTTGTTTTCCTTGAGGTAAGCATTGAGCTGGGAAGGGTCTTTTTTGTCGAATTCCTTCTCAAAGTAGGCCACCGGGTCCAAAGCCAATTGAATGGATTCCACGACTGCATTTTTCAGCAAGGGTTCAAAATCTTTGCGTTCGACCTTGATGCTTCGGGAAAGGATATTCATAAATTCCCTGAGTGCCTCGTGTACGGCATTGTCGCGGTAGTCAAAATAAGGATTGCTTTTCATCTTTTCCAACTCCTGCTGCCAGGCTTCGAACAAACTCTTGATTGAGAAAAAATTGACCTGGATACTGGGTGTCAACTGAACCATTTCCGGTCCTGTCATGTATTTCCTTTGTGAAAAATAGGCATCACAAATTTTGACTGTAAATTTATCAGCGTAGTCCTGAATGTATGCGTTGTTGATGGTCATAATGAATTGAAATAGAAAGGTATTGCAGTATTCCAACGAAAACCATGATCAAAATTATTATAGAAAATCTGAATAATCACGAAATAATTTCATCGGAATCTGGCCGTAAAGTTATTGAATTAATCCATGAAAACTACATTGACTGGATGCATGCTTGCGGAAAAAAGGGGAGATGTACTACTTGTAAAATGATAGTGCGGTCCGGTATGGAAAATATAAGTCCCTTAAATGAGCGTGAGCAATTTTTCAGGGAAAGAGGCAGATTAAACGAAGATGAACGATTATCTTGCCAAGCTAAAATTGAGGCAGGGGAATTGCACATCCGCGTGGCTGAGCAAAATAAATTTCCCCATATGGTGTATAGTGATTAGGCAGTATGTTTATCGAACCTTCCATAGGGAAATCAAAGTCAAAGGATAAAAAAGGACATATAGAGGTCATCTGCGGTTCTATGTTTTCTGGGAAAACAGAGGAACTCATCCGCAGGTTGAACAGGGCGTTGATTGCCCGTCAAAAAGTGGAGATTTTTAAGCCGACCATTGACAAAAGGTACCATGAGTTTGACGTGGTGTCGCACAATGAAAATACCATTCGGTCCACCCCTGTTAACTTCGCAGAAGACATCATCCTGTTGGCGGGGGACTGTGATGTGGTGGGGATAGATGAGGTGCAGTTTTTTGACAACCGTATTGTGCATGTGGCCAGCGTATTGGCCAATGCCGGCAAAAGGGTGATCCTTGCCGGTTTGGATATGGATTTTGAAGGCAGGCCTTTTGAACCCATGCCGCAGCTTTTGGCCATTGCGGAGTATGTGACCAAAGTACATGCCATCTGCATGAAATGCGGGGAATTGGCTTCTTATTCTTTTCGCTTGACAGCTACCAAAGAGAAAGTGCTATTAGGGGAAAAGGACAGTTATGAGGCGCGCTGCAGGAAGTGTTTTTTTGAGGACAGGTAAGTGAATCCTATGTTGGTAAAGACCAAGGGCATTGTCGTTTCTTATATCCGCTACAAAGAGAGCTCGATTATTGTCAGGATCTTTACCAGGGAGTTGGGACTGAAAGCCTACATCGTCAATGGGGTAAGGAGCAGCAATGCCAAGACCAAGATGGGATTTTACCAGCCGCTGACCCTTTTGGATCTGGTAGTCTACAATAAGGAAAATGTGGGGCTCAACCGGATCTCTGAAGTTAAACTGGGAAGGGCTTATCATAAAATCCCATTTGATTTCCTGCGTTCGGGTATTGCCATGTTTATGGCAGAGGTACTGTCCCGGTCTGTTTATGAGGGCTATCAAAATGAAGATCTTTTTGATTTTTTGGTGGAAGCGCTGATTGTTCTCGATGATGAACAGGCCGTTTTGAGCCATTATCCGAATGTTTTCCTCTGGGGTATGGCCAGGTATCTCGGTTTTGCGCCGGATGTGGCGGCAGAATTTTTTGAGGAACTGAGGGAAGATTTTACCAAACAAATGGATTGGGGGCCGGAGATGGCCTATTTGGACAGCCTGATAGTGGAGGATTTTGCGTATGCAGACAAGATTTCTGTTCAGGTCAGGAGAAATTTGCTGGATCATTTGTTGGTATTTTTTTCAAAACACCTGGATCAGCCTGCAGAATGGAAATCGGTGAAGGTGCTCAGGCAGATGATGGCGTAGGGAAAAGTTGGATGTCGGATTTCGAAAGTCGGATTTGGAACCATTAAGAAGTTTAGGTATTTAGGTATTCATTAAGGTAATTGCTTGAAATGGTGACAAAATAACCCCGATAGGGGTTTAATCCCTTTAGGGTATTTGCCCCGGGTGCAACCCGGGTTTGAGAGGTAAATTTGATATTCTGGAATCCCGACTCCAAGGGAGTCGAATTATAGAGAAGAAAGTATAATAAGCGTCAAGAAAAACCAGGACGTGACATTGTTCTTTTGAGGTTGAGGGGCTTGTTTTTTTAGGAGCTCGGTTTTTTTATAAGACAGAGATACACAGAGGAGGCACGGAGGGGTAATGAGAAAGAGGATCAAAAATCACAGAGGTTTGAGTACATGAAAATGCTTCTCCTTGTCAACTCGATCCTGCCGGAATTACAATAGAGAAGTTTATTTTAATGTAGAATAAATCATGTATGCGCTTTTAAAATTCGGGAACAGTGACAAAAGCATGCAAAGGGAAGGCGTGTAAATTTCCTCAGTAAAGGATTGAATCATAAAACCATTGTGCCTTTTGTTTTCTTTTGGGCTTAAAATTTGCGTATTCAATTTACATCATGTAATATTGTGCCGTTACAGTATATCAAAATCCTCACCCCTTGGATTTTATACTTGCCTGAATACCTTTTTCATTCAGATCAGTAATACTCAATACACAATCAACATTATTTACACATCTTATTAGTATCAATCATTCCATAAGCTTTTTATGTATAACATAGAAGAATTAAGAATCAGACTTCTTTCTGAACTGAAGGAAATCGCTGAGGAGCTAGGTGTCAAAAACTTCAAAAACCTTAAAAAAGATGACCTGGTCTATGCCATTTTGGATCAACAGGCCATCACTCCCGAGCAAGCCCTTCCCAAGAAGAAACCTTCCGTAGTAGAAGCCGAAGTCAAAGAACAAGAAAAAGCCAAACCCGCTCAATCACCCCAAGAAGAGCCGGCAGCAGAAAGTAAACCCAAATTCAGAAGACAAAACGTAACCGAAGACCTACCTGCTGCAGAGAAAACTGAAAAGCCGAAGGCTTCAGTGAGCGAAAAACCCGAATTCAAAGAAAAGCCGGAGCAAAAGGAGAAGCCTGAATTAAAAGAAAGAGCTTTCCAAAGAGAAAAAAGGGAAGAGCCGGTTGAGAAAAAGCCTGAATCTTCGCCTGGATCCCAGCCTGCACCTGCAGCTTCCTCGGAAGAAGACAAGCCAAAATTTATCCGGCCAAGAAGAAAAGTAGTGGAAGTAGAACAGGTTGTTCCAAGTGCTGCTGCTCCTACCCCAACCCCTGCTCCTGTAGAAGCCGAAGTGGAGCTTCCGAGAAGGAAAAACATCAGAGATATCGAAGAAGTCCATGTTCCTACGGCGGAGACCGTTCCTTCCAAGAAAAAACCTTATGTGAGCATGAGGGAATTTGAAGGCATCATCGAAAATGAAGGCGTGCTGGAAATCATGTCCGAGGGTTATGGTTTTCTGCGCTCTTTGGATTACAACTACCTCGCCTCTCCAGATGATATATATGTTTCTCCTTCCCAGATCAAACTTTTTGGCCTGAAGACCGGTGACCATATCAAGGGTTCTATCCGTCCACCAAAAGAAGGAGAAAAATATTTCGCTTTATTGAAAGTCATATCCGTCAACGGAAAGACAACCGAAGAAATCCGTGACAGGATTCCTTTTGAATACCTTACCCCTTTATTCCCTGAAGAAAGGCTGAACCTTTCTACCCGCTCGGACAACTATTCTACCCGAATCCTGGATCTTTTTGCCCCTATCGGTAAAGGACAGCGGGGTATGATCGTGGCGCAACCAAAAACAGGTAAGACGGTCTTGTTGCAGCAGATTGCCAATGCCATTGCCGAAAACCATCCGGAAGTGCATCTGATGGTACTTTTGATCGATGAAAGACCGGAAGAAGTGACGGATATGGCACGTTCCGTAAAAGCAGAGGTAATTTCCTCCACCTTTGACGAGCAGGCTGAGCGCCATGTGAAGGTGGCTTCCATCGTATTGGAAAAAGCCAAGCGCATGGTAGAATGCGGTCATGATGTGGTGATCCTCTTGGATTCCATTACCCGTCTGGCCCGTGCTTATAATACCGTGGTGCCATCTTCCGGTAAGATCCTTTCCGGTGGTGTGGATGCCAATGCCCTGCACAAACCGAAGCGTTTCTTCGGTGCGGCTAGGAATGTGGAGAACGGCGGTTCCCTCACCATCATCGCTACGGCCCTGGTAGAAACAGGCTCTAAAATGGATGAGGTGATCTTTGAGGAATTCAAAGGTACGGGCAACATGGAACTGGCCTTGGACAGAAAGCTGGCCAACAGAAGGATTTATCCTGCCATCGATGTGCCGAGTTCAGGTACAAGAAGAGAGGATCTCCTGATGGACAAGGAAGAGATGCAGCGTGTCTGGATCTTGAGGAAACTGATGTCCGACATGACCTCTCAGGAAGCCATGGAGTTCTTGTTGCAAAGGATGAAAGGCACAAGGGACAATGTGGAGTTTTTGATTTCCATGAATGGATAATATCCAAGGACAAGTACATAATTCAAAACCCGGCAGCGATGTCGGGTTTTTATTTTTGGATTTTTCAGAGATCTGTCAGGTTTTCAATGCATGACAGGTCTTTTTACATTTAAAACTCTAAATAGAAAAATGGATTTTAACTGATGTTGATTAAAAAAAGTCCAGAAAGAATGATTTTTTACCTGCACTTTCATAGCTCAAAATTTGTATTATTTTTTTTAAAAAATGGTTTGTATCCCAAAAAATAAAAATAATATTTTAAAAAATTGTCAAATTCCAATAAATGTTTCAAATTTCGTCATGATTTGATGGTTTCTAACATTTCACTTGAGCTTCTGACTAAATGCTTGGCCATTAATCACTCTGGGAAGGAGCCAATAATGTTCATCATATACAAAAACTATTTAAAGTATTTATAGCCATCAGTGCCTTTTTCTACCTAAGAAAAATTGTGCTTCAAGCGGTCAGTTTGCAGTGCGTTTAAAATGTCAGGGAAAACACATTATTTGATATGAAGTTTTTAAAGCTTATTTCCATTTTAATTCTTTTTGCAACTGGGATAAAAGAGGCAGAGGCTCAACTGCCCAATAGGTCTTGTCTGACTTGTTCTCCGCCCAATAATAACTCAAATCAATTCAGATTAGGAACGGTTAGCTTTACCGATGCATCAGGAAACCCCATTGATTTGAACAATTGTCCAGATTGGAACAATGTATACATAACTGTTTTGTATTCTGCTTCCACAGGTCAAGGTAGGACAGGTGTTTTTATTGTATCTACCTTGGAGATTACGACCAATACTGGAAATAACTCTGGCTCGACAAGAAGTGCAAATTTTGATTTTTCCTTAGGAGATTTGCCTCTTACCAATGGACAATTCCGTCCTGTTACAGTTAAAGTTGATTTGCCTTTAGATTTTGACTGTCAAAATGAAACTGCTAGGTTGACCAATATCCGAGCACATTGGTCAAATTCGGGAAATAATGCCAGATGTGGAGGAGCGAACTATCCTCCCGGACAATGTGTCAATCTGGGGACAGATACAAGGGTAATTACAGTTGATGGATTTTTTTATTCCTATAGCTCTTTACAAAATTGTTTTGAAGAAGATAATAGATCTTTGATTACTTATTTCTTGACCAATGTGGCAGGGGGTAATGGAGACTTTAGAATTACTTGGAATATAAGAAGGAATGGTGTCCTTCAACCACCAGTAGAAGGAGGCCTGTTTGTGTCTGTTGTAGCAAATCCAAATGATAATATTGAGGTCAGTGTAAATGTAAGAGATTCAAATGGTTTGACAATGAATCCCCAGCCTGCACCGATAATCCGCAGTATTCAGCAGCCTTTTTCTGCTACAGTTACCGCTTCCCCTGACATTGGGCAAGTACAGCCTTCTCCTAACGGTTCTATTAGAATTACCAATTTGGATCCTTCCAAAAGCTTTTCCTTCCAATGGTTTGATGAATTGGGGAATGTTATAAATCCCGGAGATCCTACTAATCTTACCGGATTATCAGAGGGAACATATTCTCTTGTCATGACCGATCTTGAAACAGGTGTTGTAAGGTGTTTCAGCCGAACAGTCAATTTTAATTTTCTACCAGTTGTTTATGAAGATTTATCTCTTGATTTTGATGGTTCCCTAAGAGCTGTAAACTTTTCTTGGTCTACTGCCAAGGAATGGGAAACCTCTCATTTTGAGGTAGAGAGGGCTCTAAGGATTGCACATTTTGAGAAGATTGGTGAAGTAATGGCTGCAGGATGGTCAGATTCAAAGAAAACTTATATTTTTAGAGACAGCTTATTGCCTCTAGTAGGAGGAAATTTATTCTACAGGCTAAAACAGATTAATTTGAATGGAGAATATGAATACTCCAAGGTTTTGTCTGTAAGGATTCCCGGGATGGAATCATCAAATACGGTTTGGCGGGTATTTCCTAATCCTACGAATGGGGACAAGTTCAATTTGGAACTGGTGGATTCCAGGCAATATTCTGGTGAGGAAGTTCAGGTCGTTTTGATTTCACCAAGTTCCAAACCGGTTATTTTATCGGGAAAAGATATTTCTTCCTTATCTTCTCAAATTCATTCGATAATTTCAAATGCGCCTAAAGGAGTTTATCTGATTCAGGTTGGCTGGGGAAATAGAAGCGAGCAAATTAGGGTGTTGAAAAATTAAGCCGGCTTACCTTTTTATGATCCTGATATTCTCCACAGATTCTGCTTCGATGATTTCCATAATCAATACACCTTTTGGAAATTCCTGAAGTATGTGGCCAATTTCCATGTTTTTTTCAACAGTTTGAAGGGTGAGTTTTTTACTATGGCCCAAGGCATATATTCGGACTTCCACCTTTTCGGGAAGGTTTGCGCCGAGGTAATTTATTCTAAGGGAAGCATCCTGCATGGGATTTGGGAAAACCTGCCAGTTGTTAGAAGTTGTTGACTCTGTTTTGTTTTCAGCAAGAATTGTTTTGCTGTAATCAACAGTTCCGTCCAAATCCACCTGTTTGATGCGGTAATAGAGCCTTTGAGATCCAAAAGGGATTTGATGATCGGTGAAATGGTAGGTAGTGGGTTTATCACTATAACCTAAGCTTTTTACATGTCCGATCACCTCAAAGGACTCAACTCCAGCGATTGACCTTTCGATTTCAAAGTGTGAAGATTCCCATTCCTTGACAGTGGACCATTTTAGGATAATATTTTGTTTTTTGTTGTCCCGATTGACTGAGAAATCCTGCCAAATTACAGGCAATTGACTGAATTCTACACTGACCCTAAGTCCTTCTGGTGAGGCAAAGCATTGGCCGCTGGCCTCATTTGTCCTACAAGTGCTTTGTCCCTCATTTGTTCTCCAGGTCATATAGATTTCTCTGAAAAAAGTTTCGCTGCCCCAAGTGATTTCATAATTGAAAAGATAGACCAATTCATTTTTAGGTATTTGATTGCTGCTTAACCCGGTGGTATTCTGGACACATGAGCTTGATGTGCTGGAGGCCAGTATGCCAGCAACTTCCTCTCTGTTGGCAAAATGTAAAGGAAAGAAGGAATTGTTTGCAGAACCACTGAAGCGGGCATAGATCCTACCCGTTACTTTGCTGCCAATGGTATGAAGGCTTGGATCTATGGGCTTTCCGTTTACATCCAAAAAATACAATTCAGTGACTGCGAAATTGTTTTGACTGCATTGGGCATGAGCCTTGGAGTAAAAAAATAATTGGACCAACAAAATGGAAATAGCAATGGTCACCAACCTTTTTTTTTCTTTAAAGAGCATATTACTAGGGCCTATTTGTTGACTCAAGATATAGAAAAGAATAAAATTTTGCAAAATAAAAAAATGTAATTATAAAATTCTGTTTTGATATCCAGTTTTATGCAGATTGCCGACATAAAAATGATTTATATATTTTTATCAAGTAAAAATTGATTTTTTTTATGAAAAATTGAACAAATGTAATAATTTAGGTAATTATACAAAGTGTTTTAAAAATCATATAAAATGCAGGATAAATAATTTGAAATGCAAAAAAGGTAATTTTTTACTGTAATTGTTTTTTAATCAAGTGCAAAAATATATATTTGTAATTCAATTAATTATAATTGATAAGCCCTTGGTAAAATGAAGTTTTTTGGATCTTTTTTTCGTTTGATAATTGCTTCCTTACTGTTTTTTGGTTTGGTGATGGAGGGGTATGGGCAAACTGTTGTTTCAAGTTTCCAATCTCCAGATGGATGTGTTATTACTTATAATATGAGCGATGATACAGTCATAGTAGTATTTAAATGTGATGCTTTATGGACTCCTCCACTTGGTTTACAATTTCTTGATGATATTCTTGTAATTGGAGGAGGAGGAGGAGGAGGAAAAAGAGATGACTCAGGTAATAGAGGTGCTGGAGGTGGAGGTGCAGGTGAAGTTTGGTATGTTTCAAATACAGGTTCACTTAGTCTCGATTTTAATTCCCCAACTCCTTTAAATATTGTGATTGGAAATGGAGGTCAAGGGAGTTCATCCTCAAGCACTAGAGGTGGAACTGGGAATCCTTCAAGCGTTACTAGAACAGATAACAATAATCCATTCGTAAATATTATAGCTCAAGGAGGAGGAGGGGGAGGAAGTGCCAATTCTTCTATATTAGGTACGCCTATAGCTCCTACTTATGATGATCAACGAAGAGGTGGTTTTGGAGGGTCTGGTGGTGGTTCTGTAGGATCTTATGGCCCAGGGGCATCAAATCCAATACCAGGTGGACAACCAGTACCTCTCGGTGATGGAATCAGTAGATTTTCGAATGCCGGTGGGAATGGAGTTGGTAATAATAATGTCACAGGTTGAGGCGGTGGTGGTGGGGCCGGAGCTCCAGGAGATCCTCCAGGAGGTGCTTCTCGAGGGGGAGATGGTGGAGCAGGTAGAACATTTGCTATTGCCAATAATATACCTCCAATAAATCCAAGTTTGATTTTAAATATTTTTGCTGGAGGAGGGGGTGGTGTAGGGGGGAATCAAGGAAATACAGCTGGTTCTCCTGCTGATGGGGGTTCTGGAATTGGGGGAAATGCATCTGCAAGTAATAATGGGTTTCCAGGGGTGGCAAATACAGGATCTGGTGGGGGTGGAGGTGGAAGTTCAACTGCAAATAACTTTTCAGGTGGTAACGGAGGGTCTGGGATCGTGATTTTAAGGTATTCATTAATTAATATTCTTCCAGTTGAGTTTGCTTATTATGAAACCCGATTTTTAAGACAATCAAGATCTGCGATAATTTCATGGGCTACAACAAAAGAATGGGAGTCTTCCCATTTTGAAATTGAGAGAACTACTCAAGGCTTAAGTTTTGAAAAAATAGGAGAGGTTGAAGCTGCAGGATGGAGTGACGCTACAGTTGAGTATGAATTCGAGGATAAAAATCTTCCTTTAACCGGAGGCAATATTTTATACCGGTTAAAGCAGGTAGATTTCGATGGAACTTTTTCCTATACATCGGTAATGACGGTCAGAGTCCCCAGTGTTGAATTTACCTCAGGCGTATGGCGTGCCTTTCCTAATCCTACAGATGGCAGTGAACTGCGCATCAGTTTACTCGATGCCAGCCAGTACAATCAGGAACCGCTAACCTTTAGGTTGATCCATCCTACCGCTCAGAATAGGCCTATCACAGTAACATCTGAATCGGAAATGAATGAAATGCTTTCCCAAATGTTACTCAAAATCCCCAAAGGCGTCTTCGTGGTCGAAATCCAATGGGGCCAAAAAGTTGAACACATCAAAGTATTGAGGCAGTAATAATTTTTTTCATGCGTTTTTTTTCCACTGTTCCCAAAGGGCAGTGGTTTTTTTTAAACAGAACGCAGATAACGCTGATTTGGCGGATAATCGCAGATATCATTGCAAATCAATTGCTCAAGTTGCGACGCTTATTGCGGGTATAAAACAATATCTCTTATTATATGAAATTCAAAACCCTAAAGGGGCTTGAACCTTGAATAGCCCCAAGTGGCCACTCGGGGGACATGGAGGGTACCGATCCGGGTCAACCCTGAAAGGGCTGAACATATTCTCCCTGATTTCCTGTAAGGATTAATTTTTCCCACCTTCTAGAGCAGTAAAAATCTATTTTATTGACGCCAAAACCAATTTTAAGGCAAAAAACAGTATATGAAATACAAAAAACTGCATAAAAACCTGATTTTGTTTGTTTTATAAAAAACAAAAAAGTATGTTTGTAATGCAAAAAAAATACTAAACAAATAGACCGATGAAAAATATTTTTGCATTAATCGTTTTCTTTCTGTTGCTCATTGGGGCAAATGTGGAAGGTTTTGGGCAGGTGACCTATACTTCCAATGGAACATGTTCTCCCACCCAAGCCAACTACATGACAACACAAAGCTGTTGGACAAAATCAGGAACCTGTAATGCTTCCGCTTTTCCACCTTCCTCAGGTACAGCCGCTTGTTCTGTAATAATTGAAATCAATCATCAAATCAATCTGACTTCATTCAATTTGGGAAGTAATGTTACTTTAAAAATCAATGAAGAGGGGATTTTAAATATCTCTGGGAACCTTACTCAGGACCAGGAAATATCATCAAGTATTGTTGTCGACGGCGGAGAACTGAATATTTTAGGGAACCTAAAACCAACTTCAGGGAGAAATAATCAGCCTCCGACTGAATTAAATATTTCTCTTATTAATAATGGATCAATTTTTTTTCGGTTTTATTGACATAGATAACAGGACAATTTTAAATATTGATGGAGACAAGTCTGGGAATGTAATTGCAAATCAAATCGATCTTGGAAATGTTGCCACAATTAATGTGCTAGATGGTGGTGGCTTGGTTGTAAATAATGACACTAAATATTCAGGAAACAGTTCAAAAATTAATGTTTGGGGCTTTTTTGAAACAAATAACTTAACGATTTCAGGCGGGGGGCAAACCGAACTTAATGTTTTTGGAAATGCACAAGTGACTGTAAAAGAAGATGTATTGATTACAGGGGATTCAAAAATGTTTTTTGGGGGAGACAGTAACGTATTGATTGAAGGAGATGTCGAGGTTAGAGGAACACAATCTGGTCTGACTTTAGGTGATAATAATACGACAAAAATTGATGGAGATATTCGCTTAGTGGGAGGGGGAACTATGACAGTTAAGGACAGTGCTGAGTTAGATGTAGATGGAAATTTATCAGTTGACGGAAATTCAAAATTTGTCGCTACAAATACAGCTCAAGTTTTTATTTGCGGAGATAGACCAATAGGAAATCAAACAGATTCAAGTGGTAAAGTTAGGGCTGAGATAACCTTGTTTTGTGATGAAACCAATCCTTTGAATCCTGTGCCTTGTGCTACATATTCAGGATGTAGAATTCTTCCTGTTGAAATCTCAAGTTTAGAAGCCCAATATCTTAACCAATCCCGTAGCACCAAAATCACCTGGTCCACCACCAAAGAATGGGAATCCTCCCACTTTGAGATTGAAAGGTCACTTCAGGGGGTAAACTTTGAAAAAATCGGGGAAGTAAACGCTGCCGGATGGAGCAATATTTTGATGGATTATGCTTTTGAAGATGACAAACTTCCGCTAGGCAGTGCAAATATCCTCTATCGGATCAAGCAAGTGGATTTCAATGGGAATTTCCACTACTCCAAAGTATTATCTGTTCGCATTACAGGCGTTGAATTCACCTCCGGTGTATGGAGGGCCTATCCTAATCCAAGCCGTGACAATCAGTTAAGGATCAATTTGCTGGACAGATCCCAGTACGATGATGTAGCCATCACATTCCGCTTGATCCATCCTTCAGCCCAAACCCAGGCCATGGCTGTCAGATCAGAATCCGAAATGAATGAACAACTGTCACAGATGATCACCAGGATACCCAAAGGTGTCTTTGTAGTCGAAATCCAATGGGGACAAAAAGTTGAGCACATTAAAGTATTGAAACAATAAGTTATTCCTTTTTTTACCGCAGAGGGCGCAAGGTTATTTTCGCCAAGGTCTCAGAGGCTTCTAAGAATTTGTAATTTCGGGAAACGATACGGGTGATTTGTAATCTGCTTGTCAAAAGCTGACTTGCTCTACGGGTATATTTTCTATGTGAGCAATAAGCTTATGCGTAAAAAAATCTTCAGCGACAAAGGACGGTTAGTGTTGTTTAGGATTCTAAATCCTTGGTATCCAGGTTTGGGATTGCAAATCCGATCAGAAAGGGCAAATCTGTGAATTAGCACAATATTGTTGAGTAGCTGTAAATACTTTTAGTCCAGTTTAAGAGACAGCTTTGGTTGATCCGCCATCTTGTGACAAGCTAAAAATGGCTGGATCCGAAGTGAAATTTTCCTTTGGTCTTCAGGTTCGGCGCCTCTTTGATGATTCCAAGAAACATCAAGATTAAGTTCATATAGCACATAGGCTAGGTATTTGGCTTCTGTTTAGAAGATGGGGTGTTCAGGATTTTTTTTTCAATTGGTTAAAAACAAAAAAGGAACAGGGTGGTTTAGAGACGAAATATAAATTTATTGTAAAATAATAGAGATTTTCATGCTTAAACAGTTGATTTTGAATTCTTCTTTTAGTTTTTATTCCAATTTTCGTTTTATTCACTATCCCTTAAGATGTAAGTAAAAATTATGGCCGAAAGTTAAATTTTTACTGTTTTTTGAAAATTATCTTCTGTTCAGTCAACAAATTTTCGCCTAAAAAATAGAAAAAAAGAGAAAAATATGTTTCGCTAAATTTGAATATTATTTTTCCTGACTTCGACAGTCGTCAGTCCCATTTTTACATAAAGTATTGAAATATAGATCATTATAATTTTCAGATTCTCAATTTGGGTGTCCCGGGGTGGTTTTTTGTACTTTTAGGCATGTTTGTTCGGAGAAAACCCAATAAAAGTGGCAAGATCAGTGTTCAGGTAATTGAGAAGATCAAAGGTAAAAGCAAGGTTGTAAAAACGATCGGAAGCAGTTCTGATCGATCTGAGGTTGAAAGACTTTTTATTCTTGGGGAGGAATGGATAAAAAACCATAAAGGAGCACTTGAAATCCCCTTCAGTGATGAAGAACGGATTGCCGATTCTGTTCTGGAAAGTGTTGAAAACATCACTGTTTCAGGTACCGAGCTGCTTTTGGACAGGATTTTCAATGATATTGGGTTCAGCGCAATCCAAGATGATATCTTCAGGTGGCTGGTATATTCCAGGATCTGTTTTCCTGCCAGCAAGCTGAAAACCTGTGATTACCTGCTCACCTACCACGGCCTCGAATTCCAGGTTCAGGACCTTTACAGGTACATGGACAAGCTTTACAACAACTATAAGGAAACGGTCCAGCTGATCAGCTTTGAAAATACCAAGAGAATACTCGGAGGGAGTATCAATATCGTTTTCTATGATGTTACTACGCTTTATTTTGAAGTGGATCATGAAGATGATCTTAGAAAGAGTGGTTTTTCCAAGGAGGGAAAGCATCAAAATCCACAGATTGTTTTGGGTCTGCTGGTTGGACTAGAGGGATATCCTCTGGCTTATGAGATTTTTGAGGGAAACAAGTTTGAAGGGCATACGATGATCCCTGTGATAGAAGCTTTTAGAAAGAAGTATAGCTTACCTGCTCCGATTGTTGTTGCCGATTCAGGTTTACTGTCAAAAAGCAATGTAAAAGAGTTACGGGACAACGGTTACGAGTTTATTCTGGGAGCAAGGCTGAAAGCTTCCCCTGATAAAAGTAAAGAGAGGATATTGGCTTTTGAACTTGAAAACGGCGAGAGCAGGCTGCTGGATTGGGAGGACGGGCTCAGAATGGTTGTCAGTTATTCAGACAGAAGAGCCAAAAAAGACAGGATCAACAGGGAGAAAGGTCTTAAAAAGCTCGAGAAACAGTTAAAATCAGGAAAGCTCAACAAAAGCCACATCAACAACAGGGGCTATAACAAGTATCTTAAAATGGAAGGGGAGGTAAAGATTGCCCTTGATATTGAAAAGTTTGAACAGGATGGGAAATGGGACGGTCTCAAAGGGTATATTACCAACACAAACCTTGACAAAGACGAGGTCATTGAGAATTACAACAACCTTTGGAAAATAGAAAAGGCCTTCAGGATAACCAAAAATGAAATCAAAGTCAGGCCTGTTTTCCATTATAAACAACGCAGGATCGAAGCACATATAAGCATCGCATTCGTCGCTTACAAAGTGTTTAAGGAACTGGAAAGGCAGTAATTGGAAAAAGGACCAAAACTTTCTCCTCAGAAAGCCATAGAAATAGCAAAAGGGATTTACACTGTTGAAATACAGCTCAAATCTTCAGGTAAAAAGCTGAGAAAGACCCTATTTTTGAACGAAAGTCAACAAAAACTCGCAAAAATGTTCGGTTTTTGATTTTGGGTGTCCCAGTGTCGAAGTCAGGAGCTTTGGTTGATCCGCCATCTTGTGACAAGCTAAAAATGGCTGGATCCGAAGTGAAATTTTCCTTTGGTCTTCAGGTTCGGCGCCTCTTTGATGATTCCAAGAAACATCAAGATTAAGTTCATATAGCACATAGGCTAGGTATTTGGCTTCTGTTTAGAAGATGGGGTGTTCAGGATTTTTTTTTCAATTGGTTAAAAACAAAAAAGGAACAGGGTGGTTTAGAGACGAAATATAAATTTATTGTAAAATAATAGAGATTTTCATGCTTAAACAGTTGATTTTGAATTCTTCTTTTAGTTTTTATTCCAATTTTCGTTTTATTCACTATCCCTTAAGATGTAAGTAAAAATTATGGCCGAAAGTTAAATTTTTACTGTTTTTTGAAAATTATCTTCTGTTCAGTCAACAAATTTTCGCCTAAAAAATAGAAAAAAAGAGAAAAATATGTTTCGCTAAATTTGAATATTATTTTTTAGACCCTATTTTTCGCTTTTTAAATTATAAAAATTATAAATCAGAAATAGTCAGCAATGAATTACCTTTCTAATTTGGACTTAATTGAGCGTTATTTATCTTTTTTATTTTATTTAAGGAAGCCGGTTAAGTATAGTTTCTTTTCTTTGCTTTTATGCATCTGCATCGGGAATAATGTGGCATTAGGCCAAGCTTGTGACAGCGGTTGTGACTTCATTTTTGATACCGCTACAGGAGGCCCGAACATACCTAATAATACTATACCCAAAGTTATCTGTATTACTGCCGCGAATAGAACTGGAAATATCAGCCTCAACACCCAAAATGCAACGGTTTGTATTTCGGAGAATACAGTCTTTACCGGTACCATTACCAATACTGGTTCTAATAACACAATCAATAATTTTGGGCAATATGGAGCTATTGGATCAGCAAGAAGTATTGCTTTAGGAGTAGGGGTAACCTATAATAATTTTGGCACCCATATTGGAAATGTAACATTAAACGGAGCAAATTCTACCTACAATAACTCCGGTGATCAAACAGGTTCGGTCACATTGAATTCTTCTACTTCGGACTACACCAACTCTGGAACCCAGACTGGCAATTTAAACCTAAATGGAGGTTCTGTAATCAATTCAGGTCAAATAATCCTTAATACGGGCAATTTCAATTCTGGAACTTCTTTTAACAACCTTAGTACTGGTTCGGTATCTGTAAGCACTAATGTAAATATCAATAACTCTTTTGATAACCAGGGATCCTTTCAAGTTACAGGTACACTGATTTTAAATAGCTCTGGATCTTTGAGTAATTCAGGGAGTGTTGAAATCACAGGAAACTTGACCAGTAACAGTAGCACTCTTAATTCACAAAGTGGGACAATCAATATTGGTGGTACGCTTACTAATAATAGTGGCACTTTAAATATAGGAAGTGGTACAGTCGCTGGAAATACGACAAATAACAACGGCAATATTAATATTTTTGGACAGCTAAATATTGGTGGAAATTTGGACAATAATGGTAGTGGAAACGTTTCAGCAGGAAATAACAACCAGATCAATTACCTGAATGTCGGGGGCGGAATCAGTGGAAGTGGATGCTTAAATGGCACTGAAGGGACTTTGATTGTAAACCAGCCACCTCCAGGATGTACCAATGGCACTGTAGCAGTGGGAGGATCTCCTTCGGATTGTTTGCAGATCCTTACTATTGAGAATGGCGATGGTACTGTCGATAGGATTTTTAGATTCACTTGTAGTACAGGTTGGACCATTCCAAACAATACCGAGGAAGAAGAAATCGTAGATGAAGCCCAGGTGCTCATTGTAGCAGGAGGCGGTGGAGGAGGAAGAGGAACAAGTGCCGGAGGAGGTGGTGCCGGAGGTTTGATTTTTCAAAATTCAGTATCATTGAATCCTGGTTCAACTATTCCTGTAATTGTTGGAATAGGTGGAGCTGGCTCTACAAGTACTAATGCCAGAGGGCAAAATGGTACAAATTCAAGCTTTTTGAGTTTTACGGCAATTGGAGGTGGCGGTGGCGGATCGGTTGTTAATAATGCAAATAGGAATGGAGCTGGGGGAGGTTCAGGAGGTGGGGGAGCTAGGCAAGGGAGTAATAATGGAACCGCAGGAACTGGTGAGTTTGGCCAAGGAAGAAACGGAGCAGGAGGAGGTGCAGCGGGCTCTGGAATTAGAGGTGGTGGGGGTGGAGGTGCTGGTGGTCCAGGAGAGGGAAGTAATGGAGCAGGAGGAAGAGATGGTGGGCCAGGCGAATCTTATGATATATCAGGTGAATCAATTACATATTCAGCGGGTGGAGGAGCATCTTCAACTGGACCTGGAAATAATGGTGATGGATTTGGAGGTTCCAGTGTAGGTGGAAATGCCAATGGCTCTGGGGCATTAAGAAATGGTAGATCACCAGGTTCAGGTGGAGGAGCTACCTCAAGCGGGGTAGGCGGCAATGGCGCCAACGGTATCGTTATCGTCCGTCAGACTTTTAGGATCCTCCCAGTCGAATACCTTTATTTTGAGGCCGCATTCAGAAGGCAGGAGCGGGTGGTGGAATTAAGATGGGCTACGGGAAAGGAATGGGAAAACTCCCACTTTGAGATAGAGCGTGCAGTAGGCAATGTGAGAAATTGGGAAAAAATCGGTCGTATCGAGGGAAGGGGTTATTCAGATGATCCGGTGGAGTACCTGTTCAAGGATCAGAAGCCTCCATTGGTAGGGGGTAATATCTTTTACCGATTAAAGCAGGTGGATTTTAATGGGAAATTTGCGTACTCTAAGGTGATCTCCGTCAGGGTGCCTGCCATGGAAGTGATCAATGGGGTCTGGAGGGCATTTCCCAATCCTACAGATGGAGAAAACTTCAGGGTCAGTCTGGTAGACCGCTCGCAGTATGAGGAGGAGGCCATTACCTTAAGGTTGGTTCATCCTATGATTTTCACCCCACCACAGACCATCGCTTCAGAAACCGAGATGAATGCTAGAATTGAGGAATTGGTAAGAAAAATGCCCAAAGGAGTATTTGTGGTAGAGATCCAATGGGGAAGAAAAGTGGAACATATCAAAGTATTGAAACAATAAGGAAATCCTTTATAACCGCAAAGGACGCAAGGGTTTTTCCGCCAGGGTCGCAGAGGCTTCTTGGAATTTGTAATTTCTGGAAGTTGTAAGCTTTCATTGGGCCCTTTGCGCTTATCCTTTGCGTTCATTGCGTGAACCCATTTTTTTACCGCAAAGGATACAAGGGTATTTCCGCCATGGTCGCAGAGGCTTCTAAGAATTTGTAATTTCTGGAAGTTGTAGGCTTTCATTGGGCTCTTTGCGCTTATCCTTTGCGCCCCTTGCGTGAACCATTTTTTTTACCGCAAAGGTCGCAAAGGTATTTCGCCAAAGGTCGCAGAGTTATCCACCATAGATCTTAGCACCTTCGCGTCTTGGCGTGAACCTTTTTCTCCGCAGAGAGCGCAAGGGTTTTCGCCAAGTACGCTCAGTTATCCACAATAAAACCTTTGTGCCTTTGTGCCTTTGTGGCCATTCTGCCTGCAGCCCCCAATCCTCCTTAGAAATGTTATATTCTTAAAAAAATCATATGTTTTCTTAATCCATCGCAAAAAGTCGGCGAATGGTCGGAGTATACACGGGACACGGTCGGAACATCTACGGAGAATTCAAGGCTCAATTGGCCTTTTATTTTTGTTTTAATTGACTTTTATTTGGATTGAATTGTACTTTTAGATTTGCTTTCAGGAGGGTTTTTAAACTGTTATCCAAGGAACTGGGGCAGGCAAATGTCTGGATGACTTTTTATAATCAACCTGGGTATTTGAAGTATTTCAGAGAAAAGATACAGTTTTTGAAACTGGTTTAACAAAATACCAGATCTGCAAACCTCCAATTTTTTGTATGGCAGGGTTTAGGAAAATTTTTGGTAAATTTTTTCAAAAAGACAGGCATGAAACATGGCACACCGATATATTTTTTTTCCAACAGCATTGCCAAGGAAGTTTTCCAATGCTTTGGTAAGCAGCGCTATGTCAGTGAGGAAGTGGCCTGGTATGTTTACTTTAAGTTTTATAAGGCACGGCTGAGAAAGAGCAAGATCAGGATCAAGAGGGATGATTCAGGATTGAATTGTTATAGGTGTAAGTTTTGTGGATTTTGGCATCTGGGAAGGCGTAAAAAGAGGGAGGGAAAAATCGAATTAGACTAGATAGGTTTTGTCCCATGTTGCCATGGCTTTAGAAAGACCTTGGGAGGTGACGTTGAGGTATTCTGCCAGGTATTTTTTGGTAGAGGTAATCTTATTTGGATCAGTTTGATAGAGGAAAGTCAGTTTATCGATGATGGACTTGTTGTTGTGTACTTTGAGGTAGTTGTTGTGTCTTTCGAGTTCTATGGTCCGGATGTGATCGATAAGCTTTTCGGCAGCACCTTCTTTTTGGGATAATTTTTTCAGGATCAGTTCCAGATCAATTCCGGTAATTTCGGTCCTATCTGCGGCTACCCAAAGTTGATCGGCGCATTGATAAGGCAGGGGTTCTTTGGAAATGATACCCTGAAGGAAGATTTCCTTTCCGGTGATCAATTTTTTAGAGCTGATGTAATTGCCATCATGGCATGTGCCATAGACCTGTCCCGAATGGATAAATATCAGGTAGTTTTCCTTGTGATTGATCATTTTGATAGGACTGCCTTTTTTGAACAGGAGGTTTAGTGTCAAAGGAAAAATCTCATGCATAAGTCCTTCGAAGTGCAGTCCATGCTTGTCTGCATATTGTAGAATATTAACCTTATAGTCAATGATAGTGCCCATTCCTAAGTCTCAAAAAGGTAAACTAATTTATTGATTTGTTAGGAAAAATTGATGGGGGTAGGAAATAATTTCCATGCCATGTGGGTTAAAAACCCAAATTATTAAGTAGTGTTTAATAAAACTTAGTTTTGTTAAACTGTTAAAAATCAGCTTTTTGGTAAGTAGGAATGATATTTTTAGCTTTAAAACTCCGATCAGGTCGGAGAGCGCTGCCCGATCCTATGGGGGGAGTATGTGGGTAGGATCCATATTTCCCCAGGCAGTTAACAGGCCGTTCCGAAAAGCCTTAAATAGAGTAGGGTAACAACCAAAACGTTTTTGCTGTCTTTTTTGAATGTTAAAAAAAGAAGTGCGTGATGAATACTTTAATCAAAAGATTACCATTATTAGCATTTGTATTGGCTTCGGCATTTGCGTTTGCATTTACTAAGCCGGTGGACTCGTCCACAGTCAGGTTTGTACCGATTCTTGATGGGTCTGGTCAAATAGTTGGGGGAACACCCGTTCAGCCAGGTTATAGTTGTAACACTGCTCCAACTCAAATCTGTACTGCACTTTTCTTGAATGATGATCCCAAAGAGGAAAATCTAATTCAAGAAAGTATTGAACGAGGTGTTTATCAGCCACCTATGTAAAGTTAGAACCCCGGTCCATCCGGGGTTCTTTTTTTCATCCTTATCTTGGATTTTGTATCATATCACTTCTATCGATCTCGTGAGGTGGAATCTGAAATACATAGGACTGGCTATTTGGGCTCAGCGTATGTGTGATTTCACCAAAATCTCTCACCAAGGTTGTTTCAAGCCCCTCATGATTCTGCCTTTTTAAGTCCATCCATCTTAATCCACGGAACAACAGTTCTTTTCTTCTTTCCGATAAAACCAATTCCAATGCCTGCTGCTGACCAGTGAAACTGATTCCATCAAAATCTCTGATTCTCAATTCAAGGAATGAATTCATCAGCTCTTCAGCGGTATTCAGGTCTCCTGATCGTATGAGACATTCTATATACATCAGAAGGACTTCATTGGTATCTATTCCTCCAAACCAGAATTGTCTACCGGTATGGAAGGCTTTGAAATTCAATCCCCCGTTACCCCGGTCTATAAAAAATACTTCTTTTCTGGTATCATTGTCGCCATATAAGGATAGAAGATTAAGATCAACAAAGGTCAATGGAGAGCTGTAAAATTCATAAAGCATCAACTGACTGTGAAATATCACTTCATCATTGAATATTCCAAATGGGTTGGCTGTAGTAAGAGGCAACTGGGTATAATCAATAAGTGATAACCCATTTGCGTGGATTACCTGTCCCAGTTCTAATGCGGCATTGTAATTTCCTTCCATAAAATGAATGCGCATGAGGAGTGCCCGGGCGGATTGCTTTGAAGGCAAAGTTTTTAAAGGCTCGATTTCAGGAAGTAGTTCAACAGCGCTTGAAAGATCTGATTTTATAAATGCTTTTACTTCTGAAACTTTTGCTCGAACAGGATTTGGGGTAACAATGGAACTTCTCCTTAAAGGCAAACCGAATTCTGAATCTTCTCCATCAAACCTTGTATAGGGAGTAAACAGCTCCAACAATTGATGATAGGCAAATGCCCGGAAAAACAATGCTGTGCCTTTTAATTTATCCGCACGTTCCTTCTCACTTGAAGAGATTTATAGATCAGACAGGCCATCCAGGACTATATTGGCATAAAAAACCTGTTGAAACGGGGTGGACCAATCAGGAAGTTCCCCGTTTTGGTTAACATCTTCAGCCCAGATATAGGCCTGCCTCTCCCATTCAAGTCTTAGACTCTGCCAGTGTTGCAGTGGAATGAAATAGTCGCCTGATGCAATTTCCCCAATGGCCGGGGTTTGGTTGAAAATCTGGTGGTCATTATTGAGTATTGCCTCAAAATCATCCAGGTTGGAAGGTACAACCAGCCCTAAACTGGGTTTTTCTGACAGGAAGTCCTGACAGGAAACAATTACAAACCCGATCAGGAAAAGTAAGTAGATTGTATTTTTCATTTCTGTTTCATTTTTGTTTGGAAAGATTTTACAGTGTAATATTCAGGCCCGTGGAGAAATTTCTCAGTTGTCTGGTAGTTCTGAAGTCAGGATCCAATGGATCATTTGTGGCTTTCCATAACAATCCCAGATTGTCACCATAAAGGAAGATCTCAGCATCCCTGAATGGCAATTTTCTTTTACTTGTTGTATTGATCCTGTAGCTCAACCTGATATCTCTTAGGCGGATGTTATCCCCTCTTTCAACCAGTATTTCTGAAAACCTGTAAATGTTGTCCCTATTGGCACTTCCCACTTCAGGGACTGAAGGCACTTGGGTCGAAAGCTCATCCCCAGGCTGTTGCCACCTGTTGGTGTAATCCAGATGTCCTCCCAATCCCCTGTTGGTACCGTACAAAATCGACTCTCTTCTGAAATAGTAACCTCCGCTATAAGAAATATTAAAAGAAAGGTTAAAACCTTTATATCCGAAATCATTTCTTATTGCTCCAAAGAATGTAGGTCTTGAAGAACCCATGAACAAAAGATCTTCAGGATTGGCAGAGGCCAAAATAGCATTGTAGTTTTCGCTTGGTTCACCATCTAGAATTCCCCTTGGATTGCCGTTATCCGGATTCAGTCCTCCCCAAGGGAGCGCATAAACTGCAAAAAGCGGATTGCCTTCCAGAGGAAGTGTCATTGTGCCGATGGCTGAGAAGTTCAGGTATTGTTGTGCAGTGGCTTTTAATTCATAAGAAGTGACTTTCTCATTGATGGTGCTTAAGAAAAAGTTTGTGTTCCAGCTGAATTTCCCCCTGATGTTTTGAGTAGTCAGCACCACATCCATTCCTGAAGCCCTGGTTTCGGCAATGTTCCCTCTGAAAAGGGTAATCCCTGTTGAAGGAGGGTAAGGCTCTTCTCCGATCAAGTCGCTTCCGTTTTTGATAAAATATTCCACTGAGCCATATACCCTGCCATTCTTTCCTTCAAAATCTAGTGCCAGGTTTGAAATGGAAATCCTCTCCCACCTCAGGTTTGGATTGGGAGGATTCTG
The DNA here is from genome assembly GCF_004216715.1 of Cecembia calidifontis. NCBI lineage: Bacteria > Pseudomonadati > Bacteroidota > Cytophagia > Cytophagales > Cyclobacteriaceae > Cecembia > Cecembia calidifontis. The sequence continues at coordinate 1,488,978 of NZ_SGXG01000001.1, forward strand.
GACTCTGGCGAAAGGTCTTCCGGTCAAGAAACTGTTTCCGAAAATTTCTGCTGTTGTAAATGCAGATAAACTTCTGTCCACATTACCGTTATACCCCTGGGTAACCCTCAGTTTTAAATGGGGCAGATAATCAAATCCATAAAAATCCTCGTTGGAAATGATCCAACCCATACCTGCTGACCAAAGCGGAATCCCTCTTTGGTTGGTTTCTACGCCGAAAATATTGGAAGCATCTTTTCTGGCACTGAAAGAAAGCAGGTATTTGTTATTGAAAGTATAACCTGCATTGGTAAATACCGAGGTAAACCTTTCTACATTTCCGCTAAATCCCTGCATGAACGGGATTCTGGTTACAGAAAGCGGGAAGTGGAATGTACGGAAAAAAGAGGTATAATCCACAGCTGAAGTTCTTCCGATTTCAGAATCAAATCCATAGAACCTATTGTTGTTGTTCAGTCCCTGAAGATCCTTGACTTCTGCTCCTGCTATTACCGACAAATCATGCTTGTCCTTCCAAGTATTGCTATAACTCAACATTCCCCTTAGTTGATGGCTGAATGAACTGGAGTTGTTGATTTCTAGAATATCACCATGAGGAATAGGAAAGCTCAGGGAGCCATTAGGGCCCACCTGTGTAAGCCTGTTGATCAAGTTACGTGTAAAATAAGTGCTTTCCGGATTGAGCTGATTTCTGCTGTTCTTATTCTGCCAAAACTGATAAGCGGCAGTTACTTTAAAATTTTTATGGATATCATAGTCGAGGCCAAGATTCAATCTCAGATCAATGGCGTTGGTGCGGTAATCTCTGGCCCGGATTTCTTCCAGAGGCCTGTATTGCCAGTCAAGCAGTCCTTGGTTCTCTGAATCCAAAACAAAACCCCTTCTGTATTCATGGGTAATGGGAAGCGGATTACCTTCCCGATCAGCCAGCTGGGCGTAGGGATACAGCCTTTCATTACCAGCCGACTGCATGGATAAAAGGAGCGGATTGATACCGTTGTTTGTACCTTCAGACTTGACCGCATAGAGTCCTGTACTGAGGTTAAGTTTCCCTTCCAGAAACCTGTTATCATTCTGAAAAGAAACAGTAAACCTTTCCCCCTCATTGCCAACCAGCTCAGCTGCTGTCTTATCATTACCTGCGGAAATACCACATACCTTGAGGTTTTCCCACCTCCCTGAATGTTAACGGCCTGTTGGATCAGAGTACTGGGCCTGTAGATATAAGCATTTATATCATTTCTCAATACCGTCCTAAATAAAATATGAGCAATACCGTCCTAAATAAAATATGAGAGGTCTGGTTTTTTGCCCAAAATAGCTATTTTGGGTTTGCACCAAAAAACATAAACCTCCCATGAGTAATATTACATTGTTTTCTCAGATTATTAAAAAAATCGAGCGTTCAATTTTCAAGAAACTGGTTGAAGAGAAGCAAACGGACAAGGGCTGCAAAGGCTTTGACAGCTGGACGCATTTGGTTTCCATGCTTTTTTGCCATTTTGCCAAAAGTACTTCTGTAAGGGATATTTCAAACGGCCTGCGTTCGGCCACGGGGAACCTCAACCATCTGGGGATTGCCAAGGCACCATCCAAGTCCAGTATCAGTTATCAGAACAAGCGCAGGGACTCTGACCTGTTCAAGGAGCTGTATTACGGGCTTCTGAAGCATTTAGGACAGCAGGCGTCCCTGAGCAGGGTAAAACTACGGATCAAGGCTCCCGTCTATCTGCTCGACTCCACGGTGGTAAGTCTTTGCCTTTCGATGTTTGACTGGGCAACCTTCAGGACCAAAAAGGGTGCTGTAAAGATGCATACGCTTCTGGACTATGACGGGAAACTCCCTGTTTATGTGAATATTACAGAAGGAAGTATGGCAGACAATAAAGGCGCTTATGATATTCCTTTGGAGAAAGGATCCGTTATAGTGGCGGACCGCTATTACAATGACTTTCCGATGCTCAACATTTGGGACAGCAAGGGGGTCTTTTTCGTCATAAGGCACAAGGATAACCTTAAGTTCAGCACAATCAATGAACGTCGACTCCCTGAAAATACTGCACAGGAAGTACTGATAGACGAAGAAATTGAACTGGTAAACCCGCAGTCAAAAGTGAAGTACCCCGGAAAACTCAGAAGAGTGGCTGTATGGGACGAAAAAAACCGACAGACCGTCGAACTGATTACCAATAACTTCAAATGGTCAGCAAAGACAATCGGTGATCTTTACCGGTGCCGATGGGAGATTGAGATCTTCTTCAGGGACATCAAGCAGTTACTCCATATCAAAACCTTTATCGGAACATCGAAAAATGCCGTGATGATCCAGATATGGACCGCGCTGATCACCATTCTGCTCCTAAAAGTGATGAAGGCAACCGCTAAATTCGGATGGCATCTGTCCAATCTGGTTGCATTTATCAGACTGAACATATTCGTTAAAATAGAGCTGCAAAAGTGGCTGGACAAACCCTTTGAAGACCATGAAAAACCTCCTCAAAAAAGCCAACAGGGGGTTCTATTTCCGGATTACAGATAAAATCACAATAGAAATTGCAGAAACACAGCTAAACATCTGTCTTGTAAATTATTTAGGACAGCATTGAAATATGAGAGGTCTGGTTTTTTGCCCAAAATAGCTATTTTGGGTTTGCACCAAAAAACATAAACCTCCCATGAGTAATATTACATTGTTTTCTCAGATTATTAAAAAAATCGAGCGTTCAATTTTCAAGAAACTGGTTGAAGAGAAGCAAACGGACAAGGGCTGCAAAGGCTTTGACAGCTGGACGCATTTGGTTTCCATGCTTTTTTGCCATTTTGCCAAAAGTACTTCTGTAAGGGATATTTCAAACGGCCTGCGTTCGGCCACGGGGAACCTCAACCATCTGGGGATTGCCAAGGCACCATCCAAGTCCAGTATCAGTTATCAGAACAAGCGCAGGGACTCTGACCTGTTCAAGGAGCTGTATTACGGGCTTCTGAAGCATTTAGGACAGCAGGCGTCCCTGAGCAGGGTAAAACTACGGATCAAGGCTCCCGTCTATCTGCTCGACTCCACGGTGGTAAGTCTTTGCCTTTCGATGTTTGACTGGGCAACCTTCAGGACCAAAAAGGGTGCTGTAAAGATGCATACGCTTCTGGACTATGACGGGAAACTCCCTGTTTATGTGAATATTACAGAAGGAAGTATGGCAGACAATAAAGGCGCTTATGATATTCCTTTGGAGAAAGGATCCGTTATAGTGGCGGACCGCTATTACAATGACTTTCCGATGCTCAACATTTGGGACAGCAAGGGGGTCTTTTTCGTCATAAGGCACAAGGATAACCTTAAGTTCAGCACAATCAATGAACGTCGACTCCCTGAAAATACTGCACAGGAAGTACTGATAGACGAAGAAATTGAACTGGTAAACCCGCAGTCAAAAGTGAAGTACCCCGGAAAACTCAGAAGAGTGGCTGTATGGGACGAAAAAAACCGACAGACCGTCGAACTGATTACCAATAACTTCAAATGGTCAGCAAAGACAATCGGTGATCTTTACCGGTGCCGATGGGAGATTGAGATCTTCTTCAGGGACATCAAGCAGTTACTCCATATCAAAACCTTTATCGGAACATCGAAAAATGCCGTGATGATCCAGATATGGACCGCGCTGATCACCATTCTGCTCCTAAAAGTGATGAAGGCAACCGCTAAATTCGGATGGCATCTGTCCAATCTGGTTGCATTTATCAGACTGAACATATTCGTTAAAATAGAGCTGCAAAAGTGGCTGGACAAACCCTTTGAAGACCATGAAAAACCTCCTCAAAAAAGCCAACAGGGGGTTCTATTTCCGGATTACAGATAAAATCACAATAGAAATTGCAGAAACACAGCTAAACATCTGTCTTGTAAATTATTTAGGACAGCATTGATCATTTCTTACATCCATCATTGAAAAGCCTTCAATGATATTGTCAGCTTGCTGTTGAGTGATCCTCCCATCACGGGCATCTATAAGGGTTTCTATCACAGGGCTCAAAGGTGCTCTTACAATGGAGTTTTCAGTCCCTGCATAGAATCCCCTATTGAACAGGTCTCGCTCAATACTAATATAGTCTTGGGTACCCATCAGGGGCCTGTAAAATGCATCCTGTCTGTCTGTGGTACTTATATTTGAGGTAATGGAAACGGTGACAGGAGTATTGAATCCCCCACGTTTGGTATTGATGACGATTACTCCATTTCCTGCTCTGGCACCCCATATGGAAGCTGCCGCAGCATCCCTCAGAACTGTGATACTTTCCACATCATTGGGGTTGATATTTTCAAGTGGACCGTCGTAAGGAAAGTTATCGATAATCACCAAAGGCCTGTTGTTGGCAAACAAGGTGTCCCGACCCCTGATGTTTATCGGGTCGGTTCCGGTCCGGTTAAACCTCAATCCCGGAGTGATATCTTCTAACCTGTCAATCAGGTTGGTAGTTATCCTTCTGGAAATCAATTCATTTTCCACCTGTACAAAAGATTCTGTTGCCCTTTCCTTCGGTAGCTGTTGGTATCCAGTAGATACTATTTCCACCTCTGAAAGTGAGAGGTCCTGAGGTCGTAACTTGATCAAAAGAAGCTCTTCTTTAGGAGCGCCCACTGTTACTTTTTCAGTTTCATGTCCTTCCCTGAATAGCGTTGACCGTTTGGTTCAACATTCATTAAATATTTCCATCGGGCAATCATGAGCCAGAGGTTCTTCTCTTGGGCAAACTTCGAAGGGGCTCGATGCCCCTAAGAAGTTTTTTCTTCCTTCGGTATAAACAATCACCGTCGGTCTTTCTTGGGCTTTTAAATTTAGTATATTTTTATAAAATCCCATGGGGGTGTATTTCATTTTAAATCCCCTGTGTAGTCTTATGCTGTTGTAGTTGGCTACAGCTTTCGCCACTTTTCTTTTCAGGTCGCTGAAATCTTTGATTATCCACCTTTTGAGGTATTCATTTTTTATGATTCCATTGATTCGTTCTGCGTAGGGGTTTTCCCATGCGATATTTCCCATACTGATATGGATATTGTTTTTGTTGAGCAAGGAGGTGTATTCTTTACTACTGTACTGGGAACCTTTATCTGAGTGGTGGATCAGGCCCCAAGGCTGGTATCTCAAAGTACTGAGGGCCATTTTCATAGCTTTGATATTACCTTCTGTGCGCAAGTTGTCGTTGACCGAATATCCCACGATGATCCTGGTATAAACATCAATAATGAAGACCAAATAATAGAATTCACCATTGAGGTAAAAGTAAGTGATATCGGTTTGGATGACCTGAAAAGGTCTGTTTATGGCCATACCTTCGATAAGGTTTGGATAAGAATAAAGGCCTGCGTAAGTGGTTTTCTGGTAGTTTTTTATTTTTTTGATACCATATCCCATTTCCATGAAAATTTCACAGAATTGATCCCTTCCCATGAATTCGGGTTTCAATGTATAATACATTTTTTCGACCCCACATCCTGGATGGTCTTCCCTGAGCTCATCGGCCAGGATTACCAGTTGGGCAATTTCAAGATCGAATGCTTGCTGCCTTTTTTTGGCTTGTTGAACGGCCTGCTTGGTTACTCCAACAGTCCGATAAAGTTCATTGAGCGAATGGTTTATCATACTTTTGTTGGATTGGAACCACCAGAGTGTGGGGTTTTGGAGTTTTTTTTAATATCGATTGAGTAAGTTTCTTTGGCCAAATCAATCATTTTTTCCAAATAATCGATCATGATCTGTTTTTGGCCAACGGTACGCTCGAGATCTTTGACCTTTTCTTCGAGTTCTTTGAGCCTATTGGTTTGACTGTCTTTCATCTCAATTATCCTGATATTTTTTTCATTATAGGTCGAATACTTATAAATCCAATGATAAATAACTGAGTTCACAATTCCATAATGTCGCTCCATTTGCTGAACTGTCATGATTCCTTTCTCAAAATCATCAACCAACTTACGTTTAAATTCCTCTGAAAATCTACGCTGAGAATTAATCCTTTTTCCTGTTTTTAACATCTTTTTTTCTCGGTTAAAAACGGTCAACCTATTTCAGGGAAGGACAAAAAAGGGGGGATGTGGGGGACGAAGGGACTAAGTGAAGGGTTGGAGGAGTTTAAGGTTTAATTGCTTAAGGTTTAAGCCGGGAGAGCCGTTTTAAAAAGTGGATGTCTGAAGTCGGATTTCGGAAATAAAACCACTAATTCCGCGAATTAATCGAATTATGAGTTCTTTGTCGATTTAACTTTTATCGGTCATTGGAATTAAATAATACTTGTTCGGTTCAAAGGCTTCTTGGCTCATATAAAGCTGATTTGGTTTCTGGCAGTTTTTTGAATTTTAAAAAATGGCGTGTTTTACGGATTTCAGGAAAGTCTGATTTCGGGAAAGGCCTGAAGGGCCGCTCTGTTATAGCCATCCCAAGAGGTCTGAAAGACCGATCTTTGAAATACATTCATAAAACAAAAAAGCCCGGTGCAAACCGAGCTTTTTTGCTTATATGATTTGCTTCAATTATACAAAAGCAAAGAATACCAACCAGGTGATGATCAATACCGGTAAAAGGATAGGTAAGGAGAACCGGATGATATAACCGAAGAAAGAAGGCATCTTAATACCGCTTTGCTCTGCGATGGACTTCACCATGAAGTTAGGACCATTGCCGATATAGGTCATGGCTCCAAAGAACACCGCCGCAAGAGAGATGGCCATCAGTTCAAAGGCCGAATCATGGTAATTGTCCATGGCAAAATCTCTCACCATATCGATGTTGCTGATTTCAGCCCCCTGGGAGGCCATGGCAGCAGCAAGAAAATTCAGGTAGGTGGGGGCATTGTCCAAAACACCGGACAATATACCTGTTCCCCAGTAAAGGGTATTGTGTGTGATCAAAGCGGCGCCTTCCGGAGATTTGGCAAAGTTGCCTACCAACTCCAATGCCGGCATCATGGTGCCGAAAATACCGATAAATATAAATGCTACTTCACGGATTGGCTCAAAGTTGAACTCATTCCCTTGGATGGCTTTTTGATCGGCAAATTTATAGCTGAAGTAAGCTACAGAAAGCATGATGATTTCTCTGATGAAAGAAAATTTCTGTCCGTCATAGTGGATGGCAGGCACCCAGTCAATCACGTTTGGATCCAGGAATACAGAAGCTATGACGATTGCCAGCCAAAGGAAATTTTTGGTACCGATCAGTTCAAATTTATTGGTATAGGTGACTTCTTCCAGTTCTTCTTCATTTGCCTTTCCGAATTTCCTATCGACGAAATAGAAGATGGTTGCCAAGATGGCCAATGCCAGGATCCATGCCGGCCAGTTATGCTCCAATGTCCAGAAGAAAGGAACACCTTTCAGGAAGCCAAGGAAAAGGGGCGGATCTCCGATAGGGGTCAGGGAACCCCCGATATTGCTGACCATAAAAATGAAGAAAATGATATGGTAGGGCTGAATATTACCTTTGTTGAGACGGATAAAAGGTCTGATGAGCAACATGGAAGCTCCCGTGGTACCGATTAAGTTGGATACAGCTGCTCCAATTAATAGAAGTGCCACGTTGGCCATTGGCGTTGCTTTCTTGTCTATTTCGATAAGGATTCCCCCTGAAGCAATATAAAGAGAAGACAGAAGTGCAATGAACTGCACATATTCAGCCAATGCATGCACAGGGCCGTGAACATTGTTAAGGATGAACAAATAGTAGAAGACAACAAGCAAGGCAAAGCCAACGGCAATTTTGGGGTAGTTATGGTGCCAGAAATGCTCATAAAACAAAGGACCCGTCGCGATCATCAGCAAAAGCGCCACGAAAGGGATTACCAACCAAATGGGCGCAGAATCATGGTGTTCATGCGCATCATCATGGATATGGGCAACTACACTGGTAATGGGATCTGATTGTTCTTGGGAATCTACAGTTTCAATCTGTGCATCTACCTGGGCTTGAACTTCGGCATGGTCTGAAAAGACCAGCATCCCAAATAGGAACACAAAAACGGCTAATATATTCTTCATTCAGTGTTAATTAAGCTTTTTTCTTCAAGTGTTTTGGATCGAAAAAACTTGGCAAACTTATAAAAACAGGTTTACAAACTCCAAGTTTGTTCTCGCTAAACTACTTATTTTGAATGAAAAGGCCTACATAAAATAAACAAGCCGGGCTGAATTAATTAAAAAACATTCAACCCGGCTGATGACTGGTTTAATTTTTATATCAACTGCTTCAAAGCAATTTCCAAAGAGGCCTGAGCGATCTTGGTTTTACCTGGATTTTTCTCGTAGGTAGTTTTCATGGCCTTGGCTATAGTATGACTGACATCATTGAAAATGGCATCATCGGTATCCACTGCCTCATCCGACATCAGGTAAGCAAAGACCCTTGCCATGCCACAATTGGCAATAAAATCAGGGATCACAGACACCTGCTCATCGGTCCATAAGCCAATAGGTCCCAAGAAAATCTCAGGATCGGCAAAAGGCACATTGGCACCACAGGAGATTACTTCCAGGCCGGTTTTTACCATCCTTTCTGCCTGGTCTTTGGTAATCAGACGGGAAGCTGCAGCTGGGATAAAGATCTCTCCAGGAAGGTCCCAGATTCTTTCATTGATTTCCTCAAATGGGATCAGGTTGTCCGCTACCAGTTTATTGCCTTCCCTTTTCAGGAACAGCTCTCTGATTTCATCCAAGGTAAATCCTTCCTCATGAATGAGTCCACCTACCCTGTCTATAATCCCAACAATTTTAACACCTTCTACCGCAAGGAAGCAGGCAGCCGCTGCACCTACATTGCCCCATCCTTGGATGATGGCACGCTTGCCTTTCAGTTGGCCACCCCAGATCTCATAATAATGCCTCACGGCTTCGGCTACACCATAGCCGGTGATCATATCCGCTACGGTGTATTTCTTAGGCCCGTTTGGTGTGTAAGTAGGATCTTCCAAAACCTTGGAAACACCCTGTCTCAACTGTCCTATTTTTCTTATTTTTTGGGGTTCTGTGGCATTGAAATGTCCATTGACGATACCTTCCTGCGGATGCCAAAGTCCATAAGATTCTGTAATCGGGATGACCTGATGGATTTCATCCACGTTGAGGTCACCGCCTGTGCCATAATAATTCTTAAGAAGCGGCATGACTGCCTTGTACCATCTTTTCAGAACTTCTTCTTTTCTGGGATCATTGGGATCAAAATTGATACCCGATTTGGCGCCGCCTATAGCAGGTCCTGACACGGTAAATTTCACCTCCATAGTCTTGGCCAGGGATTCCACTTCCCTTTTGTCCAGCCCTTTTCTCATTCGGGTTCCGCCCCCGGCTGCTCCGCCTCGCAGGGAATTGATGACCACCCAGCCTTCTGCCTCTGATTCGCTATCGCTCCACTCAAATACAATTTCTGGCTGCTGGTTCTCAAATTTTTTGAGTAACTCTTTCATGTTGAATATTTGGGTTTACAGGGGCAAAAATAGAAAATAAAACCAATCTAAAAGCAAGATTGTCAAAGACCATATACCACACCGCCACAATTATCCCTGGATGCTCCTGTTACCGTATAAAGACAATTGTTTTCACCTCTTAGACGAAGTACACCCAAAAAGGCAAAAATCAATGCCTCCTTATAGTTAATGAGGGATTTTGGGGCCGGAATAATTTCAAATGCCCTGCCCAAGGTCTTTTCAAGGATTTCCATGAAATACAAATTGAAAGCACCGCCACCTGTAACCAGGACTTTGGCAATGCTCTTTTCAAGAGGCCTTACCGAATTTTTGATCTGAAAAGCATAATGCTGGACCAAAGTGTGCAGGATATCTTCCGGCCTGTAGGCTTGTTCCTGAAGAATGGCTAAAAACTGATCCATGTCTTCCCTTCCCAAGGACTTGGAACCCTGAATGTCATAAAACCGGATTTGATTGAGTTGCTCCAAAACCTCCGGGATCAATCTCCCCGATCTGGCAAGATTTCCATCTTCATCATAGGCTTTGCCTTTTAAACCGGCAAAATGGTTGAGCAGCAGGTTAAAAGGGCAGATGTCAAATGCCAACCTGATGCCTGAGTATTCCATAGATACATTGGCTATCCCTCCCAGATTGATGCAATAATCAAATTCTCCAAACAAAAGGCGGTCCCCAATGGGCACCAAAGGTGCGCCCTGACCCCCAAGCTGCACATCCAGCATCCTGAAGTCATTGATGACAGGCAGGCCACAGGCTTTATGCAATGCCCAGCCATTTCCGATCTGTAAGGTAAGCCTCTTGTCAGGCTGATGGAATACGGTATGGCCATGGGAGGCCACCGCATCTATTTTCAATTGGTGTTTGCCGAAAAAAAACCGGACCTGTTCTCCCATCCATTTTCCAAAAGATACATCGAGAAGGCTTAAGTCCAATCCGCTCAATTCATGGGCCTGCATCAGATTTTTGGCCAAAGATTCAGGAAAAGCTATGGTCTCATATAGGTGCAGTCGATAGCTCCATTTCCCGCTGTCAAGCTGAAAGTCACAATAGGCAATATCCAAACCATCACCTGAGGTGCCTGACATAAGTCCTATCATTTTGTAGGAAGAGCGCTTGTCCATGGGTTAAATTTTGTTAAATAATCAGGGCTAAAGTTAAATTTATTTTATTCAAAAAGCGCGCTGTTTGAATTTCAGTAATTTCGTAGCGAATAAATATATGTAAAGTAATTGTTGAGGGACTTGAAACAATTTGTGGTGGATATTGGCAATACCAGAGTCAAGACGGCCCAGTTTGAAGGGGAGCGATTGATCCACGAGACCTATTTTGAGGAGATGCCATCTTTCTTGGAATATGCAGCTACATTAGTGTTTGACCATGCCATCATCAGTTCGGTGACACTTGGGGAAGAGGAATTAAAGAAATTGCTTGGTTTTGAGTTTATTTTCCTGAGCAAAAGTACCTTGGTGCCCATCAAAAATCTCTATGCTACACCCGAAACGCTTGGCGTGGACAGAAAGGCTGCTGCAATAGGAGCCAGATGTATATTTGAAAAAGGCCCACTTTTGGCAATTGACCTGGGAAGCTGTATCACTTATGAGTTTTTGGATGAGGAGGACCGTTACTTTGGCGGGGCGATTTCTCCGGGACTTCAAATGCGCTTCAGGGCCATGCACCAACAGACAGCAAGGTTGCCTTTGGTAAACCTGATATGGGGAGAAAAGCCCGAGCTTATCGGAAATTCCACCGAAAAGGGAATGAAAAGCGGCGTGTATTATGGTATCCTGCACGAGATGCAAGGATTTATTTCGGAATATCAGGGCAAATATCCTGGTTTGAGGGTCATTATTTGTGGAGGTGATTCAAAAATTTTTGAAAGCTTAACAAAAGACCACATATTTGTAATCCCTAATTTGGTCCTTTATGGCCTAAACAGAATATTAACTTACAATGTCAATCTCCAATAGGCTGAAATTCCTCGGCACACTTTGTGTCTTCTTTATATTTTCCGAATCATTTTCCCAATCGAGTGTTTCCACTTACAGTGCATTGGGTATAGGTAATTTTAATAATGGCGGGCTGACCCAAAACCGTGGCATGGGAGGCACTGGGATAAGTTTTGGTACAGGATGGGGGCTCAATTACATGAACCCAGCTCTGACTACCAGGAATACGATCTTCAACTTTCAGGCGGCATTTAACTACTCCCGTATCAATGCCCAAAATGCCAATGATTCAGAAGCGCTTGACGGAGGAGGACTTTCCTATGTCGGGGTTTCCCTACCTGTTATATCTGGTAAAAGGACCATAGGTTTGGGATTGAACCAGCTTACCAGTGTCAATTACAATATTTTGGTAAGGGGTCAGGTAACCAATTCCAATCTGGGTTCACTGAACAGGATAGATGGAGACGGTGGTGTTTCAGAAGCCTACCTTTCTACCGGATTCCTGGTGGCAAAAAACCTAAGTTTAGGAGTTCATGGCTCTTATTTGTTTGGATCCACCATCAGGACCAACCAACTTTCCCTATTGGGTGAGGATGGTTTGCCTACCGGTATTTCTTCGGAATTTTACCAGAGGTTTACCGTATCTGATGTGGCTTTCAAACTGGGAGGTCATTACTTTTTCAAGATTGGGGACAAAAGCAACCTGCATTTGGGTGCCATTTATCAGGCCTATGGAAATATTAATGGAAAAGAATTTGCGAAGGTTGGGGATTTTGGCCAAGCTAGCAGGCCCGGCGGTGAAGGAGATGTCATTAGGGACAATGAAAGGGTATCAGTTTATGTTCCTACCAATATCGGATATGGGATAACCTACGAAAAAATTAATAAATTTGTAGTAGGCCTGGATATTCAGCAGCAGCCTTTGAGTCAGTACAGAAATCTTGAAGGAAATTCAGGGGATTTGGGTGATTCTTACCGTGTTGGATTAGGGGTTCAGCTTGCTCCTGATTTTTCTGCGGTGGACAATCTCTTCAAAAGAATCACTTATAGATTTGGTGGCGCCTACGAACAAACTCCTTTTGTTGTAGCCAATACACAGATCAGAGATATTGGCATCAATTTTGGAGGATCAGTTCCTGTAAACAGTTTGTCGTTAGCAAACTTCGCCATACAGCTGGGAACCCGCGGTACCACAGACAATGGATTGATCAGAGAAAACTATGTCAATTTCAGCTTAGGATTTTCTCTCAACGATAACACATGGTTTTACAAACGAGTATTTGAATAAATTTAACGGACATGAAAGTTAAAAATGTACTAGCCGGGTTGCTTACCCTTTTAGTAGCGGGTTATGCTCAAGCCCAAGATGGTTGGAAGTGGCCTTCCGACCCAGCTAAAGAAGCTAAAGCGAGGGAGTATAATGCTGCCTACGTGGATTACATGAAGTCAGAACAATTTGTGGAGGCGACCAGGCCTTTGCATTGGCTACTGGTCAATGCGCCTGACCTGAACGAGTCCATTTATATCAATGGGGTTACCGTTTACAATGGCGCTGCTGTTGGAGCTAGTGATCCTGCCCAGAAAAGGGTTTACCAGGATTCAGTGATGAAAATCTATGACCTGAGAAAGCAGTACTTCGATAATGAAAATAGGTGGATTGAAAATAAAGCTTACTACGGGTATCAGTACTTCAGAGATGATAAAACCAAACTGGCAGAAGCTGTAAGTTTTTATGAAAGAGCTTTTGAAGTAAATGGAAGCATCAATCCTGCTTATACCGCAGCTTACTTTGATTTGGTGAGAAGACACTATCTATTGAACAAAGCTTACACTCCTGAGCAGGTATTGGCTATCCATGATAAAATATCCAAACTGCTTGAAGAAGCTGAAGCCAAAGGTACGGATGTGAGTACTCCTAAATCCAACGTAGAGACCTTATTGATCGCTATGGAATTGATCAACTGTGATTTCATCGAAAACACTTTGGGGCCTAAACTGAAGGCAGATCCTTCCAATTTGGTTTTGGCGCAGCAGATATTCAAATACTCTGTACAGTATAAGTGCCTTGGATCCAATTCCTTCCTTACTGCATTGGAAATCATAGACTCTGATAAACCTACTTTCTCTACTTCTCAGGTAAGAGCAATGAGGTATATGCAGAACAGAGAGTATGAAAAAGCGCAGCCAGTATTGGAAAAAGCGCTGACTTTGGCAGAAAATGACAAACAAAAAGCAGATGTTCAGTTGGACTTGGCTAAAGTTCATGCCCAGTTGGGAAGGAAGTCTGCCGCAAGATCTGCTGCCCAGGAGGCTGCCAGATTGGACTCTGAAAAGGCTTCTGAAGCTTATACTTTGATCGGGTACCTGTATATGGGTGCATTCAATGATTGTAAAGGTGGAGAAAGTAGAGCAAAGGACTACTCGGTGTTTATCGCTGCGTACAATGCCTTCCAAAGGGCTGGTAACAGTGAGGGAATGAGGGAAGCCAGATCCAGATTCCCATCCAAGGAAGAACTTTTCACAGAAGGCAGGCAGGCAGGTGAAAGTATCAACACAGGATGCTGGGTAGGTGAGACCGTAACCTTAGCTACAAGAGATTGATCCAAATATTGATTTGTAAATAGGAAAGGCAGCCTTTGGGCTGCCTTTTTTATTGTCTTTGGACTCTTCTTTATGTCCATTTGGACAGGATACAAGGAGCCCTAATACGTAAATCGGGTTGAGTGGACACATAGGGGTAAAAAAACTTTTGATATCTTTGCAAAAATGAAACAATTGCCACACTTGATTATTGGTCTTTTTTTCATCCTTCATCTGATGTCCTGTGGGACTGAGGTGGATAGTAGCATGTTTGAGAGGTACACAGGTCCGATCAGCACCGCTTATGACATTGACCTCTATCACAGTGATTCGGCCATTGTAAGAACGCATCTGAAGTCTAAAAAACAAATGGAATTTGAATCCGGTGACCTGGAGTTTCCTGAGGGGATAGAAATTGTTTTTTTCGACAAGGAGGGAAATGTGACTACCACGATGAGGGCAGATAAGGGCTTTTACAGCCGAACCAGCAACCTGTACAGAGGAGAGGGAGATGTGAAGGTCAAAAACCTTGAAAAAGACCAAAGCCTTTCTTCAGAAGAATTGTTTTGGGATCCCAATACCAAAAAAATTTATACAGAAAAGTTTGTCACGATTCAGGAAAGGGAAACTATCTTTAACGGAACGGGTATGGAAGCTGATGAGGGTTTTAATGAATACAAACTCTTTAAGGTGACGAACAGCAGAACCATTTTACCTGGTGAATCACTCTAAAATGAAAGCAAGCGATATAATATTACTTTCACTCTCGGCAGCCTTTGTCATCATCGGGACACATCAGACCATTACCAATGGTATTGTGGCTTCCTACCCCATTTTTATGTTGGCGGTGGTTTTTTTGTTTTGGTACAAATTCAGACAAAACCAAAGGACAGGCCAAGAAGAGGATCCTGATAAGTCAGACCTAAAACGGAAAAGAAAATAATGGAAACAGACTATTTGCTTTATGTGGTCATCACCTTGCTGTTTTCCGCTTTTTTTTCGGGGGTAGAGATCGCATTTGTCTCCGCCAATAAATTACACATCGAGCTTCAGAATAAGCAGGGGCTCCTTTCCGGCAGGATTCTGTCCAATTTTCTCCAAAAACCAGGTCAGTTCATCGGTACCACCCTGATCGGGAATACCATAGCACTGGTGCTTTACGGCATCTTTATGGCCAATCTGCTGGAACCTTGGATAGCGGCATGGTTACCGTACAATCTGGTAAATCAGGCCAGTATCATGATCATTCAGACAGTCCTTTCCACCATCCTGGTCTTGGTGACTGCTGAGTTTCTGCCAAAAAGTATTTTTTTGCTCAACCCCAACAGATTGCTTTCAGCCCTTTCTGTACCCTTTCAGGTGATCTATTACCTGATGTATCCGATCGTATGGCTGGTTGTGGGATTGTCCCGCTTCTTTATTACCAAAGTGCTGGGATTAGATTACAGTGAAGACAAACCTGTTTTCAAAGTCACCGACCTGAACAGCTTCATAAAAAATAACCTACAGCATAGCAGTCAGGATGTCAAAGTCGAAATAGACACCAAGATTTTTGACAATGCAGTAGAGTTCAAGACCATCAGGATACGGGAATGTATGGTGCCCAGGACGGATATCGTAGCCGTGGATGTAGAAGACAGCATTGAGGATCTGAAGCAGGTATTTGCAGAGAGCGGACATTCCAAAATCATCGTCTATGAAGACTCCATTGATGATGTGATCGGTTATTGCCACCAGTTGGAGCTTTTCAAAAAACCCAAAAAGATCAGGGATATCCTTACCCCCATCATCATTGTGCCCGAATCTGCCCTAGCCAATGAGCTTTTGATCCAATTTATCAAAGAAAGAAAAAGTCTGGCTTTGGTAGTGGATGAATTCGGCGGGACCAGCGGCATAGTGAGTATGGAAGATATCATCGAGGAGATTTTTGGGGAGATTCAGGATGAATACGATACAGATGACCTGACGGAGCAGAAGATTTCGGAAAATGAATACCTGATCAGTGCCCGTCATGAAATCGACTATCTGAATGAGAAATACGGATGGGAACTTCCCTATGGGGAATTCGAAACTTTAGCAGGTTTTATACTCTCATTGACAGAAGACATACCCCAAAAAGGACAGAGTATCACCTTTGGGAATCTGACTTTTACTATCGTGGCAAAGCAGGATCACCGCATAGAAACCCTAAAAGTGAAGCACAATCCTGCCCTTAATCCGAATAAGTGATTTATTGACAGTCATATTATTTTGAATTTAGCCTTAGATGTAATTATTTTGCGGCACTTCAAAAATCCAGTAGAATGGCATTAATTAAAAAAATCAGACAGAAAACAGGTCTTGCAATCGGCGTTATCGCAGTGGGTTTGATATTGTTTATAGTTGGGGGAGATATTTTAAGCCCCAATTCCACCATATTAGGTGGCAGTTCAAACAAGGTTGGTGAGATTGCAGGTGAAAGTATTTCCTATGAGGAATACATTCGTAAAATCGAAGAGATCAAATTTTCTTTCCAGCAAAACACCGGAAGAACTCCTTCCGAAAATGAAATGTATACAATCAGAGAGCAGGCCTGGCAGGCCCTGATTGTAGAAAAAGTTTTTGCTTCTCAATATGAGGCCTTGGGCCTGACCATTTCCGACGCGGAATTGGTGGACATGGTACAAGGTAAAAACATCATCGCTGAACTCAGGCAGCAGTTGACCAACCCAATGACGGGGGAGTTTGACAGGGACCAATTGGTCACCTTCCTTCAGTCTTTGGAAAACGCAGGTCCTGAACAAAGGGCTTTCTGGGCGCAGCAGGAAAAATTGTTTGCAGATGCAAGATTGAGGGTAAAATATGACAACCTGCTTTCCACATCTGAATTTGCTACTTCAGCAGAAGGAAGGTTGGAGCATAAGATGCAGAACTCTCTTGCCGATGTGGATTATGTTTTTATTCCTTTCTATGCCATATCTGACAATGATGTACAGGTATCTGACAATGAGTTGAGAGACTATATCAACAAAAACAAAGACAAATTCAAAGTATCCAATGCGGTGGATTTGGACTATGTTTCTTTCAATCTGGTACCAAGTGGTGAAGACTCTGCAGCAGTAATCTCTGAAATCAGAAAATTGACAGAGGAATTGAGAAATGCCAGCAATGACTCTGTTTTTGTATTGAGAAATTCTGAAGCAGCAAGGCCTTTTGCCACTATCCTTCCCGGAGATGCCCTTCCAGCCTCCCTTACTTCTAATGTGGATGACATTCAGGTAGGAGAGACTTATGGACCTTTCCTGACCAATAGGTCGACTTACGTATCTTATAAGATTACCGATAAATTCAACGGCACTCCTAGAATGAGGGCCAGCCATATCTTATTCGGTACCCAAGAGCTGAGTGATGATGCAAAAGCAGAAGTAAGAACAAATGCTCAAAATGTACTGAAAGAAATCCAGGATGGGTTGAGCTTTGCTGCAGCAGCTGCACAATATGGTCAGGATGCCACCGCGCAAAGAGGCGGTGATTTGGGCTGGTTTGCAAAAGAGGATTTCGTAGAAGAATTTGCTGAGGCAGCATTTGCTGTTAGATCTACAGGATTGATCAATAGACTGGTTGAGACAGAGTATGGTTACCATATCATTGAGGTGACCGAAATGCCAAAGGCTGAGACTTACAAAATCGCCACATTGGAATTGGAATTGATCCCTAGTGATGCGACAAGAAATGAAATTTTCAGAAGGGCTGACTTCTTTGCAGCCAACGCTTCCAATGCGAAGCAATTTGCAGAAAATGCCGAAAAAGAAGGTTACAGAATCATTCAGGCCAACAATGTAGGGGCATTTGATAGAAACCTTAACAACCTTCAGGGTGCAAGAGAAGTAATCAGGTGGGCCTTCAATGATGCATCTGTAGGAAAAGTATCCCAGGTGTTTGAACTTGACAACAGCTACATTGTGGCTACCTTGAGAAACAGGTATGAAGAAGGAACAGCTTCCTTGGATCAGGTAAGAGCACAGGTATTGAGCCAAGTGAGAAATGACAAGAAAGCAGAGATGATTAAGAAGCAATTGGAGGGGAAGGCCACTTTGGAAGAAATGCAGGCTGTATTTCCTAATGAAGCTTCTTTGGACAATATTCCTGACCTGAGATTGAGCGCTTCTGTATTGCCAGGTGTTGGTTTTGCTCCTAAAGCTATTGGTACCGTTTTTGGTCTGAAGGAATCGGGCAAAATCAGCAAGCCTGTCCACGAGGATGTAGGTATCATTGTGTTGAAGCTGAATTCCCTTACTCCAGCTGCTGAATTAGCTGACTACAGTGGATATCAAAGACAATTGACTTTGAATGCTTCCCAAAGAACAGCTTACATGATCATGATGGCTTTGGAAGACTTGGCGAATGTCAAAGATTACAGATACAAATTCTTCTAATATTTCCTGACTGGAGGATCGAAACCCATGGAGCCATCCATGGGTTTTTTTGTTTGGGATTTATTTTGGGAGGAATTTTGTTAAACCCGAAATATGCATTATGAAACCTAATGCAAAATTCGGGTTAAAACTATAAATTCGCAGGATATGAAATTTACATTTGACAAGAAGGCATTTAAGGAAAAGCTGGAATCACAGACTGCATTTCCGACTTTGTATATGTTCAAATTTATCGTGTTGAGCGGCAGGGAAGATCAGGTTGCGGCACTTTTGCCCAACAATAAGATGACCTTAAAGGAATCTTCCAAAGGTAAATATGTCTCTGCTACCATCAAGGCCATGATGCCGAGCAGTGAGGCCATCTTGGAAGTTTACGAACGTGCTGCCAAAATCGAAGGAGTCATTTCACTTTAATTATTGTCCCTATGTGGAAAGAAGAGAACAACTGTTTGAAGAAAACTTTTACGTTTAAGGACTTTCAGGAGGCATTTGCCTTTATGACCAGGGTTGCTTTCCTGGCCGAAGCCCATAACCACCATCCCAATTGGAGCAATGTATACAATACGGTACATATTGAACTGACTACCCATGATGCGGGCAATGTTGTCACAGAGAAGGATAGGAAATTGGCAGAAGCCATAGATAAGTTGTAAAATGTCGGAATTGGAAGACAAGTCCGTACAACTTTACCTGGTTCCTACGCCGATTGGCAACCTGAAGGACATTACCTTAAGGGCCATTGAGGTGTTGAAATCTGTGGATGTGATATTGGCAGAGGATACCAGGACTTCGGGGAAACTGCTCAAGCATTTGGAAATCAATCGCCCTCTCCAAAGTTACCATATTTTCAACGAGCATAAAGCAGTGGAAAAACTGGTGGAAAGGCTGAAGAAAGGAGAGGTGATGGCCCTCATTAGTGATGCAGGGACTCCTGGAATTTCTGATCCCGGGTTTTTATTGGTCCGTGCGGCTAAGGATGCCGGACTGGAAGTGAATTGCCTTCCGGGACCTACGGCTTTTGTGCCTGCTTTGGTGAATTCAGGCCTTCCCAATGACCGCTTTACCTTTGAAGGGTTTTTGCCCCACAAAAAAGGGAGACAGACCAGGATTCAGTCTTTGTTGGAAGAAAGCAGGACGATGGTCTTTTATGAATCTCCGCACCGGTTGATGAAGACCTTGGAACAGTTTGCAGAAGCTTTTGGTCCTGAACGTATGGCTTCTGTGTCCAGAGAGCTTACCAAAGTATTTGAGGAAAATGTCAGGGGGACTTTGGCTGAACTCATAGACTATTACATAGAACATCCCATCAAGGGGGAGATTGTACTGGTGGTGGAAGGCAAAAGTGAGGGTAGGAGCGAGAAAAGAGAGGCGAGAGATGAGAAGCGAGAATCGAGAGGCTAGGCCTAAGAGGTAAATAGTTCGAAAGTCGGATGTCGGAAGCGGGAGGTTGAAGTTTTTGAACCATTGAGGAGTTTAGGAATTAAGGAATTCATTAAGGTAATTACCTAAAATGGAGACATTGAAAACCCAGATAGGGGTTTAATCCCTTTAGAGTAATAGCCCCGGGTACAACCCGGGGTTTATTTAGGCGATAGGCAAATACGGTTGGTAATCAAGGCCTGAAGGGCCGACTTGTAATAGCTTAGGGTAAGGCCCTAGGACTAAAGGCAGAATATAAAAACCGAGTAGGATTTTCCGTCATTAAGGAGACATTAAAAAAATCAATAAAAGATATGGTTGATTTATTACAAGTTTTAGAACACACCAAAGCAGTAGCCAAGGAAGCCGGGGCCTTCATACGGGAAGAACGTAAAAATTTTGACCTGAATAAAGTGGAACAAAAAGGGCTGAATGACCTGGTTTCCTATGTGGACAAGGAAGCAGAAAAGATCATTGTAAGTAAGTTGGAGGTCATTTTGCCTGAGGCAGATTTTATTACCGAAGAGGGGACTGCATCAAGGGATGGAAAAGCCTATACCTGGATCATTGACCCTTTGGACGGTACGACCAATTTTATCCATGGATTGCCAGTTTTTGCGGTGAGTATAGGTTTGAGGTATGAAGATGAAATAGTGCTGGGCGTGGTGTATGAAATCAATCAAGATGAGTGTTTTTATGCGGTCAAAGGCCAAGGTGCTTACCTCAATGGAAATCGGATTCATGTAAGCAAGGCCAAAAGTCTTGGAGAGAGCTTGATAGCTACCGGTTTTCCGTACAGTGGATTTTCCAAGATTGACGATTACCTGAAAATATTGCGGTCATTGATGGAGAAATGCCATGGCGTAAGAAGGGTGGGCAGTGCCGCAATGGATTTGTGTTATGTAGCAAGCGGAAGGGCTGAAGGCTTTTTTGAGTACAACCTTAAGCCTTATGATGTGGCAGCAGGTGCTATCATTGTCATGGAAGCAGGAGGTAAAATGACAGACTTCAGACAAGGTAAGGATTATCTTTTTGGGGGTGATGTTTTGGCTTCCAATAACCACATCCATGAAGAATTGGATGCTGAAATCCAGAAGGTTTGGAGGAAATAAGAAAGGCTTGAAAATGCGGATTGTGACATCTTTTTAAGTAAATTTTCGTTTAATAGTTTATAACATTACCACACAGCCATGAAAAAAGTCATTCTCATCAGCCTTGGGATTTTTGTTTTTTTACTCCTTGCGTTAGTGTCCTTGCCTTTTATTTTCAAGGATAAGATTGCCGAAAGGATAGACCGTGAGATCAGCAATTCCATCAATGCCCAGGTTTATTTCGATATCAATAAAATCAGCCTGAGTATTTTCAAGCGCTTTCCCCATATTTCTGCGACTGTAGAGGAATTGGGTATCATTGGCAACCCACCCTTTCAAAATGACACCTTGATCCATATGGACAAGTTGCAGGTGGATTTCAACCTGAAGTCGGTTATTTTTGATGATTATCCTACCCTTACCGGAGTGCATTTGGACGGAGGCAGTGTTTATATCAAAGTTTTGGAAGACGGAACTGCAAATTATGATATTACCTATCCTGCTGAAGAAGAGGCCGCTGAGAGCAATTTCAAAATGGCCATAGATATCATCAGGGTAAATGATGTGGACCTGATCTATGATGACCGCCAATTGAAATATTTCATGGCCTTAGCAAAGGTCAAAGCCGAAGGTCAGGGAGAATTTACCCTTTCACAATATGAATTGCCCGTAAAAGCGGAGGCCTTTATAGCCGACATCACTTATGAAGGCGTGAATTATCTGAGAAATAAGAGTTTTAAGGGTGAAACCCTGATGAACATTGATATGGATCAGATGAAGTTCGGTTTTGGAGAAGGAGACTTTGCCCTGAATGATTTTTTCTTTGATTTTGGGGGTTATATAGCCCTACCTGAAGAAGGGGTTGAATTTGATATAAATTTTGGAGGGAAGGACAATAGCTTCAGGAGTATCCTTTCTCTTGTTCCGGGGATGTATACCGAAAGCTTTGGCAGTCTAAGGACTTCCGGGACAATGGACTTTCAGGGCTATTTTAAAGGGCTTTATTCAGACAATACCTTTCCTTCTTTTGATATAGGATTAAACATAAACGATGGATTTTTCCAATATCCTGATCTTCCCCGTCCGGTCAGCGATGTCAATATGGATGTCAGGATTAAAAATGAAACAGCAAACCTGGACAATACCAGTGTTCAGATTCCCGTTTTTAACCTCAACTTTGGAAGCAACCCGATTTCAGGACGCTTTATACTGGAGAATTTGGTGAACTACGATATGGAAGGTGCTCTTAAGGGAAAGCTGAATCTGGAAGAACTTACTTCTATTTTCCCGATTGAGGGAATGACCTTGAAGGGCTTGTTGGACATCAATGCTACTGCTAAAGGAAGGTATGATTCTGTTGCCAAAGTAATTCCTGCCATTGATGCCCAGATGCTTTTGAGCAATGGATTTGTCAGGACAAGTGAATATCCTTCGCCAATAGAAAAACTGAATATAAGGGCCACTGTCCAGAATAAATCAGGCAGGATGAATGACTTTTTGCTTGACCTCAGTCAATTTGGTTTCGAGCTTGAAGATGAAGCCATTTCCGGAAGGTTAAAGGTTACAGATTTTTCCCTATTGAATTGGGACGGTGCTGTAAAAGGTGCTGTAGATCTGGGCAAGATGTTGGCGATCTTTCCTATGGAAAACATCATCATGGAAGGTTTGGTCCGTGCCGACTTATTGACCAAAGGTTCTTACAAAGATGTAGAAGAAGGCAGGTATAATAGGTTGGACACAAGAGGAAGTATGGAAGTCAGTAAGTTTTACTTTACCTCTTCGGACTTGCCGCAGGGTGTAAGGATCCATGAAGCCAAAGCTGATTTTTCACCTGAGCGTATCAATTTGACCAAATTTGACTCCAGGGTTGGTCAAAGTCCGGTTCAGGCTACCGGGTTCCTTTCCAATTACCTGAATTTTGTTTTGAAGGAAAATGAAGTGCTTAAAGGGCAGCTTTCTCTTAATTCTTCCAGGTTTGATGTCAATGAATGGATGAGTGAAAGTAGTGACAGCGAAGAACTCACGGTTTTGGAACTTCCAAAAAATATAGATTTCAGCATGTCCGTAGCTGCTAATGAGGTGATCTACGACAATATGAACCTGAAAGAAGTCAAAGGTACCTTGAATCTCAAGGATGGAGTACTGACCTTCCGTGATGCAGGGATGAGGGCACTTGGTGGTCAGATAAGCCTTAATGGCACCTATGATCCAAGGGATTTAACGGCCCCAAAATTTGACTTGGGGGTTAACCTTGCCAATCTCAGCATTGCACAGGCTTTTGAAACATTGAATACGGTGAAAGCATTTGCTCCGGTAGCCCAACACCTTACTGGGAATTTCAACAGTAACCTGAGTTTTTCTGGAATTTTGGGCCAGGACATGATGCCTATTCTTTCCTCTTTGAACGCCAAAGGTCTGTTGAGGGTAGCGGAGGCAGCCTATCAGAACAGCCAGTTGCTTCAGGGCATTACTAGCCTGACCAAATTGAATGATACCAATACCATTCAGTTCAGAAATGTATCCATACCTATTGAAATCAAAAACGGTATCATGGAGGTGAAGCCCTTTGATGTAAGGTTATGGGATTATCAGGCCAATATTCAGGGAAGTACCGGTTTTGATGGTACCATCAATTACCTGATCAACATGCAGGTTCCGGCCGGAAGATTCGGTGCCCAGGCCAATGCACTCCTTGCCAGCATTTCAGGAACAGAGGCAAATGCTTCTACTTTGATTCCTGTTGCCATCAGTTTGGGAGGGAATTATAATAATCCCAGGATTTCACTTGCCGGGGGCAATAGTATAGAAAATCTTTTGGCGACCGCCTTACAATCCAGGGTGAGAAGTGAAAAAGAAAACATAGAGCAACAAGTGACCCAACAGTTCAAGGCCGCAGAGGACAGTATCAAAAAGGAACTTCACCTGACTTCGACACTGGGACACCCAAAATCAAAAACCGAACATTTTTGCGAGTTTTTGTTGACTTTCGTTCAAAAATAGGGTCTTTCTCAGCTTTTTACCTGAAGATTTGAGCTGTATTTCAACAGTGTAAATCCCTTTTGCTATTTCTATGGCTTTCTGAGGAGAAAGTTTTGGTCCTTTTTCCAATTACTGCCTTTCCAGTTCCTTAAACACTTTGTAAGCGACGAATGCGATGCTTATATGTGCTTCGATCCTGCGTTGTTTATAATGGAAAACAGGCCTGACTTTGATTTCATTTTTGGTTATCCTGAAGGCCTTTTCTATTTTCCAAAGGTTGTTGTAATTCTCAATGACCTCGTCTTTGTCAAGGTTTGTGTTGGTAATATACCCTTTGAGACCGTCCCATTTCCCATCCTGTTCAAACTTTTCAATATCAAGGGCAATCTTTACCTCCCCTTCCATTTTAAGATACTTGTTATAGCCCCTGTTGTTGATGTGGCTTTTGTTGAGCTTTCCTGATTTTAACTGTTTCTCGAGCTTTTTAAGACCTTTCTCCCTGTTGATCCTGTCTTTTTTGGCTCTTCTGTCTGAATAACTGACAACCATTCTGAGCCCGTCCTCCCAATCCAGCAGCCTGCTCTCGCCGTTTTCAAGTTCAAAAGCCAATATCCTCTCTTTACTTTTATCAGGGGAAGCTTTCAGCCTTGCTCCCAGAATAAACTCGTAACCGTTGTCCCGTAACTCTTTTACATTGCTTTTTGACAGTAAACCTGAATCGGCAACAACAATCGGAGCAGGTAAGCTATACTTCTTTCTAAAAGCTTCTATCACAGGGATCATCGTATGCCCTTCAAACTTGTTTCCCTCAAAAATCTCATAAGCCAGAGGATATCCCTCTAGTCCAACCAGCAGACCCAAAACAATCTGTGGATTTTGATGCTTTCCCTCCTTGGAAAAACCACTCTTTCTAAGATCATCTTCATGATCCACTTCAAAATAAAGCGTAGTAACATCATAGAAAACGATATTGATACTCCCTCCGAGTATTCTCTTGGTATTTTCAAAGCTGATCAGCTGGACCGTTTCCTTATAGTTGTTGTAAAGCTTGTCCATGTACCTGTAAAGGTCCTGAACCTGGAATTCGAGGCCGTGGTAGGTGAGCAGGTAATCACAGGTTTTCAGCTTGCTGGCAGGAAAACAGATCCTGGAATATACCAGCCACCTGAAGATATCATCTTGGATTGCGCTGAACCCAATATCATTGAAAATCCTGTCCAAAAGCAGCTCGGTACCTGAAACAGTGATGTTTTCAACACTTTCCAGAACAGAATCGGCAATCCGTTCTTCATCACTGAAGGGGATTTCAAGTGCTCCTTTATGGTTTTTTATCCATTCCTCCCCAAGAATAAAAAGTCTTTCAACCTCAGATCGATCAGAACTGCTTCCGATCGTTTTTACAACCTTGCTTTTACCTTTGATCTTCTCAATTACCTGAACACTGATCTTGCCACTTTTATTGGGTTTTCTCCGAACAAACATGCCTAAAAGTACAAAAAACCACCCCGGGACACCCAAATTGAGAATCTGAAAATTATAATGATCTATATTTCAATACTTTATGTAAAAATGGGACTGACGACTGTCGAAGTCAGGAAAAAGAAAACATAGAGCAACAAGTGACCCAACAGTTCAAGGCCGCAGAGGACAGTATCAAAAAGGAACTTCAGTTAAAGGCCGAAATGGTACAGGACAGTGTGAAAAGAGAGGCGGAAAGACGGGTGTCAGATACCAAAGAAAAAGTGACAGAAGAAGCCAAAAATGTCCTCAAAGGTTTGATCCGGCCAAGGACCACCAAGCCGGATACGACCAAGAAAAATGATAATTAGGCCAAAATCCAATACCAGGCTGCTATGGTAAGGAAGGAGAGGGGTATGCCCACTCCCACCAAAAGGGAAGCTAATTTTGGTTCAAGATCATGGCTTATCGCAATAATAGAACCTGTAATCATCGGCGCCATTGCCGCTTCTATCACTGATACCTGAAGCAGTAGCCCCTCCAATTGGAAAAGGTATTTAAAAAGCAATAATATCACCAAAGGGATAAAAAGCAGCTTGTATCCAAGACCTGCCCAGAGGAAGGGGTTCCGGATAGCCTGCCAGTTGATTTTGACCTGTAAACCCACAGATGTCAACGCAACAGGGGTCAAGGATAGGGCGATCCAATCTAAAGGTAGTGCTAAGAATTCAGGGGTTTTGATATTGCTGAGGTTCATTGTTATCGCCAGAATAAAAAATATAAAAGGAGGGAACGTCAGGATTTTCTTAGTGATATCCCTCTTTCTTTTTTTACCTACACTGTAAATAGAAGCCACAATTACCGCAAAGCTGCTTACCAAAATAAATGAACCT
This sequence comes from Cecembia calidifontis, assembly GCF_004216715.1. Taxonomy (NCBI): domain Bacteria; kingdom Pseudomonadati; phylum Bacteroidota; class Cytophagia; order Cytophagales; family Cyclobacteriaceae; genus Cecembia; species Cecembia calidifontis. Next base: position 1,515,227 of record NZ_SGXG01000001.1, read on the forward strand.
CCCTGATCAATGAGCAGGGCTATTTTTACGGCTTCCTCCCCATAAATTGCGCGGACAATAGGAATGCCCACAAAAGAAGTGTTGGCCAGTCCTGCAGTAATGATAAGACAACCAGTGAGAGAATTGGTCCAGTTAAGGTATTTACCTAAAGTTCCGAAAAGCAGCCAGGAAAGCCCAAAGCTGATCCAGGCGGAAGCTATTGGCAAGGCCAGCTCCATCTGTAAATCAACAATTGGCAGATATTTTAATGCCAAAGCCGGTAAGACAATGTATATCAGGTAGTTGTTGAGAATCTTTGGGAGATTTGAAGGAAGATTTTGGATGTTTTGTAAAAGGATTCCGAAGAGAAGAAAAGCAGGAATCGAAAGGATTTGTAGCATATGGGGATCGCTTGAAGCTGCACAATAAACTTAACAAAAGGGTAATTTCCTATTAATCAAATCCTTCGGTATTATTTTTTTCTTTGCGTAAAAATAAACCGATATGACCAAACTGATACCCATCCAAGTAGAAGGCCGTAAAATGATCCAATTGGACCAACTCACCATTGACCAGGCCAATGACCTGAGGAGCTGGTTGCCAAAGGACAGCATTCAGCAAATTCAATTTCAGGGCTTGCGTTTCAATGAATGTATTCCGTTTGAAACTTATGATTACTGGTTCAGGACCCACCATGTGTTGAGCAGGGCTTATGAGACCATCTTGGATTTTTAATTCAATCCAAAATTTTTTCTTTTTTCAGTAAAATATTTTTCCAGATCAGGATAGTGGTGGCTTTGTACTTCAGGAATCCCACATAGGGTAAGTTCTACATTGCCCTGTGAGCTGGAAGCCTTGGCCTCCATGGTTTCAATCAACACAATCATCTCCTGAAGGCTTAGAGGCTTTTGTGACTTTTCATGCCTGAGCATCAGGTCATTCCCATAAAAGTCTATGGCTTCGAAATGGTACTCGCCGTCAATCACATTGCAGTAAACATTTATTTCCTCTCCCCATCGGCTTTCAGGATAGGTTAATTTGGCCAGTAATGCAGTAGGCCCTGTTCCGTCAAAATAGGTTTCAGGCCTGAAATTGAAGTCTATCATGGCTGAAAATTACAGAATTAAGGAATCAGAATTAATTTTTAGAGATGGCTAAAAAAATATTTTCGTTCGCCTTTAAAATAAAAAATAGGCAAACTAATCTAACTTTCTTTCTTATATTCGCGTTTATTCGGAAAATTAATTTTCAAATTGAGATTTTTCAGGAACATATTGCCCCTTTTTAGCCATTTCTGTTTGGCTTTGATGTTGACCATTTTGGCCAACGGGGTTTTGTTTTTCCACTCTCATGAATTGGAAAATGGGAAAATCATTACCCATGCCCATCCCATCCTGACCCAAGAACAGAAGAATTTGCCTGACCATGGTCACTCCGAAATGGAGTTGATTATTTTGGACCTGATAGCCCATGCAGATTATTTTGTTTATAACTTTTCGATTGAAATACCCGAATTTTCCGGAGTAGAACTTAATATCAACCCTACTTTCATTGCACAGGAGTTTTCTCAGGAAGTTGTTTTAGGGTTTGACCTGCGGGGCCCCCCATACTACGTCTAAATTTTGTTCAGCTCTCCGTCTTTTAAGACGGGCGTATTCCACAAATCCTTTTTATTACCACAAAATTTAAAGACGTATTAGCATGCGATATATATTGCTGCTGTCCATGTACATGGTATCTACGATTGTACTGGCAGCTCAAGACCTTAGTATCAATGGTAAGGTTTTAGATAAAAACACCAATGCTCCGCTTCCGGGAGTTACTGTATTCATCCCTGAGCTCAACAGGGGGACAGTTACTGACCTGGATGGTAGCTTTAAGATTACGGCCATTCCTTCAGGCAATATCACCCTTCAGGTTTCATTTGTGGGGTATTCTACCCTTATCAAAACTATCAGGCCTGGTTCGGATAGGAACCTTGTATTCGTTCTGGAAGAAACCGCCACCAATATCGATGAAGTAGTAGTATCAGGGGCTTATATCATGAGCAAGGAAAGTTCACCGATCAGCATAGAAAAAGTGGACCGTACAGACTTGATGAAAATGCCTGCCCCCAACTTGATGTCGGCTTTGGCAAGGACACCGGGTGTGAGTGAGATTTCCCTTGGCCCAGGTATCAGCAAGCCTGTCATCCGTGGGCTATCCTTCAGCAGGGTGCTTTCACTTTACCAAGGTGCAAGGTTTGAGAATCAGCAGTGGGGAGCTGACCATGGACTGGGAATGACTGAAACTGGAATTGCGAATGTAGAAATGATCAAGGGTCCGGCTTCCATAATTTATGGATCTGGAGCCATGGCCGGTGTGGTACATTTGGTAGAAGAAAAAGATGCCATAGCTGGCCAAGTGGAAGGTGATGCGGTATTCAGGGCCTTCAGTAATTCCTTAGGATTGAGGTCTGAGGCCGGAGTGAAAGGAGCAACTGAAAAGGGATTTGTCTGGTCTCTTCGTGGGGCTGCAGAATCCCATGCGGACTATTTGGACGGGGACGGCAACGCAGTGGGCAATACCAGGTTCAACACACAAAATATCAAGGCAGGCGTAGGCCTTCAGAAAAAATGGGGAGATACGAGAATCCGCTATACTTACCTTCAGCAGCGTCTCGGGATTCTTGATGAGGAGGAAATGGACGAGTTGGTCACTACAAGAAATGACAGGGCTATGCAGTTGCCTTTTCAGGATGTCAGGGACCATTTTTTCAATTCAGAAACCAATATTTTCTTAGGAGAAGACAAATTGAAAGCTACCTTTGGCTATCACCTCAATAGAAGAAAGGAAATTGAAGAAGATTTTGATGAAGTGGATCTGGGGATCAACCTTTCCAACTTCATGTATGATGTGAAATATTACAAAGGATTTGGGCCTCATGTAGAGGCGATTTTTGGGGTTCAGGGTTTCTATTTGAAAAATACCAACTTTGAAAATGCTGGGGAATTTCTAATCCCGGATGCAACAAAAGATGACCGCTCCGTTTATGGTTTGTTGAATTACAACAAGGATAAATGGGTAATACAGGGCGGTCTGCGCTATGATTTTAGGAAAGTTACGGCTGACGCAAGTGCTCCACATTTGATAGATTATGGTTTTATTCTACCGGGCGAACCTGCCAACAGGATGATGGAACGGACTTTTGATGGGGTGACTGCCAGTGGAGGGGCCACATTTAGACCGGATTCCCATTGGAGATTCCGATTGAATATCGCTCAGGGATTCCGTGCGCCTGACCTTGCCGAATTGTTTTCAAATGGCCCACATCCTGGTACCAGTCGTTTCGAAAGAGGAAATGCCGATTTTGTCCGGGAACAGAACCTGCAGACAGATTTTGGAATCAGGTATACCAATAATGGTTTTTCCATTGCCGGAGAGGTCTTTTATAACCATATCAACAATTATATCTTCTTTTCACCAACCGATGAGCGGGTGGAAGACCTGACCGTTTGGACCTTTGAGCAGGCTGATGCCAGGTTGTATGGTGGTGAGTTAGAACTGGATTACCAACCCACTTCTGCAAAATGGGTGAATTTCGGGACCAATTACAGTTGGGTGATAGGTCAGAGGAGGTCTGACAATTCTTTCTTGCCTTACATTCCGGCATTCCGTTGGACACAAACTGTAGATTTCAGGTTGAAAACAGTCGGTAGGATTCAAAGACCCTATGTCAGTATCTTAGGTTCATTGGTATTTGATCAGGATAGGGCCGCTCCTTTGGAAGAAGCCACGCCAGGTTACTATCTTTTGGGATTGAATATTGGAGGCAACCTCAAAGTTTCCAATAATCTATTGGATGTGTACCTCAGTGGAACCAACTTGTTGAACAAAACTTACCTGGACCACATGTCCCTGTTCAGGCCATTTGGCGTGCATCAGATGGGTAGGAATATTGCATTGAACGTTAGAATTCCATTTTGATAAGTAAAACCCTCCAAGAGTTCCAAACCCTTGGAGGGTCCACTCCTCATAAAATCAGGAACTTTTTTATTATTTTTTGATATCTTATAGGACTGCTTTTCATCGGTTCTATGCAAGTTCTGCGGCTTATTGGTTTTTGTTTGATTTCAGTTTTATTATTTTCCTGTGTAGATAATTCTTCCCGGGAAAATGCAGAGTTCGTTCTCCGTTTTGGTCACTTGGCCAATGAGCAGAACATTTGGCACAAAGCTGCACTCAAGTTTGCCGAAGAGGTAAAGCAGCGCTCTGACGGGAGAATCCTCGTCAAAGTATATCCCAATGAGCAATTGGGTAAAGAGATGGATATGATCACCGGGATATTGGCTGAGGTGATAGATATCATGATCACTGCAGAATCTTTGGAAAACTGGAGCCTTCCATACGCCATTCTCTGTGCTACCCCCTATGCCATCAGGGACTCGGATCACCTTCATAAGGTGGCAGGAGGAGCAATTGGTAAGGAAATGGAACAGCATATCATCGATGTGGCGGGATTAAAGCCCATCGCCTATTTTGAAAGGGGTGCCCGTAATCTGACCAGCAATGTGCCTGTCAGGCATCCTGATGACCTAAAAGGGCTGATTATCCGGGTACCCAATGTTTCTCTATATGTTTCAACTTGGTCGGCCTTGGGAGCCAAGCCTACGCCCATGGCTTTTTCTGAAGTTTTTACTGCTTTGCAGCAATCCACCATTCACGGTCAGGAAAATCCCTTCGCACTGATCAGGAATGCGGGACTCTTTGAGGTTCAAAAATATGTCAATCTTACCGAACATGTGAAGGGCTGGGCTTACGTAGTAATGGGGAATAAGCAGTTTGAGAAGTTACCTGAGGACTTGCAGCAAGTGATCATGGTATCGGCTAAGATCATGCAGGAGTATGAGCATTCACTTTTTTTGGAACAGGAAGCGCTTGACGTCCAATTCTTAAAGAACAAGGGCATGGAATTTATTGAGGTGGACAAAGAGGCATTTGAGAAGCTGGCAAAAAAGGCTGTCCGGGAGAGTTTTACCAAAGAACAAATGGCATTGTATGAGCGGATTCAACAGGTTAGATAAGGCTTTGGAGTGGGCAGTGATCGGGTCATTTATCCTAATGATCCTGACGGTGTGCCTGCAGGTTTTTGCCCGCTATGCGCTTCCATGGTCTCCTCCCTGGACGGAGGAGTTGGCCAGGTTTTGTTTCATCTACATGGTGAGTTTGGGAGCGGGATTGGCGATAAAGGACAGGTCTTATGTGAATGTGGATATCCTATTGGAGTCAATGGGACCCAAGCAAAGAATAATTATGGATAGTTTCATCCTCTTGATGATCCTTATGTTGATGGGATTGATGTTATGGTTTTCTATTCCATTGATAAAAATTGTACAGTTGCAGCTTTCAGCTTCCCTGAAAGTAAACATGGCCTTGATTTACTTTTCGATGTTTTGTATGTCCGCATTGGTCTTACTTTATGGGATAAGGGAGTTTCAAAAAAATATCAACCGTCTTAGAAATTCCAGATGATCTTACTTCTGTTTTTGGCCTTTCTGATTTTCCTGATTATTGGTATTCCTATAGCCTTTGCTTTGGGATTGTCATCCATGGTGTATTTGCTTTTTTCAGACATTCCTTTGATCGTGATTCCCCAAAAGATGTATGCAGGATTGGATGTCTTTGTGCTACTTTCCATTCCGGGGTTTATTCTTGCGGGTAACCTGATGAATGCTGCAGGAATCACCCAAAGGATCATAGCTTTCTGCAATGCCCTGCTTGGCCATATCAGGGGAGGCTTGGGATTGGCCAATGTGGGGGCTTCCATGCTGTTTGGGGGGATTTCCGGAACAGCTATTGCCGATACTGCCAGTATTGGATCGGTGATGATTCCCGCCATGGAAAAGGAAGGGTATGATAAAGGGTTTTCCTGCGCAGTGACGGCTACCTCTTCCACCTTAGGCCCGATTATTCCTCCCAGTTTGCCCATGATCATTGCTGCTACCATGACGGGATTGTCCGTTGGTAAACTGTTTATCGCAGGAATCATTCCCGGTTTACTTCTTGGCTTAGGTTTGCTTGGACTGACGTATTTTATTTCTGTTAAGCGGAAGTATCCAAAGAAGAAAAGAGCTTCCCTGATGGTAATGGTCAAGAGTTTTTATCAGGCTTTCTGGGTTTTAATGATGACGCTGTTGATCTTGTTTGGCATTATAGGAGGAGTCTTTACCCCAACCGAGGCCTCTATCATGGCAGTAATTTATGCCTTGTTGATTGGTTTGTTGGTGTATAAGGAGCTCAAGTGGGCCCAAATACCCAAAGTCATTCTGGATTCTGCGAAGATGACTGCTTCTTTGATGGTTTTGGTGGGCTTCGCCAATCTCTTTGCCTGGATCATGACAGTGGAGGAAATCCCGCAGCTGATAGCATCCGGGCTACTTGGGTTCACGGAAAATAAGTTTCTGATCCTTTTGCTGATCAATATCCTGTTGCTGTTTGTAGGTGCCTTTATGGAGACCATTGCAGCCTTGCTGATTTTATTTCCGGTGCTCTTGGGAGTGGCGGTGCATGTCGGAGTGGATCCGGTACAGTTTGCCATCATCATGGTCATGAATTTGGTCATTGGTCTGACCACTCCTCCGGTAGGTGTCTGCTTGTTTGTGGCCCCCAGTATAGGAAATATTTCTTTGGAGAAAATTACCAGGGCAGGCTTCCCATTTCTCTTGGTCAGCCTGATTATTCTTCTGCTGGTGACTTATGTGCCAGAGGTTTCGTTATTTTTGCCGGGTTTGTTTTATGATTGAATACCATGAAACTCCATACCCCCAGTAATCTTCTTCATCTGACTTCTTTCCAATACTTCATCAGAAGTAAGTCTGAGCATTTTGAGCTTAACTTTATTCACCAAACTAAAATATTAAAAAAATTAAATTGTAACATATTAGTGGTTTTAATGGAAATTTTCATAATTCGGTGTTGATGACGGTTTAAATTTCAATTTTCCATTTTCAAAAGTAGATTTGAATAGAATTACTGGGCAACCAAGATGCAAGCAATATGTTATTACATCTAACTAAACCATAATCTAACCTTTAGATTTTTTAATTCAATCTAAATTCAAAAACAGCATATTTTGAATAAGTCGATTCTTCGTCATCTTTATCTTTTTCACGCATTAAGATCTTACCATTCTCCAACAGGATAATCTCTGCATTTGGGTCAAAATTTTCAGGAAAACTAATGGGAGGGGAAACTAGATGACCCTTATCCAAAAAGTAAAATTTATACAAGGTAGGATCCGTAAGAGGGAAATAATATTCATTATTGACTTTTTTCTTTTCCAATTCCACTTCACTGATTCCTGAGTACCTGAGTAGGATGTAGCCACTTTCATCCGCAGGGAATAAACTAACTGTTTTACCTTTTCCCTTATCTTCCAGGCTTTGTTCGACTATTTGGACATATTTGACCAATTCAAAATTCTTGGTTAAATCATAAATCCCAATGGTAAGGGAATTATCAAATGTAAGGTGGAGTAATTTCTGATTGTCATCCAGAAAATACACCTGTGTCAAGTCAAACTCTTTGTCTGCGGGTTTATAGGGGCTGAAGAAACCAAATTGGATTGGAAGCTTCCAGGTCAAAGATCCGTCTGATGGATCAAAAACCTCGAGCAAATTTTGGGAAGATATTGAGGGGTCTACATCTGCAATTGGAATCTTAATATTTGAGTAAAAAGAGGGCAAAACTTGAGGATATGTTGCACCATTGAGAAAGAAATAGGGAGTTTTGATTTTAGGTCCTCCATAGAAAATAATATTGAAAAAGGAGCTGAATCTCCACCGATTTATCACTTCCCAATTTTCATTATACCATAATAATTCATTTGAACTTTGAAGGAAAAAACCGTCTCCTCTTTCATTGAATGCAGCGGAAAGTATATTTGTGAAATATTCGTTTGGGCCCTCACCTGCTCTTTCTATTTCATCTATGACCTTTCCTTTGCCATCTATGCGTATAAAGCTTTTGGTAATAGCATCATAAGCCAGAAAAACATTCTTTTCTAGATGATGGTCTAGGATAATAAACCGGGTATCCCTTTCAATGACCATTTCGTTAGTTTTATGCAATTCAGCTTGGGGGATTTGAGATTGGATACCATTTTCTTTACAAGAAAAAAAAATGATTGTTGTCAACACAATAAAAATTGAATAAGCAACTCTACTTAAATTGAAAATGATAATCATGATTTTATTTTTAATCACTAGTGTCCGAGAAACGATTTTAAAATAAGGGTAGATTCAATTGCTTGAACCTACCCTGTTTTGTGTACTTTGTGTTTACGACAACATAAATTACACATGGGTAAAAATACACATTTCTTCGGACAGCCGATTTTTTCACAGGTACTTTCTTTTGTTGACAAAACTGTTTTGTCTCAAGTCAGATCCAAACATCAATCAGACAGATACTACAAGAAGTTCGACACCTGGCAGCATTTGGTGACAATGCTTTTCTGTTCTTTGAGTGGTGCAACATCGTTGAGGGAGCTCTCTACGGGGCTTTTAGCCTGGCAAAATAAGCTGGTCCATATTGGAATTAAGACTTCTCCAAAACGATCTACCATATCTGACGGGAACAGTAAAAGACCTAGTGCAGTGTTCAGAGACATCTACATGGGGCTTTTTGAAAAACACCGTCATATTTTACCGGACAGCCGACTTAAAATGGAGGTGATCAAAAAGCTATTTATTGTTGATTCCACTGTCATAAGCCTTTTTAAAGATATTCTCAAAGTTGCAGGGAGGCCTAGAAAAGACGGGAAGAGTAAAGGTGGCATTAAAGCCCATGTGATGATACATGCCGCAGAACTTATGCCTTGTCTGATAAGGTTTACAGAGGGAGTCAGGCACGATCATACTTTCCTCAAACATCTCAATGTGCCCGAGGGCTCTTATATTGTCATGGACAAGGGATATACAGACTATCTGCAGTATGCACAATGGAGTGACAGAGGTATCTATTTTATTACAAGAATGAAAGACAATGCTGTTTATGAAAGTATAGATGACATTGATCTGCCAGATGATAAGGACCAGGAAATTATTAAAGATGAAACAATAACGCTGGAATATACCGCAAACGGAAATAAAGAGACTTTGAAACTTCGTAGAGTGGTACTTTGGGATGATACTAAATCCAAGGTCATGGTGTTTTTGACTAACAGTTTCGACCAAGAAGCCGCTACAAGGGACTATGACACAAACTGTGTAAGTTGGTTTCACTACTTACGAAGTTAAAGTTAAACCTCGAAATTCTCTGTGTGATTTAGAAGAAATCGCACAGGGAATTTGAGGAACCCGCGGTAGGCGCCCCCCGGTCTGTGTGTGGACAATTTCTTACCTTTATAACACACAGATTACAAAAATGAAAAAAGAAGATCTCCTAAATGATGACTTCCTCAAGCAGTTCAGGACTGCCGGGGAGCTTAATTCCTTCCTTCAACAGCTTCAGAAAAGAGCCGTTGAGAAAATGCTTGAAGGCGAGCTGGATGCCCATCTTGGCTATGAAAAGCATCAGAATTCCGATAATCCCAATTCAAGGAACGGCTATTCCACCAAAACAATAAAAAACACATTTGGGGAAGCTGAAATCAAAGTTCCAAGAGACAGGGAGGGTAGCTTTGAGCCTGCTCTCGTGCCCAAACGCAGAAGCATGGCGGAGGGCGTTGAAAACGTGATCATATCCATGTATGCCAAGGGAATGTCAAACCAGGACATCGAAGAGCAGATCCGCGAGCTTTATGACATCAATGTATCCACTTCCACCATCTCAAGGGTTACCGGTGCCGTAGCGGAGGATATTGTTGCATGGAGAAACAGGCCGCTTGACCCTGTATACCTGATCGTTTGGATGGACGGTATATCCTTCAAAGTCAGGGAGAACTCCAAAGTGGTCAACAAGACCGTTTACATTGCCGTTGGCCTCAGAACTAACGGCCTTAAAGAGATCCTAGGCCTTTGGCTTGGCAAGAATGAATCTTCGGCTTTCTGGATGGGGGTACTTACTGATCTGAAAGCCAGAGGGGTTGAAGATATTCTCATAACGGCAACTGACAACCTGAACGGGTTTACTGATACGATAAAAGCTTCATTCCCCCAATCAGTCACTCAGATATGTGTCGTCCACCAGATCAGAAACGCATGTAGATATGTCGCATGGAAAGACCGCAGGGCGTTTACAAGGGATATGAAGGAAATTTATACCGCCCCTACAAAAGATGCTGCTTGGGCTGCCCTGAACGATTTTGCCAAAAAATGGGAATCCAAATACGCTTATGCCATCAAAAGCTGGAGGGACAACTGGGATGAACTCACCGTTTTCTTCGATTACCCGGCTGAAATCCGTAAAATCATCTATACCACCAACCTGATTGAAAATCTCAATGGAAAGATCAGAAAATACACCAAAAACAAGCTCTCTTTCCCGACAGATGATGCCGTAATGAAGTCTGTTTTTCTCGCTGCAAGAGAAGCATCGAAAAAATGGACTATGCCTATCAGAGACTGGGGAGCTATTCTTAACAGTTTCCTGCTTATATTTGGTGATAGGGTCAGGCTTCTTGATACCTGACCATAAAACCATAATTTGAAGTTTACACACTTATCGGGATAGTGTCCGCTACAATAGCAGGGATCTATAAGTACAGATGGCAAATTGAACTTCTGTTTAAAAAACTGAAGCAAAACTTCCCTCTCAAATATTTTCTAGGGGACAACCAGAATGCGATTGAAATACAAATTTGGTGTTCGCTTATCTCTCTTCTCCTGATGGAGGTTGTCCGAAAGAACATTAAAAGAAAGTGGGCATTCTCAAATATGGTAGCTTTAGTCAGGTTTCATATGGTAAGCTATGTCCATCTAATCAACTTCCTCAACGATCCCGAAAAAGAATTAAAAGAAAGCATCAAAAATCAAGGTCAAACCTCATTATTCCCAACGTAGGGGCTTACTTTTCATTCTGATCAGAAAAAGTACTTATATTTATTCCATTCAAATGTTTTTCACTAAAGGCCAACTTTAGTCGGACACTAGTGATTTTTAATAATGGCAAAACAATTTTATTCTTAGGATATTTTTGTTTAAGGAGAAAATAGGGATTAGTTATAAACCTTAACTAATCCCTCATTTATCATGAACATCCAGTTGCAACACAGCTAATTGCTCCTCCATTACCTGAGCATTCAAGAGAAGCATCATTTGCGTTTGGACATGGACCAGAACCTGAGGTTTGCGTTCCATTTCCACATGTAGTTGTATGGGAACAATCCGTCGCTCCCATTATTGTTTTCATCTGACTTCTTTCCAATACTTCATCAGAAGTAAGTCTTAACATTTCTAAGCTTAAACTTTTCATGATTTTTAGATTTTATTAAATATTACTTTCCTCGGACATTAAAGTCACCCGAAGTCTGTGACCATTCATCGCGTTTGAATATTTTATGGTCAACAATTGCTGCATTTTTTTAAAAGATTCACTTCATTTAAGGAATTAAATGTCAATAACTATAAACCCAAGCTCATCATCTATATTTTGAAACACCCAAAGTTTCCCACCTTGGATAAAATACTTTACATATTCAGTAGTTAATTCCTCAATGAGTAATTCACTGGTTAAGTTGAAATTCTGATCAAATAATGATAAAAACACCTTTACTTCCTTTATGTCCGGCAAAAGGGAGTTATCCTTAGACTTCTTATCAGAAAATGATCTTTGGGCAGATAAACGTAAATATCTTTTATTTACATTATCCCAAACCGGAGGACCAAATATGACTTGTTCCAGTAATGATTGGTAAGTTTTGCCCAGCTCAGAATGTGTAGAAAGTGGCTTAAGAAGATGTCTTTCAGCTTTTTTTTGTGTAAGCTTTGGTTGATAATTTACCTTCCTAATAAAATTTCCTTTATTGTCAAAAAGAAACAATTCATTGGAGAATTGATGACTTACAATTACCAATTCATTTTCTTCACCAATATAAACAATCGGATCTAAGTAAGTGTAAGCTGCTGGATCGTCAATAGCTAATACAAAATTACCGTATGAATTTTCTTGTTCTATATCAAACTGGCTTACCCTATTATTTCCCACATCTAAAACATTTAGGAAAACCTGTCTTGATGAATAATCAAAACTCAGTCCGAAAACTTTTATATTTTCAGTACCGACTGCAATTTCAATCAGTGGGGTATTTTCAAAAGGCAATCCAGATGAATCAATGGCAAAGTTCCAATTTACCCGTTGTATTAAATTTCCTTTCTTATCCATCAAAATGGAATTACCAAAAGATTGCAGAAAAAATATATTCTGATCCACTAAGTTCAGCTTATTAACAAACTCTCCAGTCCCATTTGGACCTTCTTTTTCTAAAATATAGCTTTTATTAAATGCTAGTTTTCTAAGGTCTATTTCGTCTATTGAATGCTCATAACTATTGTACAAATACAATATTTCACCGTTCAAATTGACATCTGAAATCAATAAATAATATCCAAGATCAAGTAATTTACCTTTTGAATCAATGGTTACGGTTTCCGCATTGTAATTCTGAACACGGCTTATTTGATCTTTTGGGCCTTGTTTACAACAAATTAATACTGTAGACAACAGCAAAAGCATGGTGTTTCTCATATTTCATGTATTAAACAAGCAGTACTGAGCATTAGCTCAGTACTCTTTTTCTGATTCTTGAATTAATGCCGTTAAGTTAAGGAATGTGATTAAATAGATTTGTAATTCATTGAGTATTTCAGTTTAGCTCTGAATTTCCGCTTGAATACCTGGTTTCTTCTTGAATATTCTATTTTGGAAGCGATTTTATTTACATATTTCTGGATAATCTCCTCTAATTCACCACTTAAATCTGTGATTTTCAGAATCAGGGATTTTGTTTTTGACAGTGCATAAGTTTTATTGATTATCAAGGTCCTTGCTGACTTTGATGTCCGTCCTGTTTTGGTCTTTGGCTCCACATCATAGCAAAGAATATTGCAGAGTGATATGATCAGGGTCTTGGCATAGAAGTCCTGCTGGACCGCCCATGCTGTTTTGCCGGAAAAATCAGATACTTCAAGTCTTGATTTGATCAGTTTATATGCTTCTTCTATTCCCCATCTCTGTTTGTACAGGTTTATTAGAGAGGAAGCTGTATATTTTTTCCTGTCCAGCAGCGAAGTTGCATATATTGATATCTTACCCTTCTTATTCTTTTTCTTGATCAGTCTTACGGTCATGGTTTGGGATAACGAGGGATACTTTTCAAGCAGCCAACCGTATTTTGGAGGGAGTATTAATGTATATTCCGCATCAGTGGAACTGCTCAGGGAAAAATCCTCGACACAATTCCACCAATTGTCCTTCATCCTAAAAAGAAAATCGGCCCCCTTTCCTTTCAGCTCGAAAAAAAGTCTCAGTGATGCATAATACCTGTCGCACACAAGAAGATCCCCTTCTTTAATATGTCCAAGATGGGCATGACATAGGGTGGCTTCGGAAGTGGTGTAGCTTTCCATACCGGCATCCAGTACTAGGCCGTTGTAAACATCATACAGGTAAGATATCCTGCTCATGTAATGTCCTGCATCCGCATTGGGCCCAAAACCATGATAGCTGAACTTCTCTGACATGGAGGGATGATCTGGGAGTTCAAGCGTTGAACCATCAACAGAAAGCACCCTATGACCCTTCCATTTCTTGAACTTTGCATGTTCGTAAAAAAGACTGCAGATCAAACTGTTAAGCTTTTTGAAAACTGTATAGCACAGTTTTTTCCTGGCCTGGGTAAATGCACTTTTAGTGGGCGATAAGAAAGATTCCCCAAAAAACTCTTCAAGGCAGATATTAAGTCCTTTGTTGCTCTTTGACAAAATAAAAAGCACAAGAACTTCAAAAGAAAAGAAACGGTCACGAAGAAAATCTTTCACCGAAGTCCTACTTTCGATGATAAATTTTTCATAACTTAGTTTTAACTTGAATTCATTTACAATTAAAGTTTTAAGGCTTCCAGCACTCCCTGCTTTCGGAAGCCTTATTTTATACCTCTAATATAATGAATTTCACTCAAATAACCACTAACTAAACGGCATTAATTCTTGAATCATAATTATTAGATACACCCGCGCCTCACACATTGATCATTTCCTGCCGAATTACAATAATCGTGAGCGCTGCAGCACCGAAGTGTTGGTGAGCAGACAGAATGACTACAATTACCAGTGCCATACCCCCCAGTAATCTTCTTCATTTGACTTCTTTCCAATACTTCATCAGAAGTAAGTCTTAACATTTCTAAGCTTAACTTTTTCATGATTTTTAGATTTTATTAAATATTACTTTCTTCGGACATTAAAGTCACCCGAAGCATCTGACCATTCATCGCGATTGAATATTTTCCTTAAATCCGCAGGGCGGATTTAAAAAAAGCCGAAAAAGTGGCTGAATTTATTCAATTCAGGCTTTTCCGGCTCGTTTTTTTTTCACTTATTTAGGTGTTACCACACATCCTTGATAAGCGGTATGAAAATTACGAATTCGACAGAAAAAATCACACCTTTCGGAGGTTTTAATTTTGTTTTTAACTCTTTCAAAAATTCTGGTCTCCCAGAACTCATTGATAATCAATTGGGGGTTAGAGCCTTAAGGGGAGGGTTTTCATACAGTGACATTTTCGCCAATCATATGGCTATTTTCTTTAATGGTGGCGACTGTACTGAAGATATCAATGTTCACTTGAGAGACGCACTTGAACAGGTCCCTTCATTTTCAGTATGCAGTGCCGATACAATTCTGAGAGGTATCAAAGAGCTTGCTGTTGATACAGAACTCTTTATAAATCCGTCCAGTGGAGTAAGCCATGAATTTAATATCAATGGAAAACTCAACAGCTTGTTGTTAAAATCAGCTTGTAAGACCGGATTACTCAAGTCAGGTGTTGCTTACGACCTCGATTATGACAACACCGTCATTCCAACTGAAAAGTACGATTCAAAAAAGACATATAAACACGTCTATGGATATCAGCCAGGTGTAGCTTCCATAGCACATCCTGAATTTTCACAGGCCATTCCTGTGTACGTAGAGGGCAGAAATGGCAACAGTCAGGCCAAATATTTGCAGGCTGATACACTTACACGCATGTTTGGGCAGCTTACCAATGAAAATATCCGTATCGGAAGGTTCAGAGCCGATTCAGCATCCTATCAGGAAGAAGTTCTCCGCACACTGGAAGCACATACCGAAAGCTTTTATATACGGGCAAACAGATGTGCCAAACTGGATAATATCCTTGGAAGTATAGCCCCTGAGAAGTGGCAGAAAATACGTTTGGGTGTACAGGAAATGGAAGTTACTGACCTATCCGACTACAAACCTTTCGGTAAAGACAGGTCTTACAGGCTGGTCATTACCAGAATCAGGCGTAAAGACGGGCAGGCAGATGTGTTTAGTGGAGATGCATTTACTTACAGGGCTATTCTGACCAATGAACATACATCGTCCAATGAAGCTGTTGTAAGGTTTTATAACGCCCGGGGTGCAAGCGAACGCTTGTTTGATGTACTCAACAATGACTTTGGCTGGTCTAAGTTGCCCTGTTCGTTCCTTGCAGAGAATACCTCCTTTATGCTTATGACGGCTATGTATGCCAATTTTTACACCTATATCATTGGAGAGTATTCCAGAAAAGTTGATTGGCTTAAGCCTACCGACAGGCTCAAGAAGTTTATCTTCAGATTTATCACTGTTTCAGCCAAGTGGATAAGAACGGGAAGAAGAGAAGTGCTCAAACTGTTCACGAGTAAGGATTACAAGCCGATTTTGAACTAAATTCAGATAAAAACCCCTCAGGAGCTCAAAAAATAAAGATTTACAGGGAAGAGGTATGCCTTTTCCATTAAAATTGAGGAAAAAAACCGTCCATTTTATCCTCAAACCTAAAATCCATTGTCTCAAAACTATGAACACTCTTCAATCAAAGGGAAGAAATTCCCGAACTAGACCAAAAATGAACACAAACAAGCAGATTCAAATCTCCAAACTAAAATCCTGCGGATTTTAGGATTTTTATAAGTTTTTAGATCGCCTTTATTAACTTTTAAGATAAGTACCCCACTGTATGCGAGAAATCTTATAGCTTCTTCCAAATAAACCAATAGCTTTTGTTTATTTACATTTTCGAAGAATCTATCTGCTTGAAATAGGATCTCTGAAAAAGCCAAATAACTCTCTTTTGATAGCAGTGAGAAAACATAAGTCTCTACGGGGTTCAACAAATATTCTATAACTTCCCCATGAAGCTTATCAGGTAACAATAAGGTCTGGTAATAATAAGGTTCAGCTGTCAAATTGTTTTCGATGTTATTGTGCTTTAATCGGGTAAACAATACATGATTTTGAGACCAGTCCCATTGGGATTCTATGGTCATTGTCAGTGGGGATAATTTCAACCTTACCTTTTCTCTCCATAGATCATCTGAAAAAGCCATGTCCGCATTGTCAATAGCATTTTGTTCATTCTCGCAAATAAGACCGTCATGTGGCATGGAACGGATCAATCTTATCTTTTCATTTTCAAATTCAAACACATCTTTCAAAACCGCCGTTGATCTGTTGTCCGGTTCCTTTTCCATAAGCTCCAGTGCTTGTAATATGGAAATCTCACTCGCATTCATTGAGTTATTTTCAGGATTAAGGACCAAGGAAGCGAGTTGCCAAGTTCTTTGGAATTTTTCCTCTTCAGATTTGATGTTGTATTTTATCGAATAGCTAGATTTATGAGGTTGGGAATAAAAGGCCAGTTCTTGGGCTTGGTTTTCCTTTTCACCTATCGCCTTAGTTTCAAATAGACTTAGAATGCGGTAATAATACTCCGGATAATCAACTCTAAGCCTATGAGCCATTTGTTCGCAAACCCATCCATTTTTTTTAAAACTACCCATTGCGTGTATGTAGGGGCAATTTTTCGGCAGATAATGGAAGTCGGCATACCCGTCAAAGGCAGGGTCTAAAGAAGGTGGCAGATAGTATCGGATTGGAATTTCTAATTCCTGACTCAATCTGTAAAATATAAATTGCTCGACAACAGCATTGAAGTTTGAAATCAAAGTATCAGGCAATTGGTTAATTTTAGTTTTATTTAAATCTACGAAGGCTCTTACGTTTTCAAAATACAGTTTAAAAAAGCCGAAATGCTGTCCTCCTATAATCCCCGCATTTGACCCATTTAAGGTTTTATCTTGATTGTAATGAGTAGAAAAAAAAGAAGGCACAAAGTCAAAAGTATTTTCAACCAAATCAACCAATTCCTTATAATAGTCAAATCCCTGTTCTATATTTTGTGCAATTAACTGACCCGAAAAGAGATGATCCGGTAAAGGCTTAAAAATATATACATCCCCGTCAACATTCAGGAAAGGCTCCTCATGAAGGGTATAGGAGTATATTTTTTTCATTACCCACAAGCCGGAGACATCAACAAAGTCCAGATCATCCAGTTCAATTCTTACTTTCTTGTAAGGCAATTTCAGTTGGTCAATCAGTAAATCCTTTCCTTTATGGTCTGTGATCAATTCTATATTGTCGTAAAATTTGTGTAGTTGTAAGCAGCTCAATGCCCAACTGATTACATGGTACTGTGCACTGCACCATCCAAAGCTGTCCTTGAAAGGATCCTTACCTTCATCTATCCAAAATGTGTGTACAATTTTCATCCTAATAAATCATTATTGACCTGAACTTGAAAAATAAACGCTCTGCCACACTTAATTCTTCCGTGATGATTTCCGCATTCCCCAAAAGCTCCTGATTGAATGGGATTTCTCGGTTAAAAGAAGTTGTTGTCCCATTAGGCAATGAGGAATATACCAAGTAGTTGAACTCATCGTCCGGCGAAACCGAAATGCTGGAAATCTTTCCGATTAGGGCCCCATATTCCTGAAATGGATAATTGTCCAATTTGATCAATACCTTTTGGCCAACACCCACTTTCCCCGCATTCTGGGGAGATATTTTCATAGCTCCCATCAATTCTGCTTTGTTTTCAGGCAATACCGTAAATGCCAACTCTCCGGCATTGACCTGTTGGTTGGCGCCCCAGACCTTCTGGAAACTGACTTTTCCATTGATCGAAGACTTCATTAGATAGGTGTATTCCCAGTCCCTCAAACTGCGCTTTAAACTCTGGTAGGATTGTATCAGGTTTTTAAGTGCACGGGCTTCCTGTTCTTCCTTATTGATGTTTGTGCTCCGGACGGTCTGGTTGGCAGTGCTAAGCGCTTCATGTAATTGTGAAATGGAAATGGCCATGAGGTTCACCTGTTCTTCAATTTGTAGGTATTCCATTTCTCTGGACTCAAAATCCTTGTCTGCAATGATACCATCTTTGTGAAGGCCCTTGTTCCGCTCATAATCGATCTTGGCCAGATACAATCTGCGGTCAAGAAGTTCCTTTTGGGATTGCTGGCTGTTTATCCTTTTTTGGATCTCTTCTATCGAAGCTTTGGTGCCTTCCATCTGACCGGCAAAAGGCTGGAGTTCTTTTATCAATCTGTATTCCATATAGCTCCTTTCGAATTCCAAAAAAGGCAACCCTATTTCACCCAGCACCAATTCAGTGAGTATATTAACTGGAAATAAAAAGTCATTGTCCGCGACAAAAGGCTCTTGTTCCAACGTGGCTTTCAAAAAAAGTACATCTTCTATTTTGGCCGTACTCTTGATTCCTGCCAAGGGCTGCCCTATGCCCACTTTATCCCCGTTTTTCACAAATAAAGTCTCAATCTGTCCCGAAAACCTTGCAGCAATACGTTCGGTCGGATCAGCAGTGGTCACCAGAACCTTGGCCTCTACAAAATCAGGATACCTGATCAGAAAGGACAGTCCTATCAGTAGTGACAGCATCAGAAACACAAGGGTAATCCCCCACCCTATCAGCCAGGCAGGGGGCCTGGAGATGATTTCCTGAACTTCTTCCGAGCGAAGGTGTAGGTTGTCGTTTTGGGAAGGAGCTAGTGGCATAATCAGTTTCCGTTAATTTTTTCGAGTTCCAGCTGGTTTTTCACCAAATCAAAATATATACCTTGGGCATTGACCAATTCCATGTGAGTTCCCTGCTCTACAATCCTCCCCTGATCGATCACAATGATCTGATCCGCATTTCGCACCGTACTCAGCCTGTGGGCAATGATAAATACCGTTTTGCCCTGTATAAAACTCCGGAGATTTTCCATGACCTCACGTTCATTTTTGGCATCAAGGGCCGAGGTGGCCTCATCGAAAAAAAGCATATCAGGATTTTTATAAATTGCTCTGGCGATAAACAGGCGCTGCTTCTGCCCTGTACTCATACCTATTCCTTCATTGCCGATTTTGGTATTAAAGCCAAGTGGAAGTGACTGGATGAAATCCAGAATATTAGCGATTCTGGCAGCTTCCAGCAACCTTTCTTGGTCAATTCCGTCCTGACCTACGGCAATATTGGCTGCAATGGTATCATTAAACACATAGCCTTCCTGCATCACCACCCCGCATAAGTCCCGCCAGCTTTTAGCACTGATGGTTTTGAGGTCATGCTTCCCATAGCGGATTTCCCCGGATGTCGGCTCATAAAATTTCAGCAGGAGCTTCATCAGGGTGGTTTTCCCACTTCCACTTGCACCCACTATGGCAGTTACCTGCTGAGGGGGAATGCTCAGGTTTACATCGGATAGTACAGGTTCATCTGCTCCCACATAGCGGAAGGAAAGGTCCTTTACTTCAATTGCCTCATTTGGCAGGATGTTCCGGATAAACTTAACCTCAGTATTTTCCTCATCTTCCCTGTCATGGATTTCATTAAGCCGCTCCAGACTGATAGTAGCATCCTGATAGGACCTGACAAAGCCCACAAGTTCCGTTATCGGTCCATTCAACTGCCCGATGATGTACTGTAGGGCCAGCATCATTCCTAGAGTGAGATTACCTTCGATGACCAATACGGCGGAAGAGAAAGTGATCAGGATGTTTTTCAGCTCGTTGATGACTGAAGATCCTACCTGCTGGGCCTGTTCCAGAGATAAAGACTGGACAGATACTTGAAACAACCTGGCCTGTACAAATTCCCAGCTCCAGCGCTTTTGCTTTTCGGTATTGTGCATCTTGATTTCCTGCATGCCGTTGATCAGTTCGATCACCGTACTTTGTTCCTGGCTCATCTGGGCAAAGCGCTTGTAGTCCAGTTCCCTGCGCCGCTTCATAAAAAACAGCACCCATGCAAGGTACAATACGCTTCCTCCAAGGAAGATCAAAAAAATGGTAAAACTGTAATAGATCAGCACAGCCCCAAAAACGATCAGATTGAAAAAAGAAAATAAAGTACTGAGCGTGGTTCCCGTAAGCAGGTTTTCTATCCTGCGGTGGTCGCCAATCCTCTGCATGATATCCCCGGTCATGCGGGTGTCAAAGTAGGAAATGGGCAGGTTCATCAATTTGATAAAAAAATCCGAGACTAAGGAAATATTGATCCTGGTAGTGAGGTGCAATAAAATCCAACTTCGGAGCACTTCCACGCTCATCCTGCCCAAAAACAGCATGATCTGTGCAAAAAGCACCAGATAGATAAAGTTGATGTCCTGGTTCTGGATCCCCACATCCACAATGCTCTGGGTCAGGAAAGGGAAAATCAACTGCAAGAGACTGCCTACCAGCAATCCGATGGCCAGCTGGGCAATCAGGTTTTTATAATTGAAGAGGTATTTGAAAAGGAAGCTAAGGGAACGTTTTTCCTTATCCTCCCATTTCATTTTTCTGAAGGCAGGGGTAGGTTCAAGCAGGAGCGTAATACCTTCTTTGGTATGCTCATCGGCATTGTTGCCGATCCATCGTGAAATAAATTCTTCTTTAGAATACTGGATCAGACCATAAGCTGGATCTGAGATATAGACAATATCTTTTCTGATTTTATACACCACTACAAAGTGATGTTTGTTCCAGTGGACAATAACTGGAAGGGGGGCTTCACTAAGTTTATTAAAATTCAATTTTGCCCCTATGGACTTAAGTCCCATAGCCTCTGCTGCATCACTGAGTTTCAATAAGCTACTTCCTTCCCTCGTAGTTTCGGATATTTCTCTGATTTCTTTGAGGGAAATCAGCTTGCCATAGTGCTTGGCTATGATGCGCAAGCAGGTGGGACCACAGTCTTTAAAGTCGGGTTGTTTGTAAAAGGGGAAGGTGGTTTTCAAAATAATCCGTTCTTTTTAAGAAATGTTTTCCATTAAAATTATTTTAAAAACACTCTGTAACGATAATAAACATTATAATCCAATTCGTTTTCTGAAGAACGCTTTACGTATAAAATATCATTTGAGTCCATAAAGTGTACTGAACCAGAAATTGGAAGTTCTGAAATTGCACCCTGAATTCCGTTTTTATCGATTAGGATATATTTTACTTTTCGGAAATTCTCCAATGTAGACCAGTATTCCGGATCACTATGAAACTCCTCACCTTTTGCTCGAAAAGAATCATAAATTTCTTGGGGTAATTCTGTGTGAAATTCTGCTAAAAAGTAATTGCCTCCACTGAATAATTGTGTAAAAAATGGATATAATACATAGTCATTTTTGGGATCGAAGGGAAAATCAACTTTTCTTTCAGGATGAATAAGCGATATTTGGAAAAGGGGAGAAATGCCTGCGTCTTTCAATTCATAAAAAAACAGCTCATTGCCAACACTTGGGAGTACAGCTACTCTATTATCACTTTTCGAAACCTGCAAATAGGAAGAAACCCTTCCCACCCATTTCTCTTCTAGTCTTGGCCTCCATGTTTTTGGATATAAATTAATTGTTTTTAATTCTTCAGTATCTCTATAATAGATATATCCAATATCAGCATTTTCATAAAAGCTCCAATTCTCGGATTTTTCGTCTAAAAATAGATCCGGAATCAGATTTAAATCCTGACCGATAATAAAGGTTTTGCCATCATTTTCAAGGACTGAAAAACTCCTGTGTGAATTGTAAATGGTAAGAAAATTTAGCCCTTTTGTTAGTGCTGGACTTTGGGCTATTTTTTTAAAGTTCCCATCGAAAAAATTAAACTTATGCTCTGGAGACATTTCCTTGATTACTATTCCTTCTTGCCAAAAAGCCACTTCCAAAGGAATTTCTACCTTATTAGGACCTTCTCCCTTTGGTTCAAACCGTGAAATAATATTTCCCTTAAGATCTGTAATCAATAATTCCTCCATTTGCCTCTCATTGAAAAGGAGATGCTGCGTTTGTTCATTTTTGTCAGCAAGATATAGTTCAACCAGTGATTCAATCCTAAGAGAATCCAAAAACTCAAATTCAACTTCTCCTTCATTTGAAATCAGTTCAATTTTTTTTTGTCCTGTGGTGCAGGCAAACTGTATGAAAATAATTATTAAGAACAATGAATTCTTGAAAATCATATAATTCTATTTTAGGGGAACAATTCAGAAAATATCTATTTACATTTTTAATATTAAAGATCACAAAACTGTACTAGTATGAATTCATCGCACAGTTTTGTGATTTACTTTTTAACAAGATGTTAAAGATCCAACAGAACACCTGCAATCAGATTTACAGGTAACACAAGCGCTACAGCTTGAACCAACGCAGCATTTGAAGTTTCCGTACCCCCCGGTAATCTTCTTCATCTGACTTCTTTCCAATACTTCATCAGAAGTAAGTCTGAGCATTTCTAAACTTAACTTTTTCATGATAATAGATTTTAATGAATATTAACATCTCCGGGCATTAAGGTCAGCCGAAGACTCTGACCATTCATCGCGACTGAATATTTTTTACACCAAAAACTAATCATTTAAAATATGTAATTCTTAAAAATATTAGTGGTTAAATGATTTCAATTCAAATATTTTCCCCCAATAAAAGTCTCTTTCAATTTCATTTTCAAAAACGAAAAGAAATTTATTGTTTCCCAAATAAGATACCTTTTTCCAAAATGAAGGATGACCATTGTGCTCTGGTAAAACTACTTGACTCCCATTTCTAGAAGAAAAATCATAATAATAACCGTAAAACAAGGGATCAGGGGCTTCAATGGCATCAGCTTCACTGTCATTCATTCTTATATTTTTACCTTGATTGTAAACAAAGAAAATCCGCTCATTATCCAAAGATATAACATCATTGATGTGGCTATTTATATCACTTGCTTTATTAAAATGCCGATAGTTATCAATTGTCATAGATTTGTAATCCAATCCAATAGGCTCTTTAAATCCTGGGACATCTAATTTTATTTTCTCTATTGGATACTTTGATTCTCCAATACTGTACGTATAAATGATCGGCGTCAAATTGAAAAAAAGATTCACATTCCCGCCATTCACAAAAGTCTTTGGTGAATAACTGTTATACTTAAAATCAGAGAAAAAAACACTCATAGTGTCTAAGTGACCGAACTCAGTTATTTCAAATTGATTTGTTATTTGAGAGTATTCATATTGAAGCCAAATTGGCACAGAATCAAGAACAGCCCGATGATCTGGTCTTCTTGAAAGGCCGTCTAGGTAAATATTCGGAACGATAAATTTATTTTCCCCAACAAAGTCCAGTTCATTAGAAGGCATTCCTCCCCTTAGGCTTTTGTTTGGGTCATTAAAGGGGATACTCTTCACCCATTCACCCTGATAACTGAAATATGATAGCTTTTTATTATCCATGAAAATCAAGTGTCCGTTGTTTATCGTAACGAATGACAGATTCCTGGTATAATCTTTAGGCCCCTCTCCCTGATGATTAAATGAGTTCTGAAGCCTACCCTTTGAATCAAGAACATGGAAAGTCTGATCAAGATAGCTATAAGCTAAAAGTTTACCATCAATAACTTTGGGGAATACCAAGCCAAACTCGTAGGGTATCTCAATTTTTACAGAATCCACAAGCTCAAGATAGAAACCTAAATCCTTAATTTCGGAATTTTCATTCCGGTTACATGAAGTGAAAAAAAAAGAATTAAATAAAACAAAGGCTATGAAAATTGGCTCCCATTTCCCATCAATTCTGAGGCGATTTAGTTTCTTAAAACTATAATTTTGAAATTTTATTTTTATCAATATCATTAAAGCTTGTATTTGAAAGAAATTATTTTTCTTATTAGAAAATTAATTCTTAAAAGAGGCTGAATATGAATCAGCCTCCTCTTTTAGTGAATATTGCAACTAAGTTTAAATTAACAACCTGATTGTTGAGACCCTGATCCATAGCTTGCTTGACAGCATAAATTTCCGCCCATTGCTACAAGATCATCAGAACAAGTTGCAATTTTAGTTCCACTAGAAGTTGAACAATCGCACATAGTAAAGCCATCTCCTGGTAAACTAGCATCACTGCCGCCCCTTATCTTCTTCATCTGACTTCTCCCAAGTACTTCATCAGAAGTAAGTCTGAGCATTTCTAAGCTGAACTTTTTCATTTTCTTTGGATTTTTTTGAATATTAGACTCCCCGGACATTAAGGTCAGCCGAAGTTTCTGACCATCCATCGCGACTGAATATTTTTATATCAAAATATATTTTAGGTCTTCTATACTGTAAGCCTTAGGTAATTCATATCCATTGATAAAGATGGTTGGTGTGTAGCTGATATTTTCCAGTTCACACCAATTCAACATGTCTTTTATGCAGGATTCCTGAGCTTTCAGTTCCCCGTTCATAGGGTATTTGGCGGCAAAGGTTTCATAGTCCTTCTTCTCAGGCAGGTACCAATCGTCAAGTACTTTCTGTATCTGCTCTTGATTGGCTTGAGCAGCTACTGCCATAATATGACTAATAGTTTTGTATTTAATTGCATCTTCTCCACCGGGATGAAATACGACTTGTAGGTTTATGTTTCCTGAAGCAAACAATTCTTCCAAAATAGGATGTGAATTAGCACATGGTCCACAGTATGGGTTGCATACTTTAAGTACATGATATTTGGCATTTTCCCCTTTAAGCATTATTCCCAATCCTTCTGGATTATTGGAAATTCTTCTTGAACCCGATAAAAAATGATCAAAGGTTTCACTATTGGAGAGAAACCTGGCCAATTTGCTTTTTTGCTTTTGGAGTTCCTTTTTAGCCAGGAAATATGGCTTAAGACTCAGCCAAGCCACTACTGTCCCTAAAAATAGGAAGGAAAACAATGTCAAATCCTGGATTTTTACGGAGCCGGAGTTTACCAAAAAAATCTGACTAAGCAATATTTCTGCGAGCAGTACTGTCGAAATCCAAAGGCACAACACACACCATTTCCTTATTTTTGCCCATTGGTAATAGATGGATATGGGAATTATAAATACTCCGGACAGACTCAAATAGCCAAGCAGCTGCAATCCTGAACCTGAAAACGAAGTCAAAAGCAAAAGCATACCTCCAGAAAAGAAATAGGCAAAGGCTATGATGCCTAAACTTATCCCTCCTGGCAAAGAAAAGGAAGAGGTAACTGAATTACAGTCTATATTTTTTCCTCCTGAACAAAAATCCTGAATGGCTCTATTGTCCTTATCAACTTCTGACCAAAGCAAAACCGAGGAAATGAACAATCCAGTAACTTTAAGGAGGAAAAGGAACAAAATTATAAGCGCTTGGTATGGGTTTGCGAAAATAGGCTGATAAAAAGCAATTAACCCAATGAGACTTATTAGTCCAAGGAGACCAAGCAATGATCGGAACACTACAACTTCCCGCTGTCTTTCTTTGTATCCAGGTTCACCTGATTTATCAGACTTCTCCAAAAGTAGAGTTACACCTGTCCAAATTTTGGCAAAATCCTCTTTTGAAGTGTTTTTGATTTTTCCCTTTTCATCCAGGTAGGATACGGTATCTATTTCCGATTTAGTGAGCACACTAAAAAAAGGATGTCCATTTTCTTGAATCTGTACAATACAGGGAAGCGGAATTTGATCCAGCTTTTCTATGGAAAGGTTAAGTCCAAGGCTATCCACCATATAATGATTCAAGGTATCCGAAATGGTAAGCAAGGATTCCTGTTCAGGATGGGATGCCACTTTATCTTTCAGATAGCCATTCGTAAAAGGAACATCCAGTAGCAGCAGAATATTCTTCAAAATCAAAAAGGAATTCCCCATAAAAACTAAAATTTTCAAAATACCTAAATCATTCTACCAAGTGCTTTAAAATAATAAAAGCACTTTTGAACTTAATCATTAGATTTTGAAATTCCAAAAACACAAAACAATACAACCCTATGAAAATCAATAAATTGAAATATTCTAAGCTCATAGTTCAGAATTATATTTTAAAATTTTCGTTTTACCTCCCCAATATTCAAACTAATTGACAAGTAAATTGATGATTTACAGAATTTTTAACTTTCCTATATTCAAGTCATAAATGCAACACTAAGGGTTTAAGGGAAGGAACCTAGGTTC
This sequence comes from Cecembia calidifontis, assembly GCF_004216715.1. NCBI lineage: Bacteria > Pseudomonadati > Bacteroidota > Cytophagia > Cytophagales > Cyclobacteriaceae > Cecembia > Cecembia calidifontis. The sequence goes on from NZ_SGXG01000001.1 coordinate 1,541,645, forward strand.
CTTCCCTTAGGCTGAAAATATTAATTTAGTGTTGTCATGAATAAATTTAAACATCTCAGCCAGGAACAAAGGTACCAAATAGAGGCTTTATTTAGAAACGGAACTTCCCAGACCAAAATCGCTGCGATTATCGGTGTCAACAAAAGTACTGTATCCAGAGAACTTCAAAGAAATACCGGCAAGAGGGGCCGTTATAGCGGTGAATATAAGGCTGCAGTTGCCCAGAACCGTACAGACGAAAGACATAGACTCAAGAGAAAGCGAATCAAATTTACCGAGTCCCTTAAAGAAGAGGCCCGCAAATTCCTTGTTGTTGACAAATTGAGCCCAGAGCTAATATCGGTCACCTGGAAGAAACAAGGTAAAGAAGGGGTTTGTCATGAGACACTCTACAACTGGATATTTACTGCCAAAAAAAGTAGCCATTGGAGATACCGAAGGGACAGGGAGCTTTACAAGAATCTCCGGCATGGTAAAAGAAAGCGTAAGAGAGGTAATTACAGGCATACCAGAGGAATTATCAGGGAGAGAGTTCCAATTGACCAAAGGCCTCCTGTAGTTGAAAAAAGACAAAGGATAGGAGATATTGAAGTAGACCTTATGATGGGGAAAAACCACAAATCAGCTCTTTTGGTACTGGTGGACAGGGCAACCTTGGTTACTACCATAGAGAAACTTGATGGTAAAAATGCAGATATCATTGAACAGAAAATAGCAAAGAGAATACAGAGAATTGGTGCTTCGTTCTTCAAATCAATCACTTTCGATAATGATATGGCATTCGCAAACCATTATAAAATCAGAGATAAATTCAATATCCCAACATTCTTTACAAGACCATACACTTCACAGGATAAAGGAACAGTGGAAAACAGAATCGGACTTATCAGGGCTTTCCTGCCAAAGGGTACTGACCTCAATCAAATCTCTCGGGAACAGATCCAAAATATAGAAACCAAAATCAATAACAGGCCAATAAGAAAGTTTAATTATCTTAGTCCTATCGAATGTCTAATGAAAAAATTAGGCGTTGCATTTATGACTTGAACATGGCTTTTTTCATAGTTTTTATAAAAAACTAAAAGTACAATTTTATAAAAATTACGTATCTGAATGTAAGTTCACTGAAAATATCCGAAACAAATGAAATATTGATCCAGGTAATCAGGTGCGTCAATATCCAGCTGCGAAGCACTTCCACACTCATCCTACCCAGAAAGAGCATGATCTGGGCAAAAAGCACCAGATAGATAAAGTTGATGTCCTGGTTCTGGATCCCCACATCGACAATACTCTGGGTCAAGAAAGGAAAAATCAACTGCAAGAGACTGCCTACCAGCAATCCGATGGCCAGCTGGGCAATCAGGTTTTTATAGTTGAAGAGGTATTTGAACAGGAAACTTAAAGAACGCTTCTCTTTATCCTCCCATTTCATTTTCCTGAAAACTGGGGTAGGCTCCAACAGAAGGGTGATGCCTTCTTTGGTCTGCTCATTGGCATTGTTGTCGATCCATCTTGAAATAAACTCCTGCTTATTATATCGGATCAAACCATAGGCAGGGTCAGAAATATAGACGATATCTTTTCGGATTTTATACACTACCACAAAGTGCTGCCTGTCCCAATGGGCTATCAGGGGTAAAGGAGCCTGAGTGAGTTTCTCAAAACTTAACTTGGCACCAATGGTTTTGGATCCCATGGTCTCTGCAGCATCACTCAATTTCAGCAAACTGCTACCTTCCCTAGTAGTTTCGGATATTTCCCGTATTTCTTTGAGGGAAATCAGTTTCCCGTAATGCTTGGCAATGATTCGCAAACAGGTAGGACCGCAGTCTTTAGTGTCGGGTTGTTTGTAGAAGGGGAAGGAGGTTTTCAAAGGAATAGAATAGTATTGAAAGTTTAAAACAGATTTAGAATTATAACATCTAAAGTCAGTGGTAATAAGCAAAATTTTTTAACTTAATTTCTAGCGAATGTCAAACGATACATAACGATTAGTGGATTTTTTTCTAGGGCATTTTGTTTATCCCTAAGAATGGAGTAATATACATTTCCTTTAAAAGGCTTTGGAATCATTTCATCTGTCATCGCCTGATCAAATAATTTCCTTAAATGAATTAGGGGACGATTGCTTTCTAAATCAATTACTATAAAATAGGAAGTATTGTCATATACAATTCGTAAAAACGCATGGCTATTTGACATCACAACTTGCCTCATTCCCAATTGAAGTGTGTTGTCAAATCCAATGAAATTAAGTAGGTATTCTGGGGTCAATCGACCCTCCTGTTTTCTAAAAATCGTATCCGTGTCACTATGCGATGATATATCTCCCCGAATGATTGGCATATAAAAAAGGGGAACATTGCCTACCCGACTTATTATCCTAGGGATTGGATGGATATTGGTGTAATCAGAATGAAAGCCATAAAGTGGCCTTTCCCAGTTTTCAACTTCAAGGGTTTTGGGTTCAATTGAGCTAATCAACACCTGCCGGGGCTTTTCCTTGGTACCATTAAGCGTCTCCTGAACCACCAGAAGGGTATCATTGTCTTTATAGAAGGAGATCGGATGCCCTGGCAATTTATTGCTTGCAGAGTTAAATTCACCTTCCAAGTTATAAGAAATCACAGTCATTTTCTGCCAATCTGCAACAAAGACAACATTTTCCTTTTCATTTAAGTGAATCGCATAGGGCATAGTATATTCATCTGGTCCCTCTCCATTCCCTCCGATTTTCCCGAGAAAATTACCATTGTTTTCAAACTTTAATAGACCCTGCCTTCTGTCCAAAAGAACAAAGAAGTCTTGCGAAAAAGCTAAATCTTGGATTGAAGTAAGAGGTGGATTTCCAGGAACTTCTAGGTTTATAGTGTCTATTATTTCAATTATAAATTCCGGTGAATCTCCCTTTAAAAAATCCCTTTTGATTTCTATTGTTTTTGTAGATTGAAGAGAATCTGGAAATTCTTTAATTCCACAATTTTGAAATTGAAAAATAAAAATAAAAAACAACACTCTCGTAATATGTTTCATAGTTGAGATAAGTATATTTTTCTTTATGATTTCCCCCTTTAAATCTGTAGTCTACAATTAGAAGGTCTTTTAAATTAGGGAGCTATATTTGATCCCTAAACATAAAATTATTTTAAAATACAAGACAAGAAATTCCGAACCACTCCAAAAAAAATTATTTGAAGTAGTTCGGTAATTTATTTATCTAACATAAGTCAATCCATACTTATTTAACCAATTTATTTACATTACTTAAACATGATGTGAACTGATACCCTAACCTGCAAGATCAATGACAAGACCATGTAAAACAAAAAGGGTCATTAAAGCATACTGTTCCTGCTTGACATGAACCAGCAGTGTTATATGTTCCATTTATCTGCCCGCTCGAGTTATAACGATAGCATACAGTGCAGTTGTTTCCATACCCCCCAGTAATCTTCTTCATTTGACTTCTTTCCAATACTTCATCAGAAGTAAGTCTTAACATTTCTAAGCTTAACTTTTTCATGATTTTAAGATTTATTGAAAATTAAAATCTCCGGACATTTGGGTCAGCCGAAGCTTCTGACCATCCATCGCGACTGAATATTTTTATATCAAAATATATTTTAGGTCTTCTATACTGTAAGCCTTAGGTAATTCATATCCATTGATAAAGATGGTTGGTGTGTAGCTGATATTTTCCAGTTCACACCAATTCAACATGTCTTTTATGCAGGATTCCTGAGCTTTCAGTTCCCCGTTCATAGGGTATTTGGCTGCAAAGGTTTCATACTCCTTCCTCTCTGGCAGGTACCAATCGTCAAGTGCCTGTATGATTTCCTCCTGATTGGCCTGAGCAGCTACAGCCATAATATGACTGATTGTTTTATACTTAATTGCATCTTCTCCACCGGGATGAAATACGACTTGTAGGTTTATGTTTTCGGAAGCAAACAATTCTTCCAAAATAGGATGTGAATTAGCACATGGCCCACAGTATGGATTACACACTTTGAGTACATGATATTTGGCATTTTTCCCTTTAAGCAATATTCCCAATCCTTCTGGATTATTGGAAATACTTCTTGAACCCGATAAAAAATGTTCAAAGATTTCTGTGTTGGAAAGAAATCTGGCAAGCTTACTTTTTTGCTTTTGAAGTTCCTTATTGGTCAGAAAATATGGCTTAATACTCAGCCAAGCCACTTCTGTCCCTAAAAATAGAAAGGAAAACAAAGCCAATTCCTGAAATTGTACGGAGACTGTGTTCACCAGAAAAATCTGACTAAGCAATATTTCTGCGAGCAGTACTGTCGAAATCCAAAGGCACAACACACACCATTTCCTTATTTTTGCCCATTGGTAATAGATGGATATGGGAATTATAAATACTCCGGACAGAGTCAAATAGCCAAGTAAATGCAATCCTGATCCGGAGAAAGAAGACAAAAGCACAAAGAGAACACCTGAAAAGAAATAGGCAAAGGCTATAATGCTTAAGCTTATTCCTCCCGGCAAAGAAAAGGAAGAAATGACTGAATTACAGTCTGTATTTTTGCCTCCTGTGCAATAATCTTTTATGGCCTTATTGTCCTTATCAACTTCTGACCAAAGCAAAACCGAGGAAATGAACAATCCAATGGCTTTCAGAAGCAATAGTGACATAATTATAAGTGCATGGGTTTGATTTACGAAAATAGGCTGAGAAAAACCAAGTAACCCAATCAGGCTTATGAGTACTAAGGAAAAAAGCAGAAACCGGAAGACGAAAGCATCCTGCTGTCTCGCCTTAAATCCAGGTTCACCTGATTTATCAGACTTCTCCAAAAGTAGAGTTACACCTGTCCAGTTTTTGGCAAATTCCTCTTTTGAAGTGTTTTTGATTTTCCCCTTTTCATCCAGGTAATCAACAGAATCTATTTCCGCTTTAGTGAGAATGCTAAAATAAGGATGTCCATTTTCTTGAATCTGTATAATACAGGGAAGCGGAATTTGATCCAGCTTTTCTACAGAAAGGTTAAGTCCAAGGCTGTCCACCTTATAATGATTCAAGGTATCTGAAATAGTAAGCAAAGATTCCTGCTCGGGATGGGATGCTACCTGATCTTTCAAGTATTCTTTTGTAAAAGGAACATCCAGAAGAAGTAGGACTTTCTTTAAAATCAAATAAGAATTTTCCATAAAAACTTAGGTTAAAAACAGCTTCATCAGAAATAATCTCTTTCAAAAGATTAATTACGTTGGCTAACCTAAAAAAATAAATTTTAAAATGCCAAATCTAGAAATGTTTATAACATACTATTTTACAGGCAATTACATCACTCAAAGAGTCAACTACCAAAGAATATTCTAAAAGCTTCGTTTTACCCCCCCCTCCTCCAAACTAATTGATAAGTGAATTTGAAGTTTTCGGAATTTAAAACTTTTTTTATAGTTTTTGAATAAATTCTGTATTCAGTTGTCCGAAGGTTGTACCTTTGAATAACATGGCTGCCTGCAGGTTTCGCCTTCGTACCCCTGGTAAAGGATTTTCAACTCCGTTCCAAAATAGGCCAAAGACTTAAATACCAATGATACCAAGCCACATGCTCCGGATGGCCCGGAGCAGTGGTCTCCGATCCTTTGCATGATATCCCCAGTCATCCGGGTATCGAAATAGGAAATGGGCAGGTTCATCAATTTGATAAAAAAATCCGAAACAAGTGAAATATTAATCCTTGTGGTCAGGTGCGTCAATATCCAACTGCGGAGCACTTCCACACTCATCCTCCCCAGAAAGAGCATGATCTGGGCAAAAAGGACCAGATAGATAAAGTTGATGTCCTGGTTTTGGATCCCCACATCCACAATGCTTTGGGTCAGGAAAGGAAAAATCAGCTGCAAGAGACTGCCTACCAGCAATCCGATGGCCAGTTAAGCAATGAGGTTTTATAGTTGAAGAGGTACTTGAACAGGAAACTAAGGGAACGCTTCTCTTTATCCTCCCATTTCATTTTCCTGAAGGTAGGGGTAGGTTCCAGCAAAAGAGTGATTCCCTCTTTGGTATGCTCATCGGCATTGTTGCCGATCCATCGTGAAATAAATTCTTCTTTAGAATACTGGATCAGACCATAAGCTGGATCTGAGATATAGACAGTATCTTTTCTGATTTTATACACCACTACAAAGTGCTGTTTGTTCCAATGGACAATAACTGGAAGGGGGGCTTCTCTAAGTTTATTAAAATTCAGTTTTGCCCCTATGGTCTTAAATCCCATAGCCTCTGCTGCATCACTGAGTTTCAATAAGCTACTTCCTTCCCTCGTAGTTTCGGATATTTCTCTGATTTCTTTTAACGATATCAGCTTGCCATAGTGCTTGGCTATGATGCGCAAGCAGGTGGGACCACAGTCTTTAAAGTCGGGTTGTTTGTAGAAGGGGAAGGTGGCTTTCAAAAGAAAAGAATGGAAAGTTTAAATCAAGTATAGAAGCCTGGAAACAAAAATATCAACACAAAGCTTATTTGGACATAGTTAACACAACAAACCCCATCTCATCATTGATATTCTCATAAATCCAGATTTTGCCGTCCTTTGCAAAATGTTTTGCTGGCTTTTTTGTCAATTTAGGAACGAAGGTTTCCCCTATCTGATTGAGCTCTTTGTCAAAAGCCGTCAGGTATACTTTCGATTTAGCTTCTTCATCTTGGTTATTTTCAGACGCTGTTTCTCTGTAGGAAAACCTATAAAAGATCTGATTTTTTTCATCCCAAAAAGGTGGTAAGAAATTGATTTCTTGATGGAATCTGCCATATTCTCTTTCAAAACTTTCATCAGTTTCATGTTCCAATTGATATTCTTTCACTTTTTCATTGGCTGTAAGTTGACTGTTGAATGATTTAATAATTAGAGTATCCAATTCGGTATTATACAAAATTAACGCATTCGTTATTTGATTGGATATTATCAAATTCGTATCGAACTTTTCAATTCCCATTCCTGGTAATATGGTACTAATAACATTGGGAGAAGAGAATGTGAAGATAAATTTGGGCAAATTCTCAAAGGTTTTCATTTCCATTTTTGATATCTCATACTCGTCCAAATGGAGTATCCCTAAAAAAAGACTCTTATCAATAATACTATAGATTAACCCATATAATCTACTGGAAGCTGTGTCAAGTATTCTATTTGGCCTTAATTCCTCCCAACTTTTCATTGTATGCCCTCCCAATGAAAAGTTTTCCAAAAAAACTGTCATCAATTTTTTGCCATCCAAAGAAAATAATGCGGTTTGGTTTATTCCATTGAAAGTTATTTGATTTCCGTTTTGAACGTTCACTGTTCCTATATAAGCCCCTGTCCCATTGGGGCCTTCTTTATCGAAAGGTAGTTTTTCCTCTAGCACCAACTCATCTAGATTTATTTTTTCAACTGTATTATCTTCCGCATTAAAGTTAAAAAGGTACTTTTTGTCTTTGCTTATGTCCGCACCAAATAGCGCATGTTTTAAATAGATTATTTCATCTTGGGGATCAATGATTACAGTATCTGCTGAAAATCGAAGATTTGAAAAATAATCGGACTTGTTTTTCTCGGTTTTTTCTTTACAAAATGCCATCACAACAAGTATCAATAAGTATAAATACCTCATTTCAGTTTTAGTTATTTTGTTCTAAAGTGGCCATATCTCTAGAGATATGGCCACACAATTAGATTAGATTAAAAATTTAGCTATTCTAGATTATTGCATTGGTCCACCTATACAATACCCAGCTTCACTTGCGCAGTTGCGAACCACAGCGGCATTTCTCTGTGCAAGTGTTTCATAGTATCCTGTCCAAGACCCTACACTTCCTGTACAATGACAACTATAATAATGCCCCCCACCAGTAACCTTCTTCATCTGACTTCTTCCAAGCACCTCATCAGAAGTAAGTCTTAACATTTCTAAGCTTAACTTTTTCATGATTTTAAGATTTATTGAAAATTAAAATCTCCGGACATTTGGGTCAGCCGAAGCTTCTGACCATCCATCGCGACTGAATATTTTTATATCAAAATATATTTTAGGTATTCAACTGTATAAGCTTTAGGAAGTTCTTATCCATTGATAAAGCTGGTGGGAGTATAGTTGATGTTTTCCTGTTCACACCAATTCAACATGTCTTGTATGTGAGCTTCCTGTGCTTTTAGTTCCCCATTCATGGGGTATTTGGCGGCAAAGGTTTCATAGTCCTTATTCTCTGCCAAGTACCAATTGTTAAGTGCCTGTATTATTTCCTCCTGATTGGCCTGAGCAGCTACAGCCATAATATGATTGATTTATATTTAATTGCATCTCCTCCGCCGGGATGAAATACGACTTGTAGGTTTATGTTTCCGGAAGCAAACAATTCTTCCAAAATAGGATGTGAATTAGCACATGGTCCACAATAAGGATTGCATACTTTGAGTACATGATATTTGGCATTTTCCCCTTTAAGCAATATTCCCAATCCTTCTGGATTATTGGAAATTCTTCTTGAACCCGATAAAAAATGATCGAAAATATCGGTGTTGGATAAAAATCTGGTAAGCTTGCTTTTTTGCTTCTGAAGTTCCTTTTTGGTCAGTAAATAGGGCCTGAGACTCAGCCAAGCTATAACAGTTCCTATAAATAGAAAGGAAAACAAAGTCAATTCCTGAAATTGTACGGAGACTGTGTTCACCAGAAAAATCTGACTAAGCAGGATTTCTGCTGTCAGTATTGCCGAGATCCAAAGGCACAGCATGCACCATTTCTTGATTTTTGCCCACTGATAATAGATGGAGATAGGAACGATGGCAATCGCTGCAAAGCTTAAATAGGCTAAGAGTTGCAATCCTGTACCTGAGAATGAAGTCAGCAGTAAATGAAGACTACCTGATAAAAAATATGAAAAGGCTATAATGCTTAAACTGATACCTCCACTTAGAGAAAAGGAATTGGAGACAGCATTACAATCAATGTTTTTCCCTCCGGAACAAAACTCTTTGATAGCTGAATTGCCTTTGTCCACCTCAGCCCAAAGCAAGATGGAGGAAATAATCAACCCTGCCGATTTTAAGGTGAAAAGTGAAAAAGCCCCAATCGAATGGGATAAATCACCTGAAAAATCCAAAAAGCTATCCATCAACCAAACTACTCCGATAACACCAAAAAGAATAAACAAAGCCCGAAAAATCAAGCTTTCTTTCCTTCTGGTACTATAGCCTGGTTCTGAGGCGTTTTCTGATTTCTCCAAAAGTAGCGTAATCCCCGTCCACTTATTTACAAACTCATTTTTTGAAAGGTTTTCATTCTTGCCTTCTAAATCCGTGTACTCCACACTTTCTACAGATATACCGGATATACAACTGAAATAGGGATAACTATCCCCTTGAAGTTGAACGATGCAGGGCAGGGTTATTTGGTCCAGTTTATCTGTCGTAATATTGAGCCCAAGGCTGTCCACCTTATAATGATTCAAGGTATCTGAAATAGTAAGCAAAGATTCCTGCTCGGGATGGGATGCTACCTGATCTTTCAAGTATTCTTTTGTAAAAGGAACATCCAGAAGAAGTAGGACTTTCTTTAAAATCAAATAAGAATTTTCCATAAAAACTTAGGTTAAAAACAGCTTCATCAGAAATAATCTCTTTCAAAAGATTAATTACGTTGTCTAACCTAAAAAATAAATTTTTAAATACCAAATCCATATTGCGTTATAACCTACTAATTTGAAGGCATTTAAATTATTTTAATAGCAATAAACCAAAGATAATTCTAAAAACTTCGTTTTATCCCCCCCCTCCAAACTAATTGATAAGTGAATTTGAAGTTTTCGGAATTTAAAACTTTTTTTATAGTTTTTGAATAAATTCTGTATTCAGTTGTCCGAAGGTTGTACCTTTGAATAACATGGCTGCCTGCAGGCTTCGCCTTCGTACCCCTGGTAAAGGATTTTCAACTCCGTTCCAAAATAGGCCAAAGACTTAAATACCAATGATACCAAGCCACATGCTCGGGATGGCCCGGAGCGGTGGTCACCGATACGTTGCATGATATCCCCAGTCATGCGGGTATCGAAATAGGAAATGGGCAGGTTCATCAATTTGATAAAAAAATCCGAAACAAGTGAAATATTAATCCTTGTGGTCAGGTGCAACAATATCCAGCTGCGAAGCACTTCCACGCTCATCCTACCCAGAAAGAGCATGATCTGGGCAAAAAGCACCAGATAGATAAAGTTGATGTCCTGGTTCTGGATCCCCACATCCACAATGCTCTGGATCAGGAAAGGAAAAATCAACTGCAAGAGACTGCCTACCAGCAATCCGATGGCCAGCTGGGCAATCAGGTTTTTATAGTTGAAGAGGTATTTGAACAGGAAACTTAAAGAACGCTTCTCTTTATCCTCCCATTTCATTTTCCTGAAGGTAGGGGTAGGTTCCAGCAAAAGAGTGATTCCCTCTTTGGTATGCTCATCGGCATTGTTGCCGATCCATCGTGAAATAAATTCTTCTTTAGAATACTTGATCAGACCATAAGCTGGATCTGAGATATAGACAGTATCTTTTCTGATTTTATACACCACTACAAAGTGCTGTTTGTTCCAATGGACAATAACTGGAAGGGGGGCTTCTCTAAGTTTATTAAAATTCAGTTTTGCCCCTATGGTCTTAAATCCCATAGCCTCTGCTGCATCACTGAGTTTCAATAGACTACTTCCTTCCCTCGTAGTTTCGGATATTTCTCTGATTTCTTTTAACGATATCAACTTGCCACAGTGCTTGGCTATGATGCGCAAACAGGTAGGACCACAGTCTTTAAAGTCGGGTTGTTTGTAAAAAGGGAAGATGGTTTTCAATAGATTATAAAATTAATTTTATGATTCTGTGTATTGTATCTTGACAGCCTCAAAAACAGAAACCCCTGTTTATTTTTAATATGTTCATAAATTCAGATTTACCATCTTTGATTAAATATTTCGTAATCATTTCAGCATTACAATCCCGATAACGGGGTTTTGTTCTTCCTTCGATGTATTTGAAAATCCATCAGTTTTGACATAATAGAATGTATCACTTTTGGCATCCAATAAATTAAGAACTACGGTATCGCCTTCATCATCAAGTGGTCCCCCTTTGAAATTATAAGCTTTTGAAGTTTTTCTGTTATAGATAAAAAAATAAATATCATTTCCATCCTTATAATAGTGCGAACCCAAATAGTTGGCCGTCAGAAAAATATTGGCAATCATATATCTTTTGATTCCCCTTTCATCCAAATGGGGTTCCGCGAAACGTAATTTAGCATAAGGAATGATTCTATCTGTTTCTAATTGAAAAACAGTATCGCGTAAAAAGCGCTCATTTGTAGCCACAGGTGCATAAATAAAATCATCGAATCCATTAGTACTGATGAATTTAGAATAGCCCAACCAACCTGCTTGCTTGTCTTTTCTCACGACTCTTCTAATAGGAATGGAATCTAAACCGTTAAAGTTTTTATCCAGAATATACATCGAGGTTTCAGTGGCAAACCCTCCATCCACGGGTATTTCATATTCGTAAGAAATGACATAAATCTTGTCTTTGTCAAAAGATAAATTACTGATAAAAAAGTCCAAGGTAAATTTATCCACCAATTCAAATTCGAAATTGTAAACGAGAACCTTCCTCGAGGAAACAATGTAGAATTTCCTTAAATCCTCGTCTACACCGAAAGCAGATACAAATCGGTACTCACCGGGCCCATCACCTTGTCTCCCCAAAACTTTAAAAAACTTCCCACTATGCTCAAAAATTAATATTCGATGATCAAATGTTATAACAACAAAGTATGAATCGATTCTGACCACCTCTTTGACATTGGTTATCAATGCATCTTCATGATTTTCAAGAGTAATTTCAGTGATTGAATCTGAAATTGAACGTAATTCTATCCCTTGGTTAGTTTTATTAGGCACCTCCACAGTCCATAAATCTGTAATCTCAAGTTCCTTACAAGCAATCAGTAAAAACCCCAGAAAAATCAATATGCTTATCCTTGTTTTTTCCATTGTTGATCACGTATTTTTACTATATACACTGTTACCCAAGGCAGGTTAAATAAACCTTTTTTTTGAATACTCTAATTTTATTGGTATTATATTGATAACCAACCCTTGACCCAAATAAAAGAGTTTATATTAAAGTCAAGTTATCGTTATGAATTTCAATAAATACATTGTGGTTGTATTCTTGAAAACTTTTATCCCTGCGCTTTTCTGAATTGTACGAGGATTTAGTTAAAGCAAAATCTAAAGTAATAAATAAATCCCAAATCCTTAGGAGAATTTCAAAAGGCCAAAGGCATCCTTCCATTCCCCTAAGGTTTTAACTAAAGAAATTTTTAAATATTTTATTGGACGGCCCCTCCGCATGTTACAGGATCACCTCCACATTGAGCTTGTGCCACTTCAATTGCATCTTGTACATTTCCTGCCCAAACATAAAATCCTCCACTTGTCGGTTGAGTAACATTTCCACAATAACAAGTGAAAGTTCGACCACCAGTAATCTTCTTCATCTGACTTCTTCCAAGCACCTCATCAGAAGGAAGTCTTAACATTTCTAAGCTTAACTTTTTCATGATTTTAAGATTTATTGAAAATTAAAATCTCCGGACATTTGGGTCAGCCGAAGCTTCTGACCATCCATCGCGACTGAATATTTTTATATCAAAATATATTTTAGGTCTTCTATACTGTAAGCCTTAGGTAATTCATATCCATTGATAAAGATGGTTGGTGTGTAGCTGATATTTTCCAGTTCACACCAATTCAACATGTCTTTTATGCAGGATTCCTGAGCTTTCAGTTCCCCGTTCATAGGGTATTTGGCTGCAAAGGTTTCATACTCCTTCCTCTCTGGCAGGTACCAATCGTCAAGTGCCTGTATGATTTCCTCCTGATTGGCCTGAGCAGCTACAGCCATAATATGACTGATTGTTTTATACTTAATGGCATCTCCTCCTCCGGGATGAAATACAACCTGCAGGTTTATGTTTCCTGAAGCAAACAATTCTTCCAAAATAGGATGTGAATTAGCACATGGCCCACAGTATGGGTTGCATACTTTGAGTACATGATATTTGGCATTTTCCCCTTTAACCCAGATTGCAGCTATCCGCCTGTAAGTAGCTGTAATCTGGGTATTTCTGTTTTTTTGAGTTCAAGTTTGTGTACTACGGATTTTCTTTTTGTAAACGGTTGGTATTTGGTCTGAAGGATGTCGTAGATTTCTTTTAGGTTTTTGTTTGGAACTGTACACTTGCGTGTGGTAATGACTTTATCATAGGTGTTTTTCCCTGAAGTAGTGATGGCCTTTTGTGTGTTTCCTATTCTCACTATTTCACCCCAGCAGCTTTTTATTCCCTTCTGCTTGAGCTGGTACCTCACTGTATTGACTATCCAATATGCAAGGATTCCCAGATGTAGATGTGCCATGGTGGCATCATCGTTTTTATGGTAAATCGGTCTAAGATCCAGATCGGTTTTTAGTGTACGGAAGGCATTCTCTATTTCCCTGATAGTGTTATAGATATTCCAGATGATGTACTCCTCCTGCACGTTCAGGTTTGTCCGTAAAAAATAGATGCCCAGATTATCAGCTTTTGCCTGCTCCCGTTCCGGGTTTTTCTTCCATGACATTGCTGTCGCCTGTTCTGTTTTAGGGTCACTTTCAACAGTGATCTCATAATAATACTGGACTGATGGATACTTTTCTTTGGCCCTCCCGATGCGCTGGTGGACTTTATCGGTTTTTTTCACTCCTCCCTTGCTGTTGAGGGCATGCTGTATTTTTTGCAGTTCCTGTTCAAACCTTTGTTCGAACTGTAGCTTCATGCCTTCCTCTTTCTTCTCTTTGGAAGGGCTTTTGACTTCCAAATAATAGTCTGTGTTTTTTTCTGTGGACACGGCTCTGAGTCTGATGTTCTGCTTTGATTTTGTTTCCAGCAGAGTTGTAAGCCTGTCGGGCACATAGCTATAATCCTTGAGTTTTGTCCTGCTTACACAGAGGTAGCTGTATCCTTTGCTCTGGATAAGATGCAGGTTTTCTTCGGTGGCTATGCCTGCATCGAGTACCACTACCGCAGGTCCTGTACAGGTGTGGACGGAAAGCTTTTCAATCATTGCAGCAAGTGTGTTGCAGTCTGCTATGTTTCCTTCCAGGATAGAGGAGTACTTGATAAACCCTTCCACATTCACTACCAGTGCCAGCACAACAAGTTTTGCGTCTTTTCTTTTTTCCTTGCTCCTCCCGTATTGTGCCAGCTTACTGTTCGGTTTTTCTCCCTCAAAGTAGGTGTTGGTCAGATCATAAAGGATGATCTTATCCTGTAGATCAAAGAGTTCATTGGTACGTTTGGAAAGGTGCTTTTCGAGTGAATCTTTGACTTTGTATAGCTCAAGCGCACTTTTGTACAGCTTGTCCTTGGTTATTTTATCCATATCATAGCCCGTAAGCTCACAGACTGCCGAGTTTTCCTTTATCCAACGGACAGTTTTGAGTTCGGAAGCGGGGTATACCGCACGGGATACAACCTGTGTGGCTGCAAGACTTGCATCTTCGGCGCTGAATCCCGCCGAAAGTAATAAAGGTGTAAGCTGCAGCTTCTCCCATGTCTGGAAAGCAATATTCTCTGCTCCTATTTCTCTGGCATTACTGTGCTGGATGGTATCCATATCCACCATCCGTGACAGCTGCTGTTCCGACTTGATATCCAGCTTCTTGGAAGATACGATCCGACTCCAGAAGTCTTCAACATAGCGTCTGACGATTGGATCTTCCTCCAGGTCAAAAAAAGAAGCCTTGTGCTCATACTTCTCAGTAAGGTGTTTCTGTATTTTGTTGAGCTGCTCGGGCGCAGCATCCTCCATGAAACCTATATTCAGGATAGTGCGATGACACACCCTGTTGTCAGCATTACGGTAACTTTCCACCAGCCGGTAGTATCCGCTGAGTCTTCCCGAATCGGGATGTTTACGTAAAGAGAACTTGAAATACATGGTGTAAAGTACTGGTATTGAACCCCAAGATGCAATACCCCTTGTGTACTACAAACCAAAAAATGGCATTATACAGCCCGTAGAAAAAAAATCACGTAGGGGGGTACGGGTAATCGGAGCTAAAAAAAAGAAAATTTCCCGAAATTTTCTTTTTTAACCCCTAAAAGCTGCAATCTGGGTTAAGCATTATTCCCAATCCTTCTGGATTATTGGAAATACTTCTTGAACCCGATAAAAAATGTTCAAAGATTTCTGTGTTGGAAAGAAATCTGGCAAGCTTACTTTTTTGCTTTTGAAGTTCCTTATTGGTCAGTAAATAGGGCCTGAGACTCAGCCAAGCCACTACTGTCCCTAAAAATAGGAAGGAAAACATTGTCAATTCCTGAAATTGTATGGAGCCGGAGTTTACCAAAAAAATCTGACTAAGCAATATTTCTGCGAGCAGTACTGTCGAAATCCAAAGGCACAACACACACCATTTCCTTATTTTTGCCCATTGGTAATAGATGGATATGGGACTTATAAATACTCCGGACAGAGTCAAATAGCCAAGTAAATGCAATCCTGATCCGGAGAAAGAAGACAAAAGCACAAAGAGAACACCTGAAAAGAAATAGGCAAAGGCTATAATGCTTAAGCTTATTCCTCCCGGCAAAGAAAAGGAAGAAATGACTGAATTACAGTCTGTATTTTTGCCTCCTGTGCAATAATCTTTTATGGCCTTATTGTCCTTATCAACTTCTGACCAAAGCAAAACCGAGGAAATGAACAATCCAATGGCTTTCAGAAGCAATAGTGACATAATTATAAGTGCATGGGTTTGATTTACGAAAATAGGCTGAGAAAAACCAAGTAACCCAATCAGGCTTATGAGTACTAAGGAAAAAAGCAGAAACCGGAAGACGAAAGCATCCTGCTGTCTCGCCTTAAATCCAGGTTCACCTGATTTATCAGACTTCTCCAAAAGTAGAGTTACACCTGTCCAGTTTTTGGCAAATTCCTCTTTTGAAGTGTTTTTGATTTTCCCCTTTTCATCCAGGTAATCAACAGAATCTATTTCCGCTTTAGTGAGAATGCTAAAATAAGGATGTCCATTTTCTTGAATCTGTATAATACAGGGAAGCGGAATTTGATCCAGCTTTTCTACAGAAAGGTTAAGTCCAAGGCTGTCCACCTTATAATGATTCAAGGTATCTGAAATAGTAAGCAAAGATTCCTGCTCGGGATGGGATGCTACCTGATCTTTCAAGTATTCTTTTGTAAAAGGAACATCCAGAAGAAGTAGGACTTTCTTTAAAATCAAATAAGAATTTTCCATAAAAACTTAGGTTAAAAACAGCTTCATCAGAAATAATCTCTTTCAAAAGATTAATTACGTTGGCTAACCTAAAAAAATAAATTTTAAAATGCTGAATTAATGCCGTTTAGTTAGTGGTTAATTAACTGAAATTCATTATATTAGAGGTATAAAATAAGGCTTCCGAAAGCAGGGAGTGCTGGAAGCCTTAAAACTTTAATTGTAAATGAATTCAAGTTAAAACTAAGTTATGAAAAATTTATCATCGAAAGTAGGACTTCGGTGAAAGATTTTCTTCGTGACCGTTTCTTTTCCTTTGAAGTTCTTGTGCTTTTTATTTTGTCAAAGAGCAACAAAGGACTTAATATCTGCCTTGAAGAGTTTTTTGGGGAATCTTCCTTATCGCCCACTAAAAGTGCATTTACCCAGGCCAGGAAAAAACTGTGCTATACAGTTTTTAAAAAGCTTAACGGTTTGATCTGCAGTCTTTTTTACCAACATGCAAAGTTCAAGAAATGGAAGGGGCATAGGGTGCTTTCTGTTGATGGTTCAACACTTGAACTCCCGGATCATCCCTCCATGTCAGAGAAGTTCAGCTATCATGGTTTTGGGCCCAATGCGGATGCGGGACATTACATGAGCAGGATATCTTACCTGTATGATGTTTACAACGGCCTTGTACTGGATGCCGGTATGGAAAGCTACACCACTTCGGAAGCCACCCTATGTCATGCCCATCTTGGACATATTAAAGAAGGGGATCTTCTTGTGTGCGACAGGTATTATGCATCACTGAGACTTTTTTTCGAATTGAAAGGAAAAGGGGCCGACTTTCTTTTCAGGATGAAAGACAATTGGTGGAAATGTGTCGAAGATTTTTCCCGAAGTAGTTCCTCTGATGCGGAATATACATTAATACTCCCTCCAAAATACAGATGGCTGCTTGAAAAGTATCCCTCGTTATCCCAAACCATGACCGTAAGACTGATCAAGAAAAAGAATAAGAAGGGTAAGATTTCAATATATGCGACTTCGCTGTTGGACAGGAAAAAATATACAGCCTCCTCTCTAATAAACCTGTACAAACAGAGATGGGGAATAGAAGAAGCATATAAACTGATCAAATCAAGACTTGAAGTATCTGATTTTTCCGGCAAAACAGCATGGGCGGTCCAGCAGGACTTCTATGCTAAGACCCTGATCATATCACTCTGCAATATTCTTTGCTATGATGTGGAGCCAAAAACCAAAACAGGACGGACATCAAAGTCAGCAAGGACCTTGATAATCAATAAAACTTATGCATTGTCAAAAACAAAATCCCTGATTCTTAAAATCAGAGATTTAATTGGTGAATTGGAGCAGATTATCCAGAAATATGTAAAGAAAATCGCTTCCAAAATAGAATATTCAAAAAGAAACCAGGTATTCAAGCGGAAATTCAGAGCTAAACTGAAATACTCAATGAATTACAAATCTATTTAATCACATTCCTTAACTTAACGGCATTAAATGCCAAATCTAGAAATGTTTATAACATACTATTTTACAGGCAATTACATCACTCAAAGAGTCAACTACCAAAGAATATTCTAAAAGCTTCGTTTTACCCCCCTCCTCCAAACTAATTGATAAGTGAATTTGAAGTTTTCGGAATTTAAAACTTTTCTTATAGTTTTTGAATTTTTTTGAGTCCCATTTTCATAATGGGGGAGTAGTTATTTAGAAAATGTGGGTTTCTTGTTTTCAAGAAAATTCCAAAGTCCCATAGCCTCAATATTTTCTTCCAAAGGATAGGAATCTGTGATGCGACAGATAATGGCCCCCTTTTCTGCCCTGGTATCTTGCATGCTGATGCGGAAACCTTTACTGATTTTTGGGGAAAGGGTGTTTTTGATTTCAATGGCATGTTTGACCTTTCCTGATTTTACGAGTAGCAAGTCGCATTCTGCGCCCTGGTGGGTTCGGTAGAAATAATATTCATAGGGATCCCCGAGTACATTACAGATCTGTTCAATCACAAAGCCTTCCCATGAATTCCCGACCAGTAATTGGTTGATCAAATCCTCGTAAGAATCAATGCCTGTTAGAGTATGTAAAAGGCCGGAGTCTCTGATATAGACCTTTGGAGATGCTACCAAACGTTTCTTCACGTTTGGAAAATAGGGTTGAAGAAGGCGGACCATAAAGGAGCCATGAAGAAATTCCAGGTACCTATTCACTGTGGGCCGGGAGATTCCCAAGGCTCTGGCGAAATTTTCAGAAACCAGTAACCCTCCCTGTGCATGGGCCAGCATGCGCCAAAAGCGTTCCACCAGAAAGGGGTCGGTATTTAAGCCTAAAAGCCCTAAATCCCTTTCGATATATGTTTTGATAAAATTCTCTCTCCAAAGTCTGCTTCCTCTTTCCGAATTGGCCAGATAGGAAAGGGGAAATCCTCCCCTGATCCAAAGTTTATCTATTTCATCTGCCTCAACTTCTCCCAAATGAAAGGGGGTGAGTTCTAGGTAAGCAATCCTGCCTGCCAAAGAGTCGGCTGATTTTCGGATCAGGTCAGGTGATGCTGATCCCAAGAGAATAAATCTACCTGCTTCCCTCTTTTCGTCAATGAGGCTACGGAGTTCAGTGAATAATTCCGGCATCATCTGAATTTCATCCAGGATGACTGTTTTGTTTTGATGGGTTTTCAGGAATAGCTCTGCATTGGCTAATTTGGCCTTATCGCTGGCTTTTTCAAGGTCCAGATAGATGGATTCTTTTTCCAATAAAAGATTTTTGACCAAAGTAGTTTTACCTACCTGTCGTGGTCCTATTAGCCCAACAGCAGGGAATAGGCTGAGGTATTCTTGTAATAAAGGCCAAATATATCTCTTTTTTACCATGAAAAACGTAAGTTGTATTTTCGAATTTCTTGGTAAAACTAGAGATTAACTTTTATAATTCAAAATAAGATACCATGAAAAACGTAAGTTTAACTTTCGAATTTCATGGGAAATCGATTGTGAATTCAATAGAAGGAGAAATCACTTGCTGCTCAAATCCTGAGATGATTGATTCTAAGTGACTTTGATTCTGATAAAAGCCCAATCTTTTCATGAGCATCAGTTTTGGATTTCCATTCTCACAAAACCCAATTCATCATCAACGTTGACATAAGACCATATCAGGCCATCTTTGACAAATGGGGTATTTGGGATTCCCTGGATTTGGGAGACTAAGGATTCTCCTAAAAGATTAAAATTTTCATCGAAAATACTGATGTAAATTTTGGCAATAGGTTTTTTTTCAGGGTCTTCAAACAAAGGACCATCTGTATTACCAGTAGGGATGGTTTCATAAGAAAATCTGTAAAACCTTCTGTTTTTGGCATCCCAGATGGGTGCCTGAAAGTTGATTTCAGCATAGATATCTTCCATGACCTCTTTAAAACGTTTTTCAGAATCTACTTCTGAGGGGTAACCTCCTTTTTTGGCTTTGGAAGTTAGTACAGGTGTGTAATCTACCATGTAAGCGCTGTCCTTTTCCATGTCAATAATGAAAAGTGTGCTGTAGGCAGAACTAGAGAGTATCAGCTTCTTCTCAAACTTTTTAACACTTTTATCAGAAGCCATTATGGAAACCATATTGTCCGTTCTTAGCATCACAGAATAGTCTGGAAGCTCCGACCTTCCAGGGAGTTCCAACTTTTTTATAAGGCCATTTTTAAAATCAATCTTGGCAAAAGACTCAATTTCATCAGCCCAATTTCCCAATAAGCCATAAATGACATCACCATTTTCAGCTAAGATGGATTTGCGATAAAAGTTTTCCCCATCCAAAAGACTGTCTCCTTCAAATTTATCTTTTTCTAATTTATAGGTCTTCAGTTTGTTCGCATCTAGGTCAAATAGGCCCATGCCCTCAAAGCTGGCCAATAGAATTCTGTTGTCATCCCATAGCCCCATCCAACTCACAAAGGAGCCCACACCATTAGGACCTTCTTTCTCAAACTTAACTTTCCTTTCCAGGATCAATTGATCCAAATCAATTATATCCAAAGTGTAAGCCTGATTATCGAAAAGAAAAAGTTTTGAGTGACTGTTGTTCATGACACTATTCCAAAGGCCATATCTCAGATTGATGATTTCATTTCCTGGATCTACAATTACCGTGTCTATTTGGAAAGTGATATTAGAGAAGTCCGCCTGTTTTTCACTGTCTTTTTCTCGGCAGGAAAACAACAATAGGCTGAATGCCAATAAAAGATAATTTTTCATTTCGCGAGGTTTTTATACCCTTAATGTAACTACTAAAGATATAATTTCAAAAACATTTACACCGATTCCTGTCTACGATTTTGATATTTCTTGGAAAAATATGGAATTCAATTCCATATTTTTCAACAATGATTCAACTATCGGCTTCAATTAAACTATTACCACTAGCTTCCAAATTCAAAACAGATGCCTTAGTAGGTCCCAGGCAATCAGGAAAAACCACTTTGGTGAAAACTTTATTTTCCGTCCAACCATTCCTTCATTGCCATCACTTTCTCCCTACTTACAAGGATATCATTATCGGAACAATCTTTAAGCCTGATTTTCAATCTGCTGTTGGAATAGGTATGGATCTCAGCAATGGACTCAATGGCAGCGATGTATTTTCTGCTGAGTCTGAAAAACTGCTTTGGATCCAGCAATGCTTCCAATTGATCCAAGGTATAGTCCAAGATGAAGCGTTTGCCGGCCATAGTCTGTAAAAAGGTGACCCGCTCCTCACTCACAAAGAAGGATGCCTCAGAAGCTTGTATGGCCAGAATTTTTTCACCGATCTTCACCATAAACCGGCTTTTGTATTCCTTTGGCTTGGGCTGCAGAAGCTCCTGAAGCTGTTGGATATCTACCATGGGTTTGATTTGAAGTCTCTTGAACTTTTGTATGGAGGTTTCAAGCTCTTTGGGGTCGATTGGCTTTAGAAGGTAATCAATGGAATTGAGTTTGAATGCTTTGATGGCATATTGGTCATAGGCAGTGGTGAATATGATCGGGGAACTGACTTTGACCTTTTCAAAAATTTCGAAGCTCAAGCCATCTGCCAATTGAATATCACAAAAAATCAGGTCAGGGGCCTGGTGCTGCATAAACCAGTCAACAGCTGTCTGTATACTGTCCAAAGGGGAAAGTATTTGCGCTTCCGGCAATAGTTCGGAGATCAGTTTTTGCAGCCTGGAGGCGGCAGGTTTTTCATCTTCTATGAGTAAAATTTTCATTTTTGGTTTACTTGTAGTAAGGGTAGCCTGACTTTGAATTCCTGCTCATTTTGGATCACTTCCGGTGATTGCTTGCTTAATAGCCGGTATCTTTGGATGATATTGTTGAGTCCCACCCCTCCTGAAGTTGTCTCTTTGCTGGTTTTGGGCTGGAAGCGGTTTTTTACCCACAAATTTTCATCTTCCTGAGCTATGATGATCTCTAAAGGCTTTTCCTGACTGATGATATTGTGTTTGATGGCATTTTCCAACAATAGCTGCAGGGAAAGTGGGGGAAGGAAAAAGTCCTTGCTGCTATCAATAGCTATGGTGTATTCCAGGCTGTTCTCAAAACGGATTTTCTGTAAACTCAGGTAATTTTGGGCAAAGTCCAGTTCATCCTGCAGAGGAACCAATTCTTCATGCTGGACTTCCAGGACATAGCGGTAAATTTTGGAAAGCTGCTGTATGAAATCATCTGATTTGATTGGACTTTCATGGACAAGTCCTGAAAGGGTATTCAGGGAATTGAAAAGAAAATGAGGGTTCAATTGGTCTTTAAGAGACTGATATTGGCTGCTTATGTTTTCAGTTTTCAGGTTTTCGGCTTCCAAAGCAGCATTTTTCCATTCATAGAGCCATGATCTGGTAATGAACACTGCAACAATAAGGACAGCAAGTAAGGTGGGCGTGAGTCCATTTACAGCCATTCTGGCCAATCCTAAATTTTGAACAGTGACCCCATCCACTGTCAGCAGTACATAGGAATTGATCAAGATAAAGCTTACCAAATAGGCGTAGAGCAGGTACGAAGCAGAGGTCAGCAACAACCTTTTAGCAGGGTTTTCTATCCAGGAGATCTTTTGGTCAAAATAAGATTCCACTTTAAAGCCTCCTACACTCAATGAGGAAGACAGTAGAAAAGCAAAAACAAAATTCGGAATAAATTCCAACAAACCTTCCCTGCTGAACAGACAGTCCGGACACTGTACAAAGACAAATAGGAAAGCAACCCCCAGATTGACCAGAAGAAATCTTTTCAGGGTGTTGCTAATGGTGGCTTTACTAAAGAAGGATTTGCTCATAATATTTTTTATGGCTTGCTTCGTGCCGGGGCAATCAGTTCATGTCAAGTCAATTGGCCAATTTTGATGATTCCGGATATTTTCCTAATCGCCTGAATTTGATAAGGAAGTACGTAATTAATCCCAGAAAAATCAACTGTGCAATAAAGTGACTTATTCCCACCACGGGATCCCCGCCTATAATCAAAGGCCTAAGCGCTTTGACATGAAGGAAGGTTTCATTGATGGCGCCCCCTACTAAAAAGTAGTAACTCAGTACCATGCAAATGATATGCACCTTTAACCAGTGTTTGTACTGTTTTTTATAGGTAATCAGAAAGCCAGGGATGAGAACCGCTATAGTGACAAGAGCAAGCATATGGGGAAAGAACCATCTGCCAAAGGCATTATAAATCAGGAGGGCAGAAAGGTTATTGATGAGCATGGCTAGAAAGTATAACTTACCAAGTTGGCGGTGCCTAATTCCCCCTTTTTGGATAAATAAGACCCAGGCGCCGAGAAACAATGAAGCAGTGGCGCTCAAAATATGTGTCCAGCTGATGGACTTGGAGATTATTTCGGTTATCATTGTTTTTTAAGGTTAAATCTAAATCCTGCAGAAGTCAAAAAAACAGTAGCATAGGTAGGTGCCCCCGGTATTCTATCAGCTTTTCCATCAGGAGTGGTTACTCCCAGCTCCAAAAAGAAATTGAAATGAGGGTAGAGAAAAAAATCAAAACCAAACAGCCCATAGACACCTCCTTCGAATTTTTTGGATGAAAAATTGGGATTGGGAAAGGTTCCCAAAAAACCTGATTCTCCATAGAGCCTGATATGTTTTCCGATCCGTCCGGCAATTCCCACAAATCCAATTCCCAGTTGAGGGAAGCTGCTCCATTCAAAAACATCACCGTTCAAATGCTGGTAAAAGGCAAGGTTGACCTTAGTCTCAGGGCACCGCCTCCATTCCAAAACATAGGGCTGGTCAAATTCAGGCCAATGCCAAAGTCGCTTGGCATCTGGGTAATATGAAACCCTAAGCCAAGTCCTTCATGGTTTGTTGGGCCTTGGGCAAAGCTTTCTATCCCCCAAAAAACCAGTAACAATAAAATCATCATTTTTTTCATTGCTTTTAGAATTTAAAGCCAATTATCCATTTCGGTTTTTTGATGTCAGTAAATTTGGATGAGCTTGCACGGATAAAAAATTTAACCTTACTGAAGATCAGAATTGGCTTACTGAAATGTTAAGATGAGCGACTGGATTTTTTAATGTGCTTGGCTTAGGAAAGCCTTGGCCATGGGGTATGCAAATAGTATGGAGGCTTGGTTGAAATACAGACATACCTTTTTCTCTTCCTCTTTTAAATTTGATAACCAAGTTCACTAGGCTTACAGAGGAGGTATGAATAAATCTGTCCAGGGAGCTTTTTGGTTGCCTGCTTAGAGATAAATTCGGATGATTTTACGAGTTGATTAGTTAAAATATCCGATATTTTTACTAATGTATCCGTAAAAATATCTGATAATTTTACTATTATTGGTTTTTAAACCAGTTGTATAGATGATCCGAAAATTATTTAACAAGCTTTTACAGCATCTTCCCAAAAAGGAGTTTACAATCCTGACTGGTGCCAGACAGTCTGGTAAAACTACTCTATTAAACAATTTGCGTGAATATTGTAAACAGCAAGGTATTCCTGAGATATTTATTAATCTTGAGAATAAAATACTTTTGGCAGAACTTGATGCTAATCCGCTCAACCTATTAGCTTACCTTCCCAGTCAGGGGGTTAAAACCATTGTGTTTCTTGATGAAATTCAATATTTGTCCGATCCTTCTAATTTTCTAAAGCTCCTGTTTGATGAATACAATCACTTGGTAAAAATAGTAGCAAGCGGCAGCAGCGCTTTTTACATTGATTCCAAGTTTAAAGATTCTTTGGCTGGAAGAAAAAGGATTTTTAATCTGATGACCTGTGATTTTGAAGAGTATTTGATTTTGAGCGGTAAAGAAGAACTTTGGGATGAAGTGGTACGGATCAA
Organism: Cecembia calidifontis; assembly: GCF_004216715.1. Lineage (NCBI taxonomy): Bacteria > Pseudomonadati > Bacteroidota > Cytophagia > Cytophagales > Cyclobacteriaceae > Cecembia > Cecembia calidifontis. Next base: position 1,566,312 of record NZ_SGXG01000001.1, read on the forward strand.
ATCACAGCCAAATGCAAAGAGTCTAAAGTTGACTGAACTTAGGTTGGAATGGGAGGCATTTATGCTTTATGGAGGATATCCTGCAGTCATTACAGAAAACTCCATTCCCGAAAAAATTGAAATGCTCAATGAGATCAGAGACTCTTTTATCAAAAGGGATATAATTGAATCAGGGGTTCAAAATGAAGCAGTCTTTTATCGGCTATTCCAGATTATGGCCTCTCAGACCGGGCAATTGGTTAATATCAATGAATTGAGTAACACACTTCAATCCAGAAATGAGACCATACAAAGCTATGTGGGGATTATGGAAAAGTGTTTCCATCTTTCCCTTGTGCGTCCGTTTTTTGCGAATTTAAGGAAGGAGTTGGTGAAAATGCCCAAAGGGTATTTATTGGATTCTGGACTGCGAAATGCACTACTCAACAACTTTACACCCATCAATCAGCGATTGGATAAGGGTGAAGTCTGGGAACAATCAGTTTTTCGTTTGTTGGTTGATAAGTTTGGGCTTGATGGAATCCGGTTTTGGCGGACAGCTGATGGAAAAGAAATTGATTTTGTTTTGTCTGATGAAAATCCTCCAATGGCTGTAGAGGCGAAGTTTGATGAAAAAATGGCTAAGCTCAAGAAGTACCAGTTATTCAGGGATACATATCCTGATTTTCAATTTCAATTTGCCTTTATGCATCCCTGGTCAGAAGATTTTTTCAGGAAGTATTTCTGACAGTTGATTTTTATTCTTTAGGATTTCCATAAAAAACCTCCTGGACAGGATAAGTCCAGGAGGGTTAGTTTTTCATGCTTCCAATAATAATGGAACGCGGATGACGCAGATTGGGCTGATTTTCGCAGATTTTTCCGCTTTTTTCGAATTGTAAGATATGAGACAAAAGACACAAGGAATAAGACCTTAACTTACTTCAAATCATTCCTAAATCAGCCTTCCGAAATCCGACCTTCTGCTTCTTTGTCTCTTGTCTCTAAACTCTCATTTTCTACCTGAAGGTAGGCAAGCTCGCTTTCTATTTGCTCGAACTTTATCTTGGTACATGGTACAAAATCTCCATTTTTACACAGATCGAGTCTAGTTTCTCGCTTCTAATCTCTCGCCTCTATTATTGTCCTACCAAGAACACCGCATTCGCCATCAGCAACTTGCCGTTTTCCCAGAAGGCACGGAACATCGGATTGTCCACCATATAGACAATCTGTCCTCTTCCCTGAGGCTCTACCCCATACACCATGGATTTGGCCATTTTTGGTTTGATTTTATGACCAATATAGCCAAAGCGGTAAGCGTCATTGCTTGGGATAATACCGGCATTTACCCCATTGTTGAGATAGGAGAAGCGTGAACCGTTATTTTTGAGGGTATAGAACTTGCCCCCCAATCCAAAACCAAGTGGATGTGTCCGGTCAAAAGTCACTTCATATATTGCACCGGCAGCAGTATTGGAAATAGCCAGTCTTTCTCTTTCCTGATAAGGTTCCAGTCTTTCTACATTCTGTATTTCCTTTTGTTCTTTTTCAGCTGCCTTTTTCTCATCTTCTGTGTCATAGCGGCTTAGGTCAAAACCGTTTTTATCCGCAAAAGCATTCAAAGCATTCTCAATGGCAATCAGCTTTCCTCCGTTCCTTACCCATTCCATCACTTTTTTCATATTGTTTTCATTCAGGTAAGATCCCCAGCTTGAAGGCAAGATGATGACATGGTATTTGGATAAGTCAAATCTTGATAGGTTTTCCGCCTCCAAAATGCTCACCGGGTAATCCAGCTCCTGCTCGAAGTAGTACCACAATTCACCGAAATTGAGCGATGAGGTACCGCTGCCCCCCAATAGGGCTACATTTGGCCTGACAATAGGTCTGACATCAGGAGAGCCAAAATCCTTTCCTTTGTCCACATAAGCGGAATTGCTGATTGTCAGTGGGATCTCAAACTTGTTGGCCAAGTCCACTACTTTCTGGTCATAGTTGGCCACATATTGGTTGCCATTTCTATGGAGGATCAAAGTTCCAGCAGGATAGCTTTTCCCTCCTATCTCGAAATCGTATTCTGCAAACCTTACCCGGATGCCTTCATTCAATAAGGCCGCTAAGTACTTCGCGTGAACAGTGGCATGCCAAGGTGCCAGGTAAGCCAAAGGTTTTCCATCCACCTTATTGGGGCTGAATGCAGGTTTTTCAAACTTTTTGGCAGGATCCAGACGGGTTTCTAAGGCATAAGCCTGCACACCATAGGCATAAGGCAATGCCCAGCTCGTAATGTCATAGGTAATGCTATCCTCTAGGGTCGCTTCTGGTTCAAAAAGTACCTGGGTCAACACCGATTTGGGTTGGTAGGCATTGATAACAATGTCTTTTTCAGTCGTAGAAAAAGTCGCTGTTTTTCCGGTATTGTAATCCAGACCCCTCAGTCCAGACCGATTTCCGGCATATCCATATTGGATTTTGTTTTTGTCCATCAGTGCAAGAAGCGCCTTTACCCTTTCCGGGTTTTGATCACCTTTGATCACAAAGCTCTTGTACTTGGCTCTTGGATTGCTGCTGTTATTCTTGAAGTAATTGGCAAATTCAGCAGTAATTCTGGCAGCATTTTGGGCAGTCACTTCCACTGCTGAGATCCCGGCCATGTGCTGGTGCTCAATCCTTTCTTTTAAGGTAACCGTGTCACCCAGGGCATCTAACATACCGAGTCCGGCACGTCCTGAACCGCCTTTTTCGATGGTCATCCCGATAGCGCCACTGTACATGGGATAAGTGTCACCATAGGAGGGATAGAGGAGATCAAACCTTTCTTTGGTGAAATAGAACCAACCGTTTTGATCGAAATATTTGGCGGTATTCCTGCCATAGATTTCCTGGAATTCATGTTGAAAAGGCGTGAGCTGCTCGTGGGTAGGCTTGGAAGCCGGAGCAAAATAGAATGGATCGTTGATGCCCTGCTCATGGAAATCCACAAAAAGGTGGGGCATCCATTCATGGTAAAGTTTCAGGCGTTGTTCGGATTCTATTTGTGTCTGCCAGGCCCAGTCCCTGTTGAGGTCAAGCAGGTAATGGTTTGGCCTTCCACCTGGCCAAGGCTCAAAGTGTTCTACAGATTGAGGGTCAGGCTGCAATCTTTTGTTTTGCTTTTGGTTGTACCAAACGGTATAGCGGTCCTTTCCATCGGGATTGGCGCAGGGATCTACGATGAGGACCTGATTTTTCAACCAGTCTTTGGATTGTGCATTGTTGGGATCGGCGATCTGCCAGAATGTTTTCATGGCCGCTTCTGTGCCTACGGCTTCGTTGCCATGCACATTGTAGGACATCCAATTGATGGCTATGGAAGTGCTGGGACTACCTTCAACCATGCCTGTTCTTTTGAGGTTATCCAAACGGATATTCTCCAGGTTTCCCATATTCTCAGGGCTGGAGACAATGGCTATGAACAGCGGTCTTTTTTCATAGGTTTCCCCATAGTAGACCAGTTTGACATTGGGTAGGGTGGAAGCCAGGTGTTCGAAGTAATCTACCACTTGGTGATGGGGTGTAAATCTTTCTCCCATTTTGTAGCCCAGGAATTCCTCTGGGCTTTTTTGGGCAAAAACTTGGAAGCTCAGCAGCAGTCCAAGTATCAGCGCGTATATTTTCTTCATAGACGTAAATTTTGAACCTGTAAGATAGGTGTATTTGAAGAAGTGGACAAGGTGAATTTTGGGAGAGGGGGATATAGGGGTTGATAGAGATATTTGTGTATGTTGGATCCGCTAAGGCGAACGGGATACTGATGGATATTAGATATTTATGGATATTAGATCCGTCTCAAGGAATAAGTTGCTGATGGAAATTAAATGGCGGTAATTGCTGTAATTTAATTTATGATCCCAGACCCGCCAATTCATAAAAATTCTCTGGACTTATGACTTTGAACGCTGACTCCGGATAGGTTTCCTGAAAGGATCTTAGGGAATTAGGATTTTGTGTGGGGGTTGTATTTGAATTCAACTTCATAAATTTAGCTAAAAATTTGAAGTTGAGTTCAAGAATTTGCCTAAAATTATGAATTTTAATATTTATTTTTTTACGTTTAACAACGTAAGTGATCTTTAGAAAGAGATTATTTCTGATGAAGCTGTTTTTGAACTATGTTTTTATGGAGAATTGAAATCAATTATGATGTTCTAATCCTACAACAAATTCCTGAGATCAGTTTTGAAGAGATTGAATAGTCCTAGTGTCTGTTTTTTTATCAATTACAATCTTTATTTCAATTAATTCTTTTTTTTTCACTTCATGGAACCGGAATGAAAATTCCGAAATTAAGGATTCAGCTTTCTATTTTGAGCTTGTGGATTCTGTAAAAATTGAGATACCCTACGAGTTTGGCTTAGTATTCCCCAAAGTTATTGATGGTAAACTTTTAGCTTATAGCTATCTTGATCAGACTTTCCATGTTCTTGATTCAAAGGGTAGGCTTCAGAACTCATTTAATAATCAAGGAGAGGGGCCTAAAGATTATACCCGGAATCTGTCATTTGTTACGATAAACAACGGACACTTGATTTTCATGGATAATAAAAAGCTATCATATTTCAGTTATCAAGGTGCAATATCAGAGCTCCCAATTTCTGGCGCAGTACATTTTATGGATGACAATGACATCTTGTATGTAAAGCGTGTTTCAGAAAGGGAATTGGATTACAATGTTTTTTATCGCTATAAAGTCTCTTTAAACTGGGCAAAAGATTAAACATTTTCTAATTATGTTCTGGTCATACAACAACATTAGGTATAAAATGTTGTTTGCGTAAAACATTTTATAAAAACTTTAAATGGGTAAAGTGATCCATAATCAATTAGATCACAGGGAGTTATTTACTGGTATGGGTATGAATAATCATGTATAGTTACAAGAAACGAACCTACATGGTGAATAACTGGCTTCAAAGAATCAGGTCATTTTAATGATATTCGATACCCTTCGGGGTTGGGGGACTCATCTATCCGAATTACTTCTATAAATATGTTATCCCTTCGGGATAATTATAGCCTGATTTAAAAAATCTGATTAATAGGGATATCTGATTTCCCGACCCTGAAAGGATCATCTATTTGTAGAATCACCATTTCAGCTTAGAGTATATTACCCAGAATAGGTCATATTTTATTTTCATGCACGAAAAAAATATTTCGTCGAAGGCTTATTTCAACTTATTCGAATAGCATATTTAAAGACAAAAGACCAGATTGTTCTTCCAAAGTGAACCGAATCTAACCTCTCGCTTCTCGCTTCTAAAAATAGGATCATCAGCTCTTCGGGAAAACGAGTCTTGTTTCTTGCTTCCCCGATGCTCGGGGCAGGCTTTGTTTATTGTTTCTGTTACAATCCGCCTGACATCCATCGAGTCTAACCTCTCGCTTCTCGTCTCTAGTAGTCTAAAAAAAGTGGAACTTGAGGGATTCGAACCCACGACCTCTGCCCTGTCAAGGCAGCGCTCTAAACCAACTGAGCTAAAGTTCCATATATTTATTTTCTTTTAGTAACCCTGGTTTTTGGATCCAGACCAGCGGCCTTCCCGACCCATGTCGGGACGCTTTGTAAACCAACTGAGCTATAGTTCCATTTTGGTGCCTCTAAATAAGGTAAACAGTTGAACATTTGCAAAAACTTTTTGAATGGTAATTTTGACCTTTTAAATAAATCAAGAGTAAATGGGTACTTCTGAGGCAGTAAAGTCTGATGGAATTTTTTATTTTTCTGAAAATCATACCGCCATGAAACTCAAAAGAAGATCCTTTGTCAAGTGGGTATCTCTTTCCCCTGCCCTCGCCATGCCTGCCTTTGCTTGCTCCAGGCCCGAAAAACAAGATAGTAAAAGTACATCGAAACCGGTCCAGCCTTTGAACCTTTCCATAGAGCCTATCAGTAGGGATGAGCGCTTGGCCCGGCTTGCCAAGGCACAGCAGCTGATGCAGGAACAAAAAATTGATGCACTTTTTCTGGAACCCGGCACCAGCATGAAGTATTTTCTGGACTTTGATTTTTTTCTTTCCGAAAGGATGGTCGCAGCAGTTATTCCTGCCAAGGGGGATATTGCCTACATCTGCCCAAGATTTGAACAGGATAAGGTGGAGGAATTGGTGAAATTCGGCAATAAGGTGCTGACCTGGAATGAACATCAAAGTCCTTATGCGCTTACGGCTAAGTTGCTCAGGGACCTTGGAACCCCCAATCAAAAGGTGGCGATTGAAGAGCGTTGCCGGTTCTTTCTTTATGATGGGATCAAAAATGAAACTTCCAGGATCAATTTTGTCAATGGAGACGGAGTGACTGCTGGTTGCAGGATGTATAAATCTCCTGCAGAAATCGCACTGATGCAGGCAGCCAATACGGCTACCCTGGAAGCCTATAAAATTTTGTTTAATTCCTTAGAGGAGGGTATGACCCAATATGACTTTCGGGACATTGCTTCAGAAGCACACAGTAAATTAGGGTTTAGAGGTTCAATTGGGGCCAATTTTGGTGAATGGTCGGCTTTTCCGCATGGAAGCAGCAAAATACAAAAATTAAAGCCCGGGGATATAGTGTTGGCAGATGGGGGATGTACAGTGGAAGGCTACCAATCGGATATCAGCAGGACCATTGTTTTTGGGGACTATAATGACAGGCAGAAAGAAGTTTGGGAGGTGGTGAAAGAGGCGCAGTCAGCCGCATTTGAATTGGCCAAGCAAGCGGGTGCTACCTGTGAGCAAATGGATGCAGCGGCAAGGTCGGTGATTGACAAAGCGGGATTTGGTCCGGATTACAAATATTTTTCCCACCGACTCGGTCATGGTATTGGCATGGACGGTCACGAATGGACCAATTTGGTAAGGGGCAACAGCACACCATTACAGGCAGGGATGTGTTTCAGCAATGAGCCCGGGATTTATATCGTGGGTGAGTTTGGTGTTCGTCTGGAAGATTGTTTCTACATGACAGAAAATGGACCACAGTACTTTACCCAACCAAGTCCGGCGATCGACAAACCATTTGCATAGAAAGGCTCAAGGTTTGATTTTGCCACAAAGGCGCCAAGGCACAAAGGAAGGAATAATAATGTAGAATGAGGAATTTAGAATTAAGGATGGATATCCAGACACTATCCCGAATCATGTGCTGTTTGGGACGTTCGTAAAAGCACCAGTTTCTACTCAATTTCGATCTTATTTATTGGGTATAAAATCTTAAATAGCTTAGTGTCTTGGTGCCTTTGTGGCCTATTCACTTCAGGGTCTTAGGATTGAAATGCCACGAAGACACGAAGGCACAAAGGAAGGAATAATAATGTAGAATGAGGAATTTAGAATTAAGGATGCATATCAAAACACTATCCCTAATCATGTGCTGTTTGGGACGTTCGTAAAAGCACCAGTTTCTACTCAATTTCGATCTTATTTATTGGGTATAAAATCTTAAATAGCTTAGTGTCTTGGTGCCTTTGTGGCCTATTCACTTCAGGGTCTTAGGATTGAAATGCCACGAAGACACGAAGGCACAAAGAAAAGTCAAAACTTAGTGTCTTGGTGCCTTTGTGGCTGAACCTTCAAAACCGAAGTCAGAAAATCCAATTGTACCCAATGCCCGCCAATACCCCTATGATGATGATGATTGGAGAGCTCAACTTGGTAAATTGAAGCAGCAGGTAAGTGCCAAAAATGGCCAGGATATTGAATAGATTGGCATCCAGGGGTTCGAAAAGCAGGTAGGCGGCAGCTATCAGCATCCCGCAGCTGACCGCATTGATCCCCTCCAAGGCGGCACGCACCGGACGGTATTTTTTGAGTTGGTCCCAAAACTTGATCACAAAGAAAATCAGGAAAGTTCCGGGTAGAAATATGCCCGCCGCTGCCACAAATCCACCTGTAAGCAGTCCCGGGATGCCATCTTCCCGCATGGAAAGCGCACCCACATAGGAACTGATGCTAAAGGTAGGCCCGGGGATTCCCTGTGAGATCCCGTAACCGGTCAGGAATTCTTCCGAACTCAGGAATTTTTTGAATTCCACAAATTCGGTATATAAATAGGGCACCAAAACCTGTCCTCCGCCAAAAATCAGGGAACCGTTTCGGTAAAAATTTTCAAACAGCAAAATGGACTGGTTTTTGGTGATGGCTCCCAGTACGGCGGCAAAAACCAAAACTCCTCCCCAAAGGAAGAAGTTGGCCCATGAAACCATGAGTTTTTTGTTACCTTCTTCTTTTGGCTGATCCCGGAATTTAAGAGAAGTGCTGATGCCTCCCACGACCAATAGCAAAGGGAATACATAAGGAGAATTGTAGAAAAAGGAAACGAAGGCCGAAAACATCATCAGGACAGTAGCCTCCGGAGTTTTGACCATTTTGAAAATGGTTTTTTGGGCCGCATAGATGATAAACCCAATGGCCATGGGCTGGATAAACTTGGCAAAACTCAAAGCACCTGGGGTATTTTCCTGAAGGAAGTCTATCAAAAAAGCTGCTGCAATCATCAGCAGGGTAGCAGGCAAAATCCAAACAAAAAGGGAAAGGTAGGCCAGATTGGGGCCACCGATTCTGTAGCCTATTGCGGAAATAGTTTGGGTAGAGGTAGGTCCCGGGAGAATCTGACATAGTGCATTCAGTTCCCAGAGTTCTTCTTCTTTGATGTAGCCCCGCTTTCTCACCATGAGGTCGAGCACCATGGCGAGAAAGACTTGGGGTCCACCAAATGCTGTGAAAGAAAGTAGCAATACATCCTTCAGGTAGAGGTAATATCGTACTTTCCTGACCGACACTTTTTATTTTTTTAGTCCCAGTTCCCTTAAACGCTCATCCAGGAATTCTCCGGCAGTGGCGTCTTCAAATTGTTTGGGGTTGTCGGCATCTACGCAGCTTTCCAGGCAGGTCAGGTCCATCTCAGACCTTGGGTGCATAAAGAAAGGGATAGAGTACCTGCTGGTATGCATCAGTTCACGGGGTGGGTTGACTACCCTGTGGATGGTAGACTTCAGTTTCTTATTGGTCAGTCTTTCCAACATGTCGCCCACATTCACTACCAATTGGTCAGGCAATGCAGTAATCGGTATCCATTTTCCGTCTCTCCTCAAGACCTGAAGCCCATCGGCAGAGGCGCCCATCAATAAGGTGATCAGGTTGATATCGCCATGTTCGGCAGCACGAACTGCATCGGCAGGAACGGCATCCGGGTTTTCAATTGGGAAGTAATGGATTTGTCTCAGGATAGAATTGCCATAGGCTACTTTGTCCTCAAAGTAATCTTCCTCCAGCCCTAAGTGAAGTGCAATGGCACGCAACATATTTTTTCCCGCATTTTCGAGGGTTTTGTAGATTTCCAGAGCAACGGTTTTGAATTCAGGCAATTCTTCTGGCCAGATATTCGCTGGATATTCAGATTTGATGGGGTCATTGTCAGGAATGTCGGACAATTCCTGCCCTACATGATAAAATTCTTTCAGGTCACCGGTATTTCTTCCTTTAGCATGTTCTTTACCTTTTCCGGTATATCCTCTTTGAAAGCCGATTTCAGGTTTTTCGTATTTGGCTTTCACCGAATCAGGAAGGGCAAAGAATTCTTTGATCACAGCATAGAGCCTATCCTGTAAATCCTGACTCAAACCGTGGTTTTTTATGGCCACAAAGCCAATGTTTTGATAGGCATCACCCAGCTTTTTTACAAAAGCTGCCTTCTTCTCTGCATCTCCGGAGGTAAAGTCTGCCAGGTCCAGAGATGGGATTTCATCATATAAAATCTCAGTCATATTTGGTAAATATTTATCCCGAAAGGTAAGCCATTTTCATTGAAATTTAAATAAATTAGCCCTTTAGCCTTTAAAATCCATGAATAAACGCCTTTTATTGTTCTTGCCCTCACTGCTTATTTCCCTCATTAGCTGCAACACCTCCAGAGAAAAACAGGGGGAATTGACAGTTCAGACTGATTCTCTTGAACAAGCGCAGGGCGAAGGTCCTGCCATCAGTTTTTATTTTTATGAGGAGAAAAATGACTATCCGGACGCTATCATTGAAATGTACACGCCATTGGGTAATCAAAAATTCAGACCGGGGAAAGTTCCCTTTGAATTCAATATCAAAAACTACCCTTTTGCATCCGGAATGGGCGGTTTCCAATTGATGATGATCCTTAACGGCGGGGATCCGGTGGGATACAATGCCCCCATTTTCCAGAGAGAATTAAAAGAAGGGACTTATAGGGCTGTGGCCTACTTAGTAGATGCCGAAGGACTGGCTTTAAAAGAATTTGGCAATTATGTGGACAGGGATTTTATGGTCGGGGAGACCAGGGCTTTTCCCTATCAGGCTGAGCCTTATATAGCGGTAAATTTGCCCCGTAATGGCCAGGTTTTTCCAGAAGGACAAGAAGCTACTGTAGACTTTTTGGTTTTGGGAGGAGATTTAAAACTGGACAAATTAAAGGTGCGAATCCAATTGGATGCGGCAGAATATGAATTGGACCAAATGACCCCGGTGCGGATTGCGAATTTGCCAAAGGGGGAATATGCGCTTACCGTCAGTTTATTGAAAAAGGATGGAAAGGAACTCGATGGTCCTTTTTCTTCCGTCCAAAAAACAATCATTATTCAGTGATTTGATGGGAAAACGCATTTGGATAGAATAATTCAACTCCTTCAAAGGGGGTGAGAATTTGAGATTCACCTCTTTTTATTTTGCGATTTTTACTTCCATCCTTACCGCTATGACCAGAGCAGAAATCAGTGTTATACCTGCAATGGTAAAAATAGATGCTTCAATCCCCAGGGCATCTGCAATGATTCCTGTCAAAATAGCCCCGATTGCATAACCCAAATCCCTCCACAAGCGGAATACCCCGATGCTCTTTGCCCGGTCTTGTGGATGGGTATTCTCAGCCGCTGTGGCCAAAAAGGTAGGATATACCATGGCAGTGCCCCATCCCAAAATGGCGGATAGAATCACATAATGGGCCATATTTTGCGCAAAAAAGAAAAAGAAAAGGGCAATTCCCTGTAAGAACATGCCGAGAAAAAGCAGGTGTTTTTTATTGTAGATATCTGCCATCTTTCCGGTGAAGAGTTGTCCCAACCCCCAAACCGCAGGATAAATGGCGGTAATTATGCCGATCTGCTCCAGACTGAATCCTTTTCCGGCCAAAAGTATGGGGAAAATTCCCCAAGCCATGCCATCATTGAGGTTGTTGACCAGCCCCGCTTGTGTGACCGAACCCAGATTTTTATGTTTCCAGGTAGTTTCCCAAAAAATATGGGATAACCTGGGCACATCAGAAATGGAGTTTTCGGCCGCAACATGTTTTCTTGTGTCTTTGATCAGGAATAGGGAACCCAACAATCCGCCGATAGCCAAGGCAATCCCCAGAAGGAAGGGATAGGGTCTAAGTCCAAACTCAGCAGCAATAAAACCAGTTAGAAAGGCAACAGCCGCCACAGCCAGGTAACCTGCAAATTCGTTAAGGCCCATGGCAAATCCCCGGTCTTTTTCCCCGACCAGGTCAATTTTCATGACTACTGTACTGCTCCATGCCAAACCTTGGTTGATCCCCAGCAGTACATTGGCGGCCACAATCCAATCCCAAGCAGGAGCAAACATAAGAATGAAAGGTACCGGCAGGCCAAACAACCAACCGATTACCAGTAGATTTTTTCTTCCGATTTTATTGGCCAATGCACCGGCAAAATAATTGGTCAGGGCCTTTACAATTCCAAAAACAACGATGAAAGAAAGAATGGCAGTCTTGGCCGCAATAGCGAACTCTACCTCTGCGATTTGCGGGAGGATACTTCGTTCCAGTCCCACCATTCCTCCGACAAAAGCATTGATGATGACCAAAAGCGTAAACTGTTGCCAGTTTTCTTTTAGGCCTAGTCTGACTTGGTTCATGGCGCAAAATTCCTTAAATATTCTAACAATACCTGTGACAAATGTCAAATAAAAAGTAGGCATGTATCATCTGTAAACTTCAATTTATTTGGGTCTGGAATAGAATTTCTGGCTAATTTTAAGAAAAAAATCCTGCAGATGGCTGATGGAAATTCAAGGGCAGATAGGTTAAGTTTTTTGATAAAAAACCTTGCCAAAGGGTTTCTTTATCTCGGGGTTTTGGTTGTTTTATTTTTTCTGATCAGGCAATATTTTTCAGAACAGGAAAGGTTGGAATGGTTTGGTGCCATTTACAACAATCCCTATTTGGTGATGACTGTTTTTGTAGGATCTGAGGTCCTTTTTGGTATTATTCCCCCGGAGATTTTCATGCTTTGGTCCTTGGAGACCGGTTGGATAGGACCCTATTTTTTGAGCATTGGTCTTTTATCCGTCATTTCCTATGCTGCAGGATATTTCAACTTCAATCTTGGGCTTATTGTCAACCACAGGATAAATTTTTTACAATCAAAGAACAGGTATATCCAAAAATACATGAGCTTATTCTCTCGATATGGAGCTTTTTTGGTATTAGTAGCTTCCCTGACCCCCCTTCCTTTTTCACTTATCGCCTTATTGGGGGGAGCCGCAGGCCTGGAGAAGAGGAAGTATTTAGGGTACAGCCTGCTCAGGATACTTAGGTTTTTCGCTTATGCTTATGTTTTGTGGTTGATTCAGCGCTAATGTTGCCAACAAATTATCATTTGAAGGGTTGAATTGGTAACTTTGCCGTTTATGAGTTTGAGCAAGACCATGACTTCCCCATCTATAGATCAACTTGATCCCAAAGAATACATTATCATCAAAAATGCCCGGGTAAATAACCTTAAAAACCTGAGTGTAGCCATTCCTAGGAATAAATTGGTAGTGGTCACCGGCCTTTCAGGCTCGGGTAAATCCTCCCTTGCATTTGACACCCTTTTTGCAGAGGGTCAGCGCATGTATGTGGAGAGCTTGAGTTCCTACGCCCGTCAGTTTTTGGGGAGGATGGAAAAACCGGATGTAGAATACATCAAAGGTGTGTCCCCTGCCATAGCCATACAGCAAAAGGTCACCACCAAGAATCCCAGATCCACTGTAGGTACCACCACAGAAATTTATGATTATCTCAAATTGCTGTTCAGCAGGATAGGGAAAACCATTTCACCGGTAAGTGGAGATGAAGTGAAACACCACACAGTAACTGATGTGGTGGATTTTATCAACAATTTTGAGGAAGGTGAAAAGGTCATGATCACCTGTCCCCTGCATTGGGTGAAGGGAAGGACCAAGCAGCAGGAGTTGGAGCTATTGCTGCAAAAAGGTTTCACCCGGATTCTTGTCAATGGAGAGGCCTATTTTGTGGAAGATTTAGTCGGGGCAGCAGATTTGCCCAATGGGGAATATGAAATTCTGATAGATAGGGCTTCGGTCAGGCACGATGACGAGGACAATCAGTTCAGGATAGCGGATTCTGTGCAGACAGCCTTTTTTGAAGGGCATGGGGAGTGTACCGTTGTGGTGCCCGGCAAGGACAAAAAGACTTTTTCAGACCGTTTTGAACTTGACGGCATGAGCTTTGAGTTGCCTTCGGTTAATTTTTTCAGTTTCAACAATCCTTATGGAGCCTGCAAGACCTGTGAGGGATTCGGTTCTGTGTTGGGGATTGATCCGGAACTGGTGATACCGGATAAGAGTCTTTCTGTATACGAAGGAGCAATTGCCCCATGGAGGGGGGAATCCACAGGGAAGTGGCTGGAGCCTTTGGTGAATAAGGGGATTTATTTTGACTTTCCTATACATCGTGCTTATGAAGATCTGAATGAAGCGGAAAAGGAATTGCTGTGGACAGGAAATGCTTATTTTCGGGGACTGAATGATTTTTTTGCAGATCTGGAATCCAAAACCCACAAAATCCAATATCGGGTGATGCTTTCAAGATTTAGGGGCCGTACCACCTGTCCGGATTGTAAGGGGACAAGGTTGAGGAAAGACGCTTCCTATGTGAAGATCCATTCAAAATCCATCGCAGATATTGTTTTAATGCCCATCCACAAGGCTTTGGCTTACTTCCAAGATCTGGAATTGTCAGAAGCAGAGCGAAAAGTAGCCAACCGGATTTTAAAAGAAATCCTAAACAGGTTGGAATATATCGATAAAGTTGGCTTGGGCTACTTGACATTGAACAGGCTAACTTCCACACTTTCGGGAGGGGAATACCAAAGGATAAAATTGGCTACTTCTTTGGGGTCGGCTTTGGTTGGATCCATGTACATCCTGGATGAGCCCAGTATCGGGCTTCACCCCAGGGATACAGACCGTTTGATTGAAGTTCTGAAATCTTTAAGGGATTTGGGCAATACGGTGATCGTGGTGGAGCATGAGGAGAAGATCATGAAAGCGGCAGATCAGATCATTGACATAGGTCCTGATGCAGGTGTCAGAGGAGGGGAACTGGTCTTTCAAGGGGATTTGAAAGAGCTTTTGGTCCACGGGCAAAGCCATACTGCCAGGTACTTGAAGGGAGAAGAAAAAATTCAGGATAAGCAACAGAACAGGAAGTGGAGGGACAGCATCACGGTAAAGGGTGCCAGGGAAAACAACCTGAAAAATCTTACTGTAAAATTTCCCTTAAAAGTCTTGACGGTAGTGACCGGGGTCAGTGGCTCCGGGAAATCCACTTTGGTCAAAAAGGTGCTTTACCCGGCCTTGGGAAAAATGCTCGGCACGGTGATAGATGAAAGCGGCAAGTTCGATAAGCTGGAAGGCGATTACAAAAAAATCACCCAAGTGGAATTTGTGGATCAAAATCCAATTGGGAAATCTTCCCGCTCCAATCCTGTTACCTATGTAAAAGCTTATGATGCCATTAGGACTTTATATGCTGAACAGCCTTTGGCAAAACAAAGGGGGTACAAACCGGCATTTTTCAGTTTCAATGTAGATGGAGGAAGATGTGAAGCCTGTCAGGGAGAGGGAACGGTTACTGTAGAAATGCAGTTTATGGCGGATATCCACCTTACCTGTGAATCCTGTAAAGGCAAGCGCTTTAAAAATGAAATTCTGGACATTAAGTTTAAGGACAAAAATATCTCAGATGTGCTGGACATGACCATCGATGAAGCCATGGAGTTTTTCAAAGATAAGCATGCGATTATCAATAAGCTACAGCCTTTGCAGGAGGTAGGCTTGGGCTATATCGGCATGGGCCAGTCTTCCAATACCTTGTCCGGCGGTGAGGCCCAAAGGGTGAAGCTGGCTTCATTCCTTGGCAAAGGCGGTACGCGTCCCGGCGATCATGTCCTTTTCATATTTGATGAGCCTACCACAGGACTTCATTTTCATGATATCCGTAAATTACTATATTCCATCAATGCTTTGATCGATCAGGGCCATTCTGTGATCATCATTGAGCACAATACTGAAGTGATCAAAGCGGCCGACTGGGTAATCGATTTGGGTCCCGAAGGCGGTGAGAAGGGAGGACAGATTACATTTGAAGGAACTCCGGAAGCTTTGATGGGGATAGAGGGAAATTATACTGCAAAGTACCTTAGAGAAAGCTTCGAATAAGTACAAGGAGGAAAATAACCTTGTTTCCTCTAGGCATTTTGGAATCAATTCATCTAAATAACAAAGCGATGGATATACAATATCCCTTAGAGCTTATTGGGACCTTTGTTTTTGCTATTTCCGGAGCATTGGCTGTCAGGGATAAGGAACATGACCTTTTTGGGGCGGGATTTACCGGTTTCATTACGGCCATAGGGGGAGGTACTTTGCGGGATGTGCTCTTGGGTTCCTATCCTTTGGTCTGGATTGGCGATGTTTATTTTCTTTATGCTATTTTGTTGGGAGTCCTGGCAGCCTTTGTCTTTCCCAGGTTCTTACTCAAATTAAGAAAGACCATGTTCTTGTTTGATACCCTTGGGATAGGTTTTTTCACCGTTTTGGGCGTGGAAAAGGCCCTTGCATTTGGTGTAAGGCCAGAGATTGCTGCCATTATGGGGATGTTTACTGCGGTTATGGGCGGTGTGATACGGGATACCTTGGTCAATGAAATCCCTATCCTATTCCGAAAAGAAATTTATGCCTCGGCATGCCTTACCGGCGCCATCTTGTATTTGTTATTGAATTACCTGGGTTTGGAAAGGGATACCAACCTTTTGATTTCCATATGTGTGGTAATTTCTATCAGGTTGGTGGCGGTCAGATATAAACTCAGTTTGCCGAGATTGGATTAGTTTGAAAAAGGCTGATTTCCTTGTTCAATACAATTGGATAATCGATTGAATCAAACTATTTTTGAGCACTTAATTCAAAATCCCCCATGAAAAGAGACCAAGTCATTTTTGACCTCATCGCCAAAGAAGAAAACAGACAAAAAGTAGGAATTGAGCTGATTGCATCAGAGAACTTTGCCTCCAAGCAGGTTATGGAAGCTGCAGGAAGTGTGTTGACCAACAAATATGCAGAAGGACTTCCCAATAAAAGGTATTATGGCGGTTGCGAAATCGTAGATCAGATTGAGCAGCTTGCCATAGATAGGGCCAAGGAGCTTTTTGGCGCAACTTGGGCCAATGTGCAGCCGCACTCCGGCGCCCAGGCCAATGCTGCTGTATTTTTGGCCTGCTTGAATCCCGGTGATGCGATTTTGGGTTTTGACCTTTCCCATGGCGGGCATTTGACCCATGGCTCTCCAGTTAATTTCTCCGGTAAATTATATCAACCACATTTCTACGGAGTGGAGGAAGATACGGGCATGATCGATTATGATAAAGTAGAAGCCAAAGCATTGGAAGTTAAGCCAAAATTGTTGATTTGTGGTGCTTCTGCCTATAGCAGGGATTGGGATTATGAAAGATTAAGGGATATTGCCGATCAGGTAGGTGCGATTTTGTTGGCCGATATTTCCCATCCATCGGGACTGATTGCAAGGGGATTGCTCAATGATCCTTTGGAATATTGCCATATTGTGACTACCACTACCCATAAGACCTTGAGGGGTCCTAGAGGGGGGCTGATTTTGATGAGAGAGGATTTTGATAATCCGTTTGGTTTGAAGACCCCAAAGGGTGAATTGAGGAAAATGTCTTCTTTGTTGGATTCAGGGGTATTCCCTGGTACACAAGGAGGGCCTTTGGAACACATTATTGCCGCCAAGGCGGTTGCCTTCCAGGAAGCTCTTTCTGATGAATACATGGCCTACGTGATTCAGGTGAAGAAAAATGCTTCCGTAATGGCGGATGAATTTGTAGCCTTGGGCTATCAGATTATCTCAGGAGGTACTGACAATCACCTGATGTTGATTGACTTAAGAAATAAAGACCTTACAGGTAAATTGGCAGAAGAGACCTTGGGCAAAGTTGATATTACCATCAACAAGAACATGGTTCCTTTCGACACCCGTTCGCCATTTGTAACATCCGGTATGCGTGTAGGTACAGCCGCCGTAACAACAAGAGGATTGAAGGAGGCCGATATGAAGAAAATTGTCCACTTGATAGACAAGGCACTTCAAAATCATGATAACGAGTCCGTATTGGCTCATATAAAAAAAGAAGTTAACGATTGGATGGTTCAGTTTCCATTGTATTAATTTGATTCCAAAACGTGGCCTTAGATCAGTATAGAGAAGAAGAGGAAGAGGAGGGCATGTCCTTTTTGGACCATTTGGAACAGTTGCGTTGGCATTTACTGCGTTCCATTGCTGCCATTCTGATATTTACCGTCATTGCCTTTTTGGCAAAAAGCATCGTATTTGGCAAAATCATTCTTGGTCCTTCCAAGGTGGATTTTTTCACTTATCAGATGCTATGTAAAATTGCAGATGCTATTTCTACGCCTGCACTTTGCATAGACAATCTGCCTTTTACCATTCAGAGCAGGCAGATGACGGGACAGTTTTCCATGCACCTGACTTCATCAGTTGTAGTCGGGTTGATCATTTCTTTCCCTTATGTATTTTGGGAAGCCTGGAGGTTTATCAGTCCGGGTCTTTATTCCAAAGAAAGACAGGCAGCCAGGGGAGCAGTATTTTTTGTCAGTTTACTTTTCTTCGCAGGAGCGTCATTTGGATACTTTATTTTAGCGCCTCTTTCGATCAACTTTCTTTCCAATTATCAATTGGACCCCTCTATTCTCAATGAATTTGACATCACTTCTTATGTCACTACCTTGACCATGCTGGTTCTGGCCTCGGCCATCATGTTCCAATTGCCGGTAGTCATATATTTCCTTTCCATGTCCGGGCTTGTTACTGCGGCCATGCTCAAGACCTACAGAAGGCATGCGATAGTAGTGATTCTAATTGTGGCAGCGGTGATTACTCCTCCGGATGTGATCAGTCAGATTTTGATAGCTATGCCTATTTTGGTCCTGTATGAAGCAGGGATCCAGATTGCAAAACGATTGGAAAAGAAAAGAGCCAAGAAGGAACAGGAAGAAAACTTGAAATATCAGAGAAATGACTAAGAAAATTGCAATAGGTGGCGATCATGCCGGATTTGAATACAAAAAAAGGCTGATTGCAAAACTTGAGCAGGAAGGGTATAAGGTCAAGGATTTTGGACCCTTTTCCGATGCTTCTGTAGATTATCCTGATTATGTACATCCCCTATGTACAGCTATAGAGCAGGGGGAATTTGATCAAGGGATACTTATTTGTGGAAGTGGTAATGGTGTAGCTATCACTGCCAATAAGCATCAGGGAATCAGAGCAGCACTGTGCTGGAACGAAGAACTTGCTGCTTTGGCCAGGCAGCACAATAATGCCAATGTCATTGCCTTGCCTGCAAGATTTGTTGCTTATGAATTAGCGGAAAAAATGGCCTTCACCTTTTTGAATACAGATTTCGAAGGAGGGAGGCATCAAAATAGGGTGGATAAAATTGCCTGCCGGTAATCTTTGAGAAAACTCAGGATAGGATTTAGAAGAGCTGTCAACCCGACAGCTTTTTTTATGGCTTTTGTAGCAAATAATATTTTCCTGTTTTTTGAAATTTTTCTTTTAAAACTGGGACTTTTTCCAAAAAAGCTTCAAAAACACCATCTTCATCAACCACTACTTCCGGTAAATCGTTGCTGATGTTTTTATATGCCAGAGAAATTTCATGGAGGTTGTCGATTGAGTTGAGCAATTCCCGGGTAAGGTGATAATTGAGGTAAGGTGTAGCCTGTTTGGCATTTTCATAGTAAGCAAGGTCATCACTTAATACCAGAACTTTTTTGTTTTCGGTGATGCGGTGCTGCCCGCTTGGATATACCCCATAGTCTCCAAGGTCTTCCTTTAAGGTTTTTACGGTCAGCCATCCTAAGCCTACGAGAGGTACTAAAATGAGAAAAGCAACACTTAATCCATTGTTGAGATTACCTTTTTTCAAGGACAGAAACAACATGGAAATAAAGTATGTGAATGGGGCCAGCATGATAATAAACTGATAGGGGGCTCTCCTGTTGGTCAATAAAAATGAAGCTGCGGCAAAGACAAAAAAGAACATCATCAATTGTACCTGCTTTTGCTGGTTTACAGTCAAAGATCTTAGAATAGCACCTAAGAATAGCCCTAGGAATGAAAAAAGAATGGGTGAGGCATACAAAATAAAAATGTCCCTTAACCTGACATGAACATAGATGTCAGCTGTCCTGGCTGTGAGGATATATTTAGAAACAAAGTCCGGTAGCGCGTCTTTCCAGAAATAGTAAACAGAACAAATCAAAATGGGCAAGAAATAACCCGAAAGTGAAATGAGAAGTTGTCTAAAAGTAAAGCCGCTGATAATGATGCCTACTATAATCATATACGGGAGAAAAAACACCAATGGGAAGTGGAAGCAAGCGGCTATTCCCAAAAAAATCCCTGTTAATAAAACCGAATCACTGCCCTCTTTTTGCAGTACTGTTTGTGAGAAAAGTTGCCCTAATGCAAAGACAATAAAAGTACTGCCCATCAGTGCAGGGGATAAGATCAAGAGGTCAAAAGAAAGATGGACAAGGATTACACCAACGAAAGCAGGCACATAAGTTGTTTCTTCAAAAGACTTGTATTGGTTAAATAGGTAATTGATATAGGTTATCTGTAAAAGCAGGAACAAAGCAGCTAGAATTTTATTGGCCAATAGGCTTTTTCCAAAAAGTAGGTAAAGGCCCCAAAATACGGCAGCAGAAAATGGACCTGAATCATCCAAAATATCCCTGTACATCATTTTACCTTCTGACATGCGTTCACCAATCAGTAGCCAGATGATTTCTGGCTGTAGGACAGGAGGATTGAGAACAAACCAATAAATGCCGCTCAAAATCAGCATGATGCCTGCCACGGCCAGGAGGCGTAAAGGGTCATTTATTCTAAAAAAGCTTATCAAAGCAATGAAGAAGGGCTATGTGAATACAATCAGATCGCACGAAATTAAAGGTTACGCATTTAATTCACTAAATTTGCGTCAATTAAATGAACTATGGAAAGTAAAAGACAGCAGAAATACAGCAAATTGATCCAAAAAGAGATTGGGGAGATATTTCAAAAGGAAGCCAAACACCTTTTGGGGACTTCCTTTGTGACTGTTTCCCGTGTAATTGTAAGTCCTGACCTGGGATTGGCAAAAGTTTACCTCAGTTTTTTATTGGAAAAGGATAAGCCTGTTTTTGATAAGCTTAATGAAAAAAAGAGCGAACTTAGGAAGCACCTTGGGAATAGGATAGGAAAAAGTGTGAGGATAGTTCCTGAAATCGCACTTTTCATGGATGATTCTGCCTCTTATGCCCAACATATGGACAAAGTTATTTCATCATTGGACATTCCCGAGGCTTCCGATGAGGAGGAAGAGGAGGAGGATTAAATTTTAGGATCATTGAACCTTTCATTTTTTATAGCATCCCGGTATTTCCGTAGCAAAAAGAAGCGGAATTTTATCACCATTCTGTCCCGTATATCCATGATTGGAGTTGCAGTGGGGACTATGGCCCTGGTCGTTGTTCTATCTGTTTTCAATGGACTGGAAGATCTTGTCAGGTCTCTGTATGCCTCTTTTGATGCGGAGCTTAAAATAGAAGCTGCGGCAGGGAAATCCTTTGAAGTGGAGGCTGCATGGCTGGAGTCCATACAAAATATAGAAGGGGTGGAAATCGTAACTGAGGTAATTGAGGACAATGCCTTATTTAAATACAGGGATTACCAGCATTTGGCCAGGTTGAAAGGTGTTTCCGATAATTACCTGGATCATGGGAGGTTTGGAAGAGGTTATACCTGGGGGAACTTAGATCTTGGAACTTCCGGAAGGCCAAAAGCAATCATTGGAAGGGGTGTTGGTTTTTTCCTTTCCATGGACCTTGATAATGAATTCGAAATGTTACAAGTGTTTTATCCGAAAGCTCCAAGAAGTGCAGGGACGATTGATCCTTCCCAATTATACAATACTGGGGTTTTGCGCCCTGCAGCTTTTTTTAGTGTTGACAAAGAGTTCGATGACAATTACATTATTGCTCCACTGGACTTTGTGGCAAGTCTCTTGAATTACGGATCAAGGAGAACAGCACTTGAAATCAAAGTAGGAGAAGGAGAAAATATTCAGAAGGTAAAAAAGAGGCTTAGGGCACATTTAGGGGAAGGATTTACTGTAAAAGATACAGATGAACAGCATGCCGGATTACTACGGACTATTAAAATTGAGAAGCTTTTTGTTTTTATAACTTTGAGTTTTATTCTGGCTGTAGCTTCTTTCAATATCTTTTTTTCGCTTTCCATGATGGCGATAGAAAAAAAGAAAGACACAGCGATTTTGTTTGCTATCGGGGCTAGGGAAAAATTGGTACGGAGTATTTATCTTAAACAAGGGGCTATTATTGCCTTTTCAGGTGCTTTGATTGGGCTTGTTTTAGGCTTTGTTCTGGTGTGGGCACAGGATACCTTCGGATTGGTTTCTTTGGGTATAGCTTCTTCGGTGATTGAAAATTACCCTGTAAAAATGGTTTGGACGGACTTTTTCTGGACAAGTGTAGCAGTGATAGCCATTACATTTCTTGCATCTTATAGGCCAGCCTTGATTGCTTCTAAGGTAAGGCCAAACGATTTATAATGAAAAAAGCTGTGAAACAGAATCTCACAGCTTTAGTCAATTAACAATAAACCCAAAATAACCAGCTGTAGGAGAAGGATTCGAACCTCCACGGGGCGGTTAGGCAAGAACACAAGCTCCATGTTCGCTTTATTCCGGGATCCCCACCCCCGAGACAGGAGGGTTTGTCTGCCAGTTTCAACATCCTACAGTATAAAATTTTCAATTGCTACACAGCCCTTTGCTGTCCTTGTTTTTTATTGCTGTAGGAGAAGGATTCGAACCTCCACAGGGCAGTTAGGCAAGAACACGAGCTCCATGTTCGCTTTATTCCGGAATCCCTACCCCCGAGACAGGAGGGCATGTCTGCCAATTTCAACATCCTACAGTGTGTGAAGACCATTTGTCTTGTTTGATGATTCAAAGTTAATAAAAGCTCGTTAAAATTAAAATTATTACAACAAAATTGATTAAAAAATACATATAATTTAACAAAAACTAATTTTAATTAACAAAAACATAAAATGAAAGAGTTGTATCGTCTCTGAATTGAAAATTCTTCAATGCTGAGTTTGTTCATTTTTTCATCCAATATTATTCATACCTTGAAATATTGGTAAAGCCATGCATTTTTTTTAGGAAGTTTCAAAAAAAGTAAGGATGCCTGTATGTCTATTAAATTTTATTTCCGCCGCTTTTTAAAGTTTACAAATAGAGATAATGCCAGTGCCATCAGTGCCAAGCCCAATGTCAGGGCATTTACCAAATCGGTTGCCAAGTTTAGGCTCAATACTCTTTGCATCAAATAGGCAATGTAGGAATGAGGTAAATTCTGTTTTCCCATTTTGCTTAAGATTTCCCAATGCCAATCTGTTAAGGGACAGTAGCCCCAGCCATACCAAATTCCTAAAACTATCCAGGAAGCGAAAGTGAGCGAGATGCTTACCAAATGCCATTTTCTTAGGGGTTTCCAAGCCCATCCGAAGAGGTTGAATACTATCAAAGCGGAATGAAAGCAGGTAAAAAAAATGTCCCCTATATTTAAAAAGAAGGATTCGTTCATTTCAATAACTGTGACTGGGAATTGAATTTAATGAAATATTTTTCAATCCTCGATAGAATTCAATTTTAGGGCTCTAATTTCTTTGCTTGGGGATGAAGGGCAATTTATTCATGTCAAACACCAAAAAAACATAGTGCTTTTGATTGAGTTACATATAAAAAGTGATATGAAGTAGTATAATAGGAATAAATCAGCATATTATGATCCAAAAAAATAAGGAAATGTATTGAATTTGTTTAATTTGTGTTGATAAAATGCATGAAATTTTTCACAATTTTTTGTATTTAGTTGTTAAAAAAGGCATATTTATTGCTGTTAGATCAGTGTTGACAATTCCTTAGATTGAGTAGGTATAAAATAAGTACAAATTCACCTATAGCCAATGAAAAATAAACTGTTTATCGCCCTTTTTACTTTTTGTTTGTTTTCCCATTTATTAAATGCACAGGAACAAGAGAATACTGGATCGCTCAATAGTGGGACTATTACAAGCCAGTTTGATTACCTCAATTCCATATCCAATAATTATCAGGATTACAAGGTGGTAAAGAAAGTGCATTTGGATAAAATCCGACAGAATGTTACGGATTCGCTGAATGTATTCAAAAATGAATTGATTTCCCTAAAACAGGAACTGAAAGAACGGCAAGGTGAAATTTCTGATTTACAGGCTCAGATGTCTGATCTCAGGGAGCAATTGGAAAGTGCGGAAAAAGCAAGGGATAGCTTTGCTTTTTTAGGAATTCCTATCCACAAATCAGCCTATAACAGTATGATGTGGGCCATAGTTGCCTTACTTACAGGTGCGTTTTTGTTTTTCCTGTATAAATTCAGTCAGAGTCATAAAGTGATTTCCAAGGCAAGAAAAGATCTGGAAGAAACAAGGGAAGAATTTGACCAGCATAGAAAGAATACCCTGGAAAGAGAGAGGAAGCTCAAACGCGAGTTAGTGGATGCTTTGAATCAAAAAGCGATTTAATAATAAAAAACCAAAAGTACTGTATGGCCTGGCTTGTCCAGGCTTTTCCTTTTCCAAGACTTTCTTAAATTTGGTTATGAAGAAAATCACGGTCTATTGTGGCTCAAATAAAGGAAAGAATCCCATTTTTGCCGAGGGGGCTTTGGCCCTGGCAAATGAAATGATTAAAAGGGACCTCTCCTTGGTATATGGAGCTGGGAATGTTGGTCTTATGGGTGTAATTGCAGATGCCATGCTGGAGGCGGGGAAAAATGTCTATGGGGTGATTCCTCAAAAGCTTGTGGATATTGAGGTGGCACATCAGGGATGTACGGAACTGACAGTGGTAGAAACCATGCGAGACAGAAAATGGCTCATGGCTGAGAAAGGGGATGGCTTTATTGCCATGCCAGGAGGGATTGGAACCTTTGAAGAACTTTTTGAGATCATGACCTTAAACCAATTGGCCTATATCCGTAAACCCTTGGCTTTGTATAATGTAAATGGGTATTATGAAGGCCTTTTGCAGTTTTTAAAACATGCTGTAAAGGAAGGGTTCCTACATCAGGCCCAATTGGACCTGCTTATTGTAGGGGATAACCCTGCTGTAATTTTAGATAAAATGGCTGCTTTTGAGCCAACTTTTATCGAAAAGTGGGAAGTGAAATAAGGAATAAACCGAAGAATTGTCTTTTTTTAAAACTGTCAATTTGCTGCTTTTCTTCTGCAAAGAATAGATCCGAAAAAAGCTTCCCATATTTTTTAAAACAAAGCCGAAAATTTTCTTTAAGGATTCCTATATTTAAGAAAATAAAATGGAATAAAAGTTGCCTTTCCTCGATAAAATCAGATTTTTTAGCCGCAAAATTAAGCGGTTCCTATCTCCGGAAAGGTTTGCTTTAGCGCCCATTTGGATCCAGTTGATTGCCATTTTTATCACAAGTGCCACAGTAATATTTTTGCTTTCCCCATTTTTGGGAGGTTTACCAAGTAGCTATAGGATTTTTGCTGATCCAGCTTATTACGCAGATGCAAAAGGACCAGTTCAGATTGCAACAGGCCTGGTTCAGGTAATCATTGGACTTGTTCTTTTTTCATTTATCATTTCTGTTTTGTCTGCTGCGCTGATTAAACTCATAGAAAACATCAAGAGCGGTTCACTCCCTTACAAAAAAGGGGGTCACATTCTTTTTGTTAACTATAACATCAAGTTGCTGATGATTTTGGACCAAATCAATATCAGAGCAAGAGAAAAGGGCGTCCTGGAAGATGTGGTATTGCTTTTTCATGAACCTGCCAAGGTACTTGCTTTTAGGGCCCAATTTGATAAGCGTAGATGGGAAAACCTGGATATTTTTATCAGGCAGGGGGATGTCATGTCCTTTCAGACATTTGAAAGGTTATCCATTCAACTGGCAAAGGCCCTGGTAATTTTGTCTCCTGATGATTTTGAAAATTCCTTTGATTCAGACAATTTCAACCTCAAGATACTCACCAACCTCACCAATAATCTTCCTTTTTTTAATCATTTAAAAGAAAGACAGGAAAAAGGTAGCCCGGTCAAATGCTCTATTGAACTTTCTACTCATCAAGATGCCAGAAAGATTGCATTAAATCTCTCCCATTATAAATCAGGCAACCTCTTTGCAGTGATCACACCGGGAGATGTGATTGGAAGCATCATTGCAAGGGCGAAAGTCGATCCGGTTTATTACAAGGTGTTTTTTGAGATTTTGTCCGCAGATGGTTCTACCATCCATTTTATCGATCCCAAACAGTTTGGTGAGATCAGCAAGTTTGAGCAAATGCCATTTGAGCAGCTGTTATTTAGTTTTAAGGGAGGCACTTTGATTGGGTTTTCCAAAGCGGATGAGCTAGGGAATTTTCAAATAGATCTCTGTTCGTTTGGAAATAGATTTAGTAAAGGTTGCTGGTTTATTTTTTTGACAAATAACGTGAAGCAAATAAAATTCCAGTTGTCCGGTTTTACAAAATTGCCAGACAAAAGAAATGATATCATTCCGCCAAAGGAAGAGGTGAGCAAGCGGATCTGTGTCATCGGAGACGCCTGGAATTTGGAAAATATAGGAGATTTCATCGACAGGAAAAGCAGAAAGGCCCTTCAAGAGTCTCAACACGTGTTTGAATCTAAGGCGGATTATTTCTCCGAAGAATTCTTGCAAAAAATTCAAGAAGGTAATTTTGATAACATAGTCGTCAACTTAGATGATGAACTTGGCTTCAGGTTGACGATGTTGCTGGTTGCTGCACATAAGGATGATGCCCAGTTTTTGACAAAAATCATCACCATTTTAGGTGATCCTGTAACGGAACAGTTGCTTAATACAACTTTACTGGGGTGCAATACCGTGCTTTCACATAAACTTTCCTCCAGATACATTGCACAACTTGCCTTTCAGAAAAACCTGGAACAGATTTTTTCCGAATTGGCATTTACGGAGGGTTCCGAATTCAATCTATTGGAGGTAGGGAAACACATTTCTTCTGATCTTTTAAAGGATATGGATGAGGTCAAAAGACTTCTTGCGGCCCATGAAATGATTTACTTAGGTACTGTGAATGAGGAAAAAAATGTGGTTTTAGAAGCGGAAATTTTTCAAAGTACCAAGCAGCTCCTTGTTTTGAGCAGGGGTGAAATTACCTGACCACCAACCCCATCTTTTCTATAATTCCCTATGGGCTGGAACTGGGGAAATAGAACTGGTATGCCCCAGAAGAAGATTGGTTTTTTTATTTTGATTGTTTTGCTGACAATAGCTGCATCAGCTCTTCCAGGAAAATTTTGTCATTTTGATCAAAATCATCCAATTGGTCACTGTCCACATCCAGAACACACCAAACCTTTCCATCTTTTATTCCGGGAACCACAATTTCAGATTTTGACGCAGAACTACATGCAATATGTCCTGGGAAAAGATCTACATCTGGAACCAATTGGGTACGGGATTCCTTCCATGCTGTTCCGCACACCCCTTTTCCAAATGAGATTCTTGTGCATGCCAAAGGACCCTGAAAAGGACCCAGTACCAGTTCATTGTCTTTGACCAGGTAGAAACCTACCCAAAAAAAGCCAAAAGCTTCTTTCAACACCGCAGCAACATTGGCAAGGTTGGCATAAAGGTCAGTTTCGCCGCTAATCAATGCTTCAATTTGTGGGAGTATGGCCTGGTAAATTCCGGCTTTGTCAGTTTCTTTGGGTATGTACAATGATTCTGCCATGATCAATTTTTTTATTTAACGTTTGGGTTTGGGATGCCAAATAGTAAGAAGGTCACCCTGAATATCATATTGCTTCCCAACCTGTCCCGAGATTACTGGGCTGGGTATTCCTTTGCCAAAGGCAATATTTCCTGTAAAAACACGTGCTTCATCCCAAAGTTCCTTGTCTATAAATTTTTTGAGCACTTGCGCGCCTCCTTCTACTATGAGGCTCTGTATTTTTCTTTTGTAAAGATCCTCTAAAATATCCTCCAGGTCAAAAGCTTCTTTGAGCCGGACTTTTTCAGATTGAGGGCCTAGCTCATCTTTTTCCTGATTATAGCACAAGGTATGTTGGGTACCGTCAAAAAGGAATAATTCCTGATTCAATTTCAAATGGCGGTCAATCACCACACGGATGGGGTTTTCCCCAGTCCAGTCCCTGACATTGAGTTTGGGGTTGTCATATTGTGCCGTCAAAGTCCCCACCATGATCGCATCTTCTTCCGATCTCCACTTATGGACCAGTTGTCTGCTATAGGGATTGCTGATCCACTTGGAATCGTAATTTTCTCTGGCAACAAAGCCATCCAATGTCTGGGCCCACTTGAGGATAATGTAAGGCCGCTTTTTTTCCATAAAAGTAAAAAAGCGGACATTTTGTGCTCTCACCTTTTCATTAAGCACGCCACTTATTACTTCTATTCCTGCTTTTTGTAGTATTTGA
Organism: Cecembia calidifontis; assembly: GCF_004216715.1. NCBI lineage: Bacteria > Pseudomonadati > Bacteroidota > Cytophagia > Cytophagales > Cyclobacteriaceae > Cecembia > Cecembia calidifontis. The sequence goes on from NZ_SGXG01000001.1 coordinate 1,594,250, forward strand.
ATGCCTTTGCCACCTACCAAGGGATTGGAATCCACTGCACCGATGACCACTTTTTTTATACCTACATCCAACAATAAGTTTGCGCATGGAGGTGTTTTCCCCCAATGTGCGCAGGGCTCCAAGCTCACATAGCCTGTGGAAGTTTTAATCAAATCCGGATTTTGAACAGCACGGATGGCATTGGGCTCAGCATGTGGTCCTCCATAATATTCATGATATCCCTCCCCAATAATGATTCCATCATGGACAATAACACAGCCCACCATTGGATTAGGGCTAACTTTCCCTCTACCTAATTCCGCCAATTCAATGGCCCTGAGCATGTATTTGTCATGAACATCCAACATCAGTTTCTTAATCTCAAATTAATGGTACCCAATTGTCTGTTTTGGATTACATTTACCCTGACGCTGTCCAATGTATCAGGGAGATAAGCAGGATTAAATGGAAGGATGAATGTCCTGTAAAGTTTTCCTGCCTCTAATCCTCTCAGAGAAAAATTCCCGGATGGAGCTTGGCTTGAGGTGGTACTCCATAAGATGTCATTTTCATCGACGGTTACGATGGCTACCCTCTGATTGGCGGGGGAGATACTTCCGCTTGCCCTTCCTGTATTCAGGGAGAGAAAAGGTCTTATTTCAGGATCTAAAGCAATCATGGGCTCTAAACCTCCGCTGATCTGAAAGGAACTAAATGCATCAAAATCCAGGAAAATATCATGCGATATACCCCCCCGTATGGCATAATTGACCAAAAGAATGGGTTCTTTTGCCTGTTCTGAATTGAACAATAATGGAATTCTTTGATTTCCTACGATTATAAAGTTGTCGTCTCCCAAGAGAAGTTTGATTTCCAGGATATTTCCTTCTGAAAATTCTCCTCTTCCCACCAAAAACTGGGAGCTTGCGGTAAGGGCTCCTACATTTACCCTTTTGTCCGTTTGTGTATTGGGCAAGAAAACAGGGATGGTATTGTCTGTCCCTCTACCCCCGGTTGTTTTTACTTCTGCACCAAGGATCTCTAGCCAAATCTCATCAAACTCACCGGGCGAACCAATAATAAAGACATTGACCAGGCCATTGGATCTGTTTAAGTCTTCCGTAGCACAGGAAAAACAACAAAACAAAAATAAAAGGAAAATCAAGTTGGTCTTTTTCACACTCAAATGTAATCGGAATGGAATAATTTATCAAAAGAAAGGTGGAAGGGCACAGGCTTCGATCTGTTTATTGAAAGGTAAAAAAGAAAAAGAGGCTGTCCCCTTCGATGAGACAGCCTCTTTGTTTCTATGGTTATGTTTATTCCTCTACTGCTTTTTCCAGGATAACCGGATCGAGTTTGGTAATTTGTCCAACAGGCAGGGTGATGTTTTGGATTAAAGAATCCTGGTAACCTTCTTGTGGAACAAACCAGAAATTATAAGTTCCGCCTCTAAGACCTCTCAAGAGAAACATGCCATTGTTGTCTGTGAAAGTACCCACAGTGTCTTGTCCCAAAATGGCAGATACCTGCACCGGTCCGGCTTCAAGAGGAAGTACTGTTCCTTCCACAGTGGCCAATTCTTGGGCTACTACCCTTAAAACGGGTTTTAGAATATATTGACCGGAGTTGCCTGCCCTTACAATGGATCTGGAAGCGTCAAAATCAATAACAAGGTCATAGGAAATTCCTGCCTCTAAGGGCTTATTTACCTTTAGTTTTAAGCCGCTCTGCTGGGCACTGGGTGTTTTCAGGTCTATTCTCCTGCCATTTTGCATGATATAATTGTCATCACCAAGTACCAACCTGATTTGGGAAATTTCTCCTGCAGGAATTTCCATTTCCCCCAGGTGTTCTGAATTTCCCCCTGTTAGGGATAGGAGGTTGATTTTATTGTTGTTTCTCTCATAGGGAAGGTTGATCCAGGCGCTTTCGTTAGATTCATTGTTCCCTTTCATCAAAATCCTGACTTCAAGTATTTCAACCCATACTTCATCATAAGCTGCGGGAGCATCAATAAGGTAAAAGTTGACCCTGGCATGCCCATCACGGATCTGATCCCGATCAGTTTCCATGTCGCAGGAACTTAAGAAAAAAACGGTCAAAAAAACGAGTGATAAGGATTTAACAAGATTTCTCATTTGGTGATTGAATTGGTTTTATCAAAATTCAGCAAGCTTAATGCCAAAAAATGTTTCAAGCTCTTTTTTTACCAATAAATGGAAGATTTCCTATCAGCTTTAGTATTTTTGGCCATGATGCACTGGGAAAAATTATTAAGTTCAGGAAGATTTGATCCTTTGAAGAAAACAAAGGACCCTCAGGATTCCGTCCGGACTGAATTTGAAAAAGATTATGATAGGATTATTTTTTCTGCACCTTTCCGCAATTTACAGGATAAGACTCAGGTCTTTCCTTTGCCTGAGCACCATTTTGTCCATACCCGTCTGACCCATAGTCTTGAAGTTTCCAGTGTAGGAAGATCTTTGGGAAAGTCAGTAGGGGAATTCCTTTTGGAAAAACATCCTCATCTGTCTACAATCGGGATCCATGCAGCGGACATTGGGGCTATTGTTGCCGCGGCGGCTCTGACCCATGATATTGGCAATCCGCCCTTCGGTCATGCAGGGGAAGAGGCTATTTCTGATTTTTTCAGGCATCATCCTTATGGTTACGTTTGGCAGCCCTATGTGACTTCTCAAGAATGGGCAGATCTCTGTAATTTTGAAGGAAATGCCCAAGGATTCAGGATGCTTGTTTCCAAAAAGAACGGGCTGCAATTGTCCTATGCCACCCTTGCTGCATTTACAAAATATCCCCGCCCTTCCCTGGTTTTTGAAAGGAATAAAGAAAGAAGGAGTCAGAAAAAGTATGGTTTTTTTTCAGATCAAAAGGATGATTTCAATCACTTGGCAGAGGTTTTGGGTATTGGCAAGGCCAATTCAGATTGTTGGTTAAGGCATCCTTTGGCTTTTTTGGTGGAGGCAGCCGATGATATCTGCTACAGCATTATTGACCTAGAGGACGGCTGCACACTTGGACTGGTGTCCGTTGAACAAACGATAGCTTTGCTAGGTAGGATTCTTGGGGAAAAGTTTCAGCCGGAGAAATTGGAAAAATACAGTTTTGAATCCCAGAAGCTGGCCATATTAAGGGCCATGGCCATTGGCAAATTGATAGAGGAATGTGTTCAGGCCTTTAAAGAAAAAGAGGAGGATATCCTTAAGGGAGTTTTTGACCAATCTCTGACAGACATAATTCCTGCTGCTCAGGCATTATCCGAGATTTCCAATCTATCAGTGGAAAAAATCTATCGGTCTAAGCCGGTCTTGGAAAAAGAAGCTGCCGGATTTCAGGTCTTGGAGGGACTGCTGGAAGTATTTTCGCAGGCGCTCAACCATAAATATTACCAGACAGATTTGTATTCCGGAAAGGACAGGAGCATACTCAGGCTATTGCCCAGTGATTTTCCAATGGAAGGCTGGGGGGAGCAAACCAATCCCTACCCTATGTTAAGGGCACTGGTGGATTTCATTTCGGGAATGACAGATAAGTTTGCCCTTTCACTGTATAGAAAGGTAAAAGGGATTGCACTGCCCGGAACATGATGAAGGATCAAAGTGCTATCCTTCTGCCTTCCCTATTACTTTGAAAAGCAGCTTCAATAATTTCAAGAACTGAGATTGCTTCCTCTATTTTAACCTTCAATTCTGCTTTTCCAAAAATAGCATCTGCTATGTTTTGATAAAAATACCGGTAATCACCTCTTTCCGTTGGATAGGGAATTGAAGCATTTTCCAGGTGCAAGGTGCCCCAGGCTTCTGCATTTTCTAATCCCCAATTAGGACCTTCGGGTATTTCCCCTGCCTTGAAAGCTTTTTCCTGGACATCCAGGCCGTATTTCACATAGCTTCCTTTTTCACCTAAGACCAAAAATTTGGGCAAAGGGGCATTGACCATCACACTGGCCGTAAGCCTTGTTTTCATTCCCTCATACATCAGGGTAATATCAAAAAAATCATCTGCAACAGCTCCTTTGCGCTGTTTCAATATCTCTGCATAAACCCATTTAGGTTTGCCAAACAACATGACGGTTTGGTCTATCAAATGAGTGCCCAGATCATAGGTAATGCCATTTCCCGGTACATCTTTCTCTCTCCAGTTGTCCGCCAAATGTGGCCTAAACCGGTCAAAATGGGATTCGAAATGAACAATCCTTCCCAGCGTTTCCTCTTGGAGCAATTTCCGGATGGTCTGAATGTCACCATCCCATCGGCGGTTTTGAAAAACAGAAAGTATCTTTCCTTTTTCCTTGGCCAGTTGATGAAGTATTTTAGTTTCACTGGGATGTACCGTCACCGGCTTATCCACTACTACATGCTTACCAGCTTCCAAAGCCATTTTGGCATAATGAAAATGGAACTCATTCGGTGTGACAATGACGATCAGATCAGCTGCATCGGCTTTCAATAAATCCTCCAAACTTTTGAATATTTGGATTTCGGGATATTTTTCCTTGGAGCGCTCTCCATTTCTTTCCACTACTGCTACCAATTCCAGATCATCACATACCGAAATTAGTGGGGCATGCATTTTTTCCGCGACTGACCCATAGCCCACCAATGCTGTTCTGATTTTTTTCATCTTTCCATTCTTAATTCATAATTCTCCATTTTTCATTCTTCTATCAATGATGATGCCCTCCAGGTCCATGCACATGTCCATGGTCAATTTCTTCGGGATCGGCATCACGGATGGATACAATTTCCCCTTTGAAATAAAGGTCCAAGCCGGCCAAAGGGGAGTTAAAATCCATGTGAACACCCTTGTAATCAATTTTTGTGATTTCCCCTCTGAGTTGATTGCCCTGATCATCCTGCATCGGGATGACTTTGCCCACTTTTAAGATGTCTTTTTGTTTTTTGCCGTTCTCTTTGAAATTGGCCTTAGGAATGATGACTTTTTTACTTTCATCATAATCCCCATAACCGTTCTCAAAATCTATAAAAACCTCAAAGGATTCCCCTGCACTTTTTCCCTCAATGGCTTCTTCCAGTTTGGGCAAAATATTTCCGGCACCAAAGAGGAAATAAAAAGGTTTTTCTTTGGAAACTCTTTCAAAAAATTCTTTTCCATTTTCACCGTCATCCACATGCAGTTCATAAGCGATGGCGACAACTTTATTTTTTTCTACTTTCATCTTTACCTTAATTAAATCAAGGTATAAAAATAAGAGAAGAATTTTAAATCCACCCAGCGCCGAGGGCAATAGAAATTAAAATAAGCATGACGGCCACAGTTATCTGAAGAAATTTAAGTGTCACTTTTTTCAGGAGTTTGTTGCCTAAGTAGGCACCAATAATGGCAGATAGGGTAGCCATGGAGACGAGTAGGATATTATCCATTAGGTCGGCCTTCAGGAACCTGGTGGCATATCCACTTAATCTTGTGAAATCGACAAAAGTGGAAACTACCACAGCAGTACCAATAAAGGCTTCTTTGGATAAATCTGCTTTGATCAAAAAGGCTGAGCGTAGGCCGCCTTGATTTCCGGAAAGCCCCCCGAAGAACCCGCTTAACATCCCTCCAATAGGAAGTTTTTCCTTACCAAATTGCAGTTTCTGGAAATAAGGGATCAGGTCCATGGAAGCAAAAATGATCAGGAGAATGGAGATGATGAACTTGACCGGTTCAACCGTAAAAGTTTTTCCAAACAGTTGATAAGAGAAAAGCGGTTCCCAATCTGTAATGTTGAGCAATACCCAAGAACCTGCAAAAGCGGCAATCACGGCAGGGATGCCAAAGGAGACTAAAACTGCTTTACCTGCTTTATGACCCACTAAAATGAGCTTGAAAAAGTTGTTGAAAAAATGCACCACACCAGTTCAATGCAATAGCCAGTTCCACTGGGAAGAACACCACAAAGACCGGGGTCAAAATCGTTCCCAAGCCAAAACCCGAAAAAAAGGTCAATATGGCAACCAGGAATGGGGTAATGGAGATGACAAAGATTTCCATAAGTTTTGTATTGAAATTAGGTCTTGGACAAAAAATATCCAAGACCTATGAAGAGCTTCAAGAAAGCTATTCTATTGATTAAGCCATCGCTTTTTCCTCCTCCAATATGATTTTAAATGCGGGATCATCATCGGTATAGTTGACATTGATGATTTTTTCGGCTTTGCTTAATAACACCCTACTCGAGCTATCCAGATGACGGATATAAACCGTCTTGCCCAATTTTTCGTAGCGTTCTGTCACTTTATGGATGGCATCTATGCCCGAATGGTCCACAATTCGGCTTTCTGCAAAATCGATGACGATTTCTTCTGGGTCATTAATGGGGTCGAATTTTTGTCCAAAAGTCATGGCTGATGCGAAGAAAAGTGGGCCGAAAATTTCATAATGCTTTACACCGTTTTCGTCTACTTTTTTTCTGGCCCTGATCATTTTGGCATTTTGCCAAGCGAAGACTAAAGCGGAAATGATGACACCGATAAGAACGGCAAGTGCAAGGTTATGTAAAAACACTGTCACCATAGTAACAGTTACCATGACCAAAACATCATGGAATGGAACTTTTCTAAAGACCTTCAAAGACGCCCATTCAAAAGTCCCAATGGCCACCATAAACATCAGTCCTACCAATGCCGCCATTGGAATCATTTCGATATAGTTAGAAAGGAAAAGGATAAAAACCAATAATCCAATAGATGCGACTATTCCTGAGATCCTGTTTTTACCACCGGCATTGACATTGATAAGGGATTGGCCGATCATGGCACAGCCTCCCATGCCTCCAAAGAATCCTGTGGTTAAATTGGCCACCCCTTGGGCCACACATTCTTTATTACCATGGCCCCTGGTTTCAGTGATTTCATCAATCAGGGTCAAAGTCAGCAAGCTTTCAATCAAACCTACCCCGGCCATGATGGCTGAATAGGGAAGAATAATCATAAAAGTTTCCCAATTGAGAGGCACCATGGGAATATGGAATTTAGGTAGGCCACCGCTGATGGAGGCCAAATCCCCAACTGTTTTGGTATCAATTCCCCCAAATATCACTATGGCTGAAATGGTAAAAATGGCCACCAAGGCAGAGGGTACAGCCGTTGTCAATTTTGGCAAATATTTAATGATTGCCATCGTAAGAAGCACGAGGCCAATCATGACATACAATGGTGTACCGGACATCCATGTAGTCATTCCATCGGCAGTTGTAAATTTAAACTGTTCAAATTGGGACATTGCAATCACAATGGCCAAGCCGTTGACAAAGCCAAACATTACCGGATGGGGCACCAATCGGATCAATTTCCCAAGTTTCAATACACCGACTAAGATTTGAATAAGTCCCATTAGTACTACAGCGGCAAATAGGTATTCTACTCCATGGGTAGCAATCAAGGCGACTACTACTACAGCAATGGCACCTGTAGCACCGGAAATCATACCAGGTCTTCCGCCGAGAATAGAAGTAATCAAGCCAATGATAAAGGCTGTATATAACCCAACTAAGGGACTTACGCCCGCAATCAAGGAGAATGCAACTGCTTCAGGAACAAGGGCCAAGGCTACAGTCAAGCCGGATAATACTTCATCTTTCAGATTTGCCTGGGCAGGTTTGAACAGGTTGTAAAATAATTGGGTCATTATACTATAATTTTAGTAATTTCGGATAGGATAAATTATTTGATACCTTCCTTTAGGGAAGGCAGGGTTGGGATGTCTAAAAATATTTTTCAGGGTGGAGTTACAGTCATCCTGTTGTTTGTCTTTTATAAGATAAGTAACAAGCTGCAAAGATACCTTGAAATCTTGAATAAAACAGAATAATCTTTGATATTAAAATAATTTATGGTTCTTTGTTGTATATTTATGTCTTCGAAATCGATTGTTTTGAAATAAAATACGGTTTTTTGAGGAATCATTGTTTTACAGGGGATACCATTATCTGCACCTCGGTATTCTCCAAGAGAAGTGAAGTTGAATGGGTAAGGTCAAAAGATACCAATATTTCAAATTTTTCCGGGCTAAACCTGCTAACACCTGGAAAAGATGGAAGTACAAGTTCAAAAAGAGGAATGGATAGCCTAAGTATTGGAAAGTTAACCTTGACTGGTTAAATTCGGAAAAACCCAAGCCATATGTCCTTATTGCCATCCAAATCCCGTCTGGCTCATATTGTTTTTGAAAGTGATGACAGGGCATCTAAAACCTTCGACCTTTCAGTACTGCTGTTGATTTTGGGCTCTTTAGCAGTGGTAATTTTGGATTATGAGCCATCTTTGAATAAAAAGTATCATTACGAATTTTATGTTTTGGAATGGATTTTTACAGGCCTTTTTACCCTAGAGTATCTTTTAAGGATTTGGTTGAGCAAGAGGAAATTGGGATATTTTTTCAGTTTCTATGGAATGGTGGATTTATTGGCCATAATACCCACTTACCTGAGTCTGTTTTTGATCAACACACAGTTTTTGGTGGTCATCAGGGCTTTGCGGCTGTTAAGGGTGGTAAGGATTTTCAAATTAAGCAGGTATTTGCGTGAAGCAGAGACATTAAAAACAGCATTAAGGAATTCCCGTACCAAAATCCAGTTATTCGTAGGGACAGTTCTGACAATAGTATTGATAACAGGCACCTTGATGTTCGTCATCGAAGGACCGGAAAGCGGCTATACCAGTATTGGGGTTTCTATGTATTGGGCAATCGTAACGCTTACTACGGTGGGTTATGGGGATATTACACCAATTACCCCTTTGGGAAAATTTTTATCATCTGTCATCATGCTGTTGGGTTATGCCATAATAGCGGTTCCAACCGGTATCGTTAGTTCCGAGCTGACAGCCGTACAAGGAACCATTCAAAGTTCAGGGAAAAAAGTTTGTCCTACATGTAAGTCTAGACATTTGGATGATGATGCCAATTATTGCAAATATTGTGGAGAAGCCTTATAAATTGGTGTTTTCTTCTCCTTCAATGAACTGCTTTTGGATTTCGTCAATTTCTTCTGTTTTCTGTTCGGCAAGTTTTTCATCAAAGAACCTACCTTGGAAAACCAGTATAATGGCCACTCCGATAAATATAGCTGCATCCGCAATATTGAAAATCGGCCACAAAGCTGTATAGCTTCCTCCCCAGATAGGTATCCAATCCGGCAGATACCCTTCCCAAATATCAATGTAAAACATGTCAATTACCTGCCCATGAAACCAGGGAGTCGGGGCATTATAAGGCGCATTGTTTAACCATACACCGTAAAATATACTGTCAATCAGGTTGCCAATAGCTCCGCCAAGTATCATGGATATGCAGATAATATATCCCGGATGCATTTTCTTTTTGATGATATGGAAGAGGTAATACCCGATGCCGAACATAGCTATCAGACGGAAGCTTGTAAGGATCATTTTTCCATACTCCGTTCCTATCTGCATTCCAAAGGCCATACCGGGATTGGTGGTATAATGCAGTTTGAACCATTCCCCGAATACCTTTATCTGTCCAGGTGTGCCAAAATCCATCTGATAATGGACCAACATTTTTACCGCCTGGTCTATAAGGATCACTAATAGCGCAATGCCAAAGTATTTGAAGTATTTCATGAATATCTATTAAAGGCCACAGATTTAAGGAATATTTTGAAATATTTCCCAATCTGCGGCCTGTATTTTTTGATGTTAGGCTTTTTCTATCTTTACCTTCAGCTCGAATTCATCCATATCCAAGACAGTAGCGTCTGTCAGAGCCCCATCGAGTTCCAACGATAAAGCCTGGGTTTCGGTTTGGATATAACCCGCAAAATTGGTCAGTGCAGCATCAACCAATTCATCGTGCTTGGACACTTTGATGCGTATTTTATCCTGAACTTCCAGTCCCATATCTTTTCTAAGGTTTTGGATCCTATTTACCAAATCTCTGGCAATACCTTCCTGCTTGAGTTCTTCGGTCAAGGTAATGTCCAAAGCCACTGTCAGTCCTTGATCACTGGCCACTGACCAACCCGGGATATCTTGAGAACTGATCAATACTTCTTCCAGTAGGATGTCCATGGGTTCCCCTTCCACATCTACGCTTATTTTTCCGTTTCTTTCAATTTCGGCAATTTCAGCTTGCCCCCAGTTTTTAATGGCAGCTACTACAAAACGCATTTTGGGTCCCAATTTTTTACCTAAGACAGGAAGATTAGGTTTTACATCCTTGACCAAAATCCCGGAGGTATCATCAATGTACTCTACCTCCTTGATGTTTACTTCAGATTTGATCAGTTCCTCTACATGTTGCAGTTGTATCCTGGTTTTTTCATTCAAAACAGGAATCATAATGCGCTGCAAAGGTTGACGTACTTTGATGCCGATTTTTGGATTTTTTCTCAAAGAGTGCACCAAGGAGGAAATTCGCTGTGCCAGATCCATGCTGGCTTCCAGGTCTTCCTGGATGAGGGATCGGTCCGCAGCAGTCCAGTTGCCCAAGTGCACGGATTCTGGTAGGTTCTGCCCCGCTTCTCTATTGCTTTCGGTCAGGTTTTGGTACATCCATTCTGCGTAAAAAGGTGCAAAAGAGGACATCAGCTGGCTCAGGGCCATGAGGCACTCGTAAAGGGTTTCATAAGCTGCCTGCTTGTCCTGTGTCATATCCCCTCTCCAGAAACGCTTTCTTGCCAACCTCACATACCAGTTGGACAGTTGGTCCACGGTAAAGTTCATGATCGCACGGGTAGCCTTGGTGGCGTCGTAGTTGTCCATGGAGCTTTCCACCTCCAAAATCAGTGACTGTAGTTTGGAAATGATCCACTGGTCCAGCTCTGCCCTTTCTGTCACCGGTACTGCTTTGTCGCTTTCATAGACAAAGCTGTCCAGGTTGGCATAAAGAGCGAAGAAGTTGTAGGTATTTTGAAGGGTACCGAAGAACCTTCTCTGTACTTCAGCTACCCCGTCTAGATTGAATTTCAGGTTGTCCCATGGGTTGGCATTGCTGAGCATGTACCATCTTAGGGCGTCCGGTCCGTATTCTTTCAAAGTCTTGAAAGGATCGATGGCATTGCCCAAACGTTTGGACATTTTGTTGCCGTTTTTGTCCAGTACCAGACCGTTGGCGATCACATTTTTGAAAGCCACGGAATCGAAGAGCATACCAGCGATGGCATGCAGGGTGAAGAACCAACCTCTTGTTTGATCCACCCCTTCTGCGATATAGTCTGCCGGATAGTTGGCTTTGAAGATGTTTTCGTTTTCAAATGGATAATGCCACTGGGCATAAGGCATAGCTCCCGAGTCAAACCAAACGTCGATCAAGTCTGGCTCGCGGAACATTTTTTCCCCCTTGGAGGAAACAAGCACCACATCATCCACATAAGGTCTGTGCAGGTCCATTTCCTTGCCTTCCCAGGGGGATTTGCTCATGAATCCTTTGGCAATGGCTTTTTCCATTTCAGCCTTCAATTCGGCTACCGAACCTATGCACTTTTCTTCCGAACCATCCTCTGTCCTCCAGATCGGTAGGGGAGTTCCCCAGAATCGGGAACGGCTCAAGTTCCAGTCCACCAGGTTTTCCAACCAGTTGCCGAAGCGGCCCGTACCGGTAGCCTCGGGCTTCCAATTGATGGTTTTGTTCAGCTCCACCAACTTGTCTTTGTATGCGGTGGTTTTGATAAACCAGCTTTCCAATGGATAGTACAAGATGGGCTTATCCGTTCTCCAGCAATGTGGGTAGCTGTGTTCGTATTTTTCTACCTTGAAGGCCTTGTTTTCGTTTTTGAGAATGATGGAAATAATGACGTCCGTATTTTTATATTCTTTGTCAGATTCATCATCATTGGTGTAATTTTTTACAAAAAAGTCATCTGGACCAAATTCCTTGTGGGCGTTGATGCCGTGTTCCTTCATTTTGGCAGCCAGGTATTCCCCTACTACAGGAAGGAATTTTCCCTGTTTATCGACTACGGGTACCTCATTACCCAATTCGTCTTTTACAAAAATGCCCGGCACATTGTTTTGTACAAGGGTCCTGAAGTCATCTGCACCGAAGGCTTTGGCAAGGTGAACGATTCCGGTACCGTCTTCTGTAGTCACGTAGTCACCCGCCACAACCGTAAAGGCTGGATACGGCAAGGCTAAAGCAGGTATAGGGAAAAGCTGTTCATATTCCCATCCCAGCATGGCTTTACCTTTGAATTCTTCCACAATCTGGTATGGGATAAGCTTGTCACCCGGTTTGTAGTCTTGCAGTGCTATTTCCTGAGCTTTTGGGTTCAGGTAGGCATGCATCCTTGCCTTGGCCAGGATGGCATACATGGGTTCGTATGTGTAGGGATTGAAAGTTTTTACCTTTACATAATCCAGGTTTTCTCCCACTGCCAAAGCAGAGTTGGAAGGAAGGGTCCAAGGGGTGGTGGTCCAGGCAAGGATATAGGTATTGTCCTGCCCCTTGACCTTGAACTGTGCCGTGATGGAAGTATCCTTTACGTCCCTGTAACAACCTGGCTGATTGAGCTCATGGGAGCTCAGACCTGTTCCGGCAGCAGGCGAATAGGGCTGTATGGTATAGCCTTTATACAGTAGGCCTTTTTCATAAAGCCTCTTCAAAAGATACCAAAGAGATTCTATGTATTTGGCATCGAAGGTGATGTAAGGATCATCCAGGTCCACCCAATAGCCAATTTTTTCAGTCAGGTCATCCCATTCATTTTTGAAGCGCATGACCGTTTCCTGACATTTCCTGTTGTATTCTTCTACGGAGATTTTTTTGCCGATATCCTCTTTGGTGATGCCTAATTCCTTTTCCACCTGCAATTCCACCGGTAAGCCATGGGTATCCCAGCCTCCTTTTCTTTTTACCTGAAAGCCCTTCAGGGTCTTATAACGGCAGAAAATATCTTTGAGGGTTCTGGCCATCACATGGTGGATTCCCGGCGTTCCATTGGCGGAAGGAGGACCTTCGAAAAAGGTAAAGGTATCCGCACCTTCCCTGAATTGGATGGATTTGTTAAAAATATCGTTCGTTTTCCAGAACTGTAGGATGCTTTCTCCTATCTGGGGATAATCAACTTGCTTAAACTCCTGGTATTTTTTCACGGTCTTCTATAGATTGATGGGGAAAGGCCCCAAGATAATTACAATGTAAAACCTTTAAAGGATTGCAAAAGCCTTTGATACAGCCGCAATTGGTGCATTATAACACTCGAATGCGGGCACAAAGTTAAGAGATTTTACAGGATTGGGGAGAAATTCTTGGGAATTGTGTGGGAGTCTTCCTTTCCAATAAAAGTTAAATCGGGAAACTTAATGCTAAAAATGCCAAAGACTTACTTCTTGGATTATGATTTTTGAAGTTAAAGCTACACCTGAGTTTGAGAAAGGAGGTAAAAAAATTATTAAAGAAATATCCTTCTCTGAAAGATGAATTAATTGAACTTATTGAAAGTCTTGAAAGCAATCCAAATCAAGGGACAGTAACAAATGCTTATATTAAACCTCAATAAGGTTGAGAGGACTTAACTCCTTGTAAGGAATTCTACCAGCTAAAGAATCAAAACTGTAACGAATAAGTTCAGGCGAAGCGGATCAGAGTAATATGATTCTTCCCGGCATGCAATACTGGTCTATCAATGCCCTTAGGACCGGAAACAAATCGGCTTTGCACTGCACCTCATCAATAACAATACAGTGGTTCTTGAATTGTTTAAGAAATAACTCGGGTTCTTCCAGCTTTGCTAAATCAGTCGGAAGCCTTACGTCTAGATAAGGTATTTCTTTATGGGTTTTATCTGCCAACAATTTTGACAAAGTGGTTTTTCCCACCTGGCGGAGGATCAAGGAGGCCAACTGACGGGAAAAATGAAATAAGCCCTAGTAATTCTTAGTTATCATTCGTTTAATCGTGAACTAAAATCAATTATTTGCCCTTAAAATTAAAAAAGGATTTTTAATTTCAGGGTAAATAGCGCCGTATCAAAAAGGATTTTCAAACTTGTCTATCTTGAAGGTTAAAGAATTACAAATTCTTTCTATCGCTACTCGAAATTACAAATTTCGAGTAGCGATCCTCAGCCTTAAAGGTTAGAATACCCTAGGAATGGGGCAGCCCATTTCATGATGGAGGGGGGGTGATGCCAGGCCTGAAAGGCACGGATTGGCATTATTGACATTCAGGTGAGCCAAAAGAATGTTTTTTGGGTTGTGGGTTTAATTTTGATGACATTGACTTTAGGTGGAAGACATGCTTGAACCTATGGAGAGAAAATTAAAGGGGAACTACAATGGTTCCCCCTTTTTCTAAAAATTTGAATTAGACTTTAATCAATCAGAATTTGTTCTCTTATAAGTTCGCCATCCACCATTACATGGATAAAGTAAACACCCTTTTTCAGGCTTCTGACATCGAAAACAATTTTTGAACCTTCCCTGTAGCCTTTGGCCATTTCCCTACCTTCTGAATTCAGCAGGGTGGCTGACTCAATAGCTGGTGCATCCTCCTTAGAAACATCTGTTGTGACAGGCATCATTTCTATGTTTAGGATATCACTGGTAGGATTAGGGTAAGCGACCACAGCAAAAGAGCTTGGGCAGTTCCATGTCTGTCGGGTCAGGAAGAAATTGTAGTTGGCACCTTGTCCACAGGAATTGGAAGCCCTGGCGGAGATAGCAATGGACGACATATGAGAGGGAAAAGTAAAGTCCATCGTATTGTTTCCGATCCAATGAGGAACACCTGATGGAACTGTCCAGGTGGCAATTCCGACATCACCTCCTGTTGGAGTCACGTTGAGAAAATGGTTGCCGGGACATAAGGAGACATTCTGACTTGGAAAAACAGGCTGGTTGTTGACCCTCATATTGGTAATGTGGGGAGTGCCGACCCAGACATTACGAGAAAATGATCCTGCTCCACATTGATTGCTAATATTAACAGTAACTGTAATTGGTCCATTGAAATTATTTAAACGTGTAGCCAAACCAGTTGAGCTATTGATAGAAAGACCTGAAGGATTTGAAGAAGTCCAAGAAATCGAAGTTCCTGCCGGAACTGTTCCCACAGAAAATACACCTGTTGAGCAGATTAAAGAAGGACCGTTAATGACATAATTAAAAGGAGCATTTACGCTTTGGGATCCTGATAGATTACAACCACCTGGAACAGGAATGTTTACGGATATTGTACCTGAGGTGCCAAGAGGAGTAATTGTTACTATCCTTCCTGTTCCTGATATTGTCCATCCTTGTGGTACTGTCCAATTGTAAGAAGTAGCACAGGAGACTTCAGGAACAGTTGCAGTAAAAGGTACTCCACACCTGATTTCACTTGGTGTACTTATAGAGATATTAGGACTTCTGGTTATTGTTAAACTTCTAGGTAAGCTATAATGGGGAGTTCCTCTTCCTTCTGCATTGGTCCAAGCCCGGACAACCACAGCGCCGGCACCATTACAGTTAGGAGTGAATTGCTGAGTTCTGCCATTGGTTCCAAGAAAAAGTCTAGGGGTTCCGTTGGATACGCTTCCATCCGAGAATTTCCAACCCACAGGGATAGTCCATTTAATGCCGTTTAGTTAGTGGTTAATTAACTGAAATTCATTATATTAGAGGTATAAAATAAGGCTTCCGAAAGCAGGGAGTGCTGGAAGCCTTAAAACTTTAATTGTAAATGAATTCAAGTTAAAACTAAGTTATGAAAAATTTATCATCGAAAGTAGGACTTCGGTGAAAGATTTTCTTCGTGACCGTTTCTTTTCCTTTGAAGTTCTTGTGCTTTTTATTTTGTCAAAGAGCAACAAAGGACTTAATATCTGCCTTGAAGAGTTTTTTGGGGAATCTTCCTTATCGCCCACTAAAAGTGCATTTACCCAGGCCAGGAAAAAACTGTGCTATACAGTTTTTAAAAAGCTTAACGGTTTGATCTGCAGTCTTTTTTACCAACATGCAAAGTTCAAGAAATGGAAGGGGCATAGGGTGCTTTCTGTTGATGGTTCAACACTTGAACTCCCGGATCATCCCTCCATGTCAGAGAAGTTCAGCTATCATGGTTTTGGGCCCAATGCGGATGCGGGACATTACATGAGCAGGATATCTTACCTGTATGATGTTTACAACGGCCTTGTACTGGATGCCGGTATGGAAAGCTACACCACTTCGGAAGCCACCCTATGTCATGCCCATCTTGGACATATTAAAGAAGGGGATCTTCTTGTGTGCGACAGGTATTATGCATCACTGAGACTTTTTTTCGAATTGAAAGGAAAAGGGGCCGACTTTCTTTTCAGGATGAAAGACAATTGGTGGAAATGTGTCGAAGATTTTTCCCGAAGTAGTTCCTCTGATGCGGAATATACATTAATACTCCCTCCAAAATACAGATGGCTGCTTGAAAAGTATCCCTCGTTATCCCAAACCATGACCGTAAGACTGATCAAGAAAAAGAATAAGAAGGGTAAGATTTCAATATATGCGACTTCGCTGTTGGACAGGAAAAAATATACAGCCTCCTCTCTAATAAACCTGTACAAACAGAGATGGGGAATAGAAGAAGCATATAAACTGATCAAATCAAGACTTGAAGTATCTGATTTTTCCGGCAAAACAGCATGGGCGGTCCAGCAGGACTTCTATGCTAAGACCCTGATCATATCACTCTGCAATATTCTTTGCTATGATGTGGAGCCAAAAACCAAAACAGGACGGACATCAAAGTCAGCAAGGACCTTGATAATCAATAAAACTTATGCATTGTCAAAAACAAAATCCCTGATTCTTAAAATCAGAGATTTAATTGGTGAATTGGAGCAGATTATCCAGAAATATGTAAAGAAAATCGCTTCCAAAATAGAATATTCAAAAAGAAACCAGGTATTCAAGCGGAAATTCAGAGCTAAACTGAAATACTCAATGAATTACAAATCTATTTAATCACATTCCTTAACTTAACGGCATTAATAGTCCATTCATAACCATCTGCAGCCCTGTTTATTCCGTTTGGGATGCTCATGGCAGTGGTACTGTAGGTGATTGGGGTATTTTGGCAGACCGGAACATCGCTGGTGCCTGTAATAGGAGAAGGTGTCTCTCCCAATATAGACATGACACTGTAATTACTAGACGGATAATCACGATTGAAAGAATTATTTGAACATTGCTGTAATAAGATGTTCACCCTAGCTGTGGTGGATTTTTGGCCACCCCAGGTAACATCCAGGTTGTTTCCGGGTCTTTTGACCACAGTAGCACCACTATTATTTAAGACAGAAAATGATGATTGTACACATCCCAGGGGTAGTGGGCTTATGGTTCCGTTTAGTCTCCATTCATAATTGAAAGAAGTAGTTTCCCCATACCAAAATGGACTGTTACCAAATGGACTTATATCAAGTGTTAGTGTTGGCGTAGTTTGGGTATATGCATTTATAGCTATTCCAAATACAAATAAGATCAATAAAATTTTCTTCATATATTCAAAATTTATAAGTGAACAATATCTGATGGAATGGATTTATGGCGGTGTCAATACGATTGCTAGAATCAATTCCATTCCTACCACTAATTCCACTACCATCATCTCGGAAAAAGAATACATCCTCGAGGGTATGATAATACCTATGGGAGATGGAAACGGAAGACTCCAAGGAAAAGCTAATATTTTCGGTCAAATGGTAGGTATAACCGACCAATCCATGAAGACCAATAAAGCGCCAAGTCAGTGATTCAAATCCTTGGATATTGGGCAAATCCCAATTAACCTTCCTGAAATCACTGGAAAATGAAAGTTCTGCACCCCAATACAGACTGGACCTCTCCCAAGTGGAAAATTCCCTTTGGTATCCCAGTAAGGCCATAAAAGCGAGCCTGTGGCTGTCATGGTCAAAAGTATTTCCCCTGACTGCTGTGTCGAGATAAGTGAAAAAATCGTAGCCTATCCTAACCCTAAGGTGAGATTTCTTATCGCTTTCAGGATTGAGCAGGTACCTTCCAAATAGCGAGTAAGGCACAAAGGTATTTTTGTCAAAAAGGGACAAAGCATCGACACCAACTTCCCAGCGATTAGACGATTTGGTTTGCTGTGCATGAGATGAGGCACTAAATAAGGCTCCTATTACAGCCATCAATACTATAAGAAGAAATTTGTTAAAAACCATAGTTGTAGTTTATAAATGATTCATAATGAGGTAATTATTTAACCATGAAGAAATCAAGGTTTAAAATTTATAGGTGAACAAAAGTTGGTGGAAAGGATTGATACGGGAATCGATTCTGCTAGCGGAACTGTCTTCATAAAGCCGATTATCAGAAGCAAAGAAGGTGACATCCTGATCAAAAATTTCCCTTCTAAAGAAAACTGAAAGGGAAGACTCCAATGAAATCCTTATTCGACTACCTAAGCTGTAGGAATATCCTGCCAAGATATGTAGCCCAATCTTGCTGTGACTGTAATCCTCGTAGCCTTGGACACCAAAAGGACCGGGTATGTCCCACTTTTTGTTGCTGGATTCCCTTGAAAAGGATAAATCAGATCCAAAATAAAGACTGGAGCGGTCAGTTGAAGTTATTTCCTTCTGATAGCCTACCATGACCGAGAAAGCAAAAGCACGGCTGTCATGTTCCAGCCTGTTTGGATGGTTGGCTGTATCTAAATACGAAAAACCGTCAAAACCAATTCTGGCCCTCAGGTGGGATTTTTTGTCTCCTGTAGGATTAAGTAAATACCTTCCAAAAAGAGAATAGGGGACCAGTGAATTCTGATCAAATAATGAAAGGACATCCACGCCTACTTCCCAACGTGGTACCGGAATCGTGTCTGTTTGCTGGGCTTTGGACTGAATTGTAATCAGAATAAGCATCAAGCTAATTCCGGCCATTAAGAATTTATCTTTCATGATGGTTATTGGTTAAAAATTTTTGTGAATTGAATATCTTATAAAGGTTTTTTGTTGAAATAAAACTATAAATTTAAAATAAAAAATACAACAAAAAATAGGCCATGTTCAAGTCATAAATGCAACGCCTAATTTTTTCATTAGACATTCGATAGGACTAAGATAATTAAACTTTCTTATTGGCCTGTTATTGATTTTGGTTTCTATATTTTGGATCTGTTCCCGAGAGATTTGATTGAGGTCAGTACCCTTTGGCAGGAAAGCCCTGATAAGTCCGATTCTGTTTTCCACTGTTCCTTTATCCTGTGAAGTGTATGGTCTTGTAAAGAATGTTGGGATATTGAATTTATCTCTGATTTTATAATGGTTTGCGAATGCCATATCATTATCGAAAGTGATTGATTTGAAGAACGAAGCACCAATTCTCTGTATTCTCTTTGCTATTTTCTGTTCAATGATATCTGCATTTTTACCATCAAGTTTCTCTATGGTAGTAACCAAGGTTGCCCTGTCCACCAGTACCAAAAGAGCTGATTTGTGGTTTTTCCCCATCATAAGGTCTACTTCAATATCTCCTATCCTTTGTCTTTTTTCAACTACAGGAGGCCTTTGGTCAATTGGAACTCTCTCCCTGATAATTCCTCTGGTATGCCTGTAATTACCTCTCTTACGCTTTCTTTTACCATGCCGGAGATTCTTGTAAAGCTCCCTGTCCCTTCGGTATCTCCAATGGCTACTTTTTTTGGCAGTAAATATCCAGTTGTAGAGTGTCTCATGACAAACCCCTTCTTTACCTTGTTTCTTCCAGGTGACCGATATTAGCTCTGGGCTCAATTTGTCAACAACAAGGAATTTGCGGGCCTCTTCTTTAAGGGACTCGGTAAATTTGATTCGCTTTCTCTTGAGTCTATGTCTTTCGTCTGTACGGTTCTGGGCAACTGCAGCCTTATATTCACCGCTATAACGGCCCCTCTTGCCGGTATTTCTTTGAAGTTCTCTGGATACAGTACTTTTGTTGACACCGATAATCGCAGCGATTTTGGTCTGGGAAGTTCCGTTTCTAAATAAAGCCTCTATTTGGTACCTTTGTTCCTGGCTGAGATGTTTAAATTTATTCATGACAACACTAAATTAATATTTTCAGCCTAAGGGAAGGAACCTAGGTTCCTTCCCTTAAACCCTTAGTGTTGCATTTATGACTTGAATATAGGTAGTCTTCAATTGGCCCTTATTATTATTTATTTTACTTTTTAAATAATAAAAAATAAAATAATATTCCGAGAAAACCGCCCTCTTACCTCTTGTTTAAACTAATTTATAAGTAAATTTGAGCATTTTTGAATTAAAATTTTTTTTCAAATTTTAAAAAATATTTTACTTACACGACTCTCCCGAACTTCACACGTATGTTTGACCGATTGATCGTTGCAGCTGTTCATCCTTACGTATAACATTCCGAATAATTATATTTTTTTTACCCAATCTATTGCATTATTGAAAAAATGGCCATAGGTTCATACAAGGTATAATAAAATATTGAGCAAATTTTTATTAAGCTTAAAGGTAACAGGCTGCCTACTTTTAAAACGCCTACTTATTTAATGTTTTATGAAAAAGTCAATTTTAATGTTAAGCTTTATTGCTTTGTTTAGTTTGGGAGTAAATATTACAGTTAACGGACAGGCTTCTGTTGATCCACCAAATCCTCCCTGTAATATATGTGATGAAACAACTGAAGATGAGTGTTCAAGAACAATAACACCTTCAGGTCCTCATATTTTTTACGGTAAATTATCTCCTTGTCAAGATTGATTTTATATGGGTGTCAATTTGTTGACACCCTTTTAATTATATATTCTTTAGCTTAATAATGGAATGAAAAAAAATAGGTATTTAATTTACTTAATATTTTTATTTGGTTGTGGGAGTAGTATTCAAGACAATACTGAAGTAAATCAAGTTTTTGTATCATCAGAAAGGATGAATTTGAGTGATAACCTGACCCGGGTAAAATCCATTTATCTTTTCGATAATTTACTAATTGTCAGTGATCCGAGTGCTCAAAACTTGTATAAAATCTTTGACATTCGTCAGGATAAATTTATTAAAGAATTAGGTAAAAAAGGAAATGGACCCTGTGAACTAAGTTCCCCAAGTCCAATAATCAAGGTGGATGATATTAATCTATCTTTTTTTAACAAAAATACCTTTCAAATTTTGGATTTCCCAGTTGAATATTTGCTGTCACCAACAGATTTTGATTACCCCTGTAATTATAGAGATTTTAAATTAGATTTTAATTTTCAGAAAATCGTAGACCTTGGAGGTGGTAGAATTTTAGGTTATGGTTTGTTTACTAGTAAATATGTAGTTTTTGACCAAAATAAACGGGAAATTTTTCCGTCTGATGTCAAATATCATTTCGAAGAGGAATTGATTGGCCTTCACTCTTATGAAAATATTGCCATGGCCTCTCAGGGAAACTTACACAAAAGACCAGATGGTAAAAAAATTATATTCACTTCTTCAAATTTTGGAGCATTAGATATCCTATCTATGGAAGGATCAGTGCCAAAACTGGATTTTAGGAAAGAGATGACAAAACCCATATTTACCAGTCAGGAAGGAAATGTGATTCGGGCGGATTACAATAAAGAGAATGTACTTGGATTTTTAAGCACAGCAGTTTCTAATCAATACATATATGGGTTGTATTCAGGAGAAAAAATGGGTGATAATATTGATGATAGTCAAACAGTAATTGTATTTGATTGGGATGGAAAAAAAGTCAAAGAAATTTACTTAGATAAAGCAGTTAGTTTAATAGTAGTGTCCCATGATGATTCCCTTCTTTTTGGATATTCAGATGATGGAAAAGCCAATGTTTACAAATTCATTTTATAAACCTAAATTAGGACTATTCTAAATCCTTACCTTTGGTTTAGAAGATAGTTAACTCATGTCCTACCTCAAGCCATTCCTCAATTTCAAAATAATAGACTCGGGATTGAATAAATCTGAAAATGATCCCGCTAACTCAGCTTTAGCTAGACAAAATTTATAAAACCACCTATTTCTTTCTAACAAACCGATAAGAAATCCCCAATTGAAGGGCAAGATTCCTATATCGGATTTCGTCTTGGATTTATATAATTTTTGCGATTTGAGTTCTCCTTTTAAAAAAGAACCTAAAAATTAGTAGATTTAAAACAGCATCAAACAAACCCAAAACCCTCTTCCCTCATGAAAAAATCCATCCTTCACTCAGACCATCGCCAAGAACTACTGGACAGAGTAGCCGAGCTTCAAGCGGGAGACCAAGCACATTGGGGAAGTATGCGGGTAGAGGAGATGCTGGCACATGCACGGGAGGTAGCGGCTGCTGTATTGAAATCGCCCAAACCTGAGAAGAAGGCAAATATCAAGCAGCTTCTCGGGAAGTACTATTTTTTCTATTTCAAAAAAGAATTTCCCAAGCTGGTCAAAGGCCCCAAACGCTTTGACATGAAGGGTAAGGTTTCCCAAGATGAATTTCTGGAAGAAAAGCAAGGATTAATCGATGCCCTGCAAGCCTTTGGCGGTATTAGCCACCAACTCCAAGGCTTCCACCCCTTCTTCGGACCGCTCAATCACCAAGAATGGGGAATATTGGTATGGAAGCATACCGATCATCACCTGCGGCAGTTCGGTGTTTGAGTGGAAGGAGGATTTTTTTGTTTTTGAAAAGTCTAAGATTCAGTTTTTTATCTTTTTGAGGGCGAAACTGAGGGGTTTTTTCCCGGATTTGGTCTGGTCTTTGCTTTCATTAGGCCTTACCAACTATTTATTCTTATGAAAAAAATTCTTGTATTTTCTTTGGTCCTCTTTTTTGCGGCCATCATGCATGTCAATGCCCAGGTTTCAACAGGGCTTTATCAATCAAGTGCTTCAACTCTGGTATCAGTGGGTACCGATGTGGACAATAAGATCTTCGGTGAAGCCAGACTGGCAACAGGGAGGTTTGTTGGATTTGAAGGGACTTTTGGTTATAATTTCATCCAAAGAGATGATGTAAACTTTTATAGTGGGTTCCATTTGGGTGTTGAAGGTCGCCGGGATGGATTTTATTTGGGTATACCATTCGGTTTACTGGTAAAGCCTTTTCCTGTCAAAAATTTTGGCTTTATGATGGAAGCCAGCCCCATTTTCCCAACGGAATACGGAAGTTATTTTCGGGCCGGGTTGGGTTTGAAGTACACCTTTAGGTAAAATTACACCCTCCAAGGGTTCGAAACCCTTGGAGGGTTACATTTATTTTTTTAATTTTAGTTTAAACTTTTTAAAATATGGTAAAACCGAAAATTACTTTCGAACCTGAGCGCTATTACCATATATGGACGCATGCAAATGGATTCGAAAATTTATTTAATGAAACGAAAAATTATTATTTTTTTCTTGATCGGTACAAATATTATCTATCAGATTTGGTGGATACTTATGCTTATTGTTTAATGCCGAATCACCTCCATTTAATGATAAAAACAAAAGACGAAGAATGGACATTTAATTTTCAGAAGAACCAAGGCAAATCCACAAAACAATATTTCAATTACTCAACCATCATTAGCAATCAGTTTTCCAAACTATTCAATTCTTACACCCAAAGTTTCAATAAAGTTTACCAAAGAAAAGGGAGCTTGTTTAATCCAAATTTTAATCGAAAAGTAATCGAGTCTGAGGCATATTTTACCTGGTTGATACTTTATATTCACAAGAACCCTATCCATCATGGATTTTGTGAAAATCTCTTTGAATGGAAATTCTCCTCCTACAGAACTTTTCTAGAACAAAAAGAAACAAAAATAAAAAGAAGAGAAGTTTTAGATTGGTTTGGAGGGAGAATGGATTTTATAAAATTTCATGATCTTAATGCAGGTCATGAAATGATTAAAAAATTTGAATAGTTGTAAACCCTCCAAGGGTTTGGAACCCTTGGAGGGTTTAGTTTATCAATCCAAAAACCTCCAGGAACTTTTGAAATCTTTTGGAATATCCCCTTTCATCCTTGCTCTGAGCAGTTCGATGGGGGTGTAATTTTGGGTAATAAAGAAGTCATGGAATTCTTTTTCGGTCATTTTGCCGCCTTCTACCATTTCTTTTCTCAAACCATATACCTGTAGTCCTCCGATCATGTAGGCCAATTGGTACAAGGGACCATAGCTGCCTTCAAAAGACCTTCTGACTTCAGCTTCTGCATTGGCCTGTTCATGACCGACGCGGTCCACCAAGAAATCAATACATTGCTGTGGCGTCCATTTGCCCAAGTGATAATTCAGTGAAAAGACAATCCTCGCTGCACGGTGCATTCTCCAGAATAACATGCCGACCCTATCCTCTGCATTTCTTGGGAAATTTTTATCCCAAAGGTTGAATTCCCAATACAGTGTCCATCCTTCTACCCAAAATGGTGTATTGAATACCCTTCTGTGGGGAAAATGTCTTTGGTTCATAAACTGCTGCAAGTGATGGCCAGGTATCAATTCGTGCTGAACAGTAGCTCTTGAAAAATGGGGATTGTTACCCCGCATGCTCATCATTTTTTCCTCATGCGTCATGGTAGAAGTGGGGTAAGAAATGATGATGGTTTCTCCGCCCAAGAAGAAAGGGCTTACTTTTTGTCTTTCTGCAGACATCATGGTAGTTCTCCAGGTTTCCTTGGCCATATCCGGAATGGTTAAGAGGTCTCTGGATTCCAAAAATTCAATGGCTTCCTCAGCCATTTCAGTCACCATCTGAGGCCATTTCCCGGCAGGGGCATAAGTATTTTTTACATGTTCGAGGGCCGCTTTCCAATCTCTGCCAAAACCAAGTTCTTGCGAAGCTTTGATCATTTCCGCTTCACACCAGGCATATTGCTTTTCTCCTTCTTTCAATAATTCTTCTGCGGTGTATGGAATCATATTGTACGCCAGTTCCTTTTCTATGGCGAGCTTTCCTACAGGTTTACCGATAATACCCGAACCATCATCTTTGACTACAGTATTTTCAAAATGGTTTTTCAAAAAGGCAGCATAAGCCTTTAGGGTTTCATTCATACTCTCCATGGGCTTCTTCATCCACCAGGTAAACTCCGGATCATAATCATAATAAAAGTTATAGGCCTCTTCGGTACTTTTTCTCAATGCTTCCACGCTTTGGGAAGCAAGGTCCGCCTTTTGCCAGGAATCAAATGCTTTGGCTTTTTTCATGGATTCCCATTTGGCTTTGATCAGCTTCTCAGTTTTGGTAAACATTGCAGCCACTTCCTGGGCATTGGGCTTCACCGCCATCCTTCTGGTTTGGTAAAACTTTTCCAAGTCATCTTTAAAATCTACCACATGACTTACCTGTCTGAAATCTTCATAGGCCAATTGATGGAAGAAGAGCTCCTTTTCCAAATGGTTTTTGAAAAGTTGGTAATCCATTTTCCCATCCAAAGAGTAGGATTCATAAGGCATGCTTTCCAGTGCTTTTAGCCAGTCCTTGAATAGTTTTTCAAAACGCTGAAAGTATTCGTCGGACAGGGGATTGTTGTACTTTCTGGCCAATGCCCCCCTGTCTGCCTGATAGCTGCTGATGGCAGGATAAAGCTCAGTGGCCAATGAACTTCCTGTAAGTATGATTCCTAATAGGAAGGAAAGTATACTTTTTTTCATAATGGACTTGATTTGAAAATAGTTAAGTGGAAATACTGTGGAGGAAAATTGAAATAAAGTAGAAATATATCAAATGATTTTCAGTTTAAGCCGAAACATAAGTGTTCCGCCGAGTTAATATTTCAGTAATGCCGTATTCCAATTTAATTTCCCATTCAAATTTCAAAAAGTAAGTTCCATTATTTATGGAAAAAAAACCAATACCCTGTTGACCAGTGGGTTGCTAATGTTGATGGATGGTGATGAATAGTCCTCCTATTTAATAAATATATAAGCTTGAACTGAAAGGAATTTGATTTAGGAGAATTACAGAATAGAAAGAGGCTAACCTCATTTGGGAGATAGCCGCTTTCCTATTCAAGTTTAATTCAAGGGGATGGAGTAAGTGACGGAGGGAATTGACCTTGGGATGTTACCGGAATATTTTGGTATATTGCTAGGTAGGTTTTTAAAGCTTAATTCAGATGACTTCCTTTTATTGTTTCCAGCACTTATAAATAGGGGGATGCTTCCTATTGTTGCCAAACCACCCACTACCACCATAGCAGCCCCAATGGCTGCTGCATTATCATCAGCATTTGAAGCACCAAATAGGATAAAGTTTTCCGAGAAAAGGATGCTGCCAGCTGTTACCATTGCTACTCCACCACCCAACATGATAAAGCCAGTAGTCTTTTGTCTTCGGCTTTTATCCAAATAATCTTGTTTGCTCATGCTTTGTGCAAATAAGGGCAACGAACTGCCCAAGAGGAAGGCGGACAGCCACACCGCCATTATTACACGTTTTTTCATGGTTTTATGGTTAAAGTGAAAATTTTAAATTGCCCATTTCAGACCTACCTAAAATACCACTTTTTTTATGTATAAAACCTAAATAAAAACAAGATTATGAATGATTTACATCATTTTTAAAAAACTCAGCTCAGAATAAAAATAAATCAGGCCCAAATATTAAAACATTCTTGACCTATACTCCTTGGGAGTTTCACCCTGGATCTTTTTAAATACCCTGTTGAAGTAAGAAAGATTCTGAAAACCGGTGTGGTAGGCGATCTGTGAAATTGACCATTCCTTTTCTTGCAAAAGTTGGCAAGCTTGATGAATTCTAACCTGAATAAGAAATTCAGTAAAGGTTTTGCCTGTTCTTTCTTTGAAAAATCTACAAAAAGCTTCTTTGCTTAAATTAGCAACATCCGCGACCTCCTGTAGGCTTATTGAGCTTTGGCTTTTGGAAAGGATAAAGGACATCACATGTCCCATGCGCTTGCCTTCTGTTTCTGTAAAGTCCTTTTGGGGGATGAACCTGTTTAAGGAATTCAGTTCCTGTGATTCCTGTAAGCCATTCAATATCTCCAAGGCGCAAAGCATTTTTTTTAATCCCTGTAAGTCACTGAAACTCATTAAGGTACTTTTGATCTTGTCTTTAGTACTTCCTTGAATGGCAAAGCAGCCCTTTGTCTGTTGGATCCACTGGTGCAAACCGGCAAATTCTTCCACCTCCCTCAGGCTTTTTCCCAAAGCTTCAAAATCAAAAAACAAGGTATGGCTCAAGGACCGCTTGTCTGTTTCTGGGTTGAAATACTCTGTATCGGACCGGAATACGTGAGGCATATTGGCTGAAAACAGAAACATGTCACCTGGCTCAAATCTTCCCAGGTAGTCTCCCACCATCAGCTGCCCTTTCCCTTCGATGATGAAGGTGAGCTGCCATTGAGGATGTTGATGGAGTTTTTCGTAAAAATGCTTTCCTGCATCCACTTGGAATCGGACAAATTCCTTGTTGGACTTGGGGATTTGAAAGGAGATGATTTTCCGGCTCATATTCGATGCTTTGCCAAAGTATTCAATCTTAGAAGGTATAGGTTTGTCTAATACCAGATCAAAACTTTGATATAATATTAATAAGAATTTGCCGCAGTTCCTCATGTGGAGTCAATAGGGTATTAGTAAGTATTAAATGAGTATAAGCATTCGGAAGAATTAGCCTATACTTTTGAATAATCAATCTAAATGAGAAAATCTATGAAATGGCAAGGTGTATTTCCGGCATTAACGACCAAATTTCACCAGGATGGAAGCTTGGATATGGACATGTTTTTTAAAAACCTAGATGCGCAATTGGATGCGGGGGTACACGGGATCATTTTAGGCGGGACCTTGGGAGAATCCTCTGTTTTGTCCTTGGAGGAAAAAATAAAATTGACAACAGAAACAGTCAAATACATCAATGGGAAGGTTCCTGTAATCCTGAATATTGCAGAAGGCGCTACCAAAGATGCTATTTTCTGGGCAGAAAAGGCGAAGGAAATGGGTGCTTCGGGACTGATGCTTTTGCCCCCCATGCGTTATGCGGCAGATCATAGAGAAGTGGTGACCTACTTTAAGGCTGTAGCCCACAGTACTGATTTGCCCATAATGATCTACAACAATCCTGTGGATTACAAGACCTTGGTGACCATTTCCATGTTCGAGGAATTGGCCGATTGTGAAAATATTCAGGCCATCAAAGAATCCACCAGGGACATCTCCAATGTCACCCGTATGCGTAACCGTTTTGGGGACCGTTACAAGATCCTATGCGGTGTAGATACACTTGCCATGGAAGAATTGGTAATGGGAGCCGATGGATGGGTGGCCGGTTTGGTGTGTGCTTTTCCGAAGGAAACAGTTGCGGTTTATGAATTGGTAAAGGCAGGAAAATATGATCAGGCTTTGGCTATTTACCGTTGGTTTTTGCCGTTATTGGAGCTGGACATTCATCCCAAATTGGTTCAATATATCAAACTGGCAGAGCAGATGGCCGGCGTTGGAACAGAATGGGTAAGGGCGCCACGCCTGACTTTGGTAGGTGAGGAAAGGGTGAAGATAGAGAATATCATCAAGAGGGGATTGGAGCATAGACCGGTAGTTTGATTTCTGGATTCATGACTCATGACGTGATAGGCTTGGAGATTTGAAGATATTGGCTTTGTGATTTTGGGATATTTGTATTGTCATTTCAATAGTTGGAAATGTTTTCCGATTTCTGGCATATGGCTTCGATTTGCAGCCTATTTCAATTATATTTCTATCCTATTTCAACCTAATTTCTAATTAACTGACAAAAAGATACCATGAACTTAGATCCAATTTTCCAGTCTGCTCAAGATGCTTTTTTACATTACAAAAATGTTCCGGGAAAAGAAAAAGCAGCTTTTTTGAGAAAAATAGCTGATGGGCTGGAAGCTGAGAAACACACTCTGATTCCAATGGCTTCCGAAGAATCCAACTTGCCTGAAGGCAGGATTACCGGGGAACTTGGAAGGACAGTAGGACAGATCAGGTTATTTGCCAAATTGGTGGAAGAAGGATCTTGGGTGGAGGCGGTTATAGATCATGCAGACCCTGAAAGGGCCCCTGTTCCCAAACCTGATATCCGTAGGTTTTTGACAGCTTTGGGTCCGGTGGTAGTATTTGGGGCAAGTAATTTTCCTTTGGCATTTTCCACCGCAGGGGGAGATACCATATCTGCCTTGGCGGCAGGTTGCCCGGTGATTTATAAAGCCCATCCCGCTCATCCCGAGACCTCCCGATTGGTGGGACAGGTAATTCACAAAGCTGTCATTGACGCTGCCTTGCCAATAGGTGTCTTTACCCATGTAGAGGGAGGAATAGATGTAGGACAAGCACTTGCGAAGCATCCTCTTGCCAAAGCTGTTGCCTTTACAGGTTCTTTTGCAGGGGGTAAAGCCTTGTTTGATGCGGCCAACCAGAGGAAAGAGCCTATTCCTGTATTTGCAGAAATGGGGTCGGTCAATCCCATCATTGTCCTCAAAGAGAAGCTTGGCAAAAATATAGAAGCCTTATCTAAGCAGTTTGTAGCTTCACTCACCCTTGGTGCAGGACAGTTTTGTACCAATCCGGGTTTGATTGTTGTTCCTGCTGAATATGCAGTTGCATTTGCTTCGGCAGTAAAAAAGGAATTGGAACAGATTGTCGCAGCTCCTATGCTGCATGAAGGTATTGCGGCGGCCTACTACAATGCTTTGGCCATGTTGCAGGGAAGAAAAGAACTGGAATGGGTACAAGTGGCAGAAGCCAAGGACCTGATCAAGGCATATCCTGCACTTGCGAAGATCAAAGCATCAGATTGGTTGGAGGATGACCACTTTCAGCAAGAGGTTTTTGGTTCATTTGCTTTGATGGTGGTTTATGAGCGTTTCAGTGAGTTGTATGCGATAGCCCAAAGGTTACATGGACAGTTGACGATTACCCTTTGGGGAGAAGAAGAAGAATTGGCCAATAAGGTGGATCTGATCAATCAATTGGAAGAAAAATGTGGTAGGTTATTGTTCAAGGGAGTTCCTACAGGTGTTGAGGTGGGTTATGCCATGCAGCACGGGGGGCCTTATCCTTCTACTACAGATAGCAGATTTACTTCGGTAGGTGTATATGCCATCAAGCGGTTTGCCAGACCGATAGCATTCCAGGATATGCCGCATGAATTGCTCCCTGATGCCTTGAGAGATGAAAATCCTTTGGGAATTTGGCGGATGGTCGATGGGGAATTCAAGCGATAATAGTTATTTCTACCATGATTATTTTTCCCCTAATGTAATTACTTTGGAAAGTTAAAAAATGTGTGTATTCGATAAAAACGTACACATTATGAGGACAAATATAGAAATAGATGAGGATTTATTGGCCGCGGCCATGAAGGTTACCGGCCTTAAAACCAAAAAAGCAACGGTTGAAGAGGGCTTAAGGCTTATTGTCCAATTACACCAACAAAAGAAAATCCGGGATTTAATAGGGAAGTTGAAATGGGAGGGGGATCTTGAAAAAATGAGGTTGGACCAATGATACTGGTAGATTCTTTGGTTTGGATAGACTTCTTCAACGGCAAAGATGCCGATCATGTGGAAAAGCTGTACCAGTTGTTGGGTCATGAGCTCATCATTTCAGGGGATTTAATATGGGTGGAGGTTTTGCAGGGTTTCAAGAATGATTCCCAATATCAAAAGGCAAAGACAGCACTTGAATCATTACCCTATTTCGCTTTAATTAATAAAGAAACAGCTTTACTTGCAGCAGAGAATTACCGAATCTTGAGGAAAAATGGAATAACAGTAAGAAAAACCATTGATATAATTATCGCTACCTTTTGTATTGCCAATAACTTCAGGCTATTACATGCAGAAAAGGACTTTCAAGTCATGGAAGAACATCTTGGTTTGAGGAGCATCTAAAACCTTAAAACTATTTGGCGAGCTAATTTTCAACATTATTTCCACCTTATTTCCATTAAATTTCACCCATATCTCAATTTAAATCATGAAAAAAACCTTCCAATGCATTGATGCCCATACCTGTGGTAATCCGGTCAGGGTAGTGGCAGGCGGTGTTCCGTTTCTCAAAGGGAATAATATGCTGGAAAAGCGGCAATATTTTTTGGATAACCTGGATTGGATCCGGACGGGGTTGATGTTTGAGCCCCGCGGTCATGACATGATGTCGGGTTCCATGCTTTTCCCTCCCCATGATCCAGAAAATGATTTTGCCGTCTTGTTTATCGAAACTTCAGGCTGTCTGCCGATGTGTGGACATGGAACCATTGGCACGATTACCATCGCCATTGAAGAAGGTTTGATTACGCCCAAGATTCCTGGATTCCTTCGAATGGAAGCTCCTGCAGGTTTGGTTTTGGTAGAATACAAGCAGGAAGGAAAAAAGGTTGCCTCCGTCAAACTGACGAATGTCAAAAGTTTTCTTGCAGCTGAAGCACTGGAAATAGAAATCGAGGAATTGGGGAAACTAATCGTGGATGTGGCTTATGGAGGGAATTTTTATTGTATTGTAGATCCTCAGGAAAACTTCCCTGGCTTGGAGCATTTCAAGGCAGAGCAACTGATTTCCATGGCCCGTAATCTAAGGCAGAAGATGAATGAAAAATATGAGTTTGTACATCCTGAGCATCCTCAGATCAAAGGGCTCTCCCATGTGTTGTGGACAGGGAAAACGTTGGATGAGTCCAGTACGGCAAGAAATGCGGTGTTTTATGGAGACAAAGCCATAGACCGATCTCCTTGTGGCACTGGGACCTCTGCGAGAATGGCGCAATGGTTTGCCAAGGGTTGGCTGAAACCTGGAGAAGACTTTATTCATGAGAGTTTCATCGGTTCCAAATTCACAGGGAGGATTGAGCAAGTCACTGAGATAGCAGGAAAACCTGCCATTGTACCAAGCATAGAAGGATGGGCTAAGATCTATGGATACAATACGATAATCATGGATGATGATGATCCGTATGTGTACGGATTTCAGGTGATTTGAGAAGATGTTAGAGGCGAGAAGCGAGCGTTTAGAAATAAGAGGCAAGAATCAAGAAACAAGAGGTAAGAATTTCGGAAGGTGGAAGTCGGAATCAGATAGTTTTTGAACCATTCAGAAGTTAAGGGAATTAAGAAATTCATCAAGAAAAGTCGGATGTTGAAAGTCTGATTTCGAAATGATCGACAGCTTCAAATGAATAGGGTCTCTCTTATCATATCAAAGCAATGGAAAAATGAATCAAAATTTATCTTTTATCAAGATTTTCAAAAATTTATTAAGTACTTCCAATTGGTAATTCCACTTGGTACATATTACTTGGGACTTGGCACAGACAATGAAACGAACCATCATCATCGGCGGAGGCGTTATAGGCCTTTTTACAGCATACTACCTGAATAAGCAAGGGGTTGAAGTTATCATCGTGGACAAAAGCGATATGCAGGATACCACTTCCACCGGGAATGCCGGTATGATTGTCCCCAGTCATATCATTCCATTATCTGCACCAGGGATGATAGCCAAGGGAGTAGCCTGGATGTTTTCTTCCAAAAGTCCATTCTATATCCATCCGCGTCTGGACAGAAAGCTTTTAGAATGGTCTTGGCTGTTTTATCGCTCTGCCAATGCCAAGCACGTAGAAAAATCCATTCCCTTCCTGAAGAACATATCCTTGCTGAGTAAAGCGCTCTATCAGGAATTCAGAAATGAGCATAAGGATGCGGTCGATCTGGAAATGGCAGAAAAAGGTTTGATGATGCTTTATCAAACCCCGGAAGTGGAAAAAGAAGAGGTTGAATTTGCGCATTTGGCCAGACAGCACGGTCTGGAGGCTGAAGTGCTAAACCCCACCGATATTGCTAAAATTGAACCCAATCTGGAAGTGAAAGCGCGTGGAGCTGTCTTGTTTCCAGGCGATGCCCACCTTTCTCCTTCCAATCTCTACAATTTTCTAAAAAAATACCTATTAGAAAAAGGAGTCAAGTTCCTCCCGAACAGAAAAGTCCTTGGTTTTGAAAAGCAAGGAGGCAAGGTAACAGCAGTGCTCACTGAAAGTGAGTACTTAAGTGCCAATAAAGTGATCCTTTGTAGTGGAGCTTGGTCGGCTGAATTGGCACAGATGCTGGGTTTCAAGCTGCCCATGCTGGGTGGCAAGGGGTATAGTTTTATGCAGGACAACCATCCCGAAATCCTGCAGGCCTCTATTCTTACCGAAATGAAAGTGGCTGTAAGCCCTTATGGGCAGCAGGTTCGCTTCGGTGGCACCATGGAAATTGCAGGTACAGATGAGTCCATCAATATAAACCGGGTAAAAGGAATTTTTGAGTCCATCAACAAATATTATCCAGGATTTCAATCAAAATTCCCTGATAGGGAAAAGATTTGGAAAGGACTGAGGCCATGTTCACCAGATGGGGTCCCCTATATTGGTGCTGCACCGGGTTATCAAAACGTTTGGTTTGGTACTGGCCATGGTATGATGGGGGTCAGTATGGCTCCTGCCACAGGAAAAATCCTTACAGACCTTCATGAAGGTCACGCTTCTACCATGGATATCAAAGCTTTTGAAGTGGGGAGATTTTAATGCGGAGCTTCTCTGATTTCAATGAAATTTTTTATTGTAAAGAATATTACTGTAATTTGTGTTACAGTAATGTAGATTACAATATATTAAGTTATGAAATTTTATGATAGAGAAGAAGAATTAGTGTTCTTGGAAAAACAGGAACAAAGGTCAAGAGTTTCAGCCCAGCTGACCTTAGTCATTGGAAGGAGAAGAATTGGCAAGACTTCACTTCTCAAAAAAAGTATTCAAGGGAAGAAAGCTTTGTATTTTTTTATTGCCAAGAAATCCGAGACCCTTTTGGTAGAAGAGTTTTCAGAAATAATAAGAACCAATTTGAACATTTCATGGTATGGGGAGTTGAAATCCTTCAAGGATATTTTTTGGGTTTTGATGGACCATGCTGAAAAAGAATCATTTACTTTAGTTATTGATGAATTCCAAGAATTTTTGAATATCAACTCCTCTGTTTTTAGTGATATGCAAAATATCTGGGACAGTAAAAAGGAGGTGGCAAAAATCAATCTTATTATCTGTGGATCTATTTATTCTATGATGAAGAGAATATTTGAGGATTCCAGAGAACCCCTTTTTGCCAGGGCTACAGGGAAAATTCAACTTCAGCCATTTGGTACAAATACCATCAAAGAAATTTTAGCAGACCACAAACCGGATTTAGCACCATTCGATTTATTGGCGATTTTTACACTGACTGGAGGTGTTGCTAAATATCTTGAAAACATGGTCAATGCTTCTGCCTTCAACCTGGATGCTATGCTGAATGAAATTTTCCAATCCAACTCCATCATGTTGGAAGAGGGTAAGCATGTACTAATAGAGGAATTTGGAAAAGATTATTCTACATATTTCTCCATTCTGAGTTTAATAGCATCTTCCAAAACATCTAGGCCTGAAATTGAATCCATTTTAGAAATGAGCGTAGGGGGTTATTTGGATCGGCTTGAGAATGAATTTGGGATTATTAAAAAAATAAAACCCATTTTATCCAAACCTTCGAGTCGGCAGATCAAATATAGAATTGAAGATAACTTTTTGAATTTTTGGTTTAGGTTTATTTATAAATACAGAAGTATTGTAGAGATCGAGAATTTTGATTTGATCAAACAGATAGTCAAAAGAGATTTCTCAGGGTTTGTTGGACAAGCATTAGAAAAATACTTTTTTCTCCAACTCAAGGAATCCAAGTTATATTCAGCCATAGGGACTTATTGGGAAAAAGGGAATCAAAATGAAATAGATTTGGTGGCTATAAACGAGATAGAAAAGAAATTACTCATCGCAGAAGTGAAGTTGAATAAAGAAAAATATAATCATCAAAAGTTGATTGAAAAATCAGCCAATTTGCTTCTTTCATTTCCTGATTTTCAGGTAGCGTATCGATGCTTGTCTTTGGAAGATGTATGAAAAATTTGAAAATAAAGTCCTAGCCCTAAAAAATTGGATCTTCGCGGTCAATTATTCCCCTGATAAAAACAATCATCCGGTCAATTTCTTCCCAGGAAAAACCTAAGTGGGACTGGGAATGGGCCAATGCATCCCTTAAACGTCCGATATCATTCATCATATCCACCCAATTGTCCCGGCTAAAATTAGGTTCAAATTTGCGGAAGCGTTGTTTTTTGGAAAAAACCGAACCCAAATCTCCAAATTGCAAGCATTGAACCAGGTCGATTTCTTCCCCCCTTGCTTTTTTCCATTCATATAGGTTTCTGGCCTGTCCTAAGCGGTTTTGGGTAATGCTTTCTTCCCAGTTTGGAAGTTGTTTTCGGATCAGTTCCTTCAGGTGGGTTTCAAATAGGCTGATCAGTCCAAAAAAACCTATCCTCAAAGGAATTTTATCCAAATCAGTTCTTGTAACAATGTAAGCCGGATTACCTTGCTCGTCTTTGATAAAATACCTTCTCCTTTTTATGAGCATCCTAAAAGCCATTAACAAAGGAGTGTCGGGCTCCATCCAATCTTCTTCTTGAATTGGGCTTGGAGTTTCGTCTCCCTCATCGAATTTCATCCACTTTCCATCCACCTTGACAATAGCGGAATGGAAGTTCCTCTTTTTCATTTCATCCCTAAAGTTGGATTGATCCAATAGGAACAGGTTCTCTACAATGGGCATCACGTTGATCTGTTCTTCAAAAAGCAGCCGGAGCCTGTCCATGGAATTCATTTTGGATTTCATACAAAATTTGAATATTTCAAGAATTGATTGACTTTTGGTCTTTAAAAATACCTAATATTAGGTATTTTCTCTCGCTATTTCCCTGCATATATTTGTAGCGGGTGATTAAGCAACTTTTTTGAATTCATATTTTAAGTATTGAACAGGGGGTATTTGTTTGGTGACTTTTTGCCCCTGTTTTTCTTTTGTATAACTTCAAACAAGTGTAACTTAGTAGGGTTAAAGCAATAAACCCTAAAATTATGGAATTGTATGCCAAGGCATTGACCTTTGCCATCCCTTTTTTCCTGATCCTGATCATTATTGAAGAAATTGCTGCCCGCAAAATGAAGCGGCACATTAATTATGGCATGGATACGATCTCCAGTTTGAGTTCGGGGATGACCAATACCTTAAAAAACTTAATGGGCTTGTCCATTGCCATCGTATCTTATGGCTGGCTGGTGGATAAAGTGGCAATTTTCCAAATAGAAAGTACCTGGTTGGTGTATGTGGTGGCCTTTATCGGGATAGACTTTGTAGGGTATTGGAGCCATCGCTTTGACCATAAGATCAATGCCTTTTGGAACAGGCATATTGTACACCACAGCAGTGAAGAGTTCAATTTGAGTTGTGCGCTTCGACAATCAGTCTCTGCCATTGTGGGCATTTACTTCTTCCTCTATATTCCTATGGCCTTTTTGGGCGTACCTGGTGAAGTAGTGGCCATTGTTGCCCCCATTCATTTATTTGCCCAGTTTTGGTACCATACCCGCTTGATTGGTAAAATGGGCTTCTTGGAACATATATTGGTAACCCCATCTCACCATAGGGTCCATCATGCCATCAATGACATTTATCTGGATAAAAACCTTTCGCAGATTTTTATCTTTTGGGACAAATTGTTCGGCACCTTTCAAGAGGAACTGGAAGAAGAACCACCTGTATATGGCGTGAAGAAACCCGTCAATACCTGGAACCCCTTGATCATCAATTATGTGCATATGTGGTCGCTGATTCAGGATGCCTGGAGGACAAAAAGTTGGTGGGATAAATTGAGGATTTGGTTTATGCCTACGGGTTGGAGGCCTGCAGATGTAGCTGAAAAATATCCCTGGAATTACTGGAAGAATGCCTATGAGCAGGTCAAGTATGACAGCAAGCCCTCCCAGACTTTATTTGTCTGGTCATGGGTCCAATTGGTAGTAAACTTTGCCATGGTATTCCATGTCCTGGTGGCCTTTGTCAATTTTCAATACCTGGAAGTGATGCTGTATGCCATATTTATGATGGTTTCCATTTTTGCTTATACCAGTTTGATGGACAAGGCCAAAGTGGCCCTTCCCGCAGAAGTCATCCGTTTTGTGATGGGGATCGGACTGATTTATTGGAATGGGGGCTGGTTTGGTTTACAGGAAATTATTCCAGGAGCCACTGTCTTTGTTGGAATTTATCTGGCAAGTTCATTGCTCATGGCTTTTTGGGTACTTTCCAGAGAAGCAAAAGCCAAATTGGATGTAAAGCCTGCTGAGTTGGTATCCAGTAATTGATTTCAAAAATCAAGGTTGTCAGAATCCACCAATTCCACCCACCTTTTCATCTTTTTTTGGATGACTTTCCAGTGGTGCCTGTCCTCTTCGGTGATCAGAGAGATGGCTTCTCCTTCCACACCTGCCCTGCCGGTTCTTCCGATACGGTGGATGTAATCTTTGGGAGAGCGTGGTAGTTCGAAGTTGACCACATGGGGCAATGCCTCGATATCAATCCCCCGGGCAGCCAGATCTGTGGCCACCAGCACACGCAGTTTTCCTGCTTTAAATTGCTTTAAAGCCTCTGTCCTGGCTCCTTGGCTTTTGTCTCCATGGAGCGCCATGGCCTGTATGCCATGTTTGTTGAGTTTGGCCGTCAGATTGTTGGCAGTCCGTATGGAAGACGCAAATACAAGGACCTGCTGCCAATTCCCTTCATTGATCAGATGTCTGAGAAGTGGCCCTTTCCTTTCTGGATCGACCAAATAGGCCGTCTGCGCGATAATGTCAGGTGTGACTTCCTCCGTTTGGATTTCGATTTTCACAGGATTTTTCAGCAGCTTGCCGATCAGGCCTTCCACCGCTTCGTCCATGGTAGCGGAGAAGAGGATATTCTGCCGCTTTTTGGGCAGTCGGTTCAAAATCTCGTCCACTTCCATTTTGAAGCCCAAACTCAACACCTTATCCGCTTCGTCCAGGACCAGTGTAGTCAGTTCTGAAATGGAGATGGCATTTTTGGAGATCAAATCCAGCAAACGTCCCGGAGTGGCCACCAAAATATCCGTCCCGTTCAATTTCATCATCTGAGGGTTGATGGACACCCCTCCAAATACCGCTGCACTTTTTACTTTCCTGGGCAAGTGTTTTCTTAACAGCCGTACCACCTCTTCCACCTGGGCTGCCAGTTCCCTGGTGGGCACAATGACCAGGACAGGAACAGACCTGCTTTTGTTGACCTCTTTTTTCTGGAGTTCCTCCAAGATGGGCAGGATGTAGGAGGCCGTTTTCCCCGAACCTGTCTGTGCAAGGCCAAGCACATCCTGCTTTTGAAGGATTGCCGGAATGGCTTCGACTTGGATAGGGTAAGGGGTTTCGTAACTGGCTTCTTGGATGGCCTTTACCAGGATAGGAGATAATCCTAGGTCTGAAAAATTCATGTAGGGTATTTTTTTGGTAAAGGTAGGGTTTATTTTTTTATTCGATGAGTCGAGTGGATCATAGATTTGAGCCGATTATTTTTACTAATGGGCTCATAAGCTAATATTTGGTTAAACAAAGGGGATTTTATCTAATACCTCTTTAAGCAGGGAATGCTGACCAAATCTGGGGCAGGGAGGTCGGTGGGGTATGCTTTGAATTTAGATTAAAACTCATCCACTGTCCAACTGACACAATTCAGGGCTCCGCCGTGTTTGATGATGTCTTCTGAGCGGAGTGGAACAATACGATTGTTTTTTAGATATGTCGGAAAGAAATGTCCAAGCTGATCAAAAGCCTTTTCGTCTTCATCTATCCCCAAGGTCGGCATGAGGATGATGTCCTGAGTTTGCAAAAAATTAATATAAGCCCAATTGTCTCTATGAGGCTTTTTGACAGTGAATTGAAGAAATTCGGTTTTCAGACCATTTTTACGAAGTAGTTGAATCAGGTTGAGGTCATCTTTATAGCAATCGTTGATCAAAACTGTTTCTTCATTAATAAACCTTAAGACGCCATCTATGTGACCATAAGGTTCCGATTTATCCCAAGGAACCAAGATCACTTTCTCAGCTCTAAAATCTTCATGGAGTTTGTCAATCACTTGTTTTTTGGAATACCAGTGTTTATTTTCAATGACCACCTTATCTGTCAGGATCACGCATTTGCTGCTATTGACCACATTTCCTCCATCCAGGATCAGGTCTGTTTTTCTTGTTCTCAGGCCAAGGGCATCGCAGACCAAGCCAGTATAGGTTTTTGAACCCCTATCTTGCTTTGCGGTACTCAGCAGGTAATCTGGATCATAGCGGTATTCCAGAAAGTCATCGATTCCTATCTGAATGGGCATATAATCCCTTGCCCAGATATCCCTGGTATACGGTAGCAGATGAAATGGTATTTTCAGTGAATTCAAAGTCCTTGAAAGCGCTTCAAAAAAGGATTTGAACTCCTCTTTTGAGGAGAGGAGGGAGGAAAAGTAGAGAGTGTTTGTTTCAGTAGGCTTGATCATATCTACTTAAGCGATTGATTCCTTAGTTTTGGTGACGACTTTTTTATTGGTGCAAGGAGTCATGGCACGTTCTGCAAACCGAAACCAACCAATTGATGGGCTCTTTACCGATATTCCTTTTGGCGTACTTTTTATGGTGAACTTCAGTTGCACGAGCATTACTATATACGCATCTCCAATTGTCCCTCTTTAAAACAACAAATCGCTTTCTTTGCCAATCTTCCGATTTAAGATAGACATTCCTGTAATAAACACGCCTGCGTTTTCTTTTGATCATGACCAACCATCTTTTGACCAGCCAAATCATTGAAAATACTAAAAGTAGAAGTATTGATGATATGAGTTGTTCATCCATGAAATTAAAAGTGATCATATGGATAAAGCTAAAAAAATTAATCAAAATCTACTCAGGAAAATCTAAACAAGATTGTTGACCATCAGCCATCTATGTTGCGGTTGTATATTTGTAACATTGGTAAACCAATTTCACAAACTGTTTAACTCATAGAGTTTTTTCAAATCTTCTAAAAACCTTGGCGGATAAGAGCCCTCCAGAGAATTGATAAAAACAAAAAAAAGGATACCGTTTCCAGTATCCTTCGTAGTAGCGGGAACAGGACTCGAACCTGTGACCTTCGGGTTATGAGCCCGACGAGCTACCAACTGCTCCATCCCGCGATATATCTTTAATAAAATGTTTTTCTAAATCTGACAGCCTTTGCTGAAATCGTGGTACAAAAGTAGGGGTTTTTTGGATATAAAGCAAATATTGGCTCGAGATAATTTTTTTGGATAAGGACTGTTTTGTCGGTATGGACTGAATATTAGGGTCTTATTGAAAATATTTTTTTCACAGGGGAAAGTCACTAAAATCTGTTTTCAGGCTATTTTTTACCTTATTTTCCAAAG
Source organism: Cecembia calidifontis (assembly GCF_004216715.1). Lineage (NCBI taxonomy): Bacteria > Pseudomonadati > Bacteroidota > Cytophagia > Cytophagales > Cyclobacteriaceae > Cecembia > Cecembia calidifontis. Next base: position 1,634,464 of record NZ_SGXG01000001.1, read on the forward strand.
TTTATTTGGTTTGTTTTTCTCTTTGAGTATTGTCTGTGGAAAAATTCAAGTACCTTTGCACAAAAAAAACTGTAGTCATGACCGAAAAAATACACAAAGCAGGATTCGTCAACATCATTGGTAAACCCAATGTCGGCAAATCCACGCTTATGAATGTGTTGATCGGTGAGAGACTTTCGATCATCTCCTCCAAGGCACAGACCACAAGGCACCGCATCATGGGAATCATCAATGACGAGGACTATCAGATCGTATTTTCTGATACCCCGGGCATGTTGAAGCCCAAATATGAGCTCCATAAAAACATGATGGGATTTGTGCATATGGCCCTTGAGGATGCAGATGTGATCCTTTTCGTAACCGATCTATTTGAAACTGACGCGGAAATAGAAGACGTAATTGAAAAGATCAACCAATCAGGTGTTCCTGTACTCTTGGTCATCAACAAAATTGACCTGTCCAAGGAGAATCAATTGGAAGAAGTGACAGCTTATTGGACCCAGCGTATCAAAGCAGATACGGTGATTCCTATCTCTGCAACCGAAAGTTTCAACACCCAACGCATTCTTCAGGAAATCCTTGACAGGCTTCCCGAACATCCACCCTTTTATGATAAAGAGGAACTCACTGACAGACCTGAGCGTTTCTTCGCTTCTGAAATAGTCCGGGAAAAAATCTTCCTCAATTACAAAAAAGAAATCCCTTACAGTACAGAAGTGGCCATCGAGGATTTCTATGAGGAGGAAAACATTATCCGTATCCGTGCGGTGATCTATGTGGAGCGCAATAGCCAAAAAGGCATCATCATCGGAGAGGGGGGCAAAGCCCTCAAGCGGGTGGGAATCCAGGCAAGGGAAGAAATGGAGAAGTTTTTCGGAAAGAAAATCTTTTTGGAAACCTTCGTAAAAGTGGCGGATGATTGGAGAAAAGATAAAAACAAGTTGAGAAAATTTGGTTACGACCAATAAGACAAGTGTACAATGGCAAATATAGTAGCAATAGTAGGTAGGCCCAATGTAGGGAAATCTACCTTTTTCAATAGATTGATTGAAGAGAGAAAAGCGATTGAGGACAACGTGTCCGGGGTAACCCGTGACCGTCATTACGGACATGCCCAATGGGGAGGGAAGTTTTTCTCAGTAATTGATACAGGAGGTTATGTGACGGGTTCTGATGATGTGTTTGAGGCTGAAATCCGCAAGCAGGTAAAATTGGCCATTGAGGAGGCCAATGTGATCCTTTTTGTCGTGGACTGTTTGGACGGTCTGACAGACCTGGACAAAGAATTTGCCAACGAACTCCGCAGCACCAAAAAACCGATATTTATCGTAGCCAATAAGGCCGATAGTCCTGAAAAATCCCTTTTGGCGGCTGAATTTTATGGTTTAGGCCTGGGGGACAATGAGGTGTTTCCTATCGCAGCTGTAAGTGGAAGCGGTACCGGAGACTTGCTGGATGAAGTCATCAAACATTTTCCGGATGCAGGCGAAGAAGATCCCGATGCAGGAATACCGAAAATAGCTATTTTGGGTAGACCAAATGTGGGTAAATCCTCTTTCTTAAATGCACTTTTGGGAAAAGAGCGGTCCATCGTAACCGATGAAGCCGGAACAACCAGAGATGCTATCCATACCCGTTACAAATTGTACGGCAAAGATTTCATCATTACCGATACAGCCGGAATCCGAAAAAAAGCCAAGGTCAAAGAAGACATTGAATTCTACTCAGTGATGAGATCTTTACGGACTTTGGAAGACTCTGATGTATTGATCATCATGGTGGACGCGACAAGAGGATTTGAATCCCAGGACATGAACTTGATCAACCTGGGCATTAAAAACAACAAAGGGATAATGATCATGGTCAATAAATGGGATCTGATAGAAAAAGACCATAAGACCATGGACAAAATCAAAAAGGACATGCTTGAGAAATTGGGTGAAAACAGATGGATTCCGATCATTTTTACATCTGTACTTACCAAACAGCGGATTTTTCAGGCAATAGAGTTGGCTGTAAGGGTATTTGAAAACAAAACCAGAAAAGTGCCTACCTCCAAACTTAATGAATTGATCCTGCCGGAAATTGAGAATTATCCTCCTCCGGCATATAAAGGGAAATACATTAAAATCAAATATATTACCCAACTGCCGACCAAAAACCCTGTATTTGCATTCTTTTGCAACCTGCCACAATATATCAAAGGGCCTTATACCAGGTTTTTGGAGAACAGGCTAAGGGAAAACTTTGATTTTGAGGGAGTACCGATAAAAATTACTTACAAGAAAAAGTAAAAAATTTGGCAAAATCCCTTGACATTAATTGAATTATAATTAATTTTGCACGCTTAATTTAAGAAACAAACCAAACATCATGAAAAAGGTATTTGCATTATTCGCTATCACTGGTATGTTGTTCGCATCTGCTTGCGGAAACAAAGAAGTATCTGAAGAAGCTACTGAAGAAATCGAAGTGATCATCGAAGAAACTGAAGAAGGTATCGACGAAGCTGAAGAAGTTATCGAAGAAGCTACTGAAGAAGTTGAAGAAGTAGTTGAAGGTTAATTCTATCTTCTAAAAAAAAATCGAGGCTGTCCAGAATTGGTCAGCCTCTTTTTTTTTAATTTGGGACAGCAATGAGCGCTCAGGAAGAACAGTTTTTAAATGCTTTCAAAAAACACCTGCCCGAAGAGGCTGTGATGTATTGTTTCCAACTTTGGAAGCAACAGCCCTTTAATTTTTTTATCACCAAAAACAGGGCTTCTAAGTTGGGGGATTTTCGGTTCCGTAGGGACAGGAAAATTCAGACCATTACGATCAACCACAACCTTAGCCGTTATCAGTTTTTGATCACTTACATCCACGAGGTTGCGCATTTTAGGGCATTTGAAAAATATGGGCTAAGGATTAAACCGCATGGCGCGGAATGGAAACAGACTTTTAGGGAATTAATGCTTCCTGTGCTTAAAGAAAAAGTCTTTCCAAAAGATATTTTTATGGCGCTGATGCTCCATATGAGAAATCCAAAGGCCAGTACAGGAGGCGATCTTTTTTTGGCCAAAACATTGAAAGCTTATGATGCCAAAGTCACAAGTGACACCTCTCTTTTGCTGGATTTGTCCCTAGGCGAGGTATTTATACTTCAGGGCAGAAAATTCAGGAAAGACCATGTGAGAAGGACGAGGGTCCTTTGTGAAGAAATTTCAACAGGTAGAAAATACCTGATTTCTGCCCATGCAGAAGTAAAGAAAGCACAATAGGGCAAAAATCTTTTTTTTAGACTCGGTAAAATCACCCCGTCTTGAAAGTCATGGATCGTGTTGGTCTGCAGTATGTGCCCAAATCTTATTGCGAAAGCTGATCCTTTTCTTCTCCAATTTGATTGGATTCTGAGGTAAAGTCTTTGGGTTGAGGAAGGTCGCCCAGGTTGTTGATGCCAAAGTATTCCATGAATTTGTCACTGGTGCCGTAAAGCATAGGTTTGCCAACACTGTCAGATTTGCCTTTGATGACAATCAGCTCCTTTTCCAATAATTTTTGGATAGAATAGTCACAGCTTACACCACGGATCTGTTCTACTTCAGTTTTGGTTACGGGTTGCTTGTAAGCAATAATAGAGAGCGTCTCCAGTTGGGCAGTGGAAAGCCTTTTCTGGGACTGCTGCCTGAGTAAGATTGAAATACTGCTCTGGTAGGCAGGTTTGGTCAAAAACTGATATCCCCCTCCCAAGTGTTCCAGTGCAAATGAAAAATCATCATGGCTGTATTTTTCTTGAAGTACCGTAATGGCCTCCAAAATATGCTCCTTTGGAACCTCTGATTCAAACATCTCCGTTAGGCATTTTTGAATTTCATCAACGCCCAACGGAGATGGTGAACAGAAAATTAAAGCCTCAATATGTTTGTGTAGAAATTCCAAATTATTTCTTTGCAAGTTTAGCCTCTATGGAATGCATGGTGTGGGGAACAGCTTTCAAGCGTTCTTTAGCTATCAGTTTACCTGTGTCCACGCATACACCGTAAGTGCCATTTTTGATTCTGATAAGCGCATTTTCCAGGTTGATGATAAATTTCTGCTGTCTCGCGGCTAACTGGCTTAGACTTTCTCTTTCCAGCGTGTCTGCTCCGTCTTCCAAAAGTTTGGAGGTTGAGGCCGTAAAATCCGTCCCGCTATCATTTTTCTTGCTCAATGTTTCTTTTAGCGAAGTGAGCTCTTCTTTGGCAACAGCCAGTTTTTGAAGAATGATTTCTTCAAATTCCTTTAATTCCTCAGGGGAATACGCAGTTTTTTCTTCTTGGCTCATAGCAATAACTTTATGTGGTTAAAAACCTCCAATCCATACGTCTGATTGAAAAGTTCCCTAAAATAAGGGTAGCTTTTTAATTTGCAAAAATAAAAAACCGCCCACAGGGCGGTTTTTTATGCTAATTGATGCTGTTTAACCTTTTGAGAAGCAATTTTTCATCCAAAATGAGCTTATGCTTGATGCTCAAGTAGCGTTGGATGACCTTAAGATCTTTTCCTTTTTCGATGAAGTAGGTTTTCAGGGTCTGGGTGATCAAGTCTTTGTTCATGGCGATAAGGGTTTAATGATGAGGATGTAATACAATATACTAAAAATCTGTACATTATGTTTATGTTTTTAGAAATTTGTTCCCACTACCGCCGTATTTTTTATTCTCTTTATCGTACCGTCTAAATCATAGATTTCGGCCCATACAATATAATGTCCCGGTCTAACCTTTCTTCCTTGTAAGTCTGTTCCGTCCCAGAGGAAAAATCCTTCCTCTCCCAAAACAGCATTTTGGCAGATTTCTCTGATCAGGGAGCCATTCACTGCATAAATTCTGATATTGGCAGTTTTGCCAGGTGCTTCCATCTTATATCCTATCGTCACAAAAGCCGGCTGTCCTGGGATATCCGGAGCAAATACCTTGGGGCTAATCGATATCCCGATTCCTTCCTGGCTTTCAAAAATCTGTGAGTTTCTAATGCCAGGCGTGGCAAAGCCCGAGGAGGCCGAGGCAGATTGCCAGTTGTTGGGGGCATCTACCGGTTTGAAGGGAGAAAGTCTTTCCAGTGATACTCCCCGTCTTTCTCTGAGTAAAGGGTGGTGCATCCGCTCATGGTATGAGAAAATTTCCCTGATATTCTCCTCAGGATTGAGTAGTACCACATTACCGCTGGATATGGGATAACTTGGCAAGCTGCTGTATGCAACGAACCTGCTTCTGTCCCCTTTCGGGTATTCTTGGTGAAGTTTTTCTGCATCGGTAGTAAAAACCAAAAAGCTAAAGGGTTCGATAATAAAATCATCAGCAAAAAGGATTCTCCGGTTGGCTATTTCCTGGGAACTGTTGAAATTGGCCAGTTTCCAATCCTTCAGATTAATAAATTTGTCGCTGTGGTTGTAAATTTCCACAAATTTTGGAGCATTGACCCGGGCATTGAAAAGCACCTCATTGATGACAATGTCACCGGCTGAAGCTGTGCTGGGCCTGACCATCCAAACGAATGCATCTTCATCCAACAAATTTCCGATGCAATCCCTGAGATTTTTAAATTTCAGGATATAACGTATGCCTTCTTTGAGCTCCTCTTTGAATTCTATCCAGAGCTGATCGGGGGAAGAACCAGTTGCAATCCGTGCAATTTCAATGGTTGGACTGATCTCTACTGACAGGGAATGGGTGTTTGGATTTAGGATTTTTGAAAAAGTGAACAATACCTGCCGGTTTCCCAGCCAACTGCTTCTAATAAATCTTGGTTTGCTCAGGTCGGGCGAACTCTCATAGACAGAATTTTTTTTGCCTGGTGTACCTCTTTTCTCATGCTGTGATGCCTTCAGGTTGCTGGGCAAATAACAGGATAAATAGGGATTTGCAATTTCAAGACTAAATCCTCCCTGGGCAAAAGCACTGCCCCCAAATGAAGCCGTCGTGTAATTCAGACTGTCCAACACCTCTCCTTGACTGTCGAGGAGCTTGACCTGGTCGGAAGAATTGAGCAAAGTGGGCCAGTTGGTAAGTCCTAGTACCTCTCCAAAAGGTGCTAAATCCGATATCCGGGCCCTGGGGCATAGTATCAGGTAAGATTTTGGCCCCAGCACAGCTGAAGGTAAGGTGGTGTTTCTCCTTGAGTTTGCCAATTGCATGCCGCCCAGATAAATGCTTTTGTCTGTGGTGTTATACAGTTCTACATATTCCACATTGGGGATTGGATTTCCGGCACGGGGGGCAGGCATAACTTCATTGATGACAATTTCTTTAAAACCTATTCTCTGACCTAAGTCAAATACAAATGAAAAAGATAAGTTTTCAGCGGAGTTTCCAGTAATGTCCACAGCCCTTTGAATAGTGAGTGTATACTGTTGGCCATTTTCAAAGGAAATTGGAAAGCTGAGTAAAGCCTGGCTATTGTTGTTCTGTAAAAGTATCTGATTGGGATTTCTTTGGCCGATGGAAAAATTACTGGAAACAAGCATAAAAGCAGGATCAAGTGCTTCGGAAAAAACAGCCAGCACTTTATTTCTGTCCACGGGTAAAACCTGAACCAGTTCGGGGGCTGTCCTGTCCCAAAAGAAATCCCTTTTGGAGGCATGGATAGGGAAGCCTCTGCTGCTTTTTCTGTGCGGGATCAAAAGACTGAATACTGGCCCTTCTTCAAAAGGTAGCCGTGCGATCAATTGAATCCTGGCGGGAGAAGGGAGTAGGACCTCAAAAGATACTTCCTCAAAATCTTCAATTTTGAAACTTGGTGCACTGATAGAGGACGGGTCAATGTCCAATTCATGCAAAATATCAATTATGTCCTGTTCAATAAGAAATAAGTCTTCTATAAAATCCCTATAAGCAAAGGACCTGCGCAGCATTCCTTCCCTGCCGATTTGGTCTTTATTTTGAATCCCTCTGGCTTCCAAGACCAGAAATGAGTTCAGGTTAAATGGGTTCCTGAAAGTCAGGATTGCCTGAAACCTATTTTCCAATGTTTCTATGGCTATTGGGTTTTGGTTTCCGAGCAAGAAATTTGAGGTTTGGGTGACTGAGGATTCCAAAAATTCATGACTGAAACTTACCAGCAATTGATCGGGGCGGATGAATAGGGTCTCACCAATTTCAATATATGAATTATCCATCACTGCAGTCGTGAGCGGGGTGACTGTACCGTTTTTATCCCTTAGGTTTTCCAAATGAATGGGGAAACTCCCCTTCGGAAATGGATCAATGGATTCCAAAACCAGTAAGGTGTCAGCCGGGAAAAGCAACTCGAAATTTGAAAAGCCCGAAATCCTTACTTGGGATTTGACAGGTTGCAAAATAGCTTTGTCCAAATGTAAAGCTAAACGGTAAGGATCGAGGAGATAAGCTGAACGGGTGATAATCGGATCGACTACTTCATCACCATTGTAAATACCAAAATCATCCATAAAAAAGCGGGCGGCGGAACCTGTTCCCGGTCCATACAGCACTTGTATTTTGACAAAAACCTTTTCTTCCTCTCTAAACGCTTGGGGAACGGGGATTTCGAAGAGGCGGTACTCTGTATTCTGATTGGGGAAACTCGATGCATCCCCGACAGGCAGGGTATACTCCCATTGGTCAAAACCTGATTTTGAAAAAGATATACTCAGCATGGCAGGTCTCGATCCGCTCCCATTCTGTCTTGTTTTTGCAAAAAAGGCAATTTTAGGAGCTATGTAGTCTTGGGGATGAAAATGGGTATAAATTTGTCCGGTAAAAGAACTGATAGGTTGTACCCCTAAAGCCCGGGAGCCAAAACGACCCTCTGAATTGGCCTGAAATACCCGTGCAGCCGTACTCCTTACCTCATTGGCCGACCAGTCGGGCAAGAATTCCTGGGGGTGGTCCACAATCCTGAAATTGCTTTCAAAGTCCTGGATTTGTGCGAAGAGCCCATTTTCAAAAAACAGACCCAGAAAGGCAGCAGCAATGACTATCCGTTTTAAAAAAACACCAAACATGCTTTTAAAATAAACAGGAGAAGCCCATTAATCGGGTTTTATCCGTTTAACTGTCATTTTTTCAATTCTTTTCAAAAAAATGACCACCTGTTTGAAAATTAATTAATTAAATGCGGTCAGGCTATCTTTTTTGGGAATTCTTGCCTTACCTTTGCGGTTCAATTCTAAAAAATCAGTAAAAATGAAACTAGCCGTTGTAGGAGCTACCGGATTGGTAGGCTCAGAAATCCTCGAAGTGCTGGATGAGCACAATTTCCCATTTGATGAATTACTCTTGGTAGCAAGTGAAAGGTCTGCCGGAAAGAAGATGACTTTCAAGGGTAAGGAATATACGGTGATGGGATTGAAACAGGCTGTTTCTGAGAAGCCGGACATCGCTATTTTTTCCGCTGGAGGAAGTACTTCTTTGGAGTGGGCGCCAAAATTTGCGGAGGTAGGTACCATCGTCATCGATAACTCTTCCGCCTGGAGAATGGATCCTACCAAAAAACTGGTTGTTCCCGAAATCAACGCCAAAGAACTCAGAATTGACGACAGGATCATAGCAAATCCCAACTGCTCCACCATACAGATGGTAATTGCTTTGAACAAACTGCGTGATAGATACGGTATTAAAAGAATCGTGGTTTCTACCTATCAATCTGTTACCGGTACAGGCAAAGCGGCCGTTGACCAGATGATGGCAGAAAGAGCAGGGCAGCCTGCCGACATGGTATATCCGCATAAAATTGATTTGAATATCCTTCCCCATATAGATGTATTCCAGCCTAATGGCTACACCAAAGAGGAGATGAAAATGATCAACGAAACCAAAAAGATTTTTGGGGATGACAGCATTCAGGTGACAGCCACAACAGTTAGGGTACCTACCATCGGGGGACATTCTGAATCCGTAAACGTGGAATTCAAACAGGACTTCGATCTGGATGAGGTCAGAAAGATCCTATCTGAAACCCCAGGGGTGGTCTTGCAGGATGATCCGGCCAACAATGTTTATCCAATGCCGCTTACTGCACACAAAAGAGATGAGGTTTTTGTAGGCAGGTTGAGAAGGGATGAATCTCAGCCCAATACCTTAAATATGTGGATAGTGGCAGATAACCTTAGAAAAGGTGCCGCTACCAATGCCGTGCAGATTGCGGAATATCTCGTAGAGCACAGTTTGGTGTAATTGTCTTTTCTTGGCTTTTTTCAAGTCTGGATATCAAAACCCTGATGCCCGTAACTGGGCAAAGTATCAATTTAGCTAAAGTATTGTAGCAAACCGATATTCATGGATGTTTGATCTTCCTCAGCGGACAAGTTATTTAAAGATATTGGCTCCAAATCATCATAAATTATTGGTAAAATTCCCGATGACCAAAAAAAGATAAATTGAATATCCCGAGAATTTATACCGAAGAAGTCAAACAATTTGTGCAGGATCAACTGGAATGGGATCCTGCACTGCTTTTTATGCGGCTTCGGGACAAAGTCAGTTTTGACTTAAAACTTGCCATTCACCAAATGGAGGCCAGGCGCAAAGCCCAAAAAAAATTGCCCAACTGGTCGCATAATTTTGACCTTTTTTTTCCTCCCGGTCTTTCCGTGGAGCAGTCCTCCTCTGAAGACACTGCCCAATTCAAATCTGAGTTGGTACAGGGTAAAAGCATGATCGACCTGACAGGAGGTTTTGGGGTAGATACTTATTATCTTGCAAGGAATTTTAAAGAGGCGACCTATTGTGAGCAGAACGCAGATCTTGCTGAGATATTCCGATACAATATGGAGGTGTTGGGGGAAAATAAGTTTAAAATTAATCAAGGTGACGGGATTGAATTTCTTGCAGGAACCCCCGAGAATTTTGACCTCATTTATGTAGATCCCGCCCGAAGGGGAGAACAAAATCAAAAGCTTTACAAACTTTCGGACTGTGAGCCGGATACCGTTAGCCATTGGCCACTCCTGCAATCCAAAGCGCGATCGGTGTTGGTAAAAGCTTCCCCCATGATGGACATCAAGCAGTCCTTGCAGGAATTGCCCGACATCCAACAAGTTTGGGTGGTTTCTGTCAAAAATGAGGTAAAGGAAGTCTTGTTGCTATGGGAAAAAGACAAAAAAGCTGAAGAAATAACCATTCATTGTGTGGACCTAAGGCCGGAAGGAAGACAGGAATTTGATTTTTCTTTTGAAAAAGAGGCCACTGCGGAGAGCGACTTTTCAGAGGTTAAGTCTTATATTATTGAACCCATTGCCGGTATTTTAAAGGCAGGAGCTTTCAAGTATTTTGGACAGCTATATGGCTTGGAAAAATTGCATCCCAACAGTCACCTCTACACTTCGGACAGTTATTCTGAAGGGATTCCGGGCAGGGTTTTTGAAGTAATCAAGGAATTGCATCAGCCCAAAAAAGAACTTAAAACGCTATTTCCTAAAGGTCAGATAAACGTCATTGCCAGGAATTTTGCTCTTTCTCCTGAAGAGATCAAAAATAAATTCAAACTCAAAGATGGGGGAAATGATTTTTTGATCTGCACCAAAGTAGGGGAGAAATACCGGGTTTTTCATTGCCGAAAAATGCCTTAGACTTTTCTGCAAGTAGGCTGGAATTGCTTATATTTTCAAAGTTTTAGCTTGATTTCCGGTACAATGAAAAGAATACTCATCCTCTTCCTGACATTTCTCGCCTCCATAGAGGGCTTTGCCCAAATCCAAAAAAACTGGACCTGGGGAGGACCAATTGATCCATTGCAGCAAAAATTCCAGGTCATGCATTACCAATTGGAACTGGAACTCTTGCCCGAAAAGCAGGAAATACATGGGAAGAACAAAATCACTTTTCAGGCTGAAGAGAAGCTGGATACCCTAAGGCTTAATCTCATAGAGGAATATAAGGTTCTGAAAGTACTCATGAACGGGGAAGAAATTGCTTTTGACCATCATGGCGACATTTTGGATATTTATCCGATTGATTGTACCTGTGAGGAAGTGGAGATTTACTATGGGGGAAAAACGCCCATTGCCATCAGACCGCCCTGGACAGGAGGGTTTACCTGGGAAATGGATGAACTGGGCAACCATTGGATGGGATTATCTTCCCAAAATGAGGGAGCTAAAATATTTATGCCCTGTCTGGACCATCCTTCAAGTGAGCCTTTGAATGGTGTTGATTTAATATTTACGGCCCCTCAACCCTATTTTGTGGCTTCTAATGGCAGGCTGCTCAGTACCAAGGAGCAAAATGGAAAAATAGCTTATCACTGGAGCACCCGGTATCCCATAAATAATTACAACATCAATTTTACCTTGGGTGTTTTTCATCAAGAAGCCACGCTTTTTAAAAGTGAAGATGGTAAAGAAATCCCGATGCATGTCTGGGTACTACAGCAGAATCGTGGAAAAGCGCTGGAATTACTCGAAGTTTTAAGAACCTCAGCTTCCACGCTGGAATTTTATTTTGGGCCTTATCCTTTTCCTGATGACAAAATCGCAGTGGTGGAAACTCCTTACCTGGGCATGGAGCATCAGACCATCAATGCCTATGGGAATAATTTCCAATTTGAAAAAATAGGGAACGTGACCTTTGACTGGCTTCTACATCATGAATTGGGTCATGAATGGTTTGGCAACAAAATCTCTGTCAAAGACTGGGCTGATTTCTGGATTCATGAAGGCCTTACCGCTTATGGAGACTGGCTTTTTTACCTGAAGCATGGAGGAGAAGAGGCTTATCATGAAAAAGTAGCCTCTGTAAAAACAAATATCAGGAACCTCCGTCCGGTGGTATCCCCAAGAAACTCCAACTCAGATTTTGCCTACCATCCCGAGATTTATACCAAAGGGGCATTTATCATTCATTCCCTGCGGTACTACATTGGGGATGAACTGTTTTTTCCCATGCTGAAAGCCTTTGTCTCCGATGAAAGGTTCACCTATGAAAATCTTGTTGTGACCAGCGATTTTACCGGTTTTGTTCAGGATTATACCGGTATTGACCTACAGGGCTTTTTTGATCTTTACCTAAAGACTGTACGTCTTCCGGATGTGAAAGTGAAGAAAAAAGGAAAAAAAGGCTATCAAGTAAGTGTTCCGAACATTTCATTCGATCTTCCAGTTGAATTCAAGACCTCCCATGGATATGAGCGTCATGTCCTTTCCTCCAAGCCCATCCTGGTAAAGAGTGAAGGTCCCATTGAAGTGGACCCCAGAGGTTGGTATTTACTGGCGAAAAAATGATTAAAAAACTTTGCTTCTTGTTGCTTCTTGGTCTTTTTCAGTTACCTGTAGCTGCGCAGAGCCTGAGGTCTTTGCTTGCTCAAGAGCAGACGCTGATTTTTATCCATAGAGCTGCTCTGCATCCCGAAATCCCTGAAAATAGCCTGACCGGCCTAAAGTTGGCTATAGAAGCGGGTTTCCATATGTTGGAAATTGATGTCATGGAAAGCAGAGATGGCGTGTTATATCTTTTGCATGATAGGACTTTGGGAAGGACTACGGATGATGAGGGAAACATTTCGGATTGGGATAGCAGGGACTTGGATCAATTACGATTAAAAAATACCCAGGAGACCTTGCCCCGCTTTGAATCTTTTTTGGACATCTCCAGAGAGCTTGGGATTTATTTGATGCTGGATGTAAAAAGCGCAGTGTTGGAAAAAGTAATCAATTTGGTCTCCGAAAAAAACATGCTGGACAGGGTGGTTTTGTTGACTTTTGAGTTGGAAAGGGCGATAGAAGCCATTGGTTTGGACAAGAAGTTTCTGGTATCCGTGCTGATCAATTCAGAGGATGAATTTGATGAATACTTATGTAAAAGCGCTGACCCCTATCAATTGGCAGTTTACCTAAATAAAGGTGCTCCATTAGAACTCTTCGGAAGGGCAAGGCAGCTTGGTCTTCCTATCATTACAGATGTTTTGGGCAACATTGATGAACATGCCCAAGAAGATCAAAGGGTTTACAGGGAATTCCTTGAAAAAAGAAAGCCAGGCATAATAGTGACAGATTATCCTCAGCTTTTAAAAGAGGCAATAAACTGATTGGATTTGGCATTTTTTAAATAATTGGCCAAATTGGATAAGATTACCTTTTTCAAAACCTTTAATTCCTTCCTCCAATGACTTCAAGAGCATTGATCAGGCTTTTTTTGATTGTCAATTACATGGTTTTTGCCGTTTTGTTGAATTCGGTGGGCGCCGTAATCTTACAGGTGCAGCGTACCTTTGATGTAAGCAAAGCAGAAGCGTCGGTACTGGAAGGTTTCAAGGACCTTCCGATTGCTATTTTTTCCTTTATCGTTGCCTCCCTATTGCCCAAGATCGGTCTAAAAAGGGGAATGTTGGCAGTACTTTTTTTGGTTGCGGCCATCTGTTTTATCATGCCCCTGACGGCTGACCAATTCTGGTATTTCAAGATGCTGTTTGCGGCAGTGGGGATTTCGTTTGCAGTCATCAAGGTATCCGTGTTTGCGATGATCGGGCTGGTGACTTCCAATACCAAAGAGCACAGCAGCCTGATGAGTACCATTGAAGGTTTTTTTATGGTAGGAGTGCTTCTCTGGAATGTTTTCTTTTCATTGTTTGTCAATGATGCAGACCCTACTTCTAGGAAATGGTTGAATGTTTACTGGTATTTGGGAGCCATGAGCTTGGCCGCGGCCTTCTTGTTGTTTATGGCCAAGATTAACGAATCAGAGTCCAAAAGAGAAAACACCCATGCTCTGGATGATTTTCTGGAAATGCTAAAATTGGTAATCAAACCCCTGGTACTGGTTTTTGCGGCTTCTGCTTTTCTCTTTGTTCTGATAGAGCAAAGCTTTATGACCTGGACACCTTCTTTTTATCAGGATGTCCTGAAAGTTCCTGCGAGCATGGGGATCCAGGCTGGTGCCGTCTTGGCGGGTGCATTGGCCGTAGGTAGACTGCTGGCGGGCATTATTCTGAAGCGGTTGCACTGGCTTGCCTTTACTTTGATATGCACACTGATGGTGGGGGTTTGTGTTGTTTTGACTTTGCCGTTGACTTCCAATTTACCGGATGCTTCAGAGACAATTACTTGGTTCAATGCTCCTTTTGTCGTGTATTTGTTCCCTATTTTGGGGGTTTTCCTGGCGCCGATTTACCCTACCATCAATTCGGTAGTCTTGAGTGCTTTGCCAAAATACATGCAAAGTTCCATGTCCGGACTGATTGTGGTGTTTTCGGCATTAGGAGGTACCACAGGATCCATTATGACAGGCCATATCTTTGAAGCTTATGGAGGGACCAATGCCTTCTATTTCTCTTTGTTGCCCATAGCCCTGCTCTGCTTGGTTTTGGTATTGTTAAACAGACAGGTTAAAATATCATGAGTTTACATCAATTTACCCCACCGGAAGAACTGTATTGGGAACTTTTTGACGCCGTACAAATGAGCGGGATTTTCCCGGACTCCAAAACATTTGTGGACTGTATTCCAAAAAGACCCGCCAAGGATATTTTGCTGGATTTTTATGAGGAATCCAAATCAAAGACTTTTGATCTGTTGGAATTTGTAAAAGCTAATTTTCACCTTCCTCCTGATCCCAAGCCCATTGATATTCCCCAAAATTTACCCTTGGAAGAGCGGCTGCACCTACAATGGGAGCTGCTCAGGAGGGATCCCGATCCGGAGATACCGGATTCTAGCCTTCTGCCTTTACCACATCCCTACATAGTACCGGGAGGAAGGTTTAGGGAGATTTATTATTGGGACAGTTATTTCACGATGCTGGGACTAAAAGTATCAGGAAAAGTTGAGCTTATCGAGTCCATGGTGGCCAACTTTGCCCATTTGATCAATACGGTAGGCCATATCCCCAATGGGAACAGGACTTATTTTCTTTCCCGGTCGCAGCCCCCGTTCTTTGCCAAGATGGTGGAACTGCTTGCAGAGGTGAAGCAGGATGAAGGGATATTGGAACAATATATCCCGGAAATGCTGATGGAATACCTTTTTTGGGTAGAGGGAGATACAGAATTGTACCTTCCTGGGAAAAGATACAAGAGGGTGGTCAGATTGGATGAGGATGCTTTTTTGAACAGGTATTTTGATGATGAGGATACACCCCGTCCGGAGTCATTTCAGGAGGATATCCATTTGGCACAGAGAACCACCCGTTTTCCATTCAAGGTTTACAGAAACCTCAGGGCAGCCTGTGAGTCCGGCTGGGATTTCAGTTCTAGGTGGTGCTATGACCCCATGGATCTTAGAACTATACAGACGACCGCCATCATTCCTGTGGATTTGAATGTACTGCTTTCCGAGACTGAACGGATTTTAATCTATGCCAATAAGTTGTCAGGAAATGAGAAATTGGCTGCTAATCTTGAAAAAAACAGGAGAAACAGGATAGAAGGGATCAACCGGTACTGTTGGGATGAAGAAAGGGGGATTTATCTCGATTTCCATATCAAATTCAAGGAATTTGTGGACCGTCCCTCTCTTGCCATGTTATTCCCTTTATGGGCAGGAACTGCAGATGCACATCAGGCCGGAAATGTGATCAAATATGTAGAAAAGCATTTTCTCAAACCCGGAGGGCTTGTCACTACTAATTTTCACTCAGGACAGCAATGGGATGCACCTAATGGTTGGGCACCGCTGCAGTGGATTGGCTTTGAAGCATTCTGGAATTATGGCAGAAGGGATTTGGCTTTAGAACTGGCCAAAAGATGGACAGCTCTGAATGAAAAGGTCTATCAAAAAACAGGCAAAATGATGGAAAAATACAATGTCGAGGACCTGAGTTTGGAGGCAGGAGGAGGAGAGTACCCAGTTCAGGATGGCTTTGGCTGGACTAATGGGGTCTATTTGGCGCTTAAAGAGAGGATGAAAGCCTGAGTATTGTGTCAGTGATGGTAGGAAAAAGCGAGGGTTTAAAGGTTTAAAGCCTAAAGTTTAAGACCCATTATTCATTGACGGTAATTCCTCTGGATGAAAGCGAACCCTATTTCCTGATTCGGAGTTAAAATGACTTATACATCTGCTGTATTGTTCGAAGTATTTAGATAATACCAATTTAATGCCGTTTAGTTAGTGGTTAATTAACTGAAATTCATTATATTAGAGGTATAAAATAAGGCTTCCGAAAGCAGGGAGTGCTGGAAGCCTTAAAACTTTAATTGTAAATGAATTCAAGTTAAAACTAAGTTATGAAAAATTTATCATCGAAAGTAGGACTTCGGTGAAAGATTTTCTTCGTGACCGTTTCTTTTCCTTTGAAGTTCTTGTGCTTTTTATTTTGTCAAAGAGCAACAAAGGACTTAATATCTGCCTTGAAGAGTTTTTTGGGGAATCTTCCTTATCGCCCACTAAAAGTGCATTTACCCAGGCCAGGAAAAAACTGTGCTATACAGTTTTTAAAAAGCTTAACGGTTTGATCTGCAGTCTTTTTTACCAACATGCAAAGTTCAAGAAATGGAAGGGGCATAGGGTGCTTTCTGTTGATGGTTCAACACTTGAACTCCCGGATCATCCCTCCATGTCAGAGAAGTTCAGCTATCATGGTTTTGGGCCCAATGCGGATGCGGGACATTACATGAGCAGGATATCTTACCTGTATGATGTTTACAACGGCCTTGTACTGGATGCCGGTATGGAAAGCTACACCACTTCGGAAGCCACCCTATGTCATGCCCATCTTGGACATATTAAAGAAGGGGATCTTCTTGTGTGCGACAGGTATTATGCATCACTGAGACTTTTTTTCGAATTGAAAGGAAAAGGGGCCGACTTTCTTTTCAGGATGAAAGACAATTGGTGGAAATGTGTCGAAGATTTTTCCCGAAGTAGTTCCTCTGATGCGGAATATACATTAATACTCCCTCCAAAATACAGATGGCTGCTTGAAAAGTATCCCTCGTTATCCCAAACCATGACCGTAAGACTGATCAAGAAAAAGAATAAGAAGGGTAAGATTTCAATATATGCGACTTCGCTGTTGGACAGGAAAAAATATACAGCCTCCTCTCTAATAAACCTGTACAAACAGAGATGGGGAATAGAAGAAGCATATAAACTGATCAAATCAAGACTTGAAGTATCTGATTTTTCCGGCAAAACAGCATGGGCGGTCCAGCAGGACTTCTATGCTAAGACCCTGATCATATCACTCTGCAATATTCTTTGCTATGATGTGGAGCCAAAAACCAAAACAGGACGGACATCAAAGTCAGCAAGGACCTTGATAATCAATAAAACTTATGCATTGTCAAAAACAAAATCCCTGATTCTTAAAATCAGAGATTTAATTGGTGAATTGGAGCAGATTATCCAGAAATATGTAAAGAAAATCGCTTCCAAAATAGAATATTCAAAAAGAAACCAGGTATTCAAGCGGAAATTCAGAGCTAAACTGAAATACTCAATGAATTACAAATCTATTTAATCACATTCCTTAACTTAACGGCATTAAATACCAATTGAAAATCACGCTATGAAAAAACTTATCCTGAGTACTTTGGTACTCTTCCTTTTGTTAGTTACAGGCAAAATCCAGGCACAAAACGCCCCTTATGCCTTTTACCTGACCTGGAATCAAGACCCAACTACCTCAATGGTGGTGGACTGGCATGCAGATGGTTTGCAGCCACAGCAGCTAAGTATTAGAAGGAAAGGGACAGAGAATTGGAGCCAAATGGAAAGTGATGTTCTCCCATTTCCCTTCTCCCAAAGGGTGGTACACCGGGTTTCCTTATTGAATTTGAGGCCCGATACTGCTTATGAAATCCGTTTTCCAGGTTTGGATGAAGTGTACTATTTTACAACGATGCCTTCCAATCTCAATGAAAAGTCACTGAAAATAGCGATAGGTGGGGATGCGATGCACCGCAAAGAATGGTTTGAAAAGACCAACAGGGTCGTGTCTTTCTTTGAGCCCGACTTCGTCATCATAGGGGGAGATATGGCTTATGAAAATGGGCTGGCAGATAATATTCAGCGTATTTATGATTGGTTTGAAAGCTATTCCAATACCTTAATCACTGCGGACAGGCGTATTCTTCCCTGTTTGGTGGCCATTGGCAACCACGAGGTCGTGGGGGGATACTACAGCAGGAATCCAGGATACGAACAAACCAATTCCTTTAGAAAAAGGATAGCCCCCTATTTTTATGGTCTATTTGCTTTCCCGGGACAACCAGGATACAATGTGCTTGACTTTGGGGATTACCTCAGTTTGATCATCTTGGATACAGAGCATTCCAATCCCATTCCCGGTGTACAGACCCAATGGCTGGCAAAAACGTTGGAAGAAAGGTCTCATGTTTTACACCGTATTCCGGTATATCATGTTCCTGGATTCCCCTCCGTGAGAAAATATGAGGACATGACCCAGACTTTGGTCAGGGAACATTGGGTGCCACTATTTGAGAAAAACGGGGTCAGGATAGCCTTTGAAAACCATGACCATGCCTACAAAAGGACATATCCTATCCGCAACTTACAAAAGGACCAATCCGGAGTGATTTATGTGGGTGACGGTTCTTGGGGTGTTGCAGAAAGGCCAATTCATGATGTGGCAAGTACCTGGTATCTTAAAAAAGCGCAATCTGTCAGGGCATTTACCTTATTGACCTTGGAGGGACAGCAGTTCAGCCTGATTTCAGTGGATGAAAATGGACGCATTATCGACTCCTTTCCGGAAAGCCCCCTGAATTATCAAAGTCATTAAGATCGAGTACTTTTAGTACTCATTAAGGATCCTGCAAAAAATCCCATTGACATTATGGCCATTGTTCCCAGGACAATGGCCAAATTTTTATGTAGCTGAGGTAAGTGGATGTTTGGGAAAAAGTCACTGAGACTGATCCAGGATATAACCATTAAACCAAAAATAATCCCTACCATGGCAGGGCATCTAGGAGAATAAAATGCCATGTATCCCCCGTCTATCAGATGTCGCGTTAAGGTTTCAGTTCTCTTTAGGTTAGGTCCAGTTTTCCTGAGGCTAATAAAGGGGTCACTGTAGGGACTATAATTCCTTCTATCTTTGGCAATTGGTTTGTTGCTTTCATTCATGTAATTTAAAAAATATTTTCAGGTCAGGTACCTGTTGTGAAAAATAGCATATAGGATGGAATGGAAAAAAAGGATCGGCGTATTGGCAAAAGTCATGATGCTCATGAGGCAACCCTATCCTTTCTAATATAGGGGCTACAATTTTGTTATCGATTCATGTACCTTTTGTTTGTCCATGATGATCTATGAATCAGCAATCAAAAGGTGGACATGGATAAGACTTTTATTTGGATTGAAAACCGGTATCAGTAGGCCTCTGCAGCCTGTTGAATTGAACTGATGGCAGCTTCAGGAATCCATCCCTGGGCTGCTGCATGTGCTGCGGCCTCGTGGCTGCTTTTGATTAAAAGCATGGGCACTCCGAAATCTTTCAACTCCTTTTCGATTGCAGCCAACTTTGCATGTCCTGAGGATTTAATGTCCCTGATATAGATCATTTTTACCCTTCCCGGGAAATCCTTGACTACCTGAAGGTAAATTTCAGGGTCATGCTGACCTGAATCTCCAATCAGAATAAATGGAAGATGCCGCTCGATTTCAAATATTTTTTCCACCTGCCTGAGCTTGTGTTCCCAATGACTGCCGGCAATAAATTGTTCCCTGGACAGCCCCAGGTCTCTGAGCATCAATGGTCCTTTCGGGATTTCATGGACTTCCAGAAACTCCATCAGAAAGTCATACAGGTTCCAGGGAGAACTGGAGACATAAAAGAAAGGATTGCTTTCAATGCCATCATTGCCTTTGGCCAATGCCCTGTAAAATCCTGCTACCCCTGGAAAAGGCAACCGGGTATGGGCATTGCCCAGAAAAGTGGTCTTCAGCATGGTGAAAAGCCTGGTGGCTCCTGTAGGCACAATGGTATCATCGATGTCAGAAATTATACCGTACTCCACGTTTTTAAAGGGGATGAAGACCTTGTTGACTGCCAGCACTTCCTTTTGATTTTTTACCAAATAATCCTGCAATTCCAATTTTACCTCCTGCCAGGGACCATCTAATAAAAAAGGCTCGGATGATTTTAAATGTATGCTGAAGTAGCCTTCCTCATCGGTAGTCACCGTTTGCTCGAGATGCTGAAAAATGGCCTTGATTTTAACCCCGGGGATTTCCCAGGACATAAATCGCTTGTACATTTTTTTGAAATTTTTCCATGTACTGTCTTCCGGATTGGAGTTTTCTATTCCCCTGTCTTTGAGCACCCGTCCTACAAAATAGATTTCAGTTTCGTTTCCAAAACCTTTATAGGGTACAATCATTATTTTATCGATCAGTTTGGATTTCAGTCCAATCCAAAGTAGCCCTTTTGAAATGTTACTTTTGAGAAAATACAGCAGCGAAAGGCTTATTTTTTTAAATGACATTTTTGACTGGATTTTGGTCTTTGGGTAAATTTAGTGAAAAACATTTTCCAAAATTTTGTAATCCATCTGCTGTATGGGTATTTTTCTACCCTACAACAGTAACCCAAACACCCACTTACCCAAATCATGAAACAAGCCCATCATCCCCAAAGAAGAGAATTTCTAAAAAAAGCCGGTTTGGCAGCCATGGCAATAGGAATGCCCCAAATCGCTTTTTCCATGACCAATCAAGATCCTTTATTCAAAATATCCTTGGCAGAATGGTCTGTCAACCGATTGCTTTTTTCAGGTCAGATGGATCATCTGGATTTTCCATTAATGACCAAAAAGCATGGAATCCATGCTGTCGAGTATGTCAATCAGTTTTTCATGTACAAGGCTATGGATAAAAATTACCTGCGGGAGATGAATACCCGTTGTCAGAATGAAGGGATTGATCAGGTATTGATCATGTGTGACAGAGAAGGGACTTTGGGTGCCAAGTCAGCGGCTGATCGCCAACAGACTGTTGAAAATCATAAAAAGTGGGTGGAGGCTGCCCAATTCTTGGGTTGTCATTCCATCAGGATCAATGCTTATACTGAAATCCCTTGGTCTACAGATCCTCAAATGGCCACGGAAGCGATGAAACTATGTGCCGAGGGTATGCGATCACTTTGTGAGTTTGCGGATGATTTTGATATCAATATCCTCATTGAGAACCATGGTGGCTATTCCAGCGATGCCAAGTGGTTAGTGGGTATGTTGAAGCAAACAGCGCATCCAAGGGCAGGCAGTCTTCCTGATTTTGGAAATTTCAGGATTTTTAAGGATGAGACCAAGGATGTTTCCTATGATTCTTACCGAGGAGTAGATGAATTGATGCCATTGGCAAAAGGGGTGAGTCTTAAACCCACAGCCTTTGATGACTATGGCAATGAATCCCCTTTGGATTATGAAAGGATGATGAAGATTGTGCTTTCTCATGGGTATCATGGTTATGTCGGTATTGAGCATGGAGAGAAAGATAGGGAATGGGATAGTATCGTAGAAATCAGGAATATTCTGGTGGCAATGGAAAAGAACTTGGTATAAAAAAATCAAAAGATCTTTTGTAGTGGCAAACCTTAAAACCAGCTAATATGATCGGTAGCCATCTTCATTGATATTAGATTTCTTGCTCAGCAATTTGAAAGTTTTGTCTGTTTTAAAATAGGTTGAACAACTGCTCTCCCCTTTTGAGGACCTGTAGCTCCTGTCTTTGCCTGATTTCTTCCCTTACATCGGGTGATTTTGCTTCCAAAAGGAGCTGGGAAACATTCCAGACATCACTTCTCCAGGAGACGATCATTTTTGAAAGCAGCCATTCGTCCATACGTCCCATCAATTTGTCCAAAAATGCCAAACTTGGCGAAAGTGGTTTGATGATATTGTCCTGAACCGCATCTATAGAGTTGGCAATAACCTGATTGACCAGTTCATGGTCATTTTTCCGCTTCGTTCTTTTATCTGGATCAGCGCTGATCCATTCTTGTTCCATGCAATCATAAAGTGTCAAGGGAAGATCATAATTGATATGGGCATTGACGCCCAAAAGTAGGTTTTGCAGGACATGGGGTTCAGGATTTTTGCTGGCATCATGCGCCTGCTTCCATACGGAGGGCACATGAGGATGTTCAGATTGATAGAGATCGAGTGCCTCGAAATAATAGTCTGAGAACCTGACCAACAAAGTGCTTACCCATAAAGGATCTGAAAAGTGCTTTTCTTCAATGGAGACATACATATTTCGGCTCATCAGGGTATAGCACTGTAAAAACACATGTCTTCGGTCGCCTGAGCTTTCCCAATGAGAAGACTCTTTGGTCATTCTTTGTAGAAGGTTGTTGATGGTTTCCATATTTTTAAAAATACTCTTTTCTGATTAATTATCTGAAAATAAATTGATTACGGGTCGAAAAAGTATTTTTACGGGAAAAGGATTGTTGCCATCAATTTTAAGCTATTTTTATTCTGGTCCCTATTATAAAAAAGAATCATTGCATGTGATCCCCTTCATGCGGGGCTGTAAGTCTTAATGTAATTAAATCTTCAATAAGACGGCTTTAGTTGTCTATAATTTTATCCAAATCCGAAGTAACCACAATTTTGGAATCCAAGGTGATTCCACAAAAAGTTTTGGTGTTCTGGTCAAATTTACAAAACACATAATCCTTTAATTCTTTAATTTCTATATTATCCTGGTATTTCTTAATCATTAGTATCTTGAAGTCTTTTTCTGTTGGGGAGGTTCTATTCAGTTTTTTGATCAAAAAGTAATCTGTTTCTTGATCGACTGAAATAGCTGAAAGAATCAAATCTAATTGGTATTGATTTCTCTCCCACAGTGCCATACCATAAAACTCACTCAGTTCCATTACCCGCTTGGGTTTGGTTTTATCCAATAATGAATCAAGAAAATATTCCTTTGTTTTTGAAAGTTTACCGGACTTAGAGACTTCAAGATACCCGTTTTGTAAAGGGTTCAAAATTCGAAGGATATTGTCCTTATGATACAAATAGCTTCCTTCCTGACTATACCCTAATGATTTTTTCATTATTTTTTTTGGTTTCATTGAATTTAAATCCAGGCGATAAAGTATTAAATCATCTTCTGTGACCATAATATTATTGACCCGAATGATAGCTTCTTGTGCTTCTGAATGAAGAATGTAATGTAGTCCGGCTTCGTCGAGGTTCACTCTTTTTTTGCTGATCTTTTTAGTTCTAAGATCAAACCTATATAAGTCACTTGGGTTTTGTCCCAGAAAATAGCAGGAGTTGTCATAATAAAACAATGATCTGAAAGCATTATCTGGATAATATTCCACACTCTTATCAGGATAAAGCTTAGGTTGGAGGATAACTGTATCCAAGGTTTTATTTCCATCAAATGTATAGGAAAGCAATTCATGCTTATTGGTCAAAATGAAAACTTCATATTCACTGATAGCCACATCTCTGACAGTAGCAAAGGGGGAAAATTCAATTTGAAATTCATGATTGTATAGTTCCTTTTTTTTTGAAACACAGGAAAAAAAAGAATTAAGGAGATGAATTTGAGGCTATTGGACATGTTTCTGAATTAAATCAACAAGTTCATCAGGAGTTTCTATGACTTGTTTTTCTTGCCCCGAAAGGAAAAGTACAGGTAAAGATTCTATCAATCCTAACTTTAAACCTTCCTTTTTTTGGTCAATGAAAATAGACTTGCCATCAACCTTCGCCAGTAAATTTGCTTTCTTCTCCTGTGATGATACAATGATAACATTGATTTTTTTGCCTTCAAGTTCTTGCAAGGATTCCTTAAATACTGAAAAACAATATTGACAATTTTCAAGACTGATAATCAGAGTAGGTGCATCAGTGTCAAATCCAATTATTGATCCGTATTTTTCAAAATCACTCTCTATTGGTTTGCATCCGAGCAATATGATAAACAATAAAATACTAATTCTCTTCATCTTGAGTAAAATCAAATACGTCTATGGATAAATAGTTTTCTTGAAGTTCTGGGTTCAAAATATTGTTCTTTGGAAGATAGAATCCCTTCTTACCTACAAATGCCCTATAGACATTATAAATCCCTCCTGGAAATACGACTTCTTTAATTATTTTAAAATCCTTATCCAAGACGATCACACTAAATTGTTTTTTTGCATCGATTTCTTTCAATATGATATTTTTGTCATAAACCCCAGGGAATTGGAAAGTTCTGTAATAAAGTTTTCGGTATGGATCGAAATAGATACCATAGTATTTGGAATTTTCGACCCATGCTATGTCCTCTTTTTCCGGTTCTGGAACCATAGTGAAAGGCTTGATTTCAGAATTCTTATATTTGCTTCCACCAAAAACTTTGAATTCTTGACCATCTAAAAAATAACTTAAAGAGTCTAAATATTTCCACGAATAAATTACCCTTTCAAAGTCATCCTCAATTCTTGAAACCTGCAAATCACTCCCTGGCCATATTTTGTCTTGGTAAAAAGATGGGAATCCTGATTCTTCTACAAATTCCAAAGTATTGGCTTCGATGTCATAGGATACTTCAAATTTAAATTCATCACTGATATTTGCAGGATTACTCAAATCAAACATTGGGAGCTGGATAAACCTTAATTTTCCTTTACTCAAAATAGTAGGCATGGAACCAAAAGAAATGTGGTTAACCAAAGATTCTTCAATGCTTTTATAACGGGGCGGCATATACCGATTCAAAACTTCTCCACTATTGTTAATCAAAAGAGATCCACGAACAGTGAGTGTTGGGAATATGAATACGGAATCTGAATTGATCACAAGAATTCCTTGAGCCGTTTTTATTCCCAAGGGAGGGGTAGATGGGTATTTGATTTCTTTTTCTAAAATCTCTAAGTCTAAATTATAAACCTGAATTGACTTTTTGAATTCATTTTGATGGTACAAAAATTCAGTATCGTTCTCAAATAAATAGGAGGTCCTTATAAAGTCAAGAGCTGTAGAATCATCTAAGGAAAGGTTTATTTCTGAAATTTTAAATAAATTAGAATTTGTTTTTTCTTCACTTGCTAAAGGTGAACATGAGAAAATTATAAATCCGAGGAATAGGGAAATTGTTGATTTCATCAATATTATTGTAAAAGTGAAAAAGGAACGGGATCTCCCGTTCCCTTTAAGAATAATTAATAGACACTATCCCGATAAGTGTGTAAACTTCAAATTATGGTTTTATTGTCAGGTATCAAGAAGCCTGACCCTATCACCAAATATAAGCAGGAAACTGTTAAGAATAGCTCCCCAGTCTCTGATAGGCATAGTCCATTTTTTCGATGCTTCTCTTGCAGCCAGGAAAACAGACTTCATTACGGCATCATCTGTCGGGAAAGAGAGCTTGTTTTTGGTGTATTTTCTGATCTTTCCATTGAGATTTTCAATCAGGTTGGTGGTATAGATGATTTTACGGATTTCAGCCGGGTAATCGAAGAAAACGGTGAGTTCATCCCAGTTGTCCCTCCAGCTTTTGATGGCATAAGCGTATTTGGATTCCCATTTTTTGGCAAAATCGTTCAGGGCAGCCCAAGCAGCATCTTTTGTAGGGGCGGTATAAATTTCCTTCATATCCCTTGTAAACGCCCTGCGGTCTTTCCATGCGACATATCTACATGCGTTTCTGATCTGGTGGACGACACATATCTGAGTGACTGATTGGGGGAATGAAGCTTTTATCGTATCAGTAAACCCGTTCAGGTTGTCAGTTGCCGTTATGAGAATATCTTCAACCCCTCTGGCTTTCAGGTCGGTGAGTACCCCCATCCAGAAAGCCGAAGATTCATTCTTGCCAAGCCAAAGGCCTAGGATCTCTTTAAGGCCGTTAGTTCTGAGGCCAACGGCAATATAAACGGTCTTGTTGACCACTTTGGAGTTCTCCCTGACTTTGAAGGATATACCATCCATCCAAACGATCAGGTATACAGGGTCAAGCGGCCTGTTTCTCCATGCAACAATATCCTCCGCTACGGCACCGGTAACCCTTGAGATGGTGGAGGAGGAAACATTGATGTCATAAAGCTCCCGGATCTGTTCTTCGATGTCCTGGTTTGACATTCCCTTGGCATACATGGAAATGATCACGTTTTCAACGCCCTCCGCCATGCTTCTGCGTTTGGGCACAAGGGCAGGCTCAAAGCTGCCGTCCCTGTCTCTTGGGACTCTGATTTCAGCTTCCCCAAATGTGTTTTTTATTGTTTTGGTGGAATAGCCGTTCCTTGAATTGGGATTATCGGAATTCTGATGCTTTTCATAGCCAAGATGGGCATCCAGCTCGCCTTCAAGCATTTTCTCAACGGCTCTTTTCTGAAGCTGTTGAAGGAAGGAATTAAGCTCCCCGGCAGTCCTGAACTGCTTGAGGAAGTCATCATTTAGGAGATCTTCTTTTTTCATTTTTGTAATCTGTGTGTTATAAAGGTAAGAAATTGTCCACACACAGACCGGGGGGCGCCTACCGCGGGTTCCTCAAATTCCCTGTGCGATTTCTTCTAAATCACACAGAGAATTTCGAGGTTTAACTTTAACTTCGTAAGTAGTGAAACCAACTTACACAGTTTGTGTCATAGTCCCAATTAATATTGCGGTAGTGGCCTTCCACAAGTCATATTACATCCTGAGCAGGATCCATCTCCGTTGTCTCTGGAATATGTCATCCCATTCTCAATAATTATGTTGCCTCGGGAATCTCTACAAATTGCATTTGCAGGCATTATACTTCCAAGGCTAAGAGCGATTACCCCTATGCTTAAAATAAATTTTTTCATTTTCTAAAATTTTTAGTATAAAACAAAAATCCTGGCCAAGATTACTAACCAACCAGTTAGGTAATTCTAACATATTATTATTATTATTATCCACTAGTGTCCGAGAAACGATTTTAAAATAAGGGTAGATTCAATTGCTTGAACCTACCCTGTTTTGTGTACTTTGTGTTTACGACAACATAAATTACACATGGGTAAAAATACACATTTCTTCGGACAGCCGATTTTTTCACAGGTACTTTCTTTTGTTGACAAAACTGTTTTGTCTCAAGTCAGATCCAAACATCAATCAGACAGATACTACAAGAAGTTCGACACCTGGCAGCATTTGGTGACAATGCTTTTCTGTTCTTTGAGTGGTGCAACATCGTTGAGGGAGCTCTCTACGGGGCTTTTAGCCTGGCAAAATAAGCTGGTCCATATTGGAATTAAGACTTCTCCAAAACGATCTACCATATCTGACGGGAACAGTAAAAGACCTAGTGCAGTGTTCAGAGACATCTACATGGGGCTTTTTGAAAAACACCGTCATATTTTACCGGACAGCCGACTTAAAATGGAGGTGATCAAAAAGCTATTTATTGTTGATTCCACTGTCATAAGCCTTTTTAAAGATATTCTCAAAGTTGCAGGGAGGCCTAGAAAAGACGGGAAGAGTAAAGGTGGCATTAAAGCCCATGTGATGATACATGCCGCAGAACTTATGCCTTGTCTGATAAGGTTTACAGAGGGAGTCAGGCACGATCATACTTTCCTCAAACATCTCAATGTGCCCGAGGGCTCTTATATTGTCATGGACAAGGGATATACAGACTATCTGCAGTATGCACAATGGAGTGACAGAGGTATCTATTTTATTACAAGAATGAAAGACAATGCTGTTTATGAAAGTATAGATGACATTGATCTGCCAGATGATAAGGACCAGGAAATTATTAAAGATGAAACAATAACGCTGGAATATACCGCAAACGGAAATAAAGAGACTTTGAAACTTCGTAGAGTGGTACTTTGGGATGATACTAAATCCAAGGTCATGGTGTTTTTGACTAACAGTTTCGACCAAGAAGCCGCTACAATAGCAGGGATCTATAAGTACAGATGGCAAATTGAACTTCTGTTTAAAAAACTGAAGCAAAACTTCCCTCTCAAATATTTTCTAGGGGACAACCAGAATGCGATTGAAATACAAATTTGGTGTTCGCTTATCTCTCTTCTCCTGATGGAGGTTGTCCGAAAGAACATTAAAAGAAAGTGGGCATTCTCAAATATGGTAGCTTTAGTCAGGTTTCATATGGTAAGCTATGTCCATCTAATCAACTTCCTCAACGATCCCGAAAAAGAATTAAAAGAAAGCATCAAAAATCAAGGTCAAACCTCATTATTCCCAACGTAGGGGCTTACTTTTCATTCTGATCAGAAAAAGTACTTATATTTATTCCATTCAAATGTTTTTCACTAAAGGCCAACTTTAGTCGGACACTAGTGATTATTATCAAATCTTTTTCGCAAAAAATTCAGTTTAAATGTAGAAAAATACCCTGTTTAGGGGATGTTTTTTTGAATTTCAAGCATTTTCAAATCCATATTCATCAATTTTTAATTTTTTTATCTGACTCTTCGGAATCATGCACGTAGCAAAATAATCTTTGTCATTTAGTGTCAATGATTTTCTGAGTCTGTTTTATTGATGTTTCTTGGTTAAAAATACATAAAGCCATGAACATCTTTGAATTTATCAATCATTTTCCGGACGAGGAAAGTTGTGAGCGCTTCTTAAAAACCTATCGGGAGAAGACCGGCATCTATTGTAAGACCTGCAAATTTATGACAAGGCACTATTGGTTCAGTGGGAGGAAGTTTTTTGAGTGCAGCAAATGCAGAAGAAGATCTTCACTTAAATCCGGTACAGTCATGGAGTCTAGTAATCTTTCTTTACACACCTGGTTTGCCGCTTTTCTGTTGATGTCAGCTACCAAAAAAGGGTTTTCCTGTCTTGAATTTCAAAGACAATTGGGTTTGAAAAGGTATGAGACTGCGTTTAATCTCATGCACAAGATAAGATCAGTAATGGGGAAAAGAGATGATTTGTATTTTCTCAAAGGTATGGTTGAATATGATGAAGCCTATGTCAGAAAAGCAACCCGACATGAAGTCCAAAAGCGTCTCAAACGCGGCAAGGGAAGCCAAAACCATGCGGTTGTTGCAGTGGCATCAGAATCCATTCCATTGGAGGATGCGGATTCGGGTATAAAAAGCCGACATTGTGGGTTCTTCAAAATGAGAGAACTCCAGGAGGTGACCAAAGAATCTGTATTGCAGTTTGTGGCTGATGCAGTGTCACCAAAATCGGTCCTTTTTACCGATAAAAATACTGCTTATTACAATCTTGAAAGACTTGTAGAAGAACATGTTAAGGTTAAATCATCTCCAGATTCCACAGAAGGAGATTTAAACTGGGTAAATGTGGCAATAAGCAACCTTAAAAAGAACCTATTGGGAATATACCATATGGTCAGTGAGAAGTATTTGCAGAATTACCTGGATGAGTTTGTCTATAAACTAAACAGAAGGTACTTTGGAGAAAAATTGTTCAACAGATTAATTGTAGCTTCTATTTACCCGTACGTGCAACATTACGAATTGTCAGATTTTTTTATTTTCCAAACTTGCAATCCGCTACCTTTGCAACATGGAAAACACCGCTAAAAAAGACATCAGAAAATTCACACTGACCCAATTGGAGGAGTTTTTTGTTGCCCAAGGAGACAAAAAATTCCGAGCCAAGCAGGTTTATGACTGGCTTTGGAACAAGTCACTTAAGAATTTTGATGACATGACCAACATTTCCAAGGAGACCAGGGAGATGTTGAAAGCGAATTTCTCCATTAACCACATCCATGTGGACCTGATGCAGCATTCTACCGACGGTACCATTAAAAATGCCGTCAAACTTTTTGACAACAAGATTGTAGAGTCCGTTCTGATCCCAACCACCAAAAGAATTACTGCCTGTGTTTCTTCTCAGGTTGGCTGTAGCTTGGACTGTAACTTCTGTGCGACGGCAAGGTTGAAAAGAATGCGCAACCTAAACCCTGATGAAATTTATGATCAGGTAGTGGCCATCAAGGAGGAAGCAGAAACCTATTTCAACCGTCCCTTGACCAATATCGTTTTTATGGGCATGGGCGAACCCCTGCTCAATTACAACAATGTCATCGAGGCCATTGACAAAATTACCTCTCCCGAAGGATTGGGAATGGCGCCAAGAAGGATCACGCTTTCCACGGTAGGTATTCCCAAAATGATCCGAAAGATGGCAGATGATGGAGTAAAGTTCAACTTGGCCATTTCCCTGCATTCTGCGGTCAACGAAACCAGGAGCAGATTGATGCCCATTAATGAGGTCAATCCATTGGAAGATCTGGCTGAGTCTTTAAAATATTGGTACCAAAAGACCAAAAGAAAAGTCACCTATGAATATGTGATCTGGGACGGGGTAAATGATGATGAGCGCCACGCGAAAGCTTTGGCAAAATTCTGTAAAATCATTCCTTCAAAAGTGAATATTATACAATATAATCCTATCGATGAGGGAGAATTCCGGCAGGCTTCCCAAGAGGCAGTGGATATGTATGTCAGGATTTTGGAGGAAAATGGCATAGTAGCCAAGGTCAGGAAATCCCGGGGACAGGACATAGATGCAGCCTGTGGTCAGCTTGCCAACAAGAACGAGGTAGCTCAGCTTCAATAGATTAGGTGGTTAGTTTACCTTGCTTTTATTTCATTTGATCCTCATGGTCTCGGTAAAGTTATTTATGTAAGCGGTTTTTGAATATTTTATTTTTTTAGTTTTATTTGCCAATAACAAAACCACCGAATAAAATATTTCGTTGGAATAACTACTCGGGGGTTTTGGTATGTCCAAAAGCTTCAGGCTATTTGAATTGTTTGATTGTCGTAAAATTTGTTTTCTATGAAAAAAATCAAGTACCTCATTCCGTTTTTACTCATTCCGGCACTTTATCTATTTACTGCTTTTCAGAAAAAGCCGGGTATCTCAGAACTTACAGAAAAAATCATCTCCATGATGGAATTTTATGTGGATGAAATTCCCGAGGAAAAAGTTTTTCTCCACTTGGATAAAAACCTCTATGCGGCTGGAGATAACATTTGGTTTTCTGTTTACATGACCGCAGGTAGTCCAGATGTCCCTTCTCCGCTCAGCAAGGTGGTTTATGTGGATTTGCTTGACAATGAGGGACGCCTGATGCAGCAGAAGACTGTGAAGATGGAAGAGGGTCATGGATATGGGGAATTAAAACTGGATCTTTTTACCCAGGAGGGGCTGTATCATATCAAGGCTTATTCTTACTGGTTAAAGGGATTTGGGGAAGATGCGGTATTTCAGACAAGTATTCAGGTCTTGGATCCTTACAACCTGAAATTCCAGCCTTCCGTGACATTTGAAAAGAAAGAAAATGGCAATCAGGTAAATTACCTGGCCAAGATTTCTGCTTTGGATAATTCTTTGAGGCCCTTGGCGGGTGATTCAGTGCATTATGAACTGATGAATAGGGACAAGACGATTCAGAAAGGCATTTTTATTTTGGACCAAAACGGTCAGCATGAGCTTGCTTTTGACCTTCCCACAGCTTCATTGAATCAGGTGACTGCCCTTGAATTGAAGCAGGTAGAAAATGAAGATTATGCCATTTCCCGAAAATTTGTTCTGCCTTTTCCAAGTTCCTCTATTGATGTCCAGTTTTTACCTGAAGGAGGAGACCTGATAGCAGGTTTCAACAATAAGGTGGCAGTCAGGGCGGTATATCCAGATGGTTCTCCGGTAAGGTTACAGGGTAAAGTAGCGTCGGGTTCGCAAGAGGTGGAATTCAGCACCAATGAATCCGGTCTGGCAGCATTTAATATTACTCCCCAATCAGGACAAAATATCACTGCTGAATTGCTTACTGATTCTGGGAAATTAAATAAATCCGTTGGTCAGGTGAAGACCAAAGGGGTAAACCTTGCAGTCGACAACTCCAAGGAAAGCCTGGTGAATATCCTGGTGCAGGCCAACAATTTCACGGAGATTTCCCCTTCAGGCGAAGGCCTCTTGGTCGTGCATGCCCGTGGAAGGATAGGGCACATGCAGATGATCAATCTCCAAAATGGGGTAACCGGTGCCAGGGTCAACAAATCCCAACTTCCAGCAGGGATCAATCAGGTGACCATATTTGAGCCGGGAGGAACACCTTTGGCCGAGCGTTTGATTTTTATCCCTGTGGAAAAGGAAGTTTCCTTAAAGCTGCAGGCAGATCAGGTCAATAGTCAGCCAAGAGGGAAAAACAAATGGAAGCTGTTGTTGGAGGGGGAAGCATTTGAAGGAGGGAATTATTCTGTTTCCATTACAGATGCCAACGAAAGTCCATATATCAACCAATCCCATATCATTTCCTATCTCAAGATGGAATCTGAGTTGAAGGGCCTTATCCATAACCCCAAGCAATTTTTCGGTGAAAGCAGAGATGATGCAGGGATTGACCTGGTGATGCTGACCCATGGCTGGAGGAGGTTCAACTGGGAAAAGGTTTTGTCAGGGAAAATGGAGAATAAAAACTTTATCGAACAGGGTATCAATGTCACCGGTACTGTCAGTCCAAAAAATGGAGGAAGGAGAGGTCTTTCGGGCGGGGTACTCAATGTTTTTTCAAAAGGTAAGGAAGAAGAATTCTTCGCTGTGGAATTCGGTGAAAACGGAAAATTCATTCTCGATGACCTGGATTTTCAGGATACCACCCTGCTTACCATTTCAGCCTCTGATAAAAGGCTGAAGGAATTTGTAAACCTTGAGCTCGACCCACCTTTGTCTAAGTATATTTCATGGGAAGGCTTCAAACCCAAAGTGGGAAATTTTCAGATTTCACCGGTGATGCGAGATTACCTGCTTCAGGCTGAGAAAAGGAGGGCTGCCGAAGCAGCCTTTGGAGAAGTTAGGGAAATCAAGCTGGATGAGTTTGTGCTAAAATCTGAGAAAATTGATCCAAAAGAAGAGCAAATTGTCAGAATGTACGGAAAGGGAGATGCCTCTCTTAGACCGGAGGATATCAGTGGATTTGAGGGTTTTCGGGATATTTTCCAATTACTTCAAGGTAGATTTGCCGGAGTTAGGGTTATACCGGACCCCATGGGAAGGCCTAGTATCACCATAAGGGGGGTAAGTTCTCTTCAGGCCGGTGGTCCCCCTTTGATATTATTGGATAATGTGCCTGTTGATATAAGTTTTGCCTCCTCCATCAGTCCCAGGGACCTGGCTTCGGTTGAAGTGTTTAAGGACGCATCTTCTTTGGCCATTTTCGGGGCATCAGGTGGCAGCGGTGTGATTGCCCTGTACACCAAGAGAGGAGCAGGGATTGGAAATGTAGGTGAAGGGGTCTTCAATTTGAGGTTTCCTGGTTATTCCTTAGCAAGGGAGTTTTATATGCCTCAATATGATAAGGAGAGCTCCCCTGCGCCGGACTTCCGGTCAACCTTGTACTGGAATCCCAAATTGGCCCTGAATGGGAACAGTGCTGATATTGAGTTTTTCAACAATGATGTGGTACAAAAACTCAAAGTGGTAGTACAGGGTATGGACAAATTCGGTAGGTTGTCTTACCTTGAAAAGGAGATCAATTTAGCCAACAATTGAAAAGGTTTTTTTGAATCCAAGAAGTCCCATTCTTGGGGCTTCTTGGATTTTCCTTATATTTAAGGTATGAAAAAGCTGGCTTTTATTATTGTTCTACTGACGTATTGTTCTTTGGCCACAGCCCAGGAGCAAGGGGATTTTAGGGTTCAGATTGCAGGGGATTATAAACTTCAGATCAATGATTTTGGGGGAAATGCGGGTTTTGAGTACTTATTTGCCGATAGGTTTTCTTTTGCCCCCAGTTTTACGTATTGGTTTCCGGATATCGGAAGAAGCTATAGCCTCAATGCGGATCTCAGGTACTATCTCACAGAAGGGATATCCCAGGTTTACCTGGTAGGAGGCTACAATAACCTTTGGCTCAATTTACAACCTGGGGAACCTGGTCAAGTGCTTTCCAGGGCAGGGGGTAATTTTGGGGTCGGTGCCTTTTTGGATCTATTGGATCAATTTGGGGTGGTGACTGAATTTAAGATGCAAAGCCAAAATACCCGTCAACCGGTGCTTAGAGTGGGGGTAGTGTTTAAATTGTAAGCCATTTCAAAAAACCAAAAATATTTTTTGAAATGGGACTTCAAAAGAGCTTACTTCTTGCTGAATTCGAAGAGTTTCCTTTTTTCCTCTTTGCTTAATCCATCATAGCCTTTTTCAGCAATCTTATCCAAGATTTGATCGATTTCTTCTTGGGTTGGTGTGTTTGCGCTTGAAAAAGAAGAGGATTTCATATTGGATGCTCCTGATGAGGTATAACTTTCTGTCGTAGAGTAAGATTTTTTCCTGTAAGAGACTTTAACTTTTGGCTTTTTATCCAATAATCTTTCAAAAAACTGCCCAACTGCTTGTACGGGCCTTCCCCAGTCGTTTCCTTTTCTGAGCTGACTGATATAGAAAAACCCCAAAGCCGCCCCGCCCAAGTGCGCCAATTCCCCACCGGCATTGCTGCCTGCAGAATTAACAAATGCAATGATCACATAAAAAATGGCGATGTATTTGATTTTTACCGGGCCCAAAAGAATCAAATGAAAGGTTGTATTGGGGGCCAGCGTAGCCGCTCCCACCACGACTGCATAAACCCCTGCACTTGCCCCAAGCATTTTGGCCATAGGCAGTACGTCTGAGAAATAAGGGGAAATATTATACATCAGGACATACAACATGGCCCCGGCTATGCCTCCTAAGATATAGAGATTGGCCAATTTACGGCTCCCCAAGTATTCATGTACCAATAGGCCAAACCAATACAGGAACAGCAAATTGAAAAGGATATGAAAGAGACCTTCATGAAAAAACATGTAGGTGAACAGCGACCAAGGCTGCATAATAAATACGGAAAGATCTGCCGGCATCATCAGGTAGGCCCTGAAGCCTTCATAGATCTTTCCCGCTCCAGACAAAGTAAATACCACACGGAAGATGACCATCGCAAAAAACACAATGATGTTGATGGCCAATATCTTGTAAAGGCTATTGTTGTTTTGCCTGAATGCATTTCTCAAATTGTCCCAGAATCCTCCGTACATAGCTTTCAATAGAAGTTGCGCCTATCTTTTTTCCAATACCATACCAATGCTGCCCCGATCACCAGACCACTGAGATGGGCAAAATGGGCCACATTGTCAAGTGGATTATTGTAAATTACGTTATAAACTGTGTAAAGGCCATAAAATAAGACTAAATATTTGGCTTTTACCGGCATAGGTGGAAACAACAAAAATAACTGAGTGTTTGGAAAAAGCATGGCGAAAGCAATCAAAACACCAAATAGGGCGCCAGATGCACCCACCATGGGGACATTCGCCTGCATTTCCCTGACAGACATCAGGTTGTCCTTTGCCCTTTGGATCAGGTTGGCATTGTCAGGATTTCGGTCGTAGGCATCGATGAAATCATAAACCCCTTGCTTGAAAAAACCAGGATTATCTTTTACAAATTCCCTAAAACTATCCGGGTTGGGATTGCTGTAAAATTCAGAAATGCTGTTGTCCATTTGGTTCATTCTGTATGCAGTATATCCGGAATAGAGCAAGCCCGAACCAACCCCGCAGACCATCCAAAGGGTGAGGATTTTCTTCGGGCCCAGAAACTGCTCCAGAAGGGGGCCGAAAATGAAAAGGCCAAACATATTGCTGAAAAGGTGCCATCCATCTGCGTGCATGAACATATAAGTCAGGAACTGGGTCGGCATAAACCTGTTGCTATGGACATAATACAGTGCGAAAAATGCTTTCAGCTGTGGCATGAAAAAGGAAGTAACCACATAAACACCGATGGTGATCAGCAATAAATTTTTTACAACAGGAGTTAAGTTTCTGAACATAAATTATCTGTTAAAAAAGGTTTGTATCTTTTGTAAATCGAGTTTGACAAAGGTTTTGTTTCCTGAAAGCCCATAATTTGGGTTTTGGCAGGAAAATAATTGGGCAACGATCGTTTCCATTTCAGCTGTGCTAAGCTTGGTCCCCCTCTTGATCGCAGATTTTTTAGCCAAGGACCTTGCCAGATTTTCCCTCTTGTCTAGGGAAAGCTCAGACTTGAAATGTTTGTATTGTTCCAATAGCCCCTCAAAGAGTGCTTTTTCATTGGTGACCTGTACATCGGCCGGAACTCCCTGGATGAGCAAGGTATCTTTTCCAAATTCCACCAATACAAATCCCAGACTATGGAGTTCGTCTTTGATGTCCATGACCAAGGCAAAATCTGCAGGTGCCAATTGAACATGTGGAGGGAAAAGACATTGCTGAGAGGCCCCCGAGGCTTGGGAAAGCTGCTTGGAATACCGCTCATATAAGATCCGCTCATGGGCCACCTGTTGATCAATGATCAGCAGGCCAGTTGACATTTGGGCAATGATGTAGTTCAGTTCGACCTGAAAAGTGGTTCCGGTACTTTCTTCCGGCTTACTAAATTCGAGTGTAGGCCTGGAGAGTTCCTCACTGGCTTTAGAGGTAAATGTCAGAAAGTCTTTGTCTTCCTTTCTCGCTGTTTCCTGACTTATTTCTGATAGTCCTGAACCTCCTTCAAAAAGTCTTTCCCAACCCGAAACGGATTGTTTTTTGAAAGTAGGGTTTTGGAATGACTTGTAGGATTTCTCTTTGGCTATGTCGTCAGGGACTAAGGTATTTTCCAGCTTGACCTCCTGTCTTTTTCCGCTATCATATTTCCAGTTTTCTGTAAAGTTGACATCCAGGGAAAAATCCAAGGCCGGGACCACATTATGGGCGCCAAGGGCCTGCTTTACAGCCGATCGGATGACGGCATATACCGTCCTTTCATCATCAAATTTGATTTCAGTTTTGGTGGGGTGGACATTGATATCTATGTGGCTTGGGTCTATCTCCAGGAAAAGCACATAAAAAGGATGCATGTCCGAAGGCATCAAACCTTCATAAGCATTGGCCACTGCATGGTGGAGGTAATTGCTTTTGATAAAGCGGTTATTGACAAAAAAGAACTGTTCTCCTCTGGTTTTTTTGGAATTTTCAGGTTTCCCGACATAGCCCCGCACATTCAGGTGTGGTGTTTCTTCTTTGCAGGCCACCAATTGGCCTTGATAATTTTTTCCGAAAAGCCCCACTATCCTTTGACTCAATTTTCCGGGTTGGAGGTTAAAAAGCTCCATGTCATTTTGGATAAAGCTAAATCCGATTTCAGGATAGGCAAGGGCCACTCTTTGGAATTCATCTACCAGATGGCGCATTTCCACAGGATTGGATTTGAGGAAGTTTCTTCTGGCCGGAACATTGAAAAACAGGTTTTTTACCGCAATGCTTGTTCCTTCCTGACAGGATACAGGTTCCTGTTTTTTGACTTCAGAACCCTCAATCTGAATCAGGGTGCCCAGTTCTGCCCCTTTTTCTCTGGTCTTCATTTCCACCTGGGCTACAGCGGCTATGGAAGCCAAAGCCTCACCCCTAAACCCAAAAGTACGGATCGCAAAAAGGTCGGCAGAAGTCCTGATTTTGGATGTGGCATGTCTTTCAAAGCTCATTCTGGCATCGGTCATGCTCATGCCTTTGCCATTATCGATAACTTGGATCAACATTTTTCCCGCTTCTTTTACCAATACCTGAACCTGACTGGCTCCGGCATCGATGGCATTTTCCATTAATTCCTTCAGGGCCGAAGCGGGGCGTTGTACTACTTCCCCTGCCGCAATCTGATTGGCGATGGCATCAGGAAGAAGTTGGATGATATCACTCATTTGCGTCGTTGTCTTCTTAATCTAAAAAATACGACCAGTAGGGAAATGCCAGCTACTATGTAAAGGATGGTGTAAATGGCTTCCGGGCCATAGTAAATGTACCCGAACAAACTGCCGATCAAGAGCACAAAAATGACCAATCTGAGCATTCCGGCACTTTGAAGAGGCGATGTATGTCTTCCCTTGATGCTACCTCCTGATGTAAATGCTCCTCTGATAGAAGATCCATGATAACCAGAAGCCTCAAGGGGTTCATTCCCGTCATAGGGGATTTTCCCTTCTGCCTGAAGCTCTCTTTTGATGCGAGCAGTCCTTTGTTCGATTTCTTCCTTTACCGGGTCATAATACCTCGGCTTGATATCAAACCTCATGGGCTGTGTTGTTCGGAAAATCTGAGGAAATTTCATGGTTATGCTCAATTCAAATGGTACTCCTGACGTTAAGTACAAAACTTGCCCGTTGATCAAAATTGATCTTTTGGGAAATGAAATTCGTGTATGTTTGTACAAAACGATGTATATTCATACAAAGTTATTTTAAAAATCAAGCAATAAAAATTTAACTGGGATATGCGGATCAAACTTTGGGCGATTTTGTTGGCAGCTGTGGTCATTTTTCAGGCTGATGCTGTATTGGGTTGGGAAAAGGCCAATGAAGACAGGAAGCGTGAAGACCGGGATCCTTTATCTGTCAAAGACCAACGCGGACAGCAGGACTGGGTGGACAGTATTTTTAGCGCCAGTAGCTTTGAAGAGAGGCTGGGGCAGCTATTTATGGTGGCGGCTTATTCCAACAAAGATGTCAGGCACAGGGATGAAATTGCCCGTTTGATACAGGAACAACACCTGGGCGGATTGATTTTTTTTCAGGGAGGTCCGGTCAGGCAGGCAAATTTGACCAATTATTACCAGTCGATTTCCAAAATACCCCTTTTCATTGCCATGGACGCAGAGTGGGGAGTGAATATGCGCTTGGATTCTGTGATTACCTTTCCAAGGGCGATGACTTTGGGGGCGCTTCATAGAGAAGACCTGATATATGATATGGGCAAAGAAATAGCTAGGCAGTTTAAAGAGCTGGGCATGCATATCAACTTTGCTCCAGTGGTGGATGTCAATTCCAATCCCAATAATCCGGTAATCGGTTTTAGGGCATTCGGTGAAGAAAAAAGATTGGTGGCAAAGAAATCACTTGCCTACATGAAAGGCCTTCAGGATCATGGTGTCATTGCCAATGCCAAGCATTTTCCTGGACATGGAGATACCGAAACTGACTCGCATTATGCCCTTCCTGTCATCAAGCATTCAGAAAACAGGATCAAGGATATAGACCTGTATCCTTATAGGGAACTGATTGATCAGGACCTGATGAGTGTGATGGTGGCCCACCTGCATATTCCGAGTATGGATTCCGAGCGAAACAAAGCCAGCACGCTTTCCAAATACATCGTTTCCGATCTGCTCAAAACCCAAATGAACTTCAATGGCCTGGTGTTTACCGATGCCTTGAATATGAAAGGGGTCGCCAATTATTACAAACCAGGGGAAGTGGACCTGATGGCCCTGTTAGCGGGAAATGATATACTGTTATATTCCCAGGATGTGCCAAGGGCCAAGGCCATGATCATGCAGGCAATCGAGGAAGGGAAAATCAGCAGACAAGAAGTGGATGAGCGCATCAGGAAAGTACTAAAGGCAAAATATTGGGCAGGCTTGCATAAAAAGAAAAAAATAGAAACCGCCCGCTTGGTGGATAGGCTTAACAGTCCCGAAGCCAGGTTGTTGGTAGAAAACCTTTATGCAGAGGCTATTACGGTCACTTCCAATAAGAACAATGTCCTGCCTCTCAAGCACCTGGATTTAAAAAGCTTTGCCTCCCTGACCATTGGAGGAGAAGGGAAGCTTTTCCAGGAAAAATTGTCCAAGTACGCCAAGTTTGATCATTTTGAAATCCCAAAGAATGCAGATGCAGTCTCCCAGGCCAATTTGGAAAAGAAATTGGCAGGCCACAATACCATAGTGGTTGGAATCATGGGGGTAACCAACAACCCATCCAGGGGATTTGGTATCAATGGCACTGACATTAATTTTATAAGGAAATTGAGCCAGAGTAAAACTGTCATCACTGTACTGTTTGGTAATGCTTACGGGGCCAAGAATATGACAGATTTCCCAAATCATATCATGGCCTTTGAAAACAATGAATTCACCCAAAGCCTGGTGCCTGAAATCATTTTTGGGGCAAGGGATGCTTACGGAATGCTGCCGGTATCAGTCAGTGAGGACCTGAGAATAGGCACAGGAGGCTATTTGGAAGGCCTGGGAAGATTGGCCTATTCGATTCCTGAAAGCCAGGGTTTAGATAGCAGGAAATTGTCTGAAATTGACAAGATCATGGAGATAAGCATTTCCAAAAGGGCTTTTCCGGGGGGGGTGGTTTTGATTGCCAAGGATGGTAAGGTTGTTTTTGAGAAAGCTTATGGGCATCTGGATTACAATAAGACCAAGCCTGTAAGCACCCAAACCGTTTACGACCTGGCATCCATCACCAAAGTAATGGCCACCACACAAGCCGTCATGTTTTTGGTAAGCAGGAAATTGATTGATGTGGATAAACCTATCGGTCACTATCTGCCCGAGTTAAGGAGAACCAACAAAGGAGATCTTATTTTGAAAGATATTCTGGCCCATGAGGCGGGGCTCGTGGCTTTTATTCCACATTATGCCAAAACAGTGGAGGCAGGAAGTTGGAAAAAGGAGTATTATCGTGATAGACCTGAACCTGGATTTACACTGCCTGTTTCCAATGACATGTATGGGCTCAATTCCCTGAAGGATAGCCTTTGGACCTGGACAGTAAAATCAGAACTCCGGAAATTGGAGCCCGGAAGAAGAAAACATGGCTATGTTTATTCTGACCTCACCATGTATCTTTTGCAGGAGCTGGTTGAAAAGGTCACCAATCAGCCATTGGATGAGTTTGTTAGCCAAAACTTTTACGAGCCCTTGGGGCTGCATACCCTGACTTTCAATCCTGCTTTGAAAATGCCATTGGATAGGATCGCACCCACGGAAGACGATATTACTTTCCGCAAAAGGACAGTTCATGGATATGTTCACGACCAAGGGGCGGCAATGTATGGAGGCGTGGCAGGGCATGCCGGGCTGTTTGGCACTGCCAATGATTTGGCGGTGATGATGCAACTGATGCTCAATGGAGGAAAATATGCTGATGTGGAAATTCTTGATCATGATACCATAAAGGATTTTACCAAAAGGCAGTCTCATCAAAGCCGCAGGGGCTGGGGCTGGGATAAGCCAGAACCAGAACGTGGAAAAGGAGGTAGCGCCGGGGCATTGGCGCCTAAAAGCACTTTTGGGCATACCGGGTTTACAGGAACCTGTGTCTGGGCAGATCCTGAAAATAACCTGATTTACGTGTTCTTATCCAATAGGGTCCATCCCGATGCCAATAACAATACCCTCTTGAAAGATGGTGTCAGGACTCAGATTCATGATATCATTTATCAGGCAATGAGGAAAGGCTGAGGAAGTATAGATGAAATTGGCAGAAAATTTGAACAATTTTCTGCCAATTTCATGTTAATACAAAATTACAAAAGGCAAAACCAGAAAGGTAAAATATGAAAATAGGCATAGTCTGCTATCCAACCTTCGGAGGAAGTGGTGTAGTAGCGACAGAGCTGGGTAAAGCACTGGCAAAAAAAGGGCATCAGGTTCATTTTATTACATACAGGCAACCTACCCGTTTGGATTTTTTCAGTGAAAACCTCTACTATCATGAAGTGGATATCAAGAGCTATCCCCTTTTTGAATTTGCACCCTATGAGTTGGCTTTGGCCAGTAAGATGGTGAATGTGGTGAAATATGAAGGGCTTGATCTCTTACATGTACATTATGCCATCCCTCATGCTTCTGCGGCTTACATGGCCAAGCAGATTTTGAAAGAAGATGGGATCTATATTCCGGTAGTGACAACCTTGCACGGTACGGATATAACCCTGGTAGGGAAAGACCCAAGCTATGAACCTGTTGTGACTTTCAGTATCAATCAGTCTGATGGGGTAACGGCTGTATCGGAAGATCTCAAGAAAGATACCTTTGAGCATTTCGACATCAAAAACCATATTGAAGTCATTCCTAATTTCATTGATCTGGAGAGGTTCAAAAAACAGAAAAAAGAACACTTCAAATTGGCCATTTGTCCTCACGGAGAAAAATTATTGGTACACACTTCCAACTTTAGGAAAGTCAAGCGCGTTGAAGACGTTATCAAAGTATTTTATGAATTGAGAAAACAAATTCCTGCTAAATTGCTTTTAGTAGGTGACGGTCCGGAGAGAGACAAGATGGAGCGCTTGTGCAGGGATCTTGGTACCTGTGATGATATCCGGTTTTTGGGTAAGCTTGAGGCGGTGGAAGAAGTCTTGTCCGTGGCGGATTTGTTTATGATGCCTTCAGAGAAGGAAAGTTTTGGTCTCGCAGCCCTGGAAGCCATGGCCTGTGAAGTTCCGGTACTTTCTTCCAATGCAGGAGGGATTCCTGAATTGAATCTGGACGGGGTCACTGGATACGTTTGCAATATCGGAGATGTTACCACCATGACCCAAAAAGCACTTGAAATACTGGATGAGCATAACCTTCCCAGGTTCAAGGCCAATGCATTGGCCAGGGCCAAGGAATTTGATGTTACCAATATTTTGCCCAAATACGAAGAGTTTTACAGGGATACTGTACAAAAAGCCCAGCAAAAATTAATGGGTGTATGACAAAAATCATATAGGAATTTCAAGGGAAAATATTGCATTTCAATGTCTTGACTTTAATTTTGCACCAAGTTCAAAGGATTTTTCCTTGAAAGCCATTGCTATATTTTGAAAACCAACTTCATTATTTAAACAAGTAAAGGATAATTATGACAACGACCACTTTGAAAAAAATTGGTAGATTGGATAGGCCGGATAATAATGGTTCTGCGAAAATGTTTGAAAATCCAGTTTTGGAAAGATTGTCCAGGACCCATATCAGCGTGCCTATAATTTTGTTTTTTACCATTTCAGGGATTTCCTTATACTATGCCATCACTGCTACCTCTATTGGATTGCTTGTAGGTATTCCGGTGATGTTGATAGGGATACTGGCATTTACTTTTGTGGAATATATGATGCATAAGCATTTTTTCCACATGGAGCCTGATACGCCTCTAAAAGACAAATTACAATATACAGTACATGGTGTTCACCATGATTATCCAAAAGACAAAGACAGGCTGGCCATGCCCCCATTTGTCAGTGCTGCTTATGCCTTGATATTCTATGGTGTATTTACGCTGGTGATGGGTGATTATGCCCTTTATTTCCTGCCGGGCTTTCTTATTGGATATGCTGCTTACTTGGGAGTACATTATGCAGTGCATGCTTATCAACCCCCTAAAAATTTCTTAAAAATTTTGTGGGTTAACCATGCGGTACACCATTACAAAGACCCTGATGCGGCATTTGGTGTTAGCTCACCTTTGTGGGATTACTTACTGGGAACCATGCCCAATAAAGAAAAGTAATACTTACAATTGGATTATAAATCCTTCCTTGGCAGGCTAAAACCCTAATTCAAGGAAGGACTTTTTTATTGCCTTTTGCGCTGAATTCTTTCCATAAACCCTTCTTTGAAAGAATAATAGCCTGCACTGTCATTCATACTTTCAAAAAAGCCAGGGGAGATGTCCAATCGCCTGTAAAGATGGGTTTCCAAGGTATCCCGAATGATAAAAATAGAGTCATTCAGGGTCTCCAAATTCCAGACTCTTTCAAAAAATAAAGGGGTAGTGGTAATAAGGCGCTGGCCATCTCTCTCATAGGTGTACTCGACAAGCCCCATATTTTCATGGTTGAGTATGATAAGGGTATCAGAAATATACAGCTCGTAATACAAAGAGTCAGGGTCAAACCCGTACCAGTTTCCGATAAGCCCGTTGCTGCTTTCTTCTTTTTTACATGAAACGAGCAGGAAAAAAATGAACAATATTCCGAAAATTTTTGTCCTCATAACAAAGCTTCAACCAATTGATGATAAAAACCAAATCTGTTCCAAAATTAGGAGCTTTCAACTATCAATTTACTCAAATTTCCAATAATTTCTTCAAATATGCCAAGAGTTAGCATTATCGGCTTGGGTTGGCTGGGTAAACCCTTAGCTGAATTTCTATTGAAAAAGGGTTTTGAAGTCAAAGGAAGTACCACTTCTGCTGAAAAAGCCGAGAGATTGAAAAAGGAAGGTATCCCGGCATTTCAGTTTCGATTGCAGCCATATCCTCAGGGCTTGGCTTATCATTCCTTGTTTGAATCGGATATTATTTTTATCAATATTCCTCCCAGATCGAGGAGCATGCCTGAAACATATCATCCCGAACAGATAAAATTCTTAAAGGAAATGATAGCACAGGCAGGGGTGAAAAAAGTCATTTATGTGTCCTCCACGTCTGTTTATCCCGATCTTTGCCAGATAGCCAAAGAGGAAGATTTCTTGGATGAGGAGAATACAGGTAATAAGGCTTTATTGACTGCGGAAAAGCTTCTGGCAAAGGACAAGGTCTTCGACTTGACCATCATCAGGTATGGGGGGTTATTGGGAGTGGACAGGATTCCGGGCCGGTATTTTTCAGGCAAGGAAAATGTGGATGGCAATGCCCCTGTGAATTATATCCATCAGGAAGATGCAGTAAGTCTTGCCTCTTGGATCATTGAAAAGGATTTATGGAATGAAACTTTCAATGGTGTCGCCCCTTTCCATCCAAGCAGAAGAGAAGTATTCGAAAAAAATGCAGTGGACATGGGTTTTCCCCCACCCAAAAGCTATTCTTCCGAGGATGGTCTGTGGAAAGAAATCGCCGCTGATAAAATCCTTGCTACCGGATTTAGGTTCAAATTTTCCGATCCCCTTGATTTTTCCTATCGCCTTCAATAAATATTTTATTTAGCGGGACTTAATAATTAAATTCAGCACATGGAAAAGAAAATTGCGCTTGTGACAGGTGCCACTTCAGGTATAGGTTGGGCGACATCAGTGGCTCTTGCCCAATTGGGTTATCATATCATTGCTACCGGAAGAAGACAGAAAAGGCTTCAGGACCTGCAGAAGGAAATTTCAAAAGAGGGGGTGGATGTTCTGACTTTGAATTTTGATGTTAGGGATCAAGTAGCAGTAAAAGATGCCTTCAGCACATTACCGGACAGCTGGAGAAAGATTGATGTATTGATCAACAATGCAGGGAATGCCCATGGCCTGGACCCTATCCAAACAGGTAGTTTGGAGGATTGGGACGCCATGATTGATATCAATGTCAAAGGCCTGTTATACGTTTC
The DNA here is from genome assembly GCF_004216715.1 of Cecembia calidifontis. Taxonomy (NCBI): domain Bacteria; kingdom Pseudomonadati; phylum Bacteroidota; class Cytophagia; order Cytophagales; family Cyclobacteriaceae; genus Cecembia; species Cecembia calidifontis. The sequence continues at coordinate 1,679,406 of NZ_SGXG01000001.1, forward strand.
GAATGAAGTCATTCCAGGTATGGTTGCAAGAAATTCGGGTACCATTGTCAATATCGGATCTATTGCGGGCAAAGAAGTTTATCCAATGGGGAATGTCTATTGTGCTTCCAAGCATGCCGTAGATGCCTTGACCAAAGGTATGCGGATGGACCTTAACCCTTATGGAATCAGGGTCATTGGCGTACATCCCGGTCTAGTGGAAACAGAATTCTCATTGGTCCGATTTAAAGGGGATGAGGAACGATCCAAATCTGTTTACAAGGGATTTCAGCCCCTAACCGCAGAGGATATTGCAGAAACAATTGCCTTTGCGGTGAGCAGACCTGCCCATGTAGTATTAGCGGATATTGTGATGTTGCCTACTGCCCAAGCTTCGGCCACCTTAGTGAAAAAAAACCTCTAAACCATGGTCCACAAATCTAAACCTCTCTTATTACTTCTAACAGCCATTTGCTTTGCTTGCCAATCTAAAGAGACCAAGGTGAAGGAAATACCAGAAGCTATTTGGGATGCCACAGAAGAATGGGTGATAGATGATGAGGAATTTGAGATCGTAGAGGAAATCAGTGAACTGGAGCAAAGCCTTATTGATGCAGGTCTGGTCGATATTGAAGACCTGATCCCGGGGATTTTTGTGGATCTGAAATATTCAACTACTGATAATTTTTTTGGAAAAGATGTTTACGGAGACCTAACAAGGTGTTACCTACAGCCCGAAGTGGTGCAGATGCTCAAAAAGGCCCATGAAAAACTTCGACAGGAACACCCAGAACTCACCTTTCTGGTCTTTGATGGGGTACGGCCCCTGAGCGTCCAACAGATCCTTTGGGATAACCTGGACAAACCTGACAGCATCAAACCCCTATATGTAGCAGATCCCAAGATTGGGGGGCTCCATAATTATGGTGTAGCGGTTGACCTGACTTTGGCCTATGCAGAGACCGGTGAAGCCTTGGATATGGGAACTCCCTATGACTATTTCGGCTATCCTGCTTATCCGGACAGAGAACCGCAAATGCTCAGGGAAGGAAAGATCAGCAAACAGCATATTGCCAACCGTGAAATCCTCCGAAAAGTCATGAAGCACGGCGGGTTTTCAGGAATTGGTTCCGAATGGTGGCATTTCAATGCCTTTTCCAGGAAGGAAGCAGCCGAGAAGTTCGGGCTGGTGGAATAAACAAGCGTCACCTTATCAACAAATAACAACCTAAACAAAAGCATATGAAATCAATGACAAGTTTGCCCCTCATCATTCTGTTTTTAGCAGTTACCATGGGGGTTTCAAATTTCGCTGAGGCCCAAAATTACCAGTTCAGGGCATTGGTCTTCAGCAAAACCAAGGGTTTTCGCCATCAGTCCATTCCTGATGGGGTGGTTGCTATCAAAAAACTTGGTAGAGACCATCAGTTTGAAGTATTTTCAACAGAAGACGCAGACATTTTCACAGATGAGCGATTGAAGCGTTTTGATGTCATCATTATGATGAGCACCACAGGAACCATTTTCAATGAAGAGCAAAAAGCGGCTTTTCAGAGATTTGTCCAAAGTGGCAAAGGGGTAGTGGGCATACACAGTGCGACAGATACAGAATACGAATGGCCTTGGTACACCAAACTGATCGGTGCACAGTTCAAAAACCATCCTTATATACAGTCCGTAAGGCTCAATGTCGTGGATAAAAACCATCCAGCTACCTATCACTTACCAGAGAAATGGCTATGGACAGATGAGCTCTATGCTTTCAAGAACTTTAACCCGGATGTCCGTGTTCTTATTACCGCGGATGAAACCTCTTATGATACCAATTTTTCCTGGCAACCAACAGAAGGAATGGGTGAATTTCATCCCATGGCCTGGACACACGAGTACGATGGGGGAAGGATTTTCTACACCGCTTTGGGCCATACAGATTGGGCATTTGTGAGCGAAAATTTCCTTCAGCATATTTATGGAGGGATATGGTATGCGGCTAAAGGTTTCCCGATAGAATGATTGGAGATATTTTGAAAATAAATAGAATCGATGAAACTTAATTTCAAAAAAACGGGGGCTGGAAAGCCCCTTATTATTGTACATGGCCTTTTTGGTTCAGCAGACAACTGGTTCAGTATCGCAAGGGAACTTGAAAAGGACTTTACCCTTTATTTGGTGGATCAGAGAAATCACGGGGATTCCCCCCACAGTGAGGATTGGGATTATTCCGTAATGGCTGAGGACCTAAAAGAGCTGATGCAGGATGAAGGACTATCATCTGCTTATTTTATGGGCCATTCCATGGGAGGAAAAACCGTCATGAGGCTGGCTTTGGAGTACCCTGAATTGGTGGAAAAGTTGATAGTGGCGGACATTGCACCCCGTTTTTACCCCTTACACCATCAACAAATTTTGGAAGGATTGAATGCCATACCTTTAGGGCAACTGAAATCCAGAAAAGAGGCGGATGAAATTCTTGCCAAATACATCAATAATCCCGGAATCAGGCAGTTTTTGCTGAAGAGTTTGGGAAGGGATGAAAACGGAAAGTTTATCTGGAAAATCAACCTCCCCGTGATCACAGAGAAGATAGCTAATGTTGGAGAAGCCATAGAATCTGAAAAGCCATTTGAAAAACCTACGCTTTTTATCGGAGGGGAAAACTCAGATTATATTACAGAAAAAGATAAGGAGGACATCACACGTTTATTTCCCAATAGCCACCTGATTTATATCAAAAACGCTGGGCATTGGTTGCATGCGGAGCAGCCTGCTGCGGTGATAGAGACGGTAAGGGCCTTTTTAAATACATAAAGGCACTGTTTAGATGCTTGTCTAAGCTGTTTGATTTTCAGATCATCAGTGCACTTAGACAATCATTAGCAGCAATTACTTCACCCTCCTGACTTCGACAGTCGTCAGTCCCATTTTTACATAAAGTATTGAAATATAGATCATTATAATTTTCAGATTCTCAATTTGGGTGTCCCGGGGTGGTTTTTTGTACTTTTAGGCATGTTTGTTCGGAGAAAACCCAATAAAAGTGGCAAGATCAGTGTTCAGGTAATTGAGAAGATCAAAGGTAAAAGCAAGGTTGTAAAAACGATCGGAAGCAGTTCTGATCGATCTGAGGTTGAAAGACTTTTTATTCTTGGGGAGGAATGGATAAAAAACCATAAAGGAGCACTTGAAATCCCCTTCAGTGATGAAGAACGGATTGCCGATTCTGTTCTGGAAAGTGTTGAAAACATCACTGTTTCAGGTACCGAGCTGCTTTTGGACAGGATTTTCAATGATATTGGGTTCAGCGCAATCCAAGATGATATCTTCAGGTGGCTGGTATATTCCAGGATCTGTTTTCCTGCCAGCAAGCTTAAAACCTGTGATTACCTGCTCACCTACCACGGCCTCGAATTCCAGGTTCAGGACCTTTACAGGTACATGGACAAGCTTTACAACAACTATAAGGAAACGGTCCAGCTGATCAGCTTTGAAAATACCAAGAGAATACTCGGAGGGAGTATCAATATCGTTTTCTATGATGTTACTACGCTTTATTTTGAAGTGGATCATGAAGATGATCTTAGAAAGAGTGGTTTTTCCAAGGAGGGAAAGCATCAAAATCCACAGATTGTTTTGGGTCTGCTGGTTGGACTAGAGGGATATCCTCTGGCTTATGAGATTTTTGAGGGAAACAAGTTTGAAGGGCATACGATGATCCCTGTGATAGAAGCTTTTAGAAAGAAGTATAGCTTACCTGCTCCGATTGTTGTTGCCGATTCAGGTTTACTGTCAAAAAGCAATGTAAAAGAGTTACGGGACAACGGTTACGAGTTTATTCTGGGAGCAAGGCTGAAAGCTTCCCCTGATAAAAGTAAAGAGAGGATATTGGCTTTTGAACTTGAAAACGGCGAGAGCAGGCTGCTGGATTGGGAGGACGGGCTCAGAATGGTTGTCAGTTATTCAGACAGAAGAGCCAAAAAAGACAGGATCAACAGGGAGAAAGGTCTTAAAAAGCTCGAGAAACAGTTAAAATCAGGAAAGCTCAACAAAAGCCACATCAACAACAGGGGCTATAACAAGTATCTTAAAATGGAAGGGGAGGTAAAGATTGCCCTTGATATTGAAAAGTTTGAACAGGATGGGAAATGGGACGGTCTCAAAGGGTATATTACCAACACAAACCTTGACAAAGACGAGGTCATTGAGAATTACAACAACCTTTGGAAAATAGAAAAGGCCTTCAGGATAACCAAAAATGAAATCAAAGTCAGGCCTGTTTTCCATTATAAACAACGCAGGATCGAAGCACATATAAGCATCGCATTCGTCGCTTACAAAGTGTTTAAGGAACTGGAAAGGCAGTAATTGGAAAAAGGACCAAAACTTTCTCCTCAGAAAGCCATAGAAATAGCAAAAGGGATTTACACTGTTGAAATACAGCTCAAATCTTCAGGTAAAAAGCTGAGAAAGACCCTATTTTTGAACGAAAGTCAACAAAAACTCGCAAAAATGTTCGGTTTTTGATTTTGGGTGTCCCAGTGTCGAAGTCAGGAAAAAGATAAGGAGGACATCACACGTTTATTTCCCAATAGCCACCTGATTTATATCAAAAACGCTGGGCATTGGTTGCATGCGGAGCAGCCTGCTGCGGTGATAGAGACGGTAAGGGCCTTTTTAAATACATAAAGGCACTGTTTAGATGCTTGTCTAAGCTGTTTGATTTTCAGATCATCAGTGCACTTAGACAATCATTAGCAGCAATTACTTCACCCTTTTTCCGTGCTTGATGACCATGTCCACGTTCTGCAGGAGGCTGATATAGCGCAGAACATCTCCTTTGACCGCGATGATATCGGCGTATTTTCCTTCACTTACTGTGCCATAGTCATGATCTGCCCGCATTGCCACAGCAGGCCAGTAAGTTGCTGCTTTGATGGTCAGCATAGGGTCAAAACCAAATTCATTAACCCAGACATCCAGTTCATTCCAGGTGCTTTGGCTGTGGAATTTCATAGGGATTCCGCTGTCAGTTCCGATAAGCATGACGACACCGGCATCTTTTAACTGGTTGATTTTCCGCTCCAAGGTAGGTTTTCTAACAGGTGTCAATTGGAAATAAGGCATTCTTCCCGGAAAACGTAGAGAAGCTCTGATATCCCTGATGATGGAGTCAGGAAGCCCGAGATGCCATGAAGGATCATCCAGTTTTTCGGGGTTGTTTCGGGTATACTCATAATTGTAAAGACCTTCTACCGTAGGTGTCCAGTAGAGAGGACCCATATTCATTTTGGCCGTGCGCTCTTTGATCATGTCTATGATATCAGCAGGGTATTCAGGAGCTGAGGCGAGACCTGTGTGCTCAAAGCAATCGATACCAATTTTCAGCCCTATTCTTATCTCGTCCGGCCTATGGGAATGGGCTATTACTGGTTTGCCGTATTTATGGGCCTCATCCACCACCGCCTTGGCTTCTTCAAATGTCATTTCATCATGATCGATCAGCTTGATTACATCCACACCCGCGTCCACCAGTTTTTTGACTTTTGCCCGTGCATCGGCCGGTCCATTGACTCCCCAGCGGAAGGCTTTGGTCCCCGGATAAGGTTCTTTTTGGATAAATGGGCCTGAAACGTAAAGGGTTGGTCCAGGGATTTCTCCTCTTTTTATTCTATCCCTCACATGGATACTCGCCTCTAGGGGAGCGCCGAGATCCCTTGCCGAGGTTACCCCTGCCATAAGGAGTTGGTGGGCGGAAGAAGGCATGATGACCGATTCGAAAAGGCCGATATAGGTACTGTCCCAATGGGTATAATTGCTGTGTCCGTTGATCATCAAATGTACATGCATGTCCCACAAGCCGGGCATGACAGACATGCCTTCGGTAGAAATGATTTCAGCACCCTCAGGAATGGGCAGAGAACCCACCTGGCCAATTTCTTTGATGCGTTCTCCTTCGATGATGATCACAGAATTTCTTAAAGGGGGGCCTCCAAATCCATCTATCAAAGTGCCCCCAACCAATGCCCGGATTTCTTGGGCCTGTGCCATAGAACTTAATGTTCCTAGAAATAATACCCAAATAATGATGATTGATCTGTTCATGAACGGTGCTTTAAGGTTAAAAGCTATAAATAAGTCCTGATTGTAGGGGACTGATTTTCAGGTCAAGGCTACCTCTTGATCTTTCAGAGCGGAATATCTCTTGGTTGTAGGTATTTACCGCACGCTGTACATTGACCCGATATCCCTGGTAATAACCTGTACCAAGCATAAATACCCCAAAGGATGACCAAAACATCGGTCCCCCTGCATCGGTAGTCCTTAAGAAGAAACTTGTGATCACACCCGCCCCGCCTATTGAAAGTAATGGGGTTGCCACCTTCTTTCTTTTGGTTGCTTTGTCAAAATGTACCTTTGGTTCAGGATAATTTTCAAAAATAATTTTCAAATCCTTATGGAAAAGATTTTTGTTTCCAACACTATATTGGTTTACAGAGCCAAAAAAATCATATTCTACATCTATCATCTGTTTACCCGTCTGTGCAAAAGCCGTAGCCACAAAAAAGACCGTGAGGATCGGAAAAAGAAAAGCTGTTTTCATTTTTTTTGGGGGGTAAAGTTCCATTAAAGATATCGATTTTTAACCTCTTTTGCTACCGCTTATAAGTTTAAAAAAACACTTTATTCCTTACCTTGTACCCTCAAAGAATGTACATTTCAAAGGTGATCATGAAAAAAGGAAAGCTGTTTTTAATACCTACTGTTTTGGCAGAGGATACTGCGGAGAAGGTCATTAATCAAGAAGTGAGGGATGTGGTCCGAAACGTAAGGTATTACTTGGTGGAAAATATCAGGACTGCAAGAAGGTATATCAGCAGCCTAAAGTTGGGGATAAACATTGAGGAGCTGCACTTTGAAGTGCTGGATAAGAAAACAAAAGAAACAGATTTATCCAGAATGATGCAGCCTTTATTTGAGGGGAATGATATTGGGGTCATGTCGGAGGCAGGTTGTCCGGGAATTGCCGATCCTGGATCGGCGGCAGTGGCATTTGCCCACCAAAAGGCAATAGAAGTCGTGCCACTAAGTGGGCCAAGTTCCATGTTTTTGGCATTGATGGGATCCGGTTTCAATGGGCAGTCTTTCGCTTTCCATGGTTATTTACCGATAGACAAAAAAGAAAGGATTCAGGCCATTAAAAACCTGGAAGCTGAATCTTTGAGACAGAAAAGGACCCAGATTTTTATGGAAACGCCCTTCAGGAACAATCAGTTGCTGGAAGATTTATTGCAACATCTTCATCCCAATACCCTCCTTTGTATTGCCAAAAATCTTACGGGAAAGGATGCGTTTATACAGACCAAGCGGGTCATGGAGTGGAAAAAGATCCCAATAGACCTTCATAAAGTTCCGGTTGTCTTTGTTTTGTCAGTAGGATAAAAGAAGAAAGCCCTTCAAAGTATGGTCTTGAAGGGCTTTTTAAAGTTTTAAGGATCGATCAGCACCCTGTAGGAATCATAGAGGATCATGATGTCATCTACGTAATTGACCGCTAAATGCCCTTTTGCATAGCCACTTTTGACCACAGGGTCACGGAAGTACTTAGGGTCATTTTTAAGCTGTAGGAATTTGGCGATGCTTTCCCAGCTTTGGGGATTTCCTCCATATTTGAGGGCTAGTTTCCAGGCGTCTTCCACATGGCCATGGCCAATATTATAAGAAGCCAGTATGACCTTGATTCGCTCGTTGGCTTCAGGGATTCTTTCTCTCCAGAATTTATCCAGGTATTTGAGGTAATTTACACCGCCCATTAGACTCTCCAGAGGATCATTTGGGTTTTCCACGCCAAAACGCTCCAGGGTGACGGGCATTAATTGTAAGAGTCCTACAGCACCGGCATAGGATGTGGCAGTGGTATCAAAACCCGATTCTTTGTAAACCAAAGATGCCAACAGGCGCCAATCCCAACCCAGTGCTTCAGCTCCTTTTTTGATGATATTGTCATAAGGGGAGATGGTATTCCCTGCTACAGAGGAAAAGGGACTGTTGTTCCTAAAATAACTGTTTTTAGAATCCTGAAAGTATTTGGCGTAAAGGGTGTTGATATAGCCGCTTTGGTTTTTCTTGGCTATCCAGGCATTTATGGCTTCTTCCAGTTGAGGGGCATTTTTTCTAACCGCCCAGGCCACGTCAGACTTAGGGCTAATTTCAAGGCTGATATCCAAATTATCATAATAAGTACTGCTGACCATGGCCTCAACCCGGTCAACTACCGTAAAATCAATTTCTTTTTTGATGACTTTCTGGATGAAGCTTTCATTGTCTCCCTTTCCTTCCTGAATGGAGAAGTTGATACCAAAGGCTTCTTGGATGTTATCCAATTGGGCTTTGTAGACCGCATCTTTGCGGATATGGATAACCCTATCCTGCAGTTCCCAAAAGTCTTTCACAGGATTCTTATCCTTTCTTTGGACAAGGACAGTGCCCATTTGACCGAGAGGTTCGGAGAATTTGGCCAGTTTCATCCTTGGTTCTGTGATTTCCAGGTTCATCGCAATGATATCTGCTTTTCCTTTGTTGAGCAGGTAAAAAGCCTCTTGGATATCAGTTTTGATGATCAGGTGTAACCGGACACCCAGCTCATTTGCCAGGTTTTTGAGTAATTCAAATTCATAGCCCATCCTTCTACCTCTGTAGATATAATAACTGGTAGATGAATTGTCCACGATGGCACGCAGGTATCCCCTTTTGACGATTTCATCAAGGTCAATTTCAACTGGGTTTTCCCAGTAGTTTTCCTGGGTTTCTTTTTTATCAATGAAAGTACATTGAAACCCAAAAAGTGAAATCACAAAAAAAACTAAAACTCCAACTAGGGCTTTTTTCATTCATTTAAGGTCCGAAAATCCGGACATGGTGAACACAATAGGTAAAAATAACAAATTTTATACCAAATAATATTCCGAGGCTGACAAAAATGCATTTATACCAAAAAAGCCATCCTTCTGATAATCAGGATGGCTTTTCGTAGGCTGACAATTTGACTTATTTCAAAACAAGAGAAAATCTGTTTTCCGCCCCCTGATAGAATATCCTTCCTGATAGGCGCATCAGTTCGATCTCCATTTCTTTGATGTTGAACAGGGCTGTTATCAACCTGTTCTCCGCAGTAAGCAGGTTAACCTGGGCATCCCGGAACTGTAGGTAATCAGCAATACCCAGCCTGAATCTTTCCAATGCTATATCTGCACTTTCCATGGCAACTTTATAGTTGGCAAATTCAATATCTAATAACTGCATGTTGGTATTATAGGTATTGTATGCCCTTTGGATATCAGACGCAAGCTGGATTTCAAATTGCTGCACAGCATATTCTGCATTGATCTTTTGGATCTTGGCATTTTGTATCCTTCTGTTCAGTGCAAAGCCATTGAATACATTGAATGAGGCTGTAAAACCATAATTGAAACCTTCTCTTTGGTTGAAAAGTAAGAAACCTGCATCGGATTTCAGGGTATTGTTATTGTAAGCAGCGTTAAGGTTGACAGAGGGCAGTCTTGAAGCCTGAATTTCCTTTAAACTCAAGAATGCCACGTTTTCATTTCTTTGGGCAATCAGGAAATCCTTATTGTGGAGGTATGCATTTTCCAGGAGATCATTCAAGATCAGGTTGTTTTCCACGACAATGGTATCCCGTACTGTTAATTTGGTATCAGGGGGCAGCGCCAGCAGTTCGTTTAAGTTGATCTGGGCATTTTTGATAGCCAATTCCTGATTGACCAATAAAGAACGGTCGGCATTGTAGTCTACTTGGGCTGTAAGAAAGTCCCTTTTACCTGCACCTCCCAATTCATAGCGCGCCTTTGCAATGTCCAATCGGGATTGAGAAAGTTCCAGGGTTGTTTCCAATACTTTTTGCCGCTGAAGTTCCAAGACCAGCCTATAATAAGCGGAGGCAATGGCTGCGACGGTATTCTCAACAGTAACCTTGGCCTGCAATTCACTCAATTCGGCTAATTTGCCTACTACTTTCATGGTATAAATGGCTTCCGGTCTTAAGCCAAAAACACCTACCAAGGAGTAGTTTTCATTATTGGTTTTTGCATCATTGATTCTGTTGGGTTCAGGGGAATTGACAAATTGCTGGGTAACGTCCTCATCGGAAAAGGCGCGCACAAAATTTGCATCGATCACAGGCATCAAAAAACTACCGGTCGTGATCTTCACCTCCCTTTCGGCAATGATCTGGTTATTGGCGGCAATTTTTACCCCAAAATTTCTGTCCAAACCCATTAAAATGGCTTTCTCCAGGTCGATTTTATCTTCTTCCTGTGCAAAAACAAAAGGCTGGCCTAGAAGGACCAAGGCCAGCATACAAAATATTCTTTTCATCAGACTCTCGCTAATCTTCCTTTTTTAGAAGTTAAATATGTATACACCGCTGGGATGACAAATAATGTCAGGATGGTTGAAAAGGCAAGACCACCTACTACTGCAACACCCATTGGCACCCGGCTTTCTGCACCGGCACCAAGGGCAAGAGCAATGGGCAGGATACCCAAAATAGTGGACAAGCTGGTCATCAGGATAGGCCTGAACCTGGCTTGGGCTGCACCTAAGATGGCTTCATCTACCGACATACCCTGTGCTTTTCTTTGGTTGGCAAATTCCACTATCAAGATACCGTTTTTGGTAACCAAGCCTATGAGCATGATAATACCGATTTGACTGAAGATATTCAGGGTAAAGTCAAATGCCCATAAGGAAAGCAATGCGCCAAACAAGGCCAAAGGAACCGTAAACATGATGGTCAAGGGGTCTTTGAAGCTTTCAAATTGTGCTGACAATACCAAATAAATCAGAATCAGGGCAAACAAGAATGCAAAGATCAAGCTGTTTGAACTGTCGCGGAACTCTTTGGAAAGACCGGCTAAGTCTGTGCTGTAAGTATCGTCCAGCACTTCTTCTGCAATCCTGTCCATTTCATCCAAGCCTGTGCCGAGGGTATAGCCCGGGGCCAATCCTGCTGAAATGGTTGCACTTACAAATCGGTTGAAACGGTACAATTGTGGAGGGGTGCTTTTTTCCTTGATCGTCACCAAGTTGTCCAATTGGATCAATTGACCATTGTCAGCCCTTACATACAACATCCTCAGGTTGACAGGTTCATTTCGGTCCGCCAATTGCATTTCACCCACTACCTGATACTGTTTGCCGTTCATAATGAAATATGCAAATCGCTGACCGGAATAAGAAAGCTGTAAAGTTCTGGCAATTTCCTGTACGGATACCCCAACGTTTCGGGCTTTTTCCCTATCGATTTCTACTTCAATTTCCGGCTTGGTGAATTTCAAATTAACGTCAGCAAAACTGAATACAGGGCTTTGATTGGCTTTTTCAAGGAAAGGTGGTATGACTTCCTTGAGTTTGTCCAATGTAGGTGCCTGGATGACATACTGTACCGGCAATCCGCCCCTTCTGTCCCCAATGGATGGAGGCTGTGTAGCAAATGCCCTAACTGAGGTGTAATTTCTCAGCATTCCCTGTACCTGATCGAAAATTTGCTGTTGGCTTCTTTCTCTTTCTGAGGCATCTTTTAGAATCAACCTCAAGAAACCGGAGTTTGTACTTGCCGTACCAAATCCCGGTGAAGTTACCGTAATGATACCTTCCCTTTCCTCCGGAGGGATCTTTTCCATGAAATCCCACAACATTTCGTCCAACACATTGTCCATGTAGCTGAAAGTAGCTCCTTCTGGACCCGTTAGGTTGACCCTCATCTCGCCCCGGTCTTCAATGGGAGATAATTCGGTTGGAATTACGTTGAATAGCTGGTATATGCCAAAGCCCATGAGAGCAATGATCACAAAAGCCGACCATCGTACCTTCATGAATTTCTCAAGGGCTACATTATATTTCTCATTCAGCCACACAAAGAACGGCTCTGTCAGATTGTAGAAGGCATTTTGTTTTTCCCTTCTTTTCAACAGTTTGGAACTCAGCATGGGGGTCATGGTCAAGGCCACAAAGGAGGAGATGATCACTGCACCAGCTACCACAATACCAAATTCCCTAAATAACCTACCGGTTGTGCCGGTGAGGAATATTACGGGAAGGAAAACCGCTGCCAGAGCAACCGTAGTGGCGATTACCGCAAAGAAAATTTCTTCTGCCCCTTTTTCTGCAGCTTTATCAGGGTTTTCTCCTTTTTCTATCCTCGTATAGATGTTTTCCAATACCACAATGGCATCATCCACCACCAGACCAATAGAGAGTACGATTCCGAGCAAGGTGAGTACGTTGATGGAGAAATCCATAAGGTACATCACAAAGAAAACCCCAATCAAGGAAATTGGAATGGTCAATACCGGAATAAAGGTAGTCCTCCAATCCCTCAAAAAGAGGAAAATAATGCTCACTACCAGGATAAATGCAATGAAGATGGTTTCTTGTACTTCCTTGATGGAGTTACGGATAAATTTGGTGGCATCGAATCCAATATCCAGTTTGATGTCTTCAGGAAGGTCTTTTTTGATGATTTCGAGCCTCCTGTAGAATTCATCGACAATTTCAATGTTATTGGAGCCGGGAAGGGGGACCAATACCACGCCCACCATAGGGATGCCGTCCCTTTTCAACACCGTTCTCTCGTTAAGGGCAGCCAATTCGGCACGTCCTATATCCTGGAATCTTACAATATTGTTCTGATCTTCTTTAATGATCAGCTGGTTAAATTCCTGTGGAGTGCTCAGGCGGCTTTTGGTCCTAACGGAAAGCTCAATGGCAGAACCCTCAATCCTTCCAGATGGAAGTTCTACGTTTTCACTTTGAACCTTATTAAGTACATCAAGTGGGGTGATGCCATAGGAAGCCATTTTCAAAGGATCCATTCTCAAACGGATGGCATATCGCTTTTCTCCCCAAATCTGAACCGTACTTACTCCAGGGATGGTCTGTAACCGCTCTTTGAAAATATTGTTGGCGAGGTCGGAGATTTCAAGGAGATTTCTCCTGTCACTTTGAACATTCAAAAATAGAATGGGCTGGGAGTCGGAATCCGCTTTGGATACAACGGGAGGTTCTGTGTCAGGAGGAAGGTTCCTTTGGGCACCGGAGACCTTGTCCCTCACGTCATTGGCTGCGGCTTCGAGATCGGCGCCTACATCAAACTCCACGGTGATATTACTAGTACCGTCGTTACTGACGGAAGTTAGGGATTTGATACCTGCAATGCCATTGATAGCCTCTTCCAAAGGCTCAGTGATCTGGGCCTCGATCACGTCTGCATTGGCCCCTACATAAGTAGTCCTTACGTTAATGATAGGAGGGTCAACGCTTGGAAATTCTCTTACACCTAATAAGGAAATACCTATGGACCCAAAAAGCACTATGGTCAAGGACATCACAATGGCCAAGACCGGCCTCCTGATACTTATGGTTGAAAGACTCGCCATATTTAATTGATTTTATTGTAGTTGACAGGCATGCCTGCACGTACTTGCAATACTCCGGTGGTCAGTACAAGATCACCTTCTTTTACTCCATTGACCAATTGTACGTATCTATCCGTACGGGTGCCAATGGAGACCTGCCTTTCTTCGACTTTTCCTTCTGCGTTTACCACGAAAACTTTATATCCGCTAAGTTCAGGTATGATGGCTTCAGATGGTACCATGAGGGCATTCTCTTCCACACCAAGGATATATTTGATCCTTACGAACATGCCCGGAAGGAATCTTCTTTCCTTGTTGGGGCTGGTTGCCCTTAGTTTCAAAGTCCTGGTACCCGCATCAATATTAGGTTCATAGGCATATACGGTACCTTCCACTTCCTGACCTCCCGCTTCATTGGAGAAGAATACTTTTGAGCCCAACTGTACCTGATTGGCATACCTTTCCGGGATGGAAAATTCAATTTTGATGGGGTCAATGTTGACGATGCTGGCAATAATGTCACCTGTACCGATTACACTTCCTTCTGAGATCTGCCTCAGACCCAAAACCCCATCAAATGGTGCTCTGATGATGGTTTTGTTCAGCTGTGCTTCTACTAATCTCAGGTCAGCCAAATTGGTATTGAACTGGTTCAAGACAATATCATATTCCTCCTGAGAAATGGCTTCTTTTTCCAATAATTGCTTTTGCCTGTTTTCCTGGCTTTCGAATAGCTTTTTGGTATACTCCAATCTTTGGTATTGTGCCCTCAGTTCATCATCGTTGAGATAAACCAGTGGGGTTCCTTTTCTGACAAATTCACCTTCTCTGAAAGTAATCTTTTTTACCAGTCCTGCAATCTCTGGTCTAAGGTTAACTGTTTCGTTAGGAATGATGGTTCCGGTTACACTCAGGTTGTTCTCCAATCTTTCAGGTCTCAATTCTACCACATTGACTGGAAGGGGCTGGCCTTGTCCTGGTCCTCCTGGTCCTTGGGTACTGGCCGGTGAAGGAGCGTTTTTACCTCCTCCCATGATTGTGTCCCTTCTTGGGTAAATAAAAATCACTGCGATCACCGCAACGATTACCACTACTAAAATGATTTTGGTTTGTTTTTTCATTCTTTATGAATCCAAAGAATTAATGTATAGAGTTTGATTTTGATTTCTAAGGAATTGAAGAGAGACCTGATTGAATACCTCAGGTTGCTCAACATTGACCACATGTCCACAGGCTTTGACAATTTTCAAGATTGAAAGTTTATGCTCCTGAACAATTTTCTTGACCGGTTCCAAAAACATGATGTCTTCTTCTCCCATGACATATAAGGTGGGAATATGGATGTCTTTTTGTTTGAAATATTTCAAAAGCGGGTTGACATCTTTGGTCAGTTTGAACCAGCGGATGAATTCCTTTTGGCAGAGCCTTTTAGCTTCTCTGATGAAAAGGTTCCTCGATTCGGCATGATGCTTCCTGGGCATAATGATCCAGGCAAACAGACTATACAGCCACATGTAAGGCACTACAGACTTGAAGGTATTGCCGAGAAATACCAACATCCTCGAAGTAATGTTCAATTGGGTGACCGCACCGGCCATTACCATGGACTTTACCCTTTGGGGTTCCATTTCTGCAAGTTGACGGGTCAGGATGGTTCCCAGTGAGACTCCCATAAAATGGGCAGGAGGTAAGGACAGATGGTCCAATACTTCAATGATATCCTTGGTTACTGCCTGAAAAGTGTATTTCTCATTCCAAATGTTTTTGAATGAACCGGCAGACTTTCCATGACCTCTGAGGTCGATCAATAATAAATTGAATTCTTCTCTGAACTCCCTGATCTGTTTATGCCAGATAGCGGACGATCCCCCAGCTCCATGGATGAATACTACCCATTCCGAACTGGAAGGATGATGGTACGTTTTATAGTACAACATGCCTTTTTTTTGTTTACCTAGCATATAACCCAAACTTCAGCAGATAGTTATTCAACCGAAAGCTACTGCCTTTCGTTCGCCTAAGAAATGAAATAAACATAGGTGGCTTTAAAGGTCTATTAATGGTCAATTGCTGGGAATGATTTAAGCAAAAAAAGTAGGTTTGTGTAATTCTTACATAATGATGAATTTCTGCTTAATCTCCGCCAAGTAAAGAACTGGCGGATACAGCAATTGCTGTAACTCATTCTCTTTTATTTTATCTTATGACCACTGTTTTTGGCAAGCATTACTTTGCAAAAATCTGACTCTCATCCTGAAAAGATTTGAATTCTAAAGCATTGCCTGCCGGGTCAAGGAAAAACATGGTGGCCTGTTCCCCCACTTCACCTTTGAACCTGATATAGGGTTCTATCACAAATTCGATTCCGTGCTTGGTTAATTTATCTGCTAGCTCATGCCATTCATCCCAAGGTAGAATTGCGCCAAAATGCCTGACTGGAACATTTTTACCATCCACTTCATTGGCTTTGGCCAGGGAAAGTTCTTCCGGCCTGACATGCGCTGATAATTGATGGCCAAAAAAGTTGAAATCAATCCATTTATCTGTACTTCTGCCTATCTCGCAGCCAAGAAGGTCTCCGTAAAAGGCGCGTGTTTCTTCTATATCCCGAATAGGAAATGCAAGGTGAAAAGGTTTGAATTGGCTCATATTTCTTTAAATTCGTCCTGCAAAATTGTATGTATTTTCTTTTTTTTTAAAAGTGATAATTAACTATGGGTAAGAAAACTGTTTCATTGGTACTTTCAAGTGGTGGAGCTCGGGGTATGGCCCATATCGGTGCTATTGAGGCCCTGGAGGAGAAAGGGTTTGAAATAGTATCCATTGCAGGATGTTCGGCCGGAGCACTTATTGGAGGCATTTATGCTACAGGTCATCTGCCTAAATTCAAAGATTGGATCTGTAACCTTGACAGGATTGATGTTTTTTCCCTTATGGATTTTACTTTGTCCAGTAAAGGGTTCATCAAAGGGGAAAAGGTATTTGGGGAATTGAAGAAACTGATTGCGGATTGTGATATAGAAGACCTTGCCGTTCCTTTCCGATGCAATGCCGTCGAGATTCCTTCTGGAAAGGAGAAGGTTTTTAAATCCGGAAGTCTTTATGAAGCTATCCGGGCTTCTGTTTCCATTCCCACTGTCCTTATGCCGGCACGTATTGGCAGAAATGAATATATAGATGGAGGAATTTTAAACCCGATCCCGTTTAACCTTTTGGAAGATAAATATTTAGGTGAACTGATTGCTGCTGTGGATCTAAACGGGCCGAAGGATGCATTGGTAAAAGTAAATAACCAAAGTAAGAAAGAACCTGCGCTCAAATTGCCTTCCTGGCTCAAAGAATACCAAAAGAAATTTTCGAGCTATTTTTCCAGTGGGGAAAAGGAACAGAAGGAGGTAAAGCATAAAGGGATGAGTTCCGTTGAGCTGCTCAACTATTCTTTTGACCTTCTTCAGGATAAACTGTCAGAATTGGTCATCGAGAAGCATAGAACGGATATTCTGATTGAGATATCCAGGGAACAGGCAGGGACACTGGAATTCCATAGGGCAGAAGAATTGATACAGGTGGGTAAGGAAAAAATGATGGAAGCCATAGAAGAATTTGAAGATGGAAGTCAATGAACTCAACGCCCTATTGGGTAACCTTGATATTTACCTTTTGGATCAAATTTTAAAAGGAAGGTTCGACAAGCAAATGAAAATATTGGATGCCGGATGTGGGGAGGGTAGGAACTGCATTTATTTCCTCCATCAGGGGTATCAGATTTTTGGATGCGATGCCAGTCCCATTGCCATTCAGATGGCCAGGATATATGCCCAGACCATACAGAAGGATTATGATGTGCACCGCTTCCAAAAGGCATCTGTGGAGGATATGCCCTTTCATTCGGGAGCTTTTGACGCATTGATCAGCTCAGCAGTTTTACATTTTGCACGTTCGGAAACCCATTTTTTCCAAATGATGGATGAGATGATGCGGATATTGAAACCGGGAGGAATATTTTTTCTACGGATGTGTACAGATGCTGGGAATATATTGGCCAATTCTCCCCATTTGGGAGAGGGGGTTTACCTGCTTCCAGATGGTTCAGAGCGTTTTGTGCTGACTTCAAAACTTGAAAATGAAATAATGGACCGCTATGCACTGGAGTATATAGAGCCGGCCAAAAGTGTCCTTGTCCAAGGTCAAAGGAGTATGGGTGTGTTTGTTTTACGGAAAAGATAAAGGATTCCAAATTTCGGAATTGGGATTGCTGAAGTAATTGTCTAAGAGGGATCCATTTTAATGAGCCCCTTGTTTTCCTAAACTCCCTAATCTTTTCCGAAATCTGCCTTCCGAAATCCGAAATTACCTGGTACTTAGTATTTGGTAAGCCTACTATTTCGCTTCTAAATTCTCCTCCACCATCTCTGTCATGATCTTCGCTGAAAGCAGACAAAGCGGAATCCCTCCTCCGGGATGCACACTGCCGCCACAGAAATAGAGGTTTTTGATCGTTGAGGAATAATTGGCATGGCGGAGGAAAGCCGCGTACATATTATTCGAACTATTGCCATAAAGTGCCCCGTTGGCACTGGATGTGCGGCTTTCTATGGTCCTTGGTTCGAGGACATCTTCAACTTCGATCAGGGATTCTATATCCGTTTTCAGGATGCGGTTGATTTTGGCAATGATGTTTTTCCTTGCTTCAATGATCATTTTGTCCCATTCCTGTCCTTGGTTATTGGGCACATTGATCATGGTGAACCAGTTCATGCAGCCTTTTGGGGCATCATCAGGTTTGTAGACCGAAGTGATGTTGATATAGACCGTGGGGTCATGGTAGATGGTTTTTTTATGGAAGATATGCTCAAACTCCTCCCTGTAGTTGTCAGAAAAAAGGATATTATGCAGGTCTAATTCGGCAAAATTCTTTTTGATACCCCAGTAAAAAATCAGCGCAGAACTGGATTTGGGCTGATTGAGCAACAGTTTGGGTTGTTTTTGCTTTCGTAAAATAGATTTGTAGGCATTGACCATATCCATGTTGTTTACAATGATATCGGCCAGGTATTTTTGGCCATTGACCAGTACCCCGCTGGCTTTATGGTTATCTACCAGAACCTCATCCACTTTGGCATTGAAAGTAAAGTCAACGCCCAGTTCCAGGGCAAGCCTATAAATGGACAAGGTAATGTCATGCATTCCATTTTTTGGGAAAAAGGCACCTATATTGAACTCCAGGTGGGGGATGATATTCAGCGTGGCAGGAGTTTGGTAAGGATTGGAGCCATTGTAAGTGGCGTAGCGGTTGAACAGCTGCACCATTTTTGGCTGGACAAATCTTTTTTCATTGGCTTTGTTCATGGTGCTGAAAATCCCCAGTTTGCCCATTTTCAGATAGGATTTCAGGGCTTCCTTGTTTGTCCAGGTATTCAGTTTATGCAAAGAGCGGTGCATAAATAGGGGAGAAAGGTGATCATAAATAAACGCTGAAGATTTCAAAGCCTTTCGGACATTGTCAGCAGGTTCTCCCAATTTGGTTTCCACCTCATCGGCAAATTGATTGATATCCGCCCAAGCCTTAACCTGATTTCCGTCTTCCCAAAAGTAATGACAAGCTACCGGAAGCTTGATATACTGGAAATGATCAGATGGGTTTTTTCCTGAAATTCGGAAGAGTTCCTCAACCTGATCGGGAAGGGTAAAGAGTGAAGGTCCCGCATCAAATCGGTAACCTTTAATTTCAATTTCGGAAAGTTTTCCTCCAGGATAGGCATTGGCTTCAAAAACCTGAACCTGAAAACCTTTATTGGCAAGGCGGACAGCAGCGGCAAGCCCTGCAATGCCCGCACCGATGACGATGGCTTTTTTGGACATGAAGTATTAACAAATAAGCATTAAGAGAGTTTAAAGTTACTCCATTTTGCCTAGAAGGAGCTTGTTTCTTTTTTAGGTTCTGACTACTACTGTGATTTCACTGTTCCAATGAAAATTGAAAAACAAAAAAACGTATTTTAAATACAAAAATTTGCTTTTAAAAAAAATTGTCGTAACTTAGTTCCATCAATTATCATTTTTTACAAATAGACCATGAAAAATTTAATCACAAAATTCAAAAATGTACTCGTGATAGGAGTAGCAGGCATGATGATGTTTTCCTGTGAAATGACTGAATCTTTCACGCAGGTAGAAAAAGGTACGGAAGCAGAGGAGATGAATGCAGGCAGCAGTTTCAGCTCTTCAGGATTTGGAATGGAAAATGCCAGAATTTATGCTGATCATTCCTTTAGTTTCATTGAAAATGAAGACGGCAGTTTAACCTTTACGTTTGTCCCTAAAGTTAACCTAGAAAATGCCCGGTTGGTCTTCACCTTTGCGCAGGGCGTGGAAGTCGATGGATTGGGAGACTGGTCAATTAACGGCGCGACAAGGCAAAAAACTTTAAATCTTCATGCCATGGCTACTTATTCCTGGACCCTGTTTTTGGAGCCTGATGGAAAAGGTGAAGGGCAAGTAAGGGCCGACCTTTGGACAGATTTCACTGTCAATGGAGAGTCCAAGAAATCTGATCTTCAAAATATCTTAAAATCTTTCAGATAATATTTTTTGATAAGCCCTAGTGAAAGTAAAAAGCCCTGGTTTTTCAGGGCTTTTTTTTTCAAATCTTCTCAAAAATCCTTCTAAAGCTGCATGCTTCCGTCAATCGGGCATGTAGGTCAGCGATTGCAATCCTTTCCTGTTCGGTGGTATCCCTATGTCGGATGGTGACGGTATTGTCTTCCAAAGTCTGATGGTCCACTGCGATACAGAAAGGCGTACCGATCAAATCCTGACGGGTATAACGCTTTCCGATGGAAGCAGCTTCTTCATAGATGATATTGAAATCGTACTTCAGAGCTTCCACAATCTCCTTTGCTTTTTCAGGAAGGCCATCTTTCTTCACCAATGGCAGGATAGCTGCTTTAACAGGGGCAATGGCAGGATGGAATTTTAGATAGGTTCTTTGTTTGCCTTCTACTTCCTCTTCTACAAAGGCATTGCACAAGGTCATCAGGAACAGACGGTCAGCACCAATAGAGGTCTCAATCACATAAGGGATGTAATTTTGGTTGATCTCCGGATCGAAGTATTGCTGTTTCTTTTTGGAATATTCCTGATGGCTCTTTAGGTCAAAGTCTGTTCTGGAATGGATACCTTCCACTTCTTTGAATCCGAATGGGAACTCATACTCAATGTCCATGGCCGCATTGGCATAGTGTGCCAATTTTTCATGGTCATGTCTTCTCAATTTCTCCTCGGGAATGCCCAAAGCTTTGTGCCATTTCATTCGGGCTTCTGCCCATTCCTTATACCATTCCAGTTCTGAACCAGGACGGACAAAAAACTGCATTTCCATCTGCTCGAATTCCCTCATCCTGAAGATGAACTGTCTGGCGACAATTTCATTTCTGAAGGCCTTACCGATCTGGGCAATGCCAAAAGGCACTTTCATTCTGGCCGTCTTCTGCACATTGAGGAAGTTCACAAAAATACCCTGGGCTGTTTCCGGTCTCAGGTAGATGGTAGAAGCATCTTCGGCTACGGAACCCACTTGGGTAGAAAACATCAGGTTAAATTGCCTTACCTCGGTCCAGTTGGCAGTTCCGCTGATCGGACATACGATGCCTTCATTGATGATCAGGTCGCGTACCCCGGCGAAGTCCTCTGCTTCCAGTAACCTGGCCATGGCGCTCAACAATTCCTGTGCCCTTGCCTTGTCTCCTGACTGTTCGTACTGGGCAGCTTTTTCTTCAATAAGGACATCTGCACGGTAACGCTTCTTGCTGTCCTTATTGTCTATCATGGGGTCATTGAAACTGTCCACGTGGCCTGAAGCCTTCCAGGTAGTAGGATGCATAAAAATTGCTGCATCAATCCCAACAATATTGTCATTGAGACGGGTCATGGTTTCCCACCATAGTCGCTTTAGGTTGTTTTTCAATTCCACCCCATAAGCTCCGTAATCATATACAGCTTGAAGGCCATCGTAAATTTCAGAAGAGGGGTACACAAAGCCATACTCTTTGGCGTGTGCAATAATATCTTTCAGTTGCGCGTTTTCCGCAGTTTGTTCAGTTTTTGCCATAGCCCGCAAAATTAATTAAAATGCCTGAATAGCAAGTTTTATAGGTTTAAAAATCAGTTTTTGGTTTAAGGAAAATGGATAGTTGTCGATTAGCAGCTACCCATTGCAAATATTAAAACCTTAAACTCTTAACCCCTTAGTCTCTCAGTCTCCCTATCCCTCTGTCTCCCAGTTCCTCCATCCTTTTGTTTCAAAAGTCTTTCGCCCACTCAGCCCTCAAGCTGTCTCCTGTACATTTGAATGGTATTTTCCAAGCCATAGTACAAGGCATCACAGATCAAGGCATGGCCAATAGATACTTCATCTAAGAAGGGAATACTTTGCTTCAAAAACTTTAGGTTGTGCAGGTCCAGGTCATGCCCGGCATTAAGGCCTAGACCCAATTCTTTCGCAATTTGGGCCACTTCCACATAGGGCTTTACTGCTTTTTCACGGTTCAGATGGTAATGAGAGGCATAAGGTTCAGTGTACAACTCAACCCTGTCCGTGCCAGTAGTTTTGGCAGGTTCAAAATATTTGGCTTCGGGATTGATAAAAATGGAAACTCTTGTTCCGATTTCTTTCAGTTCGGCAACAATATCTTTGAGCATTTCCTGATGGGTAATGGTGTCCCAACCGCTATTGGAGGTGATGGCATTAGGGGGATCTGGAACCAGGGTTGCCTGTGCCGGTTTAACCATTCGGACGAGCTCCATGTAGCGTTTGTCCGGATAGCCTTCAATATTGAATTCAGTACTCAGAACAGGGGCCAGGTCGAGGACATCCTGATAGCGGATATGCCTTTCATCCGGCCTTGGGTGTACGGTAATGCCTTCTGCGCCGAATCGCTCACAATCCAGGGCTACCTTAACTACATCCGGATTGTTGCCGCCACGGGCATTTCTCAGGGTGGCGATTTTGTTAATATTTACACTGAGTTTGGTCATTTTCCTAAATTAAAAGGTAATTTTGTACAAATTTACACCTATAACACAAAGAACAAGACAATGAGTTTAAAGGCAAGTGTAGAAAGTGAAATTAAAAAGGCCATGCTGGCCAAGGACAAGGACAGGTTGAGGGCATTGCGTGCAATCAAGTCCCTGATTTTATTGGAAGAGACCAAAGGAGGAACGTCCGGCGAAATTTCCCAGGAGGATGAAATTAAGTTATTGACCAAAGCAGCCAAACAGCGCAAGGACTCCGCGGATATCTACAAGCAGCAAAACCGTGAGGATCTCTATGCGGTGGAAATGGCGGAATTGGAAATAATCAATGAATTTTTACCTAAGCAACTCACCGAAGAAGAGTTAGAGGCAGAATTAAGAAAGATCATTGCCGAAGTGGGAGCTGAAGGGCCGAAAGATATGGGAAAAGTCATGGGGGCAGCCACCAAGGCTTTGGCCGGCAAGGCAGACGGAAAACTGATTTCCCAAAAAGTAAAAACATTATTGGGTTGATGACTTGGCCATACTGGATTTTGTCATATTGATCTTTTTGGCCTTGGGGGCCTACAGCGGCTATAGGCAGGGATTGTTTATCAGTATCCTGTCTATTGTGGCATTTGTATTGGCCTTGATTTTGGCTTTCCATTTGATGGACTGGGGGGCACAAAAGCTGGCAGGGCATGTTACCGAACTGACTTTTGCGCTTCCCTTTGTGGCTTTTATCATGATTTTTTTAGGCGTCATTCTGATCATTAGGGGTTTGGCCTATTTGGTGAAAAAAACATTGGATTTTACCATTTTGGGCTCTGTGGACAGTTTGGCCGGAGGTATTTTGGGTGTTGTCAAAACTGCTTTTATTTTGAGTTTTTTCATTTGGATTGCCAATGCCTTTGAAGTTAAGGTGACGGAGGAATGGACCAAAGAGTCCAAAACCTATGCTTTTATTCAACCGATGGCTCCGGTTGCGGTCAGGGCGCTGGACAATTTTACCCCGATCATCAGTCAGACCATCAGTAAAGTTCAATCCATGGTTAAAATCACGGCAGATGGTACTGTTGATTGATAATTTTGATTCTTTTTCCCATATGCTTGCCGATTACCTTAGGCAAATTGGCATGGACCTGTACATTGTGAGAAATGATGTAGATCCATCCCTTTTGATGGATCGGGATTGGGAGGCATTGATCCTTTCTCCTGGTCCGGAAACTCCTGAGAAGGCGGGAAACCTGATGGCCATATTGGATCTGTTTGTTGGTAAACTTCCGGTTTTAGGAATCTGTCTGGGTCATCAGGCAATAGGTCAATATTTTGGGGCCAATTTGGTGAAAGGCAGGCAACCGGTTCATGGAAAGGTACACCTGGTATTTCAGAAAAACGCCCATCCCTATTTTCAGGGGATTCCCGAAAACTTTAAAGTGACAAGATACCATTCTTTGGAACTGAGGGATTTACCACAAGAATTGGAGATACTTTTGGAGACAGAGGCTGGTGAAATTATGGCCATAGCGCACAGAAATCTGCCCATTTTGGGACTGCAATTCCATCCTGAGGCTTATTTGACAGAGTATGGTAAGGAGCTTTTGGAAAATTGGTGGGGGTACTGCCAATCTGAAGCATTCAAGGCATTGAGCCTAAGCATTTGGTAAGAAAGGCATTGTTTTTGAAGACCAAGTTTGTTATTTTTAATAAAACAGTTTTCAAACATGGCAATTTTGCGGCTAAGTCTTTTAGTCTTTCTGCTTGGTACTGGCCTTTGCCATGCGCAGTTCATGATTTTTGAGAATATAGAGCCTTATGTCGAAACTATCGAATTTGTCTTTGAAGAAAATAAACCTTTTGCCCAATGCCATGCCTCTTCCATCGAAAAGCTTGGATTTGGAAAATATATGATCGTTTGGTTTGCGGGATCCCATGAAAAGAATGATGATGTAGGGATTTGGATGTCCAAAGGAAGCCCTGGAAACTGGTCTGTACCTTCTCTTTTGATCAAAGTCCGCAATGATCCCCATTGGAATCCTGTGCTGTTTCTTTCTCCGGACAATAGACTGTATTTGTATTTTAAGGTGGGAAAAGAAATCGATGATTGGGAAACCTGGGTTATGTTTTCAGAAGATTTGGGAGTTACTTGGTCCGATCCTGAGGAATTGGTAGCAGGTGATAAAGGAGGGAGAGGACCAGTACGTAATCATATCTTGGTATTATCCAATGGTGCTTGGCTGGCTCCGGCTTCCATAGAAAAGAAAAGGGTTTGGAATGCTTTTGTAGACAGATCTGATGACAGGGGGGAAAGTTGGTTGAATTCTGAAACCCTGATTTTGGACAGAAAACTAATTACTGGGGAAGGGGTCATCCAACCTGCTCTTTGGGAATCTTCCCCTGGAAATGTGCACATGCTTCTGAGAACCTCTACAGGTAAAATAGGCAGAAGTGATTCCAAGGATTATGGCCGTACCTGGACTCCGGTGGAATTGATTGATTTGCCCAATAACAATTCGGGGATAGATGTGGCACAAATTCAGGGAGAAACCTTGGCTTTGGCATTTAACCCTGTCGGAAAGAACTGGGGGGCAAGGTATCCCATGGAATTGGCCATTTCTCAAGATAATGGATTGACCTGGCCAATAAGGAAAGTAATAGAAAATGGAAGCGAAGACAATGAGTTTTCTTATCCTTCCTTGATTTTTGAGGAAGGGTATCTGGTGTTATGCTACACTTGGAACAGGGAGAATATCCGTTTTGTCAAGCTCAGGTTGAACGGGAACTAGCTACTGGACGAATAAATTTCAGTATTTGAGGTAATTTTGCATAATTTCTTACCAAGCTGAATTCAATAGGTTAATTGTGAAATTAATCCCTGGGGAAAAGCAAAACCCCTTGGCGGGTTTGCCAAGGGGCTTTGCTTATTAGGTTGGTTGGTTTTATACGTAATTGTTCAACATGACCGGCATTACCAGCATCAGGATGTCTTCGTTTTCTGAAGTTTCTGAAGGCACGATTAATCCGGCACGGTTTGGCGCAGAGAATTGCAAGGTAACCTGTTTGGAGTCCAGGTTATTCAGCATTTCAACCAAGAATTTGGCATTGAAGCCGATTTCGATATCCTCACCGTCATGTTCACAGGAAAGCCTTTCGTTGGCTTCGTTGGAGAAATCCAGGTCTTCGGCAGAGATTTGCAACTCACTTCCTGTCAACTTCAACCTTACCTGATGGGTGGTTTTGTTGGCATAGATGGCTATCCTTCTCAATGAACCTAAGAAATCCAATCGGTCAATGGTCATGTGGTTAGGATTGTCCACAGGGATTACATTTTCATAATCCGGGAAGCGCTCATCAATCAGCCTACAGATCATTTTTATGCTGTTGAATTTGAAATAAGCGTTAGAGTTATTGAATTCAAGAGATACCGGTACGTTTTCTGATGGCAGGGTTGACTTCAAAAGATTAAGCGCCTTCCTTGGGATTATCAGGCTCGCTGGATCTGCAGAAGCGACGTCCACCCTTCTATACCTTACCAATCTGTGGCCATCAGTAGCCACAAATGTAGCATTGGTGCTGCTCAGGTTGATATACACCCCTGTCATAGCAGGTCTCAATTCATCATTGCTGGTCGCAAAGATGGTATTGCTGATGGCAGAGCTCAAGACTTCCGTAGACATATCTACTGCTGTCGCATTGGTCACCGTAGGGATTTTTGGGAAATCG
Source organism: Cecembia calidifontis (assembly GCF_004216715.1). Lineage (NCBI taxonomy): Bacteria > Pseudomonadati > Bacteroidota > Cytophagia > Cytophagales > Cyclobacteriaceae > Cecembia > Cecembia calidifontis. The sequence goes on from NZ_SGXG01000001.1 coordinate 1,705,550, forward strand.
GTAGCATTTTCTCCAGCGAGTTTGTATCGGCCGTTGTCAGAACTGATTTCAATACTGTAGGTGTCATGATCAATACTGAAGGTAACGGGCTGTTCCGGAAGGTTTTTTAATGTTTCGATCAGGATCTTTGCAGGAACTGCAATGTTTCCGTCTTCTTTTGCTTCCACGTCAATTTCTGTCATCATGGAAGTCTGCAAATCAGAGGCAGTAATAGTCAGTTTTCCGTCCTTAATTTCAAAGAGAAAGTTTTCCAGTATAGGAACAACCGGATTGGTGGTGACTACGCCGTTGATTGCTGAAAGCTGCTTCAAAAGGGCAGAAGAAGAAACAATAAATTTCATATAGAAAGGGCTTATGTTTTAGCTGTTTTTTGAACAGGGTAAATTTATAAATAAAATTATAAAAGCAGCCTTATGGGGTTAAAAAACCTTGAAATATTGCATAAAGCACATGATTTGAAATGAAGCTGGTGTCTTTATCCCCTATTTGCTGAACTTTCTTTTTCGCAACCCTGTCCAAATTAGTCCAAGGACAATGAAGAAAAGAACCGGTGCCAAGACATTGATAGCCTGCCATTTGGTTTTTTCTTCCCGCACCTTGATTTTGTTCAATGGTCTGATTTGTAAGACTTTTGTCCTGGTAGCCATGATACCATCCGGTTCCAAAAGGTAGTTTACTGCATTTTGGAGCAGTTGGCGGTTGGCATATTGGGTATTGTTAAAGGGATCCTCTCCCAAGGGTAAAGGATTTCCGTCCATAAATGACTTTTGACTTTTAAACAAAAGACCGGTTCCTGCTACCAATACCCTTCCTTCACTGGAGTTTTCCCGGAAAGAAGTTTTATTGATTCCATCCGGTAGAAACCTATTTTTGAATAAGGAGGTAAATTCTCCTTCCAACAAATAAAGCAGAGGAAGGTTTTTGGAACCAAATTCATTGAGATTTGGCTCCCGGGACATATCTTCAAAAGCTATTCTGACAGGGGCTGGCATTTTGCGGCTGAAATCGGAACCGAAAATCAATGGCGTTTTTTTAATCCCATCTGCTTTTACGGTATCTAAACTTGAGACAAACCTGAACATCACCTGATCCAATCCTTTGGTAATTGGGTGCTTTGCCATTCTTCCTGCGGCCACATAAAATGGCCAAGGAAGGGGAATGATTTGCTCTTGGTCCCCAAAATTTCCCGCAATGACCGGATGGTAGCCAAAATCCAGGTCCTGGATCAGGTCTTTGTTGACACGGATTCCATAGCGGAATAGTAGCTGGTCCAAACCATGTTCTCTTGGCATGGCAATGGTTCCTTCTCCTCCAGCCTCTGCCAGGTTGTATTCCATGGCATCCACCAAGAAAATCAGATTGCCTCCCTGCATGAGGTATTGGTCTAAGAAATAAATTTCTTTTTCGGAGAAAGCCTCCTTAAGCCCTGCCACAATAATCACATCAAAAGGATCCAAGTCTTCTGCTTTGGTAGCCTCCGCCAAAGGAACTTTAAAGACCTCATGCTGGTCTACCAAAGCTTCGACTATCCCAAACCCATCATCCTCGGTCATTTCTCCATGGCTGATGGTCATTCCGATGGATTTTTCCTGACCAATGCTCACTTTCCTTATAGCCTGGATCAGTTCAAATTCAAGGTTTTCTATGGATTGGTTCAGGATTTCATCAGGCCCCATTCCTTTTTCCCCCTTTAAAAGGAGAGCACCTGTCTCAAATTCCTCAGTCCTGACTATTACCCCTGGAAAAATCAGTTTGCTTTTCTGTCCCCCATCTTCAGTGATGAACAGATTGGTGGGGTTGATCCCATATTCAGCCAAACCTACGATATAATCTTCCCTGATATCTTCGGGTAGGGTCAGGGGATCTTCATAGAAAAAGGTGATCTTTTGTTTGCTGTAAGCATTAAAGGTTCGGACTGTTTCCTCTATAGCCCGCTGAAGCCTGCGCATGCCTCCGGGCAGCTTTCCAGTCAAGAGGATTTCTACCTCGATCGGTTCTTGCAGTGATTTCAAAACCTCGATGCTGGATGGGTGCAGGCTGTACTTTTTTTCTTCTGTTAGGTCTAACCTGAACGGGAAAATCCTTACCAATATTCCTATCAGCACAATAACCGTAAAGATCAGTGCAAGGCTTTTGCCAATGGATGAAAATTTGCCCTTTTTCATTTTTTTCCGATAATTATTCCCGTTAATCCCAACATCAGCACGATGATACTGATAAAGTAGCCGAGATTTTGTCCGTCAATCACTCCCCTGGCCATACTTTGATAGTGAAAGCTTAAACTCAATTCTTCCAGGAACAAAGCAAGAGGGCTCATGACATTGAGTTGCACCAAAGCAGTAAGTCCAAAATACATCAGGAAGGAAATAAACACCCCCCAGATAAAGGCTACCATTTGGTGAGAGGTGAGGGCTGAGCCCAATATTCCAATGGAAGCAAATACGGCACTGATCAGGACAAGGCCTACCCAAGAACCAAAAAAACCAGCGTGGTCTATATTTCCAGGAGGATTTCCCAATTCTACCATGCTGAAATAATAAATCAATGTAGGCAAAAGGGCAATGACGATCAAAGTCAGGGCCGCCAAATACTTTGCAAGGATAATTTTTCGGATGCTTAATGGGGATGTCATGAGTAGTTCCCAGGTTCCTGATTTCTTTTCTTCAGCAATCATTTTCATCGTGATGGCCGGAATGAGAAAAATGAAAACGTAAGGTGTGTAAAAGAAAAGGGGTTCAAGGTCTGCAAATCCATATTCCAAAACAGAGGTGTCAGGGAATACCCATACAATCAAACCTATGGAGACCAAGAAAACGGATAGGATCAGATAACCACTGAGGTTACTGAAAAATCCATTCACTTCCTTCCAGTACAATGCAAGCATATCAGCTATTTTGGGTGATTTGGTGAAAAATACTTTCCAGGTTGCGCTCCTTCAATTGAATGCTCACCAGGCTGAGGTTTCTTTCCTGTAAAAGTTGTAGGGCCTCTTTTCTGGCTACAGCGCTGTCTTCCACTTCAATGGCCATACAAGAATTGTTTCCCTCTATAAATGATACTTCTCCTAAACTAGAAAACCATTCCAGTTCGAGTTTTTCTTCCACTTCAATTAAAAGTGTGGATTTTCCTGCTTCCTTTTTCAGGTTTTTGAGCAGATCAGAGGCCACAATTTTTCCTTTATTGATGATGACCACCTTATCACATAGGGCTTCCACTTCCTGCATGATGTGGGTGCTGAGAATGAGGGTTTTGTTTTGGCTTACATCTTTGATCAGTTTTCTGATTTCCACCAACTGATTGGGATCCAGACCAGTGGTAGGTTCATCCAGGATGATGACTTCCGGGTCATGGACCAGAGCTTTTGCCAGTCCGACCCTTTGACGGTAGCCTTTGGAGAGCTGTCCGATTTTTTTGTGGGATTCATTTTCCAGTCCACAAAGTGAAAGGAGTTCAGTTATCCTACTATCCAAAGCTTGTTTAGAAAGACCGTATAAGCCCCCAATGAAGTAAAGGAATTCCCTCACATACATGTCCAGGTATAGGGGGTTGTGCTCGGGAAGGTAGCCCACCAACTTGCTGACTTCCTTTGGCTTTTCCAATACAGAAATGCCATTGATTTTAACTTCGCCTGAATCTGGCAGCAAATAGCCGGTGGCAATTTTCATGGTGGTGGATTTTCCGGCACCGTTGGGTCCCAAAAATCCCAGAACCTGCCCTTTTTCTGCGGTAAATGATACCTCATCCAGTGCTTTTTGTTGGCCGTAAATCTTGGTCAGTCGGATAACTTCTAAGGACATGCTTTCAAATTATGGGGCTAAAATAGGGAGAAATATGAAAGTCTAAAAACCAAAAAAGGCTTCAAAGAAGCCCCAGTGAAAGAAAGTCCAGCCAAGAGCTGACTGTCTTTATTGATATTAAACCTTACAAATGCTAAGGTAGCACAGGTTTTTTGAATTTGCAAATCGGTTTTTGCTGCCTAAATACCACAAAGATTTTAAGGGGCTAAGATTCAATCAGTCATCAATGCTGATATTGATAAAGCTGGCAATACCGAAGCGAACACCACTCCTTTGGTAATTGCCGTTTTCAAACCCTGCACCCACTTCCAGGCGGAAAATGCGGAAAAGGTTATCCAAAGAATAGCCCAGTTCCCAATAATCTGGTGAGTTCTGTGTTTTCAGGTAATTGAAAAAGATATTTTCCCTAACCCCGGAAAAACGCAGCATCGGCAACTGGGTCAATAAAAACTTTCTAAACTGATAATGCACAATGGCACTCACATATTCGGTCTGGGTGCTGTATTGGTAATAATCCAGGAAGCGGTAATTCGAAGCCACTCCCATATTGGCAAATATAGTCCTGTTTCCACCAAAGTGTTTGAAATCCATGAAATACACCCGGTTGTTGTTGAGGAAGCTGCCTGCTTTTAGGTTGAAATCCAGTTTACAGCTTACCCCAAAATTGAAGAAATGCTCGATTCCTGCTTCTACCCAATCAAAGTCTGCAGCCATAGGATCATTCAAAAAACCAGGAAGGGCTTTGGTGTAATGCACATTGACCAATGGGGCAGAACTGTAGACGGGTCTTTTCCTTCCGTTTCTAACACTGTATTTCAATCCCGGTCTCCATTCCAGTGAGTTTTGCCAGATCAATGCCCTGTGGTTTTGAAAAGCATTAACATCAGCCTCGATATTTTCGGGTTGATTGGGAGTATAGACCCGTTCAGGACGTCTGTACCAACTGAAATCTGAATTGTTTTCTAAACTGCTTCTATTGGCGTAAGTAACACTTCCCCTGTAAGTCAGCGCATCATTGAACCTTTTGTAAAAATATCCCTTTACAAAATCCTGTTCATAGAGCTTCATGTAGTTTTGTCTGAGCAGCAGGGAGTAAAAGGCGTTGACCTGCTCTGAGATGGGGTTGTCCGCATTGAACTGATAAATGAATTTCCCACCGCCCAGTCCAAAACTATGTGCCTTTTCTCCTTTGGTGATTGATCTCCGTATTTCAAGCATGCCATAGGGCTGCTGGCTGGAGAATCCATACCTGAATTCCGGTCTGAAATTCCAGGAACGCACATGGTTAGTGACCGAATCGGCCATTTTGGTGGACTTTTCTATTCTATAAAATCCTGCCAATCCAAATTTAAAGCCTTCCACTGTATTGAAGGAAAGACGGTTCATATTGGAATGGAAGCCTGCAGACCTGCCCTTACCAAAGTAATACCTGCCGCCGGTAAGGATTTCCATGGGCTGGAATTTTCTTCTGGATTGCTTGGCCACAGAATCCACTTCTGATTTTTTGGCAGCTTCTACTACTGCAAGACTATCATCTCTCCTGTATCCTTTGATTTCCGCTTCTGTGAGTTTGACCGGCCGGATGCTGTCCCAATAGGAAAGGCTTCTTTTGGTGGCAAGGGAGTCAATACTGTATTTCCGTTCGGATATCACTTCAACATTTTCTCTTTCCTTGAGCGCTTCCTTTTCATAGGTATTGACCAACTTTCGGAAATCTTTTCTGGTCATTTTGTCCGCTTGGGCCATTTGCTCCAGGCTGCTGAGGCTTTTGTCCAGTTTGATTACATCCTTAGGGATTTCATCGACCTTTTCATCAATGATTTTGGTGTCCACGATCAGGTCAGGATTGAGGGTGACTTTGTAATCCCTTGTGGAAGCCAGATATTGGTACTCTCCTGCAAAGCCGAAAATTTTCCCTCCAAAGGTATAAGTATGAGTAGAGGGCATCCAGACATTTTCAGCTACCGGTTGGTAGAGTTGTTTGATACCTATCTGGAATCCCAACAGAGAGGTAGTCAAGTCAAGGCTATGGATGGCCCAAAGATTTTCGATGATGTAAATATGCCCTTCAAAAACCCGTTCCCCTTTTGATCTGGGAGTAACCCTGATTTTATTGACCATTACATCATTTTCGATAAAGGAGCCCTCATATTTAAAGCGGTAATAGGCAAAGGCAGAGGGTGACAGAGGGGAGATGGCCTCATTGATTTTTGGGTTGTAAAAACTCGTGGCCAGATAAGGGGCAGGCGAGATGTTGTTGTCGTCTCCACTTGTTCGGATGCTGATGACTTTTTCCTCAACCGTATTGGGTTGGCGGAAAGTAACCTGAGAAACCGACTCGCTGGTATAAGCTTCATTGAGTTTGAAGCCGTCTTTTTCTAGTTCTTTCTTTAGGAAAAAAGGTGCATTGGTAAGTTTACCTGTTCCTTTCAGGTAAACCATCATGCTGTACTCCTGCACCTGCAATCTATGGAATTTGGCCTTGGAGATGGCCTTGCGCATGATGGTCAGGGCAGGATCTTCCTGATTGGTTTTGACGGTAACCTCTTGCAGCGCATAAACCTGTTCCTTTAGGGTGAAATCAAGATTGACCCAATCCTCTAAGACCACAGCAGTCTGCACTTGGGTAGCAAAGCCCAGGTATTGGGCGACCACATCATAAACTCCCTTTTTTAGCCTGAGCTCATATTCTCCATTGAGATTGGTGGGTATTCCCTCTCCCAGATTCCGAACATAAACAGAAGCAAAAGGTAGGGCTTCTCCTTTTTCATTGATTACCTTGCCCCTGATTCCTTGGGCTTTTACAATGGACGGAAAAAGTAAAATTCCACCAAGGATAAAAATGACCGTGAAGTTACGCATAGTATTGGTTTAGCACCTTAAAATTAAGCACAAAAATGTTTTAAAATCCAGAATATTAAAGCTCTTTTGATTTTAAACCGGCAATACAGGGGAGGGTTTAGAAGAATGTAATAAAATCAAGTAAATCTGCCGGATTAAAGAGTATGAAATAGCAATTTTCCGAACATCCCCCATTTTGGCCGATCATACTGTAATTTTAGAATTGAAGTTTGAGGATGTTTTTTATGACCTCGATTTTCACTTTTTTAATAAAACCCAAAAATTTTAACTATTCAAAAAGTTCAAACGTTTTCGGTTGGAAATACTTTAAAGAAAATCAGGAATTTTTAACGATTAATGAAAAATACCTTTGTTCTGTTAACAGGCCTTTATCCAAAACGGCCCTGTGGCCTTTGTTAAATTTTGCAAAATAAAATTTAAACCATGATTTTAGATTTGAAATTAACTATAAAAACCAATTCGTTTTTTTCAAAACAACAAACCCTATGAGAAATTATTTACAAAAATTAAAAGCATTGTCGCTGATTACCTTGCTGATGGTATTCAGTATGGCGGCGGCATTTGCACAAGGTCGGGAGATTTCAGGAACTGTCCTGGATGCGACCTTGAAGGATCCCCTGCCTGGGGTAACGGTCCTTATAAAAGGTACGACAAGAGGTACTACTACGGATCTTGATGGTAGGTTTAGGCTTACAGTCCAGCCTGGAGATCAGGTCTTGGTTTTTTCATTTGTGGGCTTTACTACGCAGGAGTTTGCCATTGGTAACCAAAGCACATTCAATGTAGAGTTGCAGGAGGATATTCAAAGTCTTCAGGAGGCAGTGGTAATCGGTTATGGTACACAGGATAAGAAGGAAATCACCTCTGCAGTCGCTTCTGTTGGAGCAGAGCAGTTCAACAGAGGTAACTTTCCCAACCCTACGCAGTTGTTGCAAGGAAAAGTAGCCGGTCTTTCTGTAACCCGTCCAGGAGGTAACCCTAACGCTGCCCCAACACTTCGTTTGAGAGGTATCTCTTCTTTTGGTGCCACACAATCTCCCCTGATTGTTTTGGATGGTGTCATCGGTGCCTCTATCGACGCGGTCGATCCAAATGACATTGAATCTTTTGACGTATTGAAAGATGCTTCTGCAGCTGCGATCTATGGTACTAGAGGTGCTGCGGGTGTAATCTTGATCACCACCAAAAAAGGAGCGACCAAAAAAGGTATTTCTTCAGTGACCATCAATAGCTTCGGTTCTGCAGAACAGGCTACCAATCTTATTCCGGTTCTTTCCGCAAGAGAGTTTGTTGAAAGGGGTGGTGTTGACTTTGGACACAATACCAACTGGAGAGATGAAATACTTCAAACTGCCTACAATGGTACTGTTAACGCTTCTGTAACAGGAGGATTTGAAAACACTTCTTTCCTAGCCTCTGTCAACTACCGTAACAATGACGGTGTGGTGATTGGAACCAACAGAGAAACTTTGAATACCAGGTTCAATTTGAATCACGGTGCTTTGAACAACAGGTTGAGAATGAATCTTAATTTGGCGTTTACAAACACTGATGGAACCAATGTGAATGAGGAAGCAGTGCGCTATGCGACCATTTATAACCCAACTGCTCCGATTTTTGAAAGAGATTTCAATCCTGCCGGTGAGACTGCTGCCCAAAGGGAAGCCAGATTGACCAATGCAAACAGAAATTTTGGAGGCTATTTCCAAAGATCGCTGTTTGACTTTTTCAACCCAGTGGCTTTGATCAATCAGCAAAGGTTTACTGACAATTTCCAGAATGCGCTTTATTCTTATAGGTTAGAGTTTGATTTAACAGATAAAATTACGATTGCTTCCCAGTTTTCTCAGGACAGATGGACTAGAAAAAATACCAGCTTCTTCTCCAGACAGGATTTCCAGACTGGTTTTGGTAGGTTTGGACAGGCCGGTCAAAATGTAGAAAGCAGAAATACTACAGTTTGGAACGGAACTGTACGTTTCGAAGATGAAATTGCTGATAGGTTGAACTTCACCTTCTTATTGGGTGGTGAGACCCAGATTTTTGAAGAAAGCAGGCTATGGGCAGCATCTACCAGGTTCCTGTTTGACCAAGGGCCGAACAACTTAGGTGCCGGTGGTTTAAGATTTGGTCCAGGTACAGATTTAAGGTCTGAGGCCCAGAGATCCGTATTGAATTCATTGTTTGGTAGGGCAAACTTCAATTACAATAATACTTATTTCTTCTCTGCATCCTTAAGGGCTGAAACATTCTCCGGCTTCGGTAGAGAAAATCAAACAGGTCTTTTCCCAGCATTAAGTGCCGGTGCTGACTTTACCCAAATTTTTGATATGGGTATTTTTAACCAGTTCAAACCAAGAGCTTCATTTGGTGTGGTAGGTCAGTTGCCTCCATCCCCAACTTTGGCTTTGGGTGTGTTTGGAAATGGGAACAGAATCCCTTTGAACCCTGATGATCCGGTTAACTCTGTCTTTGTGGGTATCAATCAATTGTCAAACCCCAACCCTCAGTTGAAATGGGAGACTACCCGTGAATTTACTGTAGGATTGGACTTTGGCCTTTGGAACGGTAAGGTAACCGGTCAGATGGACTATTACAGAAGGAGAATTGCGGATTTGATTTTCAATGTTGAGGTGCCCATTGGAGCTCCTAACGAATTCTTCCCTGGCAACTTCTACACAGCGCCTACTATTTGGGCCAATTTGGCTGACTTGACTTCTGGAGGTTTTGAATTTTTGACAAGCGTGAACAACATCAATCTGGGGAATGGTATCAATTGGACACCTAGCTTGAATTTCACAATTTACCAAAGAGCAAGAATTGGAAATATTGGAGTTGGTTCAATCGGTCTTCCTGAAATCAGGAGAGCTACCCCCGGAGCTCCGGGCCAGAACAATAACCCAATTGTTTGGAACAAAGAAGGCCAAAGGGTAGGTGACTTTTGGGGTCCAAGGTTATTGGGCCTAACAGAAGGAGGGGAATATATCCTTTCAGGTGAAAACCCTGATGAATTTGAAAGGTTGGGTAACGGTTTACCAACAGGGGACTTTGGATTTTCGAACTCATTCACCTATGGTAATTGGGATTTGAACTTCCTGGCAAGGGGTAGCTTTGGTCACCTGATTTACAATTCTTTTAGGGGCTTCTATGAAAATGCGGATGGGGCATCCAATACTTGGAATTCCGTCTTAACACGAAACACTCCAACCAATCCATTGGTTACATCTACACCAACTTTCTCTGATTTGTATTTGGAACGTGGGGATTTTATTAGGTTGGATAACCTTCAAATAGGTTACAACTTTCCTACAAGGTCAGCTAACCTAAACAATTTAAGGGTTTATGGTGGTGTGCAAAATCTCTTTACCATTACTCAGTTCTCTGGTGTAGATCCTGAGGTGAGATGGGAAGATACTCCTGATGCATTTACGAGAGATCCATTAGCTCCGGGTCTGGAAAGAAGAAACACTTACTTCTTACCGAGAATTTGGACTATGGGATTAACACTTACATTTAAATAACATAAACTCAAAAAATATATGTTACGATCGATTAAAACTTTATGTGTGGGAGGCCTGGTGGCTATGACCATGGGGTCTTGTTGGGAATTGGAGCAGGAGGTGCTTACGGGGCTTACGCAAGAGCAGTTGAATGCAAATGTTACCCCTGAGCTGATCGAGGTATTAAAGCAGTCTGCCTACGGGGCGGTTGTAGCTGCTGGATATGGGTCGCACGGAGGCCTTTACAGTATCAATGAGGTTTCTTCAGATCAAATAGCGATTCCTCAAAAAGGTGCTGACTGGGAAGACGGAGGGATTTGGCTGAGAGCACACAGACATACCTGGCTTTCTGTAGATGGTCCATATAACGGTTCATGGCAACAGGCATTCAGGATTGTTGGCGAATGTAACCTACTCTTGTCTCAGTATCCTGATTTGGAAGAGTTGGGAGCTGAACTCAGGGTATTGAGGGCATTTGGTTATCTGTTGTTGATAGACAATTTTGGTAACGTTCCTATCATAAGAGAAACTGACAGAGGAGGTGCTCCTGCCCAGAATACCAGACAAGAAGTCTTTGCTTTCATAGAAAGTTCTGTCCTTGAGAATGTGGACAAACTTACTAAAAACAATACCAGGAATAACCTGAATTATTGGACAGCCCACATGATTTTGGCAAAATTGTACCTCAACGCTGAAGTCTATACGGGAACTGCCAGGTGGGCAGATGCAGAGAGGGTATTGGATGTAATTATCAATGAAGGGCCATATTCTTTATCGCCTAATTTCTTCAGTAATTTTGCTTCCAACAACTCCAACTCTCCTGAGAATATGTTTACGATTCCTTATGATGCAAACAATGCTGAAGGTTTCAACATTCATCAAATGACTTTCCATTACAGCTCCCAGCAGACGTTCGAGTTGCAGGAACAGCCTTGGAATGGATATGTAGCGTTGGAAGAGTTTTACAACAGTTATGAAGATGGAGATGTTCGCAAAGCCAGCTTGAGAGAAGGACCACAGTTCAGATCTGATGGGGTTACACCTATTATTGATGACGCTGTTGAAGCGACTGACCCGGATGGCCCTGAAATCAACTTTACTCCGTTTATTAACCAATTAGCTCCAAATGCTTGGAGACAGGCAGGAACAAGGATCAACAAATTTGAGATCCCATTGGGCTCTGCGCCAAGCTTAAACAATGACTTCCCAATCTATAGGTATGCGGATGTGTTATTGATGAAAGCAGAGGCCGCCTGGAGACAAGGAAACAATGCTGTTGCCTTACAATTTGTCAATCAATTAAGGGACCGAGCAAATGTACCTCCGCTTACTACCATCAATGCTGACGTATTGTTGGCAGAAAGGGGGAGAGAGTTATTTGCCGAGGGTCATAGAAGATCCGACTTGATCCGATTTGGCAGGTTCAATGCTCCTTGGTGGGAAAAGGCAGCTTCTCAACCTTTCAGAAATCTGTTTCCAATTCCTGAGAACCAGTTGCAGGCCAATCCTAACTTGAGACAAAACCCAGGTTATTAATCCTTTGGTCTATATAATTTCAAAAAGAAGTGCACCACCGTGCGCTTCTTTTTAATTTTGGGGCATTCATAAATAAATGAATAAAATTGACACAAACCTGGCAGGTTTATGAAATTGGCTTTCCCGAAGTATTTTAGTATTCCCAAATTGCATACGCTTAATTCAAAAGAAACTTTGATTCGCCCGATTTCCATAATTCTTTTTCTACTTACAATATCTTCTTGTTCCAAGAAGGAGAAAAACCCTATGCTTTTTGAGCTGATGGACAAATCTTGGACGGGCGTTGATTTTAGGAATGATCTGGAATACAATGAAAAATTTAATCCATATACTTTCAGAAACTTTTACAACGGAGCAGGGGTAGCTTTGGGAGATATCAATAATGATGGTCTGGTGGATATTTTTTTGGCAGGGAATCAGACCTCCAACAAGCTTTTCCTCAACAAAGGAAATTTCCAATTTGAAGACATTACCGAAAAGGCTGGTTTGGCTGTTCCAGGTATCTGGTCAACGGGTGTTTCCATGGCGGATGTTAATGGGGATGGACTTTTGGACATATATATCTGCAAATCAGGTCCATTGGGAGGGCCGGAGCGTCATAATTCACTTTACATCAATAATGGTGACCTGACCTTTACTGAAATGGCAAAGGAATTTGGCATTGCTGATGAAGGCCTTTCCCAACATGCAGTTTTTTTTGATTTTGACAAAGACGGGGATCTGGATATGTATTTGTTGAACAACTCTGCCAGATCCATCGGAATCAATGATTTAAGAATTGGGCAAAGGGATATCAGGGACCCATTTGGAGGAAATAAACTGTACAGAAATGAGGGAGGTCGATTTGTCGATGTCAGTGAGGAAGCCGGAATATATGGATCAGCCATAGGCTATGGACTTGGTGTTACCGTCGCAGATCTCAATAGAGATGGTTGGCCGGATCTTTACGTTTCCAATGATTTTTTTGAAAAAGATTACCTGTACATTAACAATGGGGATGGGACTTTTACAGAGGCTTTGGAAGAAATGATCACAGAGATCAGCATGGGTTCCATGGGTGCCGATATTGCAGACCTGAACAACAATGGATGGCAAGATATTTTTGTCACGGAGATGTTGCCTGCTACTTTGGACAGGGTAAAAACCAAAACACCTTTTGAAGATTGGGATAAATACCAGGCCAATGTCAAGGCAGGGTATTTCCATCAGTTTACCCGAAATACCCTGCAGAGAAACCTGGGATTTCAACCCGGTTCTAATCTTCCATACTTTATAGATGTATCCAGACAATCAGGGGTACATGCCACAGATTGGTCTTGGGGAGCTTTGATTTTCGATGCAGATAATGATGGATGGAAGGATATTTTTGTGGCCAATGGAATTGTAAAAGACCTAACAGACTTTGATTATGTCGATTATTATGTCAACAATCAAAATCTCATTGCCCAGTTTAAAAGAGATTCTGTATTACTCACCAAGATGATCGACGAGTTTCCTTCCAATCCTTTGAGGAACTACCTCTTCAAAAACTTGGGGGATTTTCGGTTTGAAGACATCGCGGGAACTGCCGGAATGGACCAACTCACATTTTCTACAGGCGCAGCCTACGCTGACCTCGACAATGATGGGGATCTGGACTTGGTGGTCAATAACCTCAATGGGGAAGTTTTTTTGTTTAAAAATAATAGCCGTGAGATTAATGGATATCACTTTCTGCAATTGGATCTCTCCGGTCAATTTGGTGCTCAGGTAACCCTATTTAAGGATGAGCGCTTGTTTTTTGCCGAACATAATCCTGTAAAAGGATACATGTCCTCTGTGGATCATCGATTACATTTCGGTTTGGGGAAAATTGACCGGCTGGACTCAGTCCATATTCTTTGGCCCAACGGTAAACTTACTGTGATCAAAGATGTTGTGGCTGACCAAATTTTGGTTTTGGATCAAGAGTCTGCTACAGAAAACAAGGGTATATTAAAAGTACCTTTCTTTCCATCAGTATTAAAGAAATCGCAGGCCCGTATTCCCTGGAGACATCAGGAAAGTGATTTTGTAGATTTTGACAGGGACAGGTTGCGCTTCCATATGATTTCGAATGAAGGCCCCAAGCTGGCTATTGCGGACATCAATGGTGATGGATTGGATGATGTCTTTTTACCCGGGGCAAAGGGACAAGCCTCTGTTATTCTCATGCAGCATGCTAATGGTGATTTTATTGTCCATCAAATTTTTGAGGAAGACCAATTGTCCGAAGATGTGGGTGGGGTGTTTTTTGATGCTAATGGTGATGGGTTATTGGATTTGTATGTCCTAAGTGGAAGTTTGGAGTTTGGAAGCAGCAATCCCAATTACCAGGACAGGTTGTATATCAACAATGGCAGAGGGAAATTTGAGAGGAAGGTGGATTACTTACCCATGCGTTTTGAGAGTTCTTCCTTTGTCCGGGTGTTTGATCATAATGGGGATAAGGCTCCTGATTTATTGGTAGGTACCAGGACAATTCCATTTGCTTATGGTATCGCGGGAGACGTAGTGATATTGGAAAACCAAGGAGATGGTAAATTCGTGGATAAGACCAATGAGATAGCGCCGGGCTTAAGGGGGTTGGGCATGACCCGGGATGCTTGGGTCGGAGACCTGAATGGGGATGGGATGGAAGAATTGGTCATTGTGGGGGAGTGGATGCCAATAAAGGTTTTTAAAAAGAAGGACGGAAATTATCGGGATATATCTGTGGAGTTTGGATTTGAAAATACCAGTGGATTATGGAATACCATTCATGTAGCAGATTTAAATGGGGACGGAATACCTGATGTATTGCTGGGGAATATGGGAACTAATACCCGATTGAGAGCGAATGCAACTGAACCCATGCGCTTATATGTCAATGATTTTGACCGCAATGGGAGTATCGAGCAGATATTGACACAATATGAATCAGGGATGTCTTATCCCATGGTTCTTAAAAATGCTTTGTTGAAGCAATTGCCCGGTTTAAGAAAACAACTGTTGTCTTACGATATTTATAAGGACAAAAAAATGGAGGATCTTTTTCCTCCGGAAATACTTGGTCAAAGTAAGGTATTGCAGGTTCAAACTTTGGAGACTGCAGTTTTTCTAAATCAGGGGGATGGAAAATTTGTCAAAGGCTCATTGCCACAACTGGTACAAAGCAGTCCTGTCTATGCCATAAACACATGGAAAGATGAAAAAGGAAAACTTCACTTATTTCTAGGCGGAAACCAATCCAGGATTAAACCGGAATTGGGTGTCAATATGGGGAGTTATGGCTGGCATCTGACAGGAGAAGACGTGCATTCACTCCAGGTAGTCCCGGCTGATCAATCCGGTTTTTATATAAAAGGAGAAATCAGAGATATACAACTTATTCAAACAGCTAAGGGCACAGCCCTGATGGTAGCAAAAAATAATGATGAGGTAGAATTATTTGAAATGCCAGATCAAAGGGATTAAGTTTGGAAAGTGTTTAGCTTTCTTTTTGTAATAAATGAAAAGGATTGTTGACCTTACCAAATTCCAGTAGATTCATTCCTGATTTCACTGACCTGAAATCTTGATTGAAAAAAGTTTCATTGATCGAATTGGAAGCCGAATGGCTTTGGCGATAAATGATTGAAGTACAAAAATTGATAAAAGAAAGGATGCGTAAGATTAGAATTGAAAAGATGAAAGGCGGTATGTTGATGATGGGGTTCATGAGTCTGATGCTGCTTGCTTGTCAACCTAAATCGGAGTACCAAAAAGTGAAAGAAAGAGAACTTGCTTCTGGAAAAGTGGTAGAGGATCTTTTTCTGGATTTAAGGTTTGGTATGGGCAGAAAACAGTTTTATGGCACCTGTTGGGAGCTCAACAAAAAAGGTATTTTAACTAACGGTGCGCATCATTTACAGGTTCAGTATAAGCCCTCCATGCCATCAGGAAAAGAAGCATTGATGCATTTTTATCCTCAATTTGAGGATAATCAGCTGTTTTTTATGCCTATGGAGTTCAATTATCCAAGTTGGTTTCCAGGCAATGAAGAATATTCCAATGACAAGTTGTTGGAGGATGTTTTGGGCTTGTTAACAGGATGGTATGGCGAAGGCTTTTTTGAGGTAAGCAATAAGGAAAAAACCATTACTGCATTTGTAAAAATAGATGGTAACCGCCTGATCAGGGTTTTCAAAAAAGATCTCACCTCGGTAAGAGTTGAAATGCTTGACCTTAGGGTCAGGGATATTTCAGAAATGAACAAAAAAGATGAAGCAGCTTAATAAATATATATTTCTGGGAAGCTTGCTTTCCGCACTTCTGGTTTCCTGTACAAAAAAAGGAAAACCTGACAATGATTTTTTATTCGAGAAAGTAAGCTCTTCCCATTCTGGGGTTGACTTCCGCAATGACCTGGAATTTGATGAGAAGTTCAATATTTTCACCTACAGGAATTTTTATAATGGTGGTGGAGTTGCCCTTGGCGATGTCAACAACGACGGATTGATCGACATTTACTTTACTTCAAATCAGGGAGAAAACAAACTCTACCTGAATGAAGGGGATTTTAAATTCAGGGATGTAACTGCTGAAGCCGGAGTCGCAGGCACAAGGGCCTGGAGTACGGGGGTAGCTATGGCCGATGTCAATGGAGATGGTTGGCTGGATATTTATGTCTGCAATTCAGGAGATATCAAAGGTGACAACAAACAAAATGAATTATTTATCAACAATGGCGATGGGACTTTTACAGAAATGGCCGAGGCCTATGGATTGGCTGATCAGGGATTTTCTACCCACGCTGTTTTTTTTGATTATGACAATGACGGTGACCTGGATGTGTATTTACTGAACAATAGCTATCAGGCCATCGGCAGCTTCAATAAAATGCAGAATGAAAGGCCTAGAAGGGATCCTGTGGGCGGGGATAAGTTGTTCAGGAATGATGGGGACAAATTTACAGATGTATCTGAGGAAGCGGGTATTTATGGTTCTGTAATTGGTTTTGGTTTGGGTATCACCATCGGTGATGTCAACCGGGACGGTTGGATGGATATTTTTATTTCCAATGATTTCTTTGAAAGAGATTACCTGTACATCAACAATCAGGACGGTACTTTTACGGAGAGTCTGACTGATTATATGCGTTCCACTTCTGCTGCCTCTATGGGGGCAGATATTGCGGATATCGACAACAATGGATATTTGGATATTTTTGTAACGGAAATGCTGCCGGAGCCTCCCCAAAGACTGAAGCAGATTACCACTTTTGAAAGCTGGGACAAATTCCAGTTCAATGTACAGCATGGTTACCATTATCAGTACACACGCAATATGCTCCATATCAATAACGGGGATGGTACATTTACGGATATGGGCCGCTTGGCCAATGTGGAGGCCACGGATTGGAGTTGGGCGGCGCTGATGTTCGATATGGACAATGATGGGCTGAAAGATATTTTTGTGGCCAACGGTATCTATCAAGATCTGACAGATCTGGATTATCTGAATTTTATCGATAATGAGCAGACCAAAAGGGCCATCATTTCCCAAGATGGAGTGGATTACAGGAAATTGGTAGATCCTATGCCTGTCAATCCTATTTCCAATTATGCCTTCAAAAACAAAGGTAACCTGGAATTTGAAAATGTCATACACCAATGGGGCATGGGAGACCCGGTACATTCCAATGGTTCAGCCTATGGGGATCTGAACAATGATGGGGCTATGGACCTGGTGATCAACAATGTAAACAGCGAAGCACTTATCTTCAAAAACAAAAGCCCGGAGCTTCAGCCTGAAAATCATTACCTGAAAATCCAATTGAAGGGGAAAGGGAAAAATACTTTCGCTATTGGCACACAGGTTCGTTTATTGATTGGGGATCAGCAATTGTATCAGGAGCAAATACCCAACAGGGGCTTTCAGTCCTCCATCGATCCACGTTTGAATTTTGGTTTGGGAAAAGCTCAAAGAATTGATGAAATCCAGGTAAGGTGGCCTGATGGGAAGGTGACCATTTTGGAGGACGTTGAAGCCAATCAGTCATTGGTTTTGAGCTGGGAAGAAGCTCAAGAAGCTCCGTCTGGTTTTGTTTTTTTCAAGGAACCTGAAGCTCAGATTTTTCAAAAAGCGGCATCCAAAGGGATCTTGGATTTTGTGCATAGGGAAAACCAATTCATAGACTTTGACAGAGATAGACTGACCTATCATATGCTATCCACGGAAGGGCCGAAAGCAATTTTTGGGGATGTCAATGGTGATGGTTTGGAGGATGTTTACCTAGGTGGAGCCAAAGGCTTTCCCGGTCAGCTTTTTCTACAGCAGTCCAATGGAACCATGAAAAAATCAGAACAGGAAGCTTTTGTTGCGGACCGTTTTTCAGAGGATACCCATGGGGTTTTCCATGATTTCAATGGGGATGGTCACCTGGACCTGTTTGTGACCTCAGGAGGGAATGAATCCGGATTCGGGGCTTTGGATCTTTCGGATCGCCTTTATTTGAATGATGGTAAAGGCAATTTTACCAAGTCCGAAAACAGCGGGCTTTTGAATTTTAAAAACAGCAGTTCGGTAGTCCGGCTAATCGATGTCAATGGGGATGGTATCATGGATCTTTTTGTTGGTTCTAGGCTTGTACCCTTTTTATATGGAGTCAATCCAAGTTCCCAAATTCTGATTTCAGACGGGAAAGGAACATTTAGGGACGGGACAGCTGAATATGCCCCCTCCCTGAAAGAAATAGGAATGGTCACAGATGCCGCAGTGGCAGATTATGATGGTGATGGAAAGGAGGATTTGATTTTGGTAGGCGAATGGATGGCGCCGACTTTCCTGAGAAATACAGGGAAGGGTCTTGAGAAAATAGCCATGCCGGAAATGGAAGCCTTCAAAGGTTGGTACCAGGCAATAAATACAGGAGATTTCAATGGAGACGGTAAACCTGATTTCGTCCTGGGAAATCATGGTTTGAATACACGCTTCAAAGCCAGTCTGGAAAGACCCATCAGGATGTTCGTCAATGATTTTGACCAAAATGGTTCAGTAGAGCATCTATATGTTCAAAAAGAAGGTGGGAGGCATGTGCCCTTTACCCTGAAGCACCAATTGGAACAGCAAGTGCCATCTATCAAAAAACGGTTTTTGAAATACAGCGCTTACAATGACAAGTACATGGAGGATATTTTCACACCTCAGGAACTCAAAAATGCTGTAATGCAGGAAGTAAATTTCCTTTCTTCTGCAGTTTTGATCAATCAGGGAGAAGGGCAGTTTGAGGTAAAAGCTTTGCCAAGAGAGGTGCAGCGGAGCTGGATGTACGCGATATTGGTCACAGACCTCAATGGTGATGGGGCTGAGGACTTGATTTTGGCAGGTAATCTAAGTGGTGCCAAGCCGGAAGTCGGACAATATGATGGTAGCTACGGGGAGGTTCTGATAGGGGATGGTAAAGGAAATTTCACTTATATCCCCAATAGGGAACATGGGCTTCAGCTCCATGGTGATATAAGGGATTTGCAAATCGTAAAATTGAAAGGAGTCAAAATGCTGATGGTGGTAAAGAACAATGCGCCGCTTGAGTTTTGGAAAGTTAAGGAATGAGGGGTTTTTACATTTTTCTATTGGTATTTATTGGAGGGGTAGCTTGTTCCAAACCCAAGAAGGAAAGCCTTTTTACATTGCTCTCTTCGGAAGTGACAGGGATAGATTTTAGCAATAACCTGATTTCTTCCGAAGAAATGAACATCCTGGAATACCTCTATTTTTACAATGGGGGAGGGGTTGCCCTGGGTGACATCAATAATGATGGATTGGTGGATATTTATTTCTCCTCCAATCAAGGGGAGAATAAACTGTATTTGAATAAAGGTAATTTCCAGTTTGAGGACATTACTGCTTCAGCAGGTGTATCAGGAGAGGGAGGCTGGTCCACTGGGGTGACCATGGCAGACGTAAATGGAGATGGTTTTTTGGATATTTATGTCTGTCAAGTAGGCGATTATAAAGGACTTACAGGGAAAAACAAGCTTTATATCAATAATGGGGACCTCACTTTTTCTGAGCAGGCAGCGGATTATGGGATAGATTTTGTAGGTTTTTCTACCCATGCAGTTTTCTTTGATTATGACAATGACGGGGATTTGGACCTGTATTTATTGAACCATTCCATCAAAAAGCCAGAGGTTTTTTCCCACGCAGACTCCAAGTTTACCAACCAAGATGAGAAAGGAGGGGATAAGCTCTTCAAAAGCTTGGTATCCCAAGGGGAACTTCGTATGGTGGAGGTGACCCAGGAAGCGGGCATCCTTTCTTCCAGTTTGGGTTTTGGATTGGGAGTTGGAATTGCGGATGTGAATAGGGACGGATGGATGGATCTTTATGTCTCCAATGATTTTACGGAAGATGACTACCTGTATATCAACCAAGGGGATGGGACTTTTAAAGAGTCACTTAGGGAGTATATAGAAAACACAAGTCGGTACAGCATGGGCAATGACCTGGCGGACATTAACAATGATGGCCTGACGGACATTTTTACCACGGATATGTTGCCTCAGGATCCTGAGATATGGATGAAGTCAGTGGGGGAGGACAAACAAGAAGTTTTTGATGTCAAAAAGAGGCTGGGTTATGGAGACCAGTATGTGAGGAATCATTTACAACTCAACAGGGGTGATGGTAAGTTCAGCGAAATTGGCTTACTGACTAGAACCTATGCGACTGATTGGAGTTGGTCCCCTTTGATTTTTGACATGGACAATGATGGCTTCAAGGATATCCATGTGACCAATGGCATTGTCAAAAGACCCAATGACCTGGATTTTATTCAATACAGTCAGGAACCAACGCCGGGTTTGACCGAAAAAGAGATCCAAAAAAGGCAGATAGATATGCTTCCCACGGTCAAGCTGTCCAATGTTGTTTTTCAAAATAAGGGCAACCTTGAATTTGAACAGGTGGCCAAACATTGGGGTTTGGATCAACTGAGTTATTCCAATGGTTCTGCCTATGCCGACCTGGACAATGATGGTGACTTGGATTTAGTGATCAACAATACCGATCAGCCTGCATTTATTTACAGGAATAATTCCGAGAGATTGGGCCATCACTTTGTGCAGTTTGAGCTTAAAGGTGATCGGGCCAATCTGAATGGCATTGGGGCGCAAGTTTGGGTAATGGCCGCCGGAGAAACTTACCATCAAGTATTGAGTACATCTAGGGGGTTTCAGTCAGGGACCTCTACTGTTTTGACTTTTGGCTTGGGTAAGGCGGAGGAGATTGAGGTGGTATATGTGGACTGGGGCGCAGAAGAAGTGGAAAATTATGGATCGCTTGGCATCAACCAAAGGCATCAACTGGTCAAAGGACAAGGTGAAAAGTCGGAGTTGCCAAAAGGAAAAGTTTCCCATGTTTTAGAAATTGTTGATTTGGGACTGGATTGGGAACATGAAGAAAACCTGGAGATTGATGAATTCAGGAGGGAATACCTCATGCCGAGACGTTACGGGATGGAAGGGCCTGCTTTGGCAGTTGGGGATATCAATGGGGATGGCTTGGATGATATCTACCTTGGCGGGGCCAAAGGGCAGGCAGCGGCCATTTATTTGCAGCAGCAAGGGGGAAGCTTTCTCCGGTTGGAAAATCCAATGTTTGAGCAGCTCAAAATGGCCGAGGATGTGGTAGCCGAATTTGTTGACCTAAATGGAGATGGTTATTTGGATCTGTATGTGGGAAGTGGTGGAAATGAATTTCTATCTGGAGAGATTTTCAATTTTGACAGGGTATTTTTAAACGATGGAAAGGGGAATCTTAGGTTCTCCATGAATTCCCTTCCACCGATTGGAGAAAATACTTCTACGGTCGCTTTCCATGATGTGAACGGGGATGGGGCCATGGATATTTTCGTTGGCAGTTCTGTGGTTACCGGGAACTATGGTGCGGTGCCAAAGTCTTATTTGTTGATCAATGACGGGAATGGAAGGTTCAAAGACATGACTTCTCAGTACTTTGGGGAGGATTTCAGGCCGGGGATGGTACAGAAATCCCTATGGCATGATATCACTGGGGATGAAGAGAAAGAACTGCTCATAGCTGGAGAGTGGATGCCAGTGAGGGCTTTCCAAAAGCAATCTGATGGATCTTTTAAAGAAATAATGCCTTTGGCTCCATCAGGGTGGTATTATGGAATGGAGGTTTTTAGCCATGGGGGAGAGGATAAAGGAATTCTTTTAGGGAATTTGGGCCTGAATACTAAATTGAAAGCTTCTGAAAAAGAGTCTGTTCAACTTTATCATGGGGATTTTGATGGCAATGGGCAGGAGGATCCTTTGGTCTTTCATTATATGGAGGGATATTTGGTGCCATTTGCTTCAAGGGATGACCTGATTCGTCAGATTCCTGGCCTAAAAAGGAGGCATGAAAGTTATGTCCGGTATGCTCAAGTAAAAGAGCCTTTGGGCTTGTTGGAAAAAGAGCAAATAGCTCAGGCTAACATCAAAAAGGCAGAGGAATTCCGTTCCTTTTTTATCCCTTTTGGGAAAAACCAATATATACCTTTGCCGATTGAAGGACAGTTCAGTCCTCTCAGGGATTTTGTGGTGTTTTCCTCAGGAGGCAGTACCTATGTATTGGGAGTGGGGAATTTTTCCGGTTTCAGGACAGATTACGGAAAGAAAATGGCCCAGCCAATTGTATTGTTCAGATGGGCAGAGGATGGATTTATTCATGAGCCATTGGGTTTTGACGCCAAAGATTTCTGGGGGGAATACAGAGGCATTAGGCAAATTGTGATTAATGGGAATGAGTATTTGGTCGCTGTTAGGAACAATCACAAGCCTGTTTTTTTTAAAGTAAAATCATGAAGAGGTAAGGTTAAATTATGTCAAAAATCATAGAATTAAACTCCCGGAAAAATCAATAATTGTTTGATTTTTCATAGTTTTGATATGGAAAAAACCACACCCGAACATCCAGATTCTACTTAATGTCAGGAATTTGTTAAATTTGAAGAAGTTAAGCTGAGTAATTGCCGAGAATGATGCGTACCATTAGAAGTTTAATCCTGGCCATAGTGTTGTTGGTAGGATTTGCCTGCCAGGAAAACCAGGACTATCAAGATATAATCACCAATGGGGATTACCAGATAGCCGCCCAATTGAAATTGACAGATGTCATCATCCATGACATCTTTTCGCCCCCTGTAGCCAGTAGGATTTATGCCTATCCATCTATTGCAGCTTTTGAAGTAGTTGCTTTGGCAGACCCTTCTTACACCTCATTAATGGGGCAATTGAATGGTTTTGAGAAAAAGGACTTCGACACTGAAGGTGAGATTTATTATCCACTTGCGGCATTGGCGGCCTACTACAAAGTGGGTACTGCCATGATTTTTTCGGAAGCATTGGTGCAGGAGCACAAGGAAAGGGCTTTTCAGGAAATCAGGAAAAAGGGAGTTCCTAAAAAAGTGTTTGAAAGGTCAGTAGCTTTGGGTGAGGAAGTAGCTGCCCATGTGATCGCCTATGCCAGAAAAGACAATTACCACGAAAGCAGGTCATTTGAAAAATATACTGTGACCAATGAGCCTTTTTCCTGGCAGCCTACACCTCCGGCCTACATGGAAGGAATAGAGCCTCATTGGAATAAAATCAGGCCTTTTGTTTTGGAACGTGCCAATCAGTTCCAATCTCCCCCACCGACGGAATTTTCTACGGATGTGAATAGTCAGTTCTACAAAGAAGCTGAGCAAGTTTTCAACACGGTGAAAAACTTGACCAAAGAGCAGAAGGATATAGCTTATTTTTGGGACTGCAATCCTTATAAAGTCAATGTTAAAGGCCATGTGATGTTTGCGGAAAAGAAAATTACCCCAGGCGGACATTGGATGGGAATTGCAGCGATTGCTTCAAAAGCAGCAGATCAGGACTGGAAAGGAACGGCTGAAACCCTCGCCTACACCAGTATTTCCATATTTGATGCCTTTATTGCCTGTTGGGACGAAAAGTATAGGAGCCGATTGATCAGGCCTGAAACCTACATCAACAAATATATCGATGAGGAGTGGTTGCCCCTGCTTCAAACTCCGCCTTTTCCTGAGCATACTAGTGGACATAGTGTGGCTTCCAATGCGGCCTCAGAAGCACTTACGAAGTTGTTTGGAGAACCCTTTTACATTTATGATTCCACTGAAGTGGCTTATGGACTTCCGATCAGGGAATTTAATTCCTTTAGGGAAGCTGCAGACGAGGCAGCTATAAGTAGGTTATATGGAGGGATTCATTTTATGCCAGCTATAGTTTATGGGTCCGAGAAGGGCAAAAGACTGGGGCAATATCTAAATGAAAAAATCAATACCAGAGGGGATAACATAGCCCATAAAAAAGAGTAAAGACTTATTTTTACCTGTTTTAAAGACCTGCCAACGAAACTTAAGCTGGCAGGTCTTTTCATTTATTTCCCTATTTTTGCGAGAAAGAAACAGATTCCATGGATATTATACTGAAGTACTTTCCGGATCTAACTGAAGACCAAAAAAATAAATTTGCCAGACTCAAGCCCCTCTATGAGGAGTGGAACGAGAAGATCAACGTGATCAGTAGGAAGGATATGGAGCATTTTTATGAAAGGCATGTGCTGCATTCCCTGGGTATTGCCAAGGTGATGGAGTTTCAGCCGGGCACCAAGGTCCTGGATATCGGAACCGGTGGTGGATTCCCCGGGATTCCTTTGGCCATCCTGTTTCCTGATTGCCATTTTCATTTGGTGGATTCTATTGGGAAAAAGATCACAGTTGTTAAGGAAGTAGCCAAAGCTTTGAAGCTATCCAATGTAGAAGCCCAGCAGACAAGGGCAGAAGATTTGGTCCGTAAATATGATTTTATCGTAAGCAGGGCGGTGACCCGATTTGCCAATTTTTATCCCTGGGTCAAAGGAAAATTCAGGAAAGAGGACTTCAATGAATTCCCCAATGGCATCTTTTTATTGAAGGGAGGGGATGTGGACGAGGAAATGGAAGAGAGGCCTGTAAGTTATGTGACCTACCATTTGGACGATTACTTCAAGGAAGAATTTTTTGATACCAAAAAAGTGGTGTATGTGCCTTGGGAGGGGAAAAGGTGATGCTGTGAAGCGAGAGGCTAGAAATTAGACATAAGACACAAGACGGGAGAAACAGGAAATGAGAGTCAAATGAGTGAAGTGAGAGGTTAGACTAAGAGACGAGAGACAAGAAGCAAGAATTTCGGAGTGAGGAAGTCGGATTTCGGAAAGGGCTTCTCGAAATCCACCTTTCAGACCATCCCCCCAACTCCCAAAAGCAAATAAATGCCCGCAGCTATGGCAGCACCAAGAATGGGCCCCAATACCGGCACCCAGCTGTAGCCCCAGTCACTGCTGCCCTTGCCTTTGATGGGTAGGATTTGGTGCATCAGTCTTGGTCCAAAGTCCCTTGCAGGGTTGATGGCATAGCCGGTAGTACCACCCATGCTAAGACCGATCACCCAGACCAAAAATGCCACCGGCAGAGCGCCAAGGGAACCCAAGCCAATCGGGGTATCATTTCCGTCCTGTATGACAGGTTCTGTTGAATATAAAATTACAATGATTAATACAGAAGTACCTACAATCTCTGAAATAAGGTTGGAGGGTAAATTACGGATCGCCGGAGCAGTTCCAAATGGAGCAAACTTCAATTCTTTATCATCCGTGGCATCAAAATGATCTTTATACACCAACCAGGCGATTCCTGAACCGAACATAGCACCTAAAATCTGGGCGAATACATAACTGGGGACATCGGCCCAAGGGAAATCTCCCGTAATGGCCAAAGCGATGCTGACTGCAGGATTCAGGTGTGCTCCACTATATGGATCGGCTACCACTACACCAATAAACACACCCAAGGCCCAAGCTGTAGTGATCACGATCCATCCACTGCCATTTCCTTTGGTTCCGTTTAAGACAACATTTGCCACCACTCCCGAACCCATTGCCAAGAGAAGAGAGGTACCCACAAATTCTGCTACAAATACATCCATTATTCTACCCAGTTTTTAGAACGTTCAACTGCCTTATGCCAAAAATGTAAAAATTTTTCTGCTTTTTCAGCATCCATTTGTGGCTCAAAGCTTTTATCCGCTTGCCAAAGGGTCTTCAGCTCTCCTTCATCTTTCCAGAATCCCACGGCAAGGCCTGCTAAGAATGCCGCTCCCAAGGCGGTGGTCTCTATGATTTTTGGTCGTTGGATCCTGCAGCCCAGGATATCGGCCTGGAACTGCATGAGAAAATTATTGGCTGTAGCCCCGCCATCCACCCTGAGTTCCTTGGTAGGTTCTCCACTGTCCTTTTCCATGGCTTTGATCACATCATAGACCTGATAGGCTATGGATTCAAGCGCTGCCCTGGTCATGTGGGCTATCGTAGTGCCTCTGGTGATCCCAAAAAAAGCTCCCCTGGCATTTTGGTCCCAATGCGGTGCTCCCAATCCAGCCAAAGCCGGAACAAAGTAAACCCCGTCGTTGTCTTCCAGGCTTACGGCCAGTTTTTCGCTTTCCTTGGCATGGCTAAAAAATTCAATTCCGTCCCGCAACCACTGGATCGCAGCTCCTCCAATAAATACCGAACCTTCCAGCGCATAATGCACTTTTCCATTAATTTCCCAGGCGATGGTAGTCAATAACTGGTTATTGGACTTGACGGGTTTTTCACCTGTGTTCATTACCAAAAAGCAACCTGTCCCATAAGTGGTTTTGGCCATTCCGGGCTGGGTACAGAGTTGGCCAAATAATGCGGCTTGCTGATCTCCTGCAATTCCCGCAATAGGGATTCTGTGGGACAGGATATCTCCGGCAGTACTTCCATATATTTCTGAGGAGGATTTTACTTCGGGTAGAATGGATGAAGGTATATCAAAAAGCTCCAATAACTCTTGGTCCCATTGTTTTTCATGGATATTGTACAGCATGGTCCTGCTGGCATTGCTGATGTCAGTGACGTGGATTTGACCGGCACTGAGTTTCCAGACCAACCAGCTGTCAACGGTACCAAAGGCCAAGTCCCCATTTTGCGCTTTTTCCCGTGCACCTTCCACATGGTCCAGGATCCATTTGATTTTGGTGGCTGAGAAGTAGGCATCCAATACCAATCCGGTTTTTTCAGCTATCATGGTTGACTTCCCTTCAGATTTCAGTTGGTCACAATAAGATGAGGTCCTTCTGTCTTGCCATACAATGGCATTGTAGATGGCTTTTCCTGTTTTCCTGTCCCAGACTATGGTGGTTTCCCGTTGGTTGGTAATTCCTATGGCTGCTAAATCCCCGGCTTTGATCCCATGATTGGCCAGGGCTTCTATCATTACAGATGATTGGCTGGACCAGATTTCCTGAGGATCATGTTCCACCCATCCTGATTTGGGGAAATGTTGCTTGAAATCCTTTTGTTCCACAGAAACAATCTGACCTGTTTTATCAAAAACTATAGCTCTGGAACTGGTAGTGCCCTGGTCAAGGGACAAGATATATTGGGACATTGGTTAATTGGTTAATTCAGTGATTGGTTAAATGGGTTTTTGGTTCTCCTATGGAAATATTGTAGAAATATGCTTGAAATACAATTGAAATATTGATTTAGTGCATATTTCTAAGTGTTTCGATGAAGATATATTTCTATCTATTTCAAGATATATTTATTTGCCAATTTTTGAAAATCTTCCAGTTCCGCGGCCATCCATTTTTCATCTTTCCTTAGTTCTTGGGCCATCAATTCGGCCACTTTTGGGGCCATTTCCAGTGCTGCCCGGGCATCTAGAAGCAAAACCCGCATTCTTCGGCTGAGGATGTCTTCCACTTTCATGGCCATTTCATGTCTTGTGCTCCAGACCACTTCTGCCTGAGTATAGGGGTAGTCGGGATGTAGTTTGTGGCCTAATTCGGGATTGTCCCGAATCATTTTTTGGATGAATAGGGCATCTGAGCCATAGCCTTTCCAGTGTCCGTTTTCTGGTGCTGTTGTAAATCCGTGGAAACGGATTTCTGCGGAGGTAGAAGGGGCAAGGGATTCTCCTGTGATATTTGTGAACTCTTTAACCGTATCTTCCCCCATTTTCCTGA
Organism: Cecembia calidifontis; assembly: GCF_004216715.1. NCBI lineage: Bacteria > Pseudomonadati > Bacteroidota > Cytophagia > Cytophagales > Cyclobacteriaceae > Cecembia > Cecembia calidifontis. The sequence continues at coordinate 1,733,339 of NZ_SGXG01000001.1, forward strand.
AAGTTGTCCATTTGCCTCCTGTGATAGAGACCAATTTGCTTTTAGAAATGATCACTTTATGAGAACGTGAAATTTCCTTGGTTTTGGTACTCCCTTCTTTTGGTGCGGCCAAAGGGCGTAAGCCTGCAAAAACAGACTTCACATCTTTTCTGTTTGGGGATTTGGTGAGATAGGCTCCGGCAGTTTCCAAAATGAAATCCACTTCTTTACTCAGGGCTTCCGGTTCCAGTTTGGCTTTTTCCCTCAAGGTGTCGGTAGTGCCCACAACAAGTTTTCCCAGCCACGGAACAGCAAATAAGACCCTCCCGTCAGAGGTCTTGGGGATCATCAGCGCATCATTACCTCCAAGGAAACTCTGCTCTAAAACCAAATGGATTCCCTGGGAAGGTTGGATGCTCTTGGGGGCATCCGGCTGGTCCATCTGCAGAATTTTGTCAGCAAAAACACCTGTAGCATTGACGACCATTTTTGCCTCAATTTTGTATTTACTTTTATCGAGCTCATCACGAACGAGTATTCCCTTGATTTGGCCATTTTGGTCCTTGAGAAGGTCAATCACCTGCATGTAGTTCACCAGGCAGCCTCCCAAATCATGACAGGTCAGGGCGATACTCAAGGCCAATCGGGCATCATCAAATTGGCCATCATGGTAAACCACCCCGCCTTTCAGTCCCTCTTGCTTAATTTGTGGCAACCTTTGAATGGTTTCTTCCCTGGAGATAAATTTGGATTTACCAAGCCTAAGACGGCCTGCCATCCAATCGTAAATTTTCAAACCGATACTGTATTGGAGTCTGTCGAAGAATGTATATATAGGGATAATAAAAGGCTGATTGTAGGTGAGGTGCGGGGCATTTTGTAATAACCTTCCCCTTTCCTTCAGCGCTTCAAAAACCAACGCAATATCTCCTTGGGCCAGGTACCTCACTCCTCCATGCACCAATTTGGTACTGCGGCTTGATGTGCCTTTGGCAAAATCTGCCTTTTCCACCAATACTACGGACAGTCCTCTTGACAAAGCATCCAAGGCAACTCCTAATCCTGAAGCCCCACCGCCTATAACAGCGATGTCCCACACTTTTCCTTTCTCATTGATTTGCTTTAGGTTTGTTTTCCTATCCATTCTTGCTTCATTTTTTTTCAAAAGTAACAAAAAGAGAAACAAAAAGAAATAAAAGATAATAAAAAGGAGTCTTTAGAGTTTCTTTTCCTGATTATTTGATGTAGTTTTGTGGAAAAAGGAAACTTCCATGACAATTGCAGAACGGCATAAGTATATTTTAAATGAGCTGAACAAAAATGGTTTTGTCAGCGTGGCTGAGCTTAGTAGGGATTTGGATGTTACCATGGTGACTATCCGTAAGGATCTAAAGATATTGGAAGACAAGGGTCTTCTTTACCGTTCTCATGGTTCCGCAACCCCTGTTTCCCCTTATGTCAATGATAGGTCCGTTAGTGAAAAGAAATTGGTTCGTGTTGAGGAAAAGACAAAAATTGCATTGTTTGCCAAAGACCTGGTGGATGAGAATGATGCCATCATCATAGGTTCTGGTACAACGGTTGTGGCATTTGCACAGGCTATTCCAAAAAACAAAAAATTGACTGTATTGACCGCAGCAATGAATGTTACTCTTGCTTTGATAGACGCCCCCGAGGTGGAGATTGTCCAATTGGGAGGGGTGGTCAGAAAAAGCAGCAGTTCAGTAGTAGGACACTATGCAGAAGAGATGCTGAAACAGTTTGCCTGCTCAAAATTATTTTTAAGTGTAGATGGCATCAGTTTGGATTACGGATTGACTACTTCCCATATAATGGAAGCGCATTTGAATGCCCAAATGATCAGGACCGCCCAAAAGACTATTGTTCTGGCGGATTCCAGTAAATTTGGAAAAAAAGGTTTCGGTAAAATCTGTAACCTGGAGGACATTGATATGATCATCACGGATTCGGGCATTCCTGAACTCTACAAGGAAAGGCTGGAAGAGATGGGGATTGAGGTTAGGATAGTTTAAAGTTATTTTTAAGGGTAAATTTTTTTGCCTTCGATACTCCTAATTTTCGCTGTTTCCTGCTTTCATGTATGGAATGGATTTTTTTAAATACCTCTATTTTCTATTATGATTATCCGCTTGTATACAAGTAGGGGCAAATGCTCGCAATAACAAGTCTATCAAAGAGTTTTTTACCAAAGTATCTTCGGTTTAGTTTATAACAGAATTCATTGAGATAGTTTTGAAGCATCTTTTCTGAAACCATATGGTACTTCTGTAAATCCCTTTTAAGGTTGCTTATTGCTATATGTGCCCATTTGAGGTTGAACTTGCCCTCTTTTGTGGAAGATAATTCGCTCACGTGAACATCGATACAATCTTCTAGGTTAGCATAAGTCGTACTTTCATCAGTTTGGAGCACGGCTTTTTTGTCAATCAGTCCTTTTATCAGTTTTTCGGCTGTTTTTGCCTTCAAGTTATCTATTTTGACCATCTTGAAATATCTGCAGCTTTTGTCCTTTTCTCCAGTAATTAGGTCTTCAAGAATAGATGATTCAGCCATAACAGCGACAGTAGCTTGTTTTTGGCTTCCACGGCCTTTCTTCAGCTTCGTCTTTTCCGAAGATTTTGTTGCCTTGCTTACAAAAGCCTCATCATATTCAACCATATCTTCTAGTTTATATTGGTTGTCACGTTTACCCATTGCTTCCCGGAGCTTGTGATACAGTCTGAAAACAGTCTCGTATCTGCTATGACCCATCTGCCTCTGTAGTTCAAGGCAGCTAAATCCCTTCTTGGTTGCGCTTACAAGAGTCATTGCAAGCAACCAAGTCCTCAATGGTAACTTGCTGTTTTCCATAATAGTACCATTTTTCAGTCCTGTCCTAAATTTACAATGTTTACATTGGAACATATTGAGAGAATTAAGCCAGTAGTGATCCTTGGAATTACAATTCTTGCAAATGACACCTTCTCTTTCTCTTTGTTCCTTCAAGTAATGGATGCAACTTGCCTCATCAGGATATCTTTCATTGAATTGTAGAATATTCATGGCCTTCTTATTTATTTACAGCCAATTAAACACTTACAATTCAGCCCTGAAAGTTATTGACACTTATTGTCAAAGTATAAAATTTGCCCACTTGTATGTAGGCGGATATTCATATTTTCTATTCATTAAATCATAAATCGTGGTTTAAAGCTCCCGAAATCGATTTCGTAAATTCATGTTGCTGATGGGTAAATGCGCCTACTATTACCCTTAAATTTAATGCAGTTACAGAATTTATTGGAAGTTAAAACAAGGAAATCAGAAACAGGTAATCATCAGTTTTTCTTTTCTGGTTTAGCTTTCATTAGGTTCTGAAATACTACAACAACCAATCTATCTACAACAAAACCCATTAACCATGAGAAAAATGATCTACAAGAAATTGGGTCTTTTTGTTCTTTTCCTGACACTTGCTATGCAGGCCAATGGGCAGGGAAGGATCATAAGAGGTACCGTTACAGATGACAAAGGGGAGCCCATCCCCGGCACCACTGTGGCAGTAAAAGGAACCTCCATCGGAACTGTAGCCGATATGGATGGTAATTATTCTATCAATGCACCGGATGCAGGGGTGCTGGTTTTTTCCTTCATTGGTTTTCAGACCAGGGAAATTACCATTGGCAATCAAACTACCATTAACGTTCAGCTGGCCCAACAAGTTTCCGATTTAGGTGAAGTAGTGGTGGTGGGCTATGGTGTACAAAGAAAGTCTGACCTTACAGGTTCTGTTTCATCTGTCGGAGAACGTGAAATCAAACAGGTGGCAGTAGCATCATTAGACCAAGCCTTACAGGGTAGGGCTGCTGGTGTTCAGGTAACACAGGCTTCAGCAGCTCCAGGTGGTGGAGTTTCGATCAGGATCCGTGGAGGCAACTCCATCAATGCCTCAAATGAACCTTTGTATGTCATTGACGGTATTCCTTTTTTCCCTAACAATGCAACTGTGGCGCCAGGAACATCCGGTGGAGGCCAGCCTCAAAATGCCTTGGCCAATATCAACCCGGGAGATATTGAATCCATGGAAATTTTGAAAGATGCTTCCGCAACAGCTATTTATGGTTCAAGGGGTGCAAATGGTGTAGTAATTATTACTACCAAGCGGGGCAAGGCAGGTGCCACGAATGTAGATTTTGAAAGTTACTATGGGGTACAGCAAGTATCGAGAACCATCCCATTATTGAATGCAGAAGAGTTTGCCATTATAGCAAATGAAGCAAGGGTGGGAAGAGGTCAATCCCCCATTTTTTCAGCAGAGCAAATTGCAAGTTTCAGAAATAACAGTACGGATTGGCAAAGTGAAGTTTTCCGGGATGCTCCCATTCAAAATCATCAGGTTACTGTTTCCGGAGGGGATGCCAAAACCAGATTTGCCATTTCAGGAAACTACTTCAATCAGGAAGGGGTGATACTCAATTCAGGATTTTCAAGAGGATCGGTAAGGGTTAATTTGGATAAAACCATTAACAATAAAGTTACTGTAGGTAACTCCCTCACCATTTCCAGAGCTACCAATAACCAACAGGTGACCGATATAACCAGAGGTGGTGTGGTCAATGCAGCATTGGTGTTTTCCCCAACCCTTCCTGTCTTTGATGCAGATGGAAATTTCACTTTTGACAACAGTTCAATTCCCGGATCACAGCAGGTAGGCAATCCGGTTCAGGATGCTTTGGAAACATTGAATAAAACCGTTACCAACAGGGTATTGGGCAACGTTTTTATGGAATGGAAAGTAATCGATAATTTATTGTTCCGTGCCTCAGGAGGTGTGGACTTCCAAACAGGAAGAAGGGATTTTTATGCGCCCAGCACCAACAACAGGGGAAGAAATGCCTTTGGTTCGGCATTGGTGGAAACCAAAAATGTATTCAGCCCGGTAGGAACTTTTACCCTGAATTACGACAAAAAATTTGATAAGAACAGTTACTTAATTCTTTTAGCCGGTTATGAAAGTCAGTCCCAAATGGTGGACTTTGTGGGTGCACAAGCCACCAATTTCCCAACAGATGCTTTGGGATCGGACAATTTGGGTTTGGGCCAAATAGTAGGAACCCCCTTTTCTGGAAGAAGCTTATGGAGATTGGATTCCTGGTTTGGAAGGGTCAATTATACCCTCTTTGAAAAATTCCTTTTCACAGGAACTTTCAGGGCCGACGGCTCTTCTAGATTTGGCGCAGGCAACAAATGGGGGTATTTCCCTTCTGCCGCTGTTGGGTATAACATGAGCAATGAGCCTTTTGTGAATAATATCAAGTGGCTAAGCACTTTGAAAGTTACTACAAGCTGGGGCTTGACCGGTAATCAGGAAATTGGCTTGTATCAATCACTTTCCCAACTGAATACGGAAAGGAATGCTTTTGGTAATGTGATAGCTATCGGCTTAGCCCCTGGAAGAATCCCTAATCCGGATTTGAGATGGGAGAAGACCAATCAGGTCAATGTGGGTTTAGAGGTTGGTTTAATTGAGGACAGGATATTCTTTGAAGCAGCAGGTTACTACAAAAGAACTCAAGACTTATTATTACCGCTTGATCTGCCAAGGTCTACAGGATTTGCTACTATTCTTACTAATATTGGAAGTGTTGAAAATAAAGGTCTTGAGTTGTCAGTCAACAGCAACAACTTAACCGGAAAATTGAAATGGGTCACCAATGCCAACATTACTTTTAACAGGAATACCGTTTTGGCACTTGGTCCTGGAGAAACTTTCAGGTTAGCGCCAGGGACTGGTGATGGACACTTACAGATTGCCAATTCCAGTATTTTGCAGGTAGGTGCTCCAGTGGGAAGCTTTTTTGGGATGGTAACCAACGGAATCATCCAATCAGGTGAGCAAGTTATCCCGGGTAGCAGTTCTTTCGGTTCTGTAGGTCCTGGTGATATCCGCTATGTGGATGTCAATGGGGATGGAAGAATTGATAACAACGACAGGACTATCATTGGCAATCCACAACCTAAGTTCTTTTACGGGATGAACAATAACTTCACCTATAAAAACTTTGACCTTTCCATATTTATCAATGGAACTTATGGAAACGATGTTTGGAATGTCAATAGCCACGAATTGTACAGAAATGATGGTGCTACAAATAACGTGAGAGGGGTTCTCAACCGTTGGACTCCTGAAAACCCAAGCAATGAATGGCCGAGTTCAAGAACCAGACCATTTGTGCTATCTGATAGGCATATTGAAAACGCATCATTCCTGAGGGTCAGAAATGTTACTTTAGGTTATAATTTACCGGTTGGTAATGTGACTTGGCTAAGGTCATGCAGGGTTTATCTACAGGGTCAAAATATCCTGACATTTACCAATTATTCCGGATTTGATCCAGAGGTAAACTCTTTAGGACAGAATCCTATAGGCATTGGTATCGATAGAGGTACGTTCCCGATGGCCAGATCATTTATCATGGGTGTTAATTTTGGTTTATAGTATCCATCCGTCTAAGTCAAAATTTAAAACATAAGAAAATGAAAATCAGAAATATATATTTATCAGGGATAGTGTTGGCAGGAATGCTGTTCAATTCTTGCGAGGATCCCTTACAAGAGCAGGTATTCAGTTTTATTGCACCTGAGAATTTCTACAGGACTTCAACTGATGCAGAAGCCGCTTTGGTCGGCGTGTATGCCGGATTCAGGTTGATCCACATGTATGACAGACAGTATATGATAGGAGATATGGGTTCTGACGATACCTTTACAGGTGAATTCAGGGGCAATCAGGATAGGATTCAGATTGATGAATTTACAGTGGATCCAAATAACGGAATACTAAGGGATAGATTTGAAAATGCCTATATTACTATTAACAGGGCAAATGCAGTGATCAGTAGGGTTCCTTCAATCGATATGAACCCACAATTAAGGGATAATATTGTAAACCAAGCACGTTTTTTAAGGGCGTTTCTTTACTTTGATCTTGTCCAGTTATTTGGCGCTGTTCCATTAAAAATCGAAGAAACTTTAAATGTAAACAATGTGGCAAGTCCAAGGGTAGATGCCAACAGGATTTATGATGAAGTCATCATCCCCGATTTGCAAGCCGCAGAGAATTTACCCGCTACACAAAGATTGCAGGGACAGGTGACCAATACTTCCGCCAAAGCCATGCTCGCCAGGGTTTACTTGACGAGGGCCGGTAATAACCCGAATTCTCCTTTTTGGGCTTTGGCCAGGGACAAGGCATTGGAAGTTATGAATTCCGGTCAGCACAGACTTCTAAGTTCATACAGTGATGTATTTCAGCTGGTAAATCAAAATAGCGCAGAGCACCTTTTCTCCATCCAATTTAGTGCTATGCAAGGAGTTGGAAGTACTTTCCAAGAATTCTTTATGCCCCGGGGGATTAATTCAACTACTGGTAATGGTAATGGGGTAAATGAGCCTACTCCTGATATCGTTCAGGCTTTTGAGCCCAATGATCTCAGGTTCAATACTGCTTTTCTTTTGCAACTGCCTTTGGCGAATGGAACGGTGAATAATTACAGCCCGACCGGGAATTGCCAGGGAATCCCATCCCCTTGTATTCCCCAGCCTTATATAGGTAAGTATCTTGAACTTACTCCTCCTAGAGGAAATCTGAATTATCCCATCATAAGGTATTCTGATGTCCTACTGATGTACGCAGAGGCTGCCAATGAAGCAGAAGGCGGTCCATCTTCCGCTGCGTATGCTGCCATCAATCAGGTGAGAAACCGGGCTGGGTTACCGGATTTAGCCCCTGGGATGAGCCAGGCTCAATTTAGGGAGGCTGTAAGGAAGGAAAGAAGGGTGGAATTGGCCTTCGAAGGTATACGACGGTATGATCTGGTCAGATGGGGTACTCTATTGGAAGTTACAAGAAGCCATTTCCAAAGATTTTATCCAACCTTGACAGGGAATGTCAGGGACCATCATATGCTGTTCCCTATTCCACAGAGAGAAATAGACCTGAATCCGGGAATCAGCTTGTCGGATCAAAACCCAGGGTATTAACAATAAAATCTATCCCCAACTGCTAAAAGTTGGGGATAATTTTTTTATTTCAGGAGCTATGAATCCAATAACCTGGTCACCAATTAACAGATATACTAATTGAAGTCTTTGTAGACTCTCCTTTCCACCTTGGAACTCCCGTCTTTTTCCAAGGTCACCACAAAAATAAAATCGTATTCAATATCCTCGAGTTCCGGGAATTTATCCCCTTCCTGAACAAAATAATTGGCTACATGGTGAATGGTGTTGCTATGGCCAATCACCAAGGCATTTCCCTTTCTTTGGCGGAGTTCTTTGACCAGATCATCGTGTTTTTTCACATCGTAAATTTCAATGCTAAGACCAGACTGGGCTTCAATTAAGGGTTGGGCAGTAGCCTTTGTCCGTATAAAGTCAGTACTGAAAATGTGTTGGATTTTTTGATCAGCCAGGATCTGTGCCAGTTTCTTTGCCCTCACAGTGCCGGCCACACTGAGTTGCGGATCATCTCCCACCAATTGCTTTTCCGCATGGCGGACCAGGAAAATGGTTTTGGGTTCCTGTTTTGGGGAACAAAACTGGAAGGAAACAATAAGTAGAAGCGCCGTAATCGGCTGATTGAAACGCTTCAATATCTTAATCATATTCATCATAATCTGTTTGGTTTTATCATCGGGACCGTATAGCTGAGATTTGGATTTGATGGCTTAAAAATAAAAATCAAAGGCAATAATATCTCCTATATTCAAGTCATAAATGCAACACTAAGGGTTTAAGGGAAGGAACCTGGGTTCCTTCCCTTAGGCTGAAAATATTAATTTTGTGTTGTCATGAATAAATTTAAACATCTCAGCCAGGAACAAAGGTACCAAATAGAGGCTTTATTTAGAAACGGAACTTCCCAGACCAAAATCGCTGCGATTATCGGTGTCAACAAAAGTACTGTATCCAGAGAACTTCAAAGAAATACCGGCAAGAGGGGCCGTTATAGCGGTGAATATAAGGCTGCAGTTGCCCAGAACCGTACAGACGAAAGACATAGACTCAAGAGAAAGCGAATCAAATTTACCGAGTCCCTTAAAGAAGAGGCCCGCAAATTCCTTGTTGTTGACAAATTGAGCCCAGAGCTAATATCGGTCACCTGGAAGAAACAAGGTAAAGAAGGGGTTTGTCATGAGACACTCTACAACTGGATATTTACTGCCAAAAAAAGTAGCCATTGGAGATACCGAAGGGACAGGGAGCTTTACAAGAATCTCCGGCATGGTAAAAGAAAGCGTAAGAGAGGTAATTACAGGCATACCAGAGGAATTATCAGGGAGAGAGTTCCAATTGACCAAAGGCCTCCTGTAGTTGAAAAAAGACAAAGGATAGGAGATATTGAAGTAGACCTTATGATGGGGAAAAACCACAAATCAGCTCTTTTGGTACTGGTGGACAGGGCAACCTTGGTTACTACCATAGAGAAACTTGATGGTAAAAATGCAGATATCATTGAACAGAAAATAGCAAAGAGAATACAGAGAATTGGTGCTTCGTTCTTCAAATCAATCACTTTCGATAATGATATGGCATTCGCAAACCATTATAAAATCAGAGATAAATTCAATATCCCAACATTCTTTACAAGACCATACACTTCACAGGATAAAGGAACAGTGGAAAACAGAATCGGACTTATCAGGGCTTTCCTGCCAAAGGGTACTGACCTCAATCAAATCTCTCGGGAACAGATCCAAAATATAGAAACCAAAATCAATAACAGGCCAATAAGAAAGTTTAATTATCTTAGTCCTATCGAATGTCTAATGAAAAAATTAGGCGTTGCATTTATGACTTGAACATGGCTCTACCCTTTTTTAAATAGGGTAACTAATATAGTCAACAAATTCTTTTGGGTTGAGGACTTTTGTTACTCCAAACTCCTTGATTGTAAAATCATTACTGTTTCCTGTAACCAAAAAGTCGGCACCTGATGAAAGGGCTAACTCTAGGAACTTATTGTCAGACAAGTCTCTAAGTATTTCGACTTTTCTCTTTGGGGAAAAATAATTTGCACATGATTCTAGCCTATTGAGAACTAGGGTTGCATTTAACTGAAAATTCTTGATTTTAGCGAATTTATTCCTATTGACCACATCTTTGTATTCATCCAAAACCTCAGATGAAAGACACAAAAGGACTTTTCTTTCTAAGATTAAAAAAAGAATATCTGAAGGATAGCCCGAAGAAAGCAGAGCTGAGATGAGCACATTGGTATCAAGAACGATTTTTATTCCTGGCCGCATCAATCTCTTTGTTGATTTCATCTAGACTTAAATTGTCAAGACCTGCTTCCTTGGCATATTTTTGGCAGGCCAAAAGCGCATTTTTGGCCAACTCTTGTTCAATCTTTTCTACAAATTGTGTCAATTCCAATTCCGAAACATGGGACAAGTTCAGCTTGGCAAACTCTTTTTCTGACCCCTTTATTTTGATTGTTTTCATTGCCACTTTTAGATAAACACTTTACTAATATACAAAAGATCAAGGGATTTGGTTGCATAAAAACAAATATAAACCAAACAAATCAGCAGTCTTAGCTTTTCGCTTTTTAAGAATTGGCTTAAAAACATCCTTGCCTTTCAAACAAATGATCGGCCGTGTTGATTCTCTAACTATTGTCTGAAAAAAAGAAAGTAAAAGCGGGTACATAAATTGAATCCTTTTTTCTTAAGACCAAAATTTTTCCCACCAAGCTTATTTTCATATTCTAAAGGCCTCACTTACTTACCCACTGAACGTATTGTCCAAATGCTGATCTTTGGCTTTTACGGGTTCAAATTCCAGGTACTGCTCCCAGAAAGCCTCTTCAGGAAGGGCGGCACGTAGGTAGAGTTTTTCTTTTTTTATCGGGTGGACAAAGACCAAATGAAAGGCATGAAGGTTGATATTGCCATCTGGATTCGGCTTATGGAAACCATACTTGACATCTCCTCGGATGGGGCAACCCATAGAAGCCAACTGCACCCTGATCTGATGTGGCCTACCCGATACGGGCCTTACTTCCAAGAGCCAATGGTCGTTCAACTTGCCCAAGGTTTTGTAATTGAGTTCGGCTTTTTGTGAACCCGGAACTTCTTTATCGTAAGCAGTCACGAAATTCTTCTGCTCATCTTTGACCAACCAATGCGTAAGTTTTCCCGATTCTTCCTTGGGCTTGTTTTTAACCACTGCCCAGTAAACCTTGTGGATATCCCTCTTTCGGAAAACTTCCATCATGCGCTCCAGCCCTTTAGAGGTGCGCGCAAAAACCACCAAACCACTTACAGGTCTATCCAGCCTGTGTACAGGATGTAGGAATACTGCTCCCGGTTTATGGTACTTTTCCGCAATATATTCCTTACAGTAATCTGTCAGGGTCTTGTCTTTGGTCCTGTCACCCTGAACGAGTATTCCTGCTGCTTTATTGACCACCAAAAGGTGGTTGTCTTCATATACGACGGTAAATGGTTTTCTTTTCATGATTGTCAAATATAATAAAAAACACCAAGCACCCTGAAGTATTTGCGGACAAGTGGTTGGTGTTGAGTTATTTGTACTAATTAAAACTCCGAAGTAAAATGGAATTCAATCTCTGGATAGTTGTCCTGTACCATCTGTAACCAGGCTTTGGACTCGGCCATAAAGACAAGTTTCCCATCCTTGTCGCGGGCAATGTGACGGCTCTTGGAGCGCACAAACTCATCCAGTTGTTTCTTATCGTTACTGCTTATCCAGCAGGCTTTGTACAGGTTCATGGGTGCAAATTCTACGGAAGCATTGTATTCATGCTTGAGACGGAACTGGATCACCTCAAACTGCAGCTGTCCCACAGTGCCTACCACTTTTCTGTTACCCATTTCATAAGTGAAATACTGGGCCACCCCTTCTTCCATCAGCTGTTTCAGCCCTTTTTCCAGCTGCTTGGTCTTCATGGCATCTTTGTTGATGACTTCTTTGAAGATCTCGGGCGAGAAACTTGGGATGCCCTTGAAGGTCATGTTTTCCCCATCTGTCAGGGTATCCCCGATTTTCAGGTTGCCGGTATCATAAAGACCAACAATATCCCCTGGGAAGGCTTCATCCACGATTTCCCTGTCCTGTGCCATAAACTGGGTCACGTTGGAGAATCTCAAAGGCTTAGGGCCACGTACATGATTGTAGGGTTTGTTTCTTTCAAATTTACCTGAAACTATCCTTAAGAAGGCAATTCTGTTGCGGTGGTTAGGATCCATATTGGCATGGATCTTAAAGATAAAACCAGAAAATTTTGGCTCTTCCGGTTTCACTTCACGCTCCTCAGTAAACCTGCTTTTTGGTGAGGGAGCAATACGGATAAAGGTGTCCAACATTTCGTTGACCCCGAAATTATTGACTGCAGAGCCAAAAAACACAGGAGCCACTTTACCTTCCAGGTATTCCTGAACATCAAAATCAGGGTACACGCCTTCGATCAGTTCAACATCTTCTCTCAGTTGGTTCGCAGCACTTTCGCCTATGAGCTTATCTAATTGTCCATCATGAAGGTCCTCGATTACCACCCTGTCATCACTGAGCTTGCGCTGACTGGGCGTAAAGAGATTGAGTTTCTTTTCGTACAGGTTATACACTCCCTTGAAGCCCTTGCCCATTCCTATAGGCCAAGATAGTGGTCGGACTTTGATATTGAGTTTTTCCTCCACCTCATCCAGCAGGTCATAAGGATCCCTGCCCTCACGGTCAAGCTTGTTGATAAAACAGATCACAGGTGTATTGCGCATGCGGCAGACTTCCATCAGTTTTTCTGTCTGTATTTCCACCCCTTTTACGCAGTCGATGACCATGATAACCGAATCCACCGCTGTCAAGGTCCTGTAGGTATCCTCTGCAAAGTCCTGGTGACCCGGAGTATCCAAAAGGTTGATTTTTGTTCCCTTATATTCAAAACCCATCACGGAAGTGGCCACAGAGATACCTCTTTGCTTCTCTATTTCCATCCAGTCGGACTTTGTCGCGACGTCGATTTTGTTGGATTTCACAGCTCCCGCAGTCTGGATCGCACCACCAAAAAGCAAGAGCTTCTCAGTCAAAGTGGTCTTACCGGCATCCGGGTGGGCAATGATCGCAAAGGTTTTGCGCTTTTTGATTTCTTCTGCTAAACTCATTTAAACTCCTGATTCTCTATTTTTCAGCCTGCAAAGGTAAGGCTTATTCCTTTGGGATGGAAATAGGTGGAGTAAATACTTAAAAGCTTTAGCAATAGTCAGATTGGTATAAGATGGCGGCTGATTGAAGCTTGTTTTATGAAAATTAATTGCTTCAAACTGATTTTAATGAAAGTCTTTGAATAGGTATTTGTATTGTTTGGCCAGGGTCTTTTTCTTTAAAGGATGGATTTCTTCTCCTTCATATTTTTTGGCAAAAACCGCATGCCCTTGCTCTTTGTCAATTATGAATATAAAAATATTTGAAGCGTTAGAGACAGGAATAGGTGCATAATTTCCCAAAGTTGCCAAACCAATTCCTATAGATTTAAACATTTCCCCTGTCATATTTCCTCTTTTTCTGACAAATCCATCATGGTAGATCAGCATGCTGTATGGGGTATCTGTTTTACTCAACATACTGAATAGCGTAGGAGTCACCCTCAAATCCTCTAATGGAGCATTTTTAGAAGCTTTATCGGCTAATTCCATCAGGCCTAAAGAATACAACTCCATATGTGGGATTTCCTCTAAAGGAAAAAAGTGTGCCTTTTCAAAGAGGTGTAATCTTTCTTTTATCAAGTCCGCATTTATCTGGGCGGAAATAGCCGAAGCAGAGTCATAATGAACCTGCCCCATTCCTTTTCCTACTACTTCAATCCGGGAGCTTGGGTAAAAAACAGTGATTTCCTTAATTTCATGTAAATCAATCAAATGAGCCTGTTTGTTGAATTTTTGAGCAACAGTAAACAAGGGTGTTCCTAAAATAAAAATTGTGAAAAATAATATTCTTGGCCCCATTATTTTTGAGTTTGATGCAACAGACAATTTTAATAGTATACTCTTTTTTAAAAGAAAAGTTACGTTATCGGTTCCAGTTTTAATGCTTTGAAAATTCCAGTTAAGCATTATTAGGATAGCCAAGCTAAAATGAAAATTTAGAACTATACTCTTTGCCCCACAAAGTCTTCCCTTTGGAATTTGCTGATGCCGTCCAAACTTCCCTGAAGGACAATGCGGAAAGTTGTTCCCTTTCCCAATTCGGATTGTTTGACAAAAATCTTTCCTTTATGATAACCTTCGATAATTCTTTTGGCAAGGGTCAATCCAAGCCCCCAACCCCTCTGTCGGGTAGTGAAGCCAGGATTAAAAACTTTTTTGTACATGCTTTTGTCCATTCCTTTCCCGGTATCGCTGATGTCCACAAAGACATACTTTTCACTTTCCTTAATGATATCTATGGAAATGGTCCCCTGGCCCTTCATGGCATCCACGGCATTTTTACAGATGTTTTCAATGACCCATTCAAAAAGCGGCCGGTTCATCATGGCTTCTATATGATTGGCATAGCCATTGATTTTGATTTCCACTTTGGAGGAAATTCTAGGCCTTAAATAATTGATCGTGTCATCGATGACGGAGAAAACATTTTCAGGTTGGATGGATGGTTTGCTTCCGATGGAACTGAAGCGTTCTGTGACCATTCTTAACTTTACCACATCTTTATCCATTTCCTGGATGACTTCTTTATTTTCTTCCCAGACCGGAGAATTTTTTAAATAATCTATCCAGGCCATCAGGGAAGCGATAGGGGTTCCTAACTGATGGGCTGTTTCCTTGGTAAGGCCTGCCCATACCCGGTTTTGTTCTGCGACTTTGGATTGATTAAAAACAGCATAGGCCAAAATGCCAAAAAATAAAATCACAGAAAGCTGAACATAGGGGTAAAACCTCAAAGAAGTCAAAAGTTCCGAGTTTCTGTAATACACCAATGCTTCTTCAGTTGGTATGGGCTCATAAGCGGCTTTCATTTTGGCAAGCTCCTTTTGAAGAATTTTGGTTTTTTCTTCTTCGGTGCTTTTGTTTTTGAAGTTTATATTCCTGTAATCAATGGGGTTTTGATTGGCATCCACGACTATCACAGGGATGGAAGTGTTTTGCTGAATGATTTCCTGATTGATGAATGTCAGATTGTCAGTGTACATGGCAGCATATTCCCAAGCTTTGGCCAAAAGTTCGATCTGCCTTTTTTCTCTTTCCTTGAGTTCATCGACGAGTTGATTGGTGTAAAAAATAGATCCAAAACTTATAATTATTGCACAAATCACTACCAACCATTTGATACGACCCTGGTTTTGGTATAAGTTCATTGTGGCAATGTCCTGCAGTCTGTTTTTCATCGATTTTGGGGCTTGAACCTTTTAAGCTAATAGAAAACTCCTTTTATCCATAGATATTATCAATGTGGAATAATATCTTTTTCGGCTGCAATGGTCCTGTTTTTGCTTCTTTAAGATTGAAAACGAACATAAATAAAAATATTATGAGCACAAACGAAATAGGATTGAAAATAAAAGACAGCAAGATTTTGGTGGAAAAACTGAACAGCCTTTTGGCAAATTATGAAATTTACTATCAAAATCTGAGGAACTTTCATTGGAATGTGACCGGCCCCAACTTCTTTGAACTGCATGCAAAGTTTGAAGAGTTGTATAACCAGGCCAATCTTGGCATAGATGAAGTAGCAGAAAGGATCCTTACCCTCGGCGCCAGGCCTTACTCTTCGTTTGAGGAATACATATCCCATGCCGCTATCAAAGAAGCGAAGCATGTGGATGATGCCAAAAAAATGGTCGAAATTGTTAGGGACAACCTCAATATCTTATTGAAACTGGAAAGAGAAACCCTGGAAACTGCAGCCGAACAAGGGGATGAAGGTACCGTCACCTTGATCAGTGACTACATCAGTGCCAAGGAAAAAACAGTGTGGATGCTTTCGGCATACCTGAAATAAAAAAAAGTGATTAAAAAAAAAGGATGGAGTCAAATCCATCCTTTTTTTTATACGTTAACGTGTCTTTCTGCATGGTAGGAAGACCTGACCAAAGGCCCTGATTCCACATATTTCAAACCTCTCTTCAGTCCTTCTTCCCGATAATGGGCAAAAAGATCCGGATGGATAAATTCAGCAACTTCAATATGCATTTTTGTAGGTTGTAAGTATTGTCCCAAGGTCAGGATGTCGCAACCGTGGGCGGCAAGATCATCCATGGCCTTATAAACCTCCTCTTTGGTTTCTCCCAATCCTAGCATAATCCCTGTCTTGGTCCTTTTACCGTATTCTTTGGTCAGTTTGATCTGCTCAAGAGAACGGGAGTATTTAGCCTGAGGCCTTACCCTCCTATACAGCCTTTCCACTGTTTCCATGTTATGGGAGACTACCTCTTGGCCTGCGGAAATCATCCTGTACAATGCTTCCCAGTTTCCCTTTACATCTGGAATCAAAGTTTCAATGGTCGTTTCGGGAGAAAGCTGCTTGGTTAAGCTTACCGTTTGGTACCATATTTCAGCACCGCGGTCTTTCAGCTCATCCCTGTTGACAGAGGTAATGACCGCATGCTTTACACCCATCAGCTTGATCGCTTCAGCTACCCTTCGGGGTTCGTCTGTGTCATACTCCGGCGGTCTTCCTGTGGCCACGGCACAGAATGAACAGGAGCGTGTACAGACATTTCCCAGAATCATGAAAGTGGCCGTTCCGGCACCCCAGCATTCGCCCATATTGGGACAATTGCCGCTTTCACAAATTGTATGGAGTTTATGTTCGTCTACTAGCTTTCTAACTTTCGCATATTCTTTACCCACAGGCAACTTAACCCTTAACCAATCCGGTTTTTTCCTTTTGGTTGCCTCCTCGGATATCACAGGTAGTTCGATCATTATTTTAAAATTTTTCTGTTGCGAAATTACTTCCTTGCTCCCAATAAACCCAATCTATTTTCTGAAACCATAATAAAAGGTGAAATAGACAGACTGAAATAACTGTCTGTTTTCCACGGTGGGCATTAAGGGAATTTCTTTGGTAAAACCTTCAAATTGGTAACCAAGTTCCAAGCCTGTGACATTTGACCTGAATACACCGAATTCAAAATATACAGCTGCTTTAGCATTGGCACCGATAGCAAGTTCAGATCTTCCAATTCCCTCAAAAATTCTGCCCGGACCAAGAATATTCAGAAGACTCTGATGCACTTCTGGATTGTACTGTTCCCTGACAGTTTCCAAGCGGCTAACCTGATATTCTATGATGTAAGGCGCAATCAAACCTAAGGATGGACCTACTGCCCCCAATACTGAAACTTGGACTCCTTGTTGAGGGGCTTTTTTGAACAGGATCAATTCCCTGCCATAATAAGGACGGATAGAATAAAGATAATTCGATTTGCCAAAAATAAATGAATTGCCCAGAACCGTATTGTACCGGACTTCCTTTGGATTTTTGACATTGACAAGGTCCAATCCGAAAAACTGGAACGAAGCATCGTCTATCCTCATGCCGTATTTGAATGAAAAACCTCCGATCAGTCCTCCATTTGTATTCTTATTAATGCCAAACAATACTTCGGTATCGTAATCATAATCCCCTACATCATCTCTTTGGGCATTCGCCGAAAAGATAAAAAGGACAAAAAAAACTATCAGTATATATTTTAGGCTTCTCATTTTCAATTGCTCAGAAAATTAACGCTAATTTCGTCTCTAAGTTACTAAACCAAAATTAAAAGTAAGAGTTTATGCCAACTATTAAAAGTTCCTACGAGGGAAATCTCCGAACCAAAATGGTCCATTTGCAATCGGGAAATGAGGTCATCACAGATGCTCCTTTGGACAATAACGGTAAAGGTGAAGCCTTTTCACCTACGGATTTGGTTGCAGCCGCACTGGGTAGCTGTATGGTGACCATTATGGGTATTGTTGCCAATAGAGATGGAATAGACCTGCAAGGCTTATCCTGGGAGATTACAAAAATCATGCAGTCCGATCCCAGAAAAATCGCAGAAGTAATTGTGACTTTTCATTGGGAAAATCCTCAGGGAACTCCATCCTTTCATCAGAAATTAAAAAATGCAGCCAGGACCTGTCCCGTGGCTTTGAGTCTTCATCCGGACATCAAGCAGACTGTAATGTTTAATTTCTAAAATTTTTCTCTGACCAATGTAGCGTTAATCCTTTGGATGACGTCTTTGTTGTATATGGCGCACCTTTAACAAGGCTCCTTTGGAACAACAACTTATTCAAAAAGCAAAAAATGGGGACCCAAAGTCTCTGGAAATGCTTTACAGGCATTTCTATGGTTATGCCATGAGTATTGCCTTGCGTTATTCCAATTCAAGGGATGAAGCCTGTGAAATCGTCAATGACAGTTTCATGAAGGTGTTCGATAAAATTGCCCAACATGAGGAGAACAGCTCCTTCAAAGCCTGGTTTAGAAGGATTCTTGTAAATACTTCGATTGATTATTACAGGAAAAATGTGAAGCACTATGCGGCTATGGATATCGAAAAAGCCGATGCTGAAAGTTACGAACCCGAGATCATCAGCCAGCTTTCCAAAGATGATATCCTTGACATGTTGAGAAGCTTGCCTGAAATGCTGCGCATGGTATTCAATATGTATGAGATTGAAGGCTATGCGCACAATGAAATCGCAGAGCAGCTGGGGATTCCTGCAAGCACTTCTAGAACCTACCTGGCCAGAGCAAAACAAAAATTAAGAGAAAAAGTATTGGAAATCAATCAAATTAGGGATGAAGGAGCAGTTCGATAAAAAACTGGCAGAGAAGATCAAGGCCTCCTTTGAACATCACGAGGAAACCTTTGATCCCAAGGAATGGGAAAAACTTTCTACTGCTTATTTCAAGCCCAAAAAAGGCTTGGCCAAAGCGCCTTGGTTAGTGTGGGCAGCATCCATGGTTGCTGTTTTAGGGCTTGGTTTGCTTTTCTTCAATCTCAACAAAAATTCGGAAATTTCTTCAAGCGATGAGCTTGCTACTACCAATGTTATTACACCTGAAAGTTCAGCAATACCCACACCATCTATTGAGCCTATTATAGAATCCGATACCGCCGAAAAGAAAGAGAAAGAAAAAATTTCGGAAGAAAAGTTTAACACTTTAACTGGATCAGAACAGCGTACTTATTTGTATGACCTGATCACCAATATCCCTAAGGTTGAAAAAACTATAGCTTTGGAGCCAGCTAAAGAACCAATTATCACCCAAAATGGAAAAGATCAAAAACCGGAAATATTGGAAGACAATATTCCCATAAAAAGTGAAGTAGTTAGTCCTTTTGTTGCCCAGTTAAAGGAACAGGAAGAGCAGGACGCTAAAGCCGCGATATCTGCCTGGCTTCAAGAAGGTAAAGAAACTGATGAAGAGAAAGAAAAACCTTATGCTGCTCCAGTGAAATTGGGTGTGGTGGTAGCACCTCAGGCAGTTGCCAATTCCAATCAATCCTTGAATTTGGGAGGAGGGTTGGCTTCCGAGTTTTCATTTTCCAAGAGACTCAAATTGGATGTTGGGATGGTATATGCGAGTCAGAATCTGAATCCCAGCAACTCAAACTTCAACAGCTTGATGATGCAGTCTTCCGTTCAGGATGATGGCTCCAGGTTGTCAGCATTAAATACTAATGTGGTAAACGCTACAACAGAATTAAGATTTGGTCAATTGGAAATCCCGCTCAATCTGAAATATATGATTATGGACAAGAAATCTGCCGGACTTTATGTTATTTCCGGTCTGTCCAATATGTTTTTCCTGAATCAAAGGACTGTTTCTACCTTCAGTGCTGTCAATATGAATACTGCAGGGCTCGCCATAGGGCAGCATTCGGTGCAGACCTTTACCCAAACCTTAAGACCCGAACCGGGATCTGACAGTGGTAATGTAGGGCAGTTGATTAATTTTGGATTTGGTTATGAGCATAGCCTGAACAATGGAACCTTTATCTCCGTAGAGCCTTTTTACAAGACCTCGTTGGGAGGCCAGACTTTTTTGGGGCAACAGCTTTCCATTGGGGGATTGAACCTAAGAATGAACTTTCAACTGAAAAAATAGCGATAAAAATTTATGTGGATGCGATTAAGCGTATTGATGCTCGGGGCAATTCTTGTGCTGAGCAGTTGTGTCAAGGATTTAGAATCTGATCTTGATAGAATCATCGAGAGGGATGACAGGCTGATTAAGGAATTTTTACAAAGGAATAATATTAATGCCGTAGAAACCCCGCTCGGGTATTATTATGTGAGAGAAGTCAATGCGGCTACAGGAAATCAGATTGTGAATAACGATATCGTCGGCATTTACTATGAAATAAGGACTCTTGATGGGCAATTGATTGAAAATTATTTTGATGAGGCCAAACCTCCCAGAATTTTTGCACATTCAGAAGGTGGCCTTGTCCCTAGGGCAATAAATTTCGCAGCCGGATTGGCCAAAGAAGGGGAAACGTTAATGTTGTATGTTCCTTCCTATATGGCTTATCAGGATTATTTTTTCCAGCAATTGATACTTCCTCATTCTAATTTGCAGATAAGGGTAAAATATGCAAAAATCTACTCCGAAGCTGAAATTAAAGCTTTGGAAGACCTGGCCATACAGAATTATATTGCTGATAATGCCATGGAAGGCTTTCAAAAAACACCGGAAGGCCTTTACCTCAAAATTGTTTCGGAAGGAAATACAACCGGATCGGTTACCGCTACAGGAAATATTATTGGGTTTACTTATGGTTTGTTCCAAATGGGAGAAAGTCAGGCTTTGGCTGAAAACTCCAATTCCATGAATCCTATCCAGATTTCTTTGGGAAATGCTTCCAACCTACAATTTTTAAATCTGGCTTTTCGGGGCTTGAGGCTGAATGCTGAAATAGAAGTGTTTTCACCTTCCCATTTGGCTTTTGGGAAAACCACCCAAGTCATTCCTTTTCAGATCAGAAGGGATCTTTTCCAAAGAAATTTAATTCCCCAGGTTGCCAGGCCATTTGAGCCGGTTTACCTAAAGGCGAAGATTGTAGACATCAGGTGATAATTTTTCCGGAAAAAAGCCTCTTCTGACTAACAGGGAGGCTTTTTTCTTGGGGAGCGATTGATTTTTTTGTTTTCACATCAGGTTTTAAGCAAATTGCACAAGAATTAAACCCAAATTTTGCCATGAGTTATCTTTTTGAAAGTTTCAGTGGCTGGAAAGCCTATTGTGAAGAAAAGAAAATGAGTCTTTTTGACTCTGTGATAGAGTATGAGGTTGTACAAAAAGGAAATACGGAAGAGCGCATTTGGGATGGCCTTTTAAAGGCCTATACCGTCATGAAGGAGGCAGTGGAAACGGGCCTGACAGAAGAAATGAGTTCCCGCTCCGGCATGATCAACAATGGTGCTAAAAAAGTTTTCCATCATCCTGTTGCCGTTTTGTCTCCGGAGTTTCAAAAATTGATTTCCAGAGCATTGGCTGCCAAGGAAGTTAATTCCTGTATGGGGAGGGTAGTTGCAGCCCCTACCGCCGGCGCATCCGGTATTCTTCCAGGCACCTTATATACACTGCAGGAAATTCATGGATTTCCAGACAGGAAAATTTTGGAAGGTCTATTGGTCGGTGCAGGAATTGCTTTGATCATAGAGGAAAAGGCCAGTTTGGCCGGTGCAGTAGGTGGCTGTCAGGCTGAAACAGGTTCTGCAGCCGCTATGGCGGCAGGAGCCATAGTCCATTGTTTGGGAGGAAGTGTAGACCAGATTTTCAATGCTGTTGCGATTACTATACAGTGTATGCTTGGATTGGTATGTGATCCTGTTGCAGGCCTGGTGGAAGTACCTTGTGTAGTAAGGAATGCCAGTGCAGCTGCTATTGCCAACAGTTCGGCACAGATTGCCCTTGCAAATGTAAGCGCAGTCATCCCTGTGGATGAATGTGTAGAAGCCATGGGCGAAATTGGGGCCAGTATGGAGTCCAGGTACAAAGAAACAGCCATGGGAGGACTGGCTGCTACTTTGACAGGTCAGGAAATCTCAAAAAGGGTGCTCATACAGGATATTGAAATCCTTCCCGATGAAATTTTACCGGAGTAAGAATTCAAAAAATGGAATAGATAAAAACCAATGTATGGAAGCGCCCAGGATGGTAGACCAGATGAGGGCGCTTACCAACATATAAGTGAAAATCTTACGCTTAGCAACATTGAATGCCGTCAGGATAATAGTGCCTCCAATAGGTGTCAGTAAGAGGGGGGTGATGGATGCTATTCCAATGGGGCCAAATTTTTTCCAGGTTTTGACTATTGCTCTGCTTTTTTTGCTGAATCTTTTGGATGTCAACCTGAAATTCCAATGGGATTTAAACCATTCCCCCAAAAATGTCACCAAAAGCACAGAGGTCATCATGCCCGAGACAGTGACTGCGATGATTTCAAGCAGGGAATAGTTTGCTGCCGCACCCAAAACAGGTCCCGCAATAAATTTAAATAGGCTGGCAAACCAAATCGCTAAGAATTTCAGGATATAGGGTATCATAAAATACTGTAGAGATAAGCGCCATAAATAGCCAAAAGGAAGAAACCTTCCATTCTTGAAATTCTAAGTCTTGTTCTCAGAATAGGGTATAGCACCAAGGTCAAGCCGAGCATCCATAAAAAGTCCTGTCCTAAAAAAGCATCTGACACAGGTATTGGTTTAATAATTGATGTAATTCCTATGATAGCCAGGATATTCATGATGTTGCTTCCGAGAATATTGCCGATCGCGATGTCAGTTTCTTTCTTAATTCCCGCTATTATGGAGGTGACCAATTCCGGTAAGCTAGTGCCTATGGCTATTATTGTGACTCCGATTACCCTTTCACTTACTCCGAAAACTTTTGATATCTTGACTGCATTATCCACCAAAAGGTCAGATCCATAATAAAGACCAAACACGCCAATTACTAATAATAATAGGGACTTCCATAAGGGGGAATCCTTTTGGTCTTCACCATTTTCAGAAATTTCTTCATCTACTTTGCCCAGTTTTCTAAAAAAATACCAATTGAAAGCGATTAGCAGAATAAATAAGCATATTCCTTCTATTCTGGAGATCAAGCCATTCAGTGATAAGACATAAAATAAAATGGCACTGAGCAGTGTCGCCAGGTAATCCAGTTTGAGCAATGACCGGATGATATGAATGGGATATATAAGTGCGGAAATTCCCAACACCAAGGAAATATTGGAGATATTGGAACCGATAACATTACCCATGGCAATGTCACTGTTGCCCTTAAGTGCTGCATTGACGCTTACCAATAACTCTGGGGCCGAGGTTCCGAAGGCTACCACCGTAAGTCCTATAAGTCCGGCACTGATACCAAATTTGCTGGCAAGTGCAGAAGCGCCGTCTACCAAATATTTACCTCCAGCAAGAAGGATGGCCAGGCCGACCAACAACATCACATAAACCATATCCGATTAAATTTTATCTCCAAAACAAAGATCTCCGGCATCACCTAATCCGGGCACGATATAAAACTTATCGTTCAATTTTTCATCCAGGGCCCCCAACCAAAGCTTGTAAGGGACATTGATGTTGTTTTGGAGGTATGCAACCCCTTCCGGTGCAGCAATCAAACAGGCAATATGGATGATTTTTGGGGTTCCGTTATGAAGTAGGTTTTGAATTGTTTTCACGAAGGATTTTCCCGTTGCCAGCATGGGGTCCACCAAGATTACCTCCCTTCCTTCCAGGTTGGGAGCTGCTTGGTAAAGAAACTCAATTTCAACTTCTTTATCTCCCTCTTTTTCAGGTTTGCGGTATGCTCCCACAAAACCACTGTCGGCCTGGTCAAAATAGTTTAGGAATCCCTGATAAAAGGGGATGGCGGCACGGAGAACACTGATGAGGACAGGTTTCTCTTTCAGTTTTTTGACCTGGGTCTCCGCCAGAGGGGTTTTGATGTGGATTTCCTCATAATCCAGGTCCTTGGAGATTTCATAAGCCATGATTTCGCCTAAGCGTTCAAGATTTTTTCTGAATCTCCACCGGTCATGCTGTAAATGCATGTCACGGACCTCCGACAGGAATTGAAGTGCGATACTGTTATCTTTTGATAAAACAAACATGGCCAATTGCTTTTCTGTCCATTATTTCAAATCCGGAATTTGAGGCAAATTCCATTTGAAACAGGACCTAAAGGTAGGAAATAAAATGCTTTTATAATGAGAATAATTTCGAAGGTTTTTTGTCATCCTGTATTAGCCAGGCCAGAATTTCTCTTTTTTTATTTCAATTGACAATACTGAAATGGTCTTTTAACATCGATTGTTGATAGAAATTTAGCATCTGTTGATATTTTACTTTTGAGGCTTGACTAATCTCCGAAAGATTTACTAAATTCTCATCAAATTTTAATCCCGGACAAACCTATTGACATGAAAAATAAAAAATTGAGAAGCCAGGAATGGTACGGCCGTAAAGGCAAAGATGGTTTTATTTATAGATCTTGGATGAAAAACCAGGGACTGCCCCATCATTTGTTTGAAGGTAAAAAACCCGTAATAGGCATCTGCAACACCTATTCAGAACTTACTCCCTGCAACGCGCATTTCAGAGAATTGGCAGATGCAGTCAAAAGGGGTGTCTGGGAGGCTGGTGGTTTTCCATTAGAGTTTCCCGTGATGTCATTGGGAGAGTGTTCCATCAAGCCAACAGCCATGTTATTTAGAAATCTCGCCAGTATGGATGTGGAGGAAAGTATCCGTGCCAATCCAATGGACGGGGTGATTTTGCTTTGTGGCTGCGATAAAACAACCCCTTCCCTGGTCATGGGGGCGGCAAGTGTTAACCTGCCTACTTTGGTGGTTTCCGGAGGCCCTATGCTGGCAGGTTGGTTCAAAGGCAAGAAAATCGGCACCTCAGATGTTTGGAGGTTTGCCGAGCAATATAAAAAAGGGGAACTATCTGAAGAAGAATTTGTCGCTGCTGAGGCCGCCATGTCCCGCTCGAGAGGACACTGTGCACCCATGGGCACAGCCTCTTCTATGGCAGCTATGGTAGAGGCTTTGGGCCTTGCTTTGCCTGACAATGCAACCATACCTGCCGCTGATTCCAGGAGAAAAGTCCTTGCCCATATGGCAGGGATGAGGATAGTGGAAATGGTAAAGGAAGACCTCAAAATGACTGACATTCTTACCAGAAAGGCCTTTGAAAATGCCATCATGGTCAATGCAGCTATTGGGGGATCGACTAACTTTATTCTCCATCTCCTGGCAATAGCAGGTAGGATAGGAGTAGAATTGGATATTGAGGATTTTGATAAATTCTCTGCCAATATTCCTTTGATTGCCAACATACAACCTTCCGGGGAGCATTTTGTGGAGGACCTTTTCTACGCCGGGGGTATGCCTGCGGTCATGAAGGAAATTCAGAGCATTTTGCATACCGATTTGATAACTGTCAATGGTAAGACTATAGGTGAAAATATAGCCAATGCGGAATGCTATAACCGTGACCTTATTGGGACCATGGAGAAGCCTTTTAAACCTGAATCCGGCATTGCAGTACTTAAGGGGAATCTTTGTCCCCATGGGGCTGTGTTGAAGCCTTCTGCAGCTACTCCGTCCTTGTTGCAGCACAGGGGCAAGGCAGTGGTTTTTGAAGATATCGACGATTACAAGAAAAGGGTAGATGACCCGGATCTTGATGTGACCCCGGACTCTGTTTTGGTCCTTAAAAATGTTGGACCAAAAGGCTATCCGGGTATGCCAGAGGTAGGAAATATGGCCCTGCCTGCTAAAATCCTGGCCCAGGGTGTTTCCGATATGGTAAGGATTTCAGATGGCAGGATGAGTGGTACGGGCTTTGGTACCGTTGTACTCCATGTCTCTCCTGAATCTGCGGTGGGTGGCAATCTGGCACTTGTCAAAGACGGAGATTGGATTACCTTGGATGTGCCCAACAGGACTTTGACACTTGAAGTTTCCTATGAAGAATTGGAAAAGAGAAGGGCTTCTTTCAAACCCTTGGACTTAGGGTATGATAGAGGTTATGTGAATTTGTTTATCCAAAATGTGACACAGGCCCATGAAGGAGTTGATTTTGATTTTCTCAAAGGGTCCTCTGGTCCAGAAGTGAAAAGAGATTCTCACTGATCAATATGAAAAATCATCGGAAAGTTGCATTGATTACCGGAGCCGGACAGGGGATCGGCCTGGAAATAGCCAGACAGCTCTCTTCAAATTCCCATCATGTCATAATCAATGATATTGAAAAAAGCCTGACAGATGAAGCTGTGGCGGATTTGTTGAAAACTGCTCAAGGAAAAGTTATTGGGGTATCCGGCGATTCAGGAAACCCGGATACCATTTTTGAAATGACTGGAGTGGCGGCCAGTGAATTTGGCAATTTGGACATAGCTATTGCCAATGCCGGAGTTACGCTATACGGAGATTTTCTGGAATATTCTTTTGAGGATTTTATGGAAGTCATGCGGGTCAATATGGCCGGGACTTTCTTCCTTGCCCAAGCTGCCGCCCAGATGATGAAAAAGCAGAAAGAAGGCGGTTCTCTGCTTTTTACTTCTTCGGTGACCGCCCATCAAGCACATAAAAACCTGGCAGCCTATGCCATGAGCAAGGCAGGGATTGAAATGTTGGCCAAAAATCTTGTCATTGAACTTTCGGAGTACGGCATCAATGTAAATTCAATTGCGCCAGGGGCCACACTGACCAACCGCACAGCCATGGATAAAGATTATGAAAAAACATGGTCCAGAATTACGCCTATGGGTAGACCTGCTTCAGTAAAGGATGTAGCCCATGCAGCCATATTTCTTGTTTCGGATGAAGCAAGACATATTACAGGTCAAAACCTGATCATTGACGGGGGCTGGACCAGTATAAGTCCATCACCCTATTGAGGTTTTGGGAAATGTATCATTCAATCAACAGTCAACCCAATTTAAAACCACTATGAAGGCTTTTTTTGAAGATATTTTGGAATATACCTACAGAAGTAACCATACCATGATTCTTCTGCTGGAAAAAAACGAAAAGAAAGTTTCTACAAAAGCTTTGAATACAGCAAGCCATATCTTGATTGCCCAGCAATTGTGGAACCGAAGATTGGAGGGTAAATCCAATAATTTAGGACTTTGGGATCTTTTGCAGGTAGAGAATATGGGTGAGATGAACAAAGAGTTGTATCAACAGACTTTGGTGCTGCTCCAAAAAATCCCTCTTTCACAGGTCATCAGCTATCACGATACCAAAGGGAATCCCTATACCAATACTTTCCAGGAGATCCTTTTTCATATGGTCAATCACAGTACTTACCATAGAGGACAAGTGATCGCTCAAATGAAAGAGGATGGCATAGAGGTCGAGTCCACAGATTATATTTATTGGAAAAGGAAATAATTTTTAATGCAGGTAGAAAAGCCGGACATACATTACCCTGCTCCCTGGAACCTAAAGGGGGAGGGTATCATCATGGTCTTCAATTTTAAAAAGAATTGGGTTTTGAACAGTGCTTTTTTGAGCGAGGAGCAAAAAAGTAACTTTATGGGAGGGCTTGGATATGTCATGCTGGTCAATTACCATGATTCACCGGTAGGCCCATACAAAGAACTTTTGATTATTCCCGGGAAATTCAGGCCCCATAAGCGCCAATCTATTGCCAGAATTTTTGTGGATTCTGAATTAAGTACAGAAAATGGAAGATACAACTGGGGTATTCCCAAGGAAACTACACCTATGATCTGGCTGTCAGAAAATGGTGTAGATACCATAGGAATAGGAAAAGAGGATGACCCTATCCTTTTTTGCAGGCTAAAATCTTATGGATTACCATTTCCAGCCACCACCAAATTGGTCCCCATCAAACTATTTCAGGAATTGGGAGGCAAAATTTTTCTGACCAATCCCCAAGGTTCGGGCTGGGGCAAATTGGCAAAAATTGAAACCTTAAAAGTGGATGGTGCATGGTTTCCGGACTTCAGTGGGCAGAAACCCCTCTTGTGTTTCAAAGTCAATTCTTTCCGCATGCATTTCCCTGAGTCTGTCATAAAGGATGTTGACAGGTAAAAAAATCGTCATTACAGGTGCAGCCTCCGGTATTGGCAGAGAACTGGTTCGCTTGCTTTATGGTAAAAACAATGTTCTTGCTGTGGATATTGACGAATCTGGATTAAAAGCACTCAAAGATGAATTGCCCGGAATCGAAGTTTTTCAGGTGGATTTGCTTACCAACGGAGCTGTCCAACAGGTTTTTGACCATGTTTATACAGTTTGGGAAGGCATTGATTATTATTTTGCCAATGCAGGATTTGCAAAATACGGGAGCTGGAAAGACCAAGATCAAAATACGGTTGAATCCATTTTTCGGATCAATACATGGATACCCTTGGAGACCGCCCAAATCTTAAAAAAATCCCAGAGAAAACCATTTAGGCTGGTGGTCACTGCTTCAGCAGTGGCTTATTGGGCTATTCCTGGTTACAGTGCCTACTCTGCCAGCAAAGCCGCCATGCATCAATTGGCGGAGGCCATAAGGGCAGAAGAAAAAGCCGATTGGCTGACTCTGGTTTATCCTGCTTCAACAGATACCGCCTTTTTCTCAAAAGCCGGCAAAAACATTCCGAAGGCAATTCCTGTTCAGAAAGCTGAAAGCGTGGCAATAGCTATGATCAGAGGTGCTCAAAAAGGGAAAAGGAGAATTTATCCTTCTTTTATTTTTCGGACGGTTCTTTTGGTCAATAGGATTTTCCCTTTTATCAGACCCATATATCAGTTTTTGGAAAGCAGGAAATTCCAAAAATGGATGGGTTCTCCCAACAAATAAATGTTATTTGGTAGATTTGAAATTGAGAATGCATCAAACCCACTAAACCCCAATCCAAGATGAAAATATCATTTGTAGTATTATTCCTTACTTTAGTTCTATTAGCGGCCTGTAGCAGCAAGACAGAGGAAGCAACGCTCCCAATGAAAGTGGCAAAAGCCTACGGCTTTGATAATTTTTCAAAGCTCCATACCATTGCCTATACTTGGAATGTTCAGGTAGATTCCGTTAGGATTGTTACCAGGGATTGGAAATGGAATATCAGAGAAAGGACAGTATATTATGCAGATGCAGATACCAGCTACACCTACAGCCTTGATCTTCCCCAAGACCAAAAGCCTCAGGCTGACAAGGGATTTATCAATGATAAATATTGGCTCATGTATCCCTTCCAATTGGTATGGGATTCAGGGTATACCTACGAAGTGGAAGAAAATATTCCTGCACCCATTTCAGGGAATCCAAGTACCAAAATGGTTGTGGTGTATAACAATGAAGACGGTTATACCCCAGGAGATGCCTATGATTTATACTTGGATGATCAGTTTTTTATCAAAGAATGGGTGTTTAGAAGAGGTAACGGTCCTGAGGGCAGGGCATTTACATGGGAAAATGAAAAAGAATTCAAGGGAGTGAAATTTGCAACTGAGCATAAAAATGCAGAGGGAAAACGCTTTATCTGGTTTACAGATATTCAGGTAGATTGAGGTTAAAAAAAGCCCTTGCAATACTTGAACTGCAAGGGCTTTTTAGTGCTTTTTAGCCTTTTAGAAGGTTACAAAGCTGATACCTACATTAAAGTAAGCCGCATTACCAAGACTATTGATCATCCCAAAGTCTTGTGTTCCAAAGAAGCCACGGAAAAATTCCCTGCTTCCGGATAATTCATCGGCATTGAATGTCCAATCTATTCTATAGCCCGCCTGGAAGTGGGCCCAAAAAGGTCCTGGGATTTGCTTCTGAAACTCTAATCTTGGGCGTAGTTCCCCTCTCCTGATTTCAAAACTGTTGTTTCCAAAAGAAAACTCATCAATCCTATAGCTTTGTCCTTCCAGTTCATAGCCAAATAACAGAAGTGAGTTTTTGTTGAAGTTGTAACGCCCATGAGCTCTAGCGGGGAAGAGGATTTCAGTCCCCCATTTTCTATCAGCACTGGTTACGTCATACATGACTACAGGGACATAATTCAGGTTTCCCACACGATAGGTCCTGGCCAGACCTAAGCCCCATCTTTTTCTTTCGTTGACCCGCTTTCCATACACAGCTGCCAAACTCCATCGAATGGTATTGAAAGGCTGTAAAGAAAAACCATAATTACCACTCATATCCAGTAAACCCTGGAAAATAAAGAAATTTTCCTCGGTCATCGGAACATAGAAAGTATTGGTCCAATTGAGGTTATTCAGGCCAGTCTCGTTAAGAATACTTGCCAAACCGGAAGCATTGCCATCAGCCTGGATATCACTGATGTTATATCCTACCCTCATGTAATTCAGTCCACTTTGCCAGACAATATTACTTTTTGAAATAATCGGGATACTGGAATTGAAACGGAAGCCACCTGTAAAATTTACCGTGCCTGTTTCGCTTATAGGGGCGGATTCATCCACACCCCAGCCTGTCCCCTGACTTGCAGGAAACCTGGCTGCAGAAAGGCTCATATCATAAGGCATTTGCATGTCCCAAGAGACACTCAGAAAACGGGTTGGGCTTAATCCCACAATAGTGGGTTTTGCATACCGTTTTACATTGCTGTCATCCACGAGTTCAAGCTCTTCATACATACTCCAATCCTCCTCATCATCCTCATCCTGGGCAATGGCCCATTGTGGAGATGCCAAAACAGCTAGGAACAGTAACCAATAAATATGCTTCATCTTTTTATCGAGAACCATTATTTAACTTTGAGTCTTCTCCAAGTATCAGACCTTCCAAAAGTTTTTACACCTACGTAGCCACGGATATCCAAGGTATTCTCATCCTTCCATGTAATGACTGAGCTGTAAGTGTTGCCTGTTTCAGGATCATAAATGGTGCCATCAGCCCATTCACCTTTACCTTTGTATTCAAAATCTTTTAAAATCCTGTACCCTCTCAAAGGAACATTTTTCATGCTTGCATCCGGGTTGTTGACATCTGTTTTTGGTTTTCCAGTTTCGGGATCATTGGGTTCTTTCAACCATACAATCCTGCCATAATATTTCCCGTCAATATTATCGATTTTCACCCTGGCTTTGCCATGTCCAGGCTCCCAAACACCCACGATGTCGTCCGCATTTTGTGCCCAAGCATAAGTCCCCAGAAACGATAAACTTAAGATTAAGATCAACTTTTTCATAGATATTTTGATTTAGGTTTATTTTTTGACTTCTAATTCAAACACGATATTTAAGCTGAAATTCAAATCTTCCCAAAATTCCTCTTCTTTCAGATCAAAATCTCCGACAAAAGTGATTTTCCCATCCTCAAAGGCAGAGGATAAATTTTCCTGTTTGGCGGCAAGGGAAAGCTGAAAAGGGGTACCTGCCTCAATTTTCCCTTCGTACAGTCCAATTCTGGTCATGGAGGTATTTTTGGAGGTCACTTCAAAGACCATATTTTCCAACTCAGGCAATTCATCAGCTTCTTCCAATAAAAATTCCACTTTGGTGATTTTTGCGTTTTTCAGGCTGACTTTTTCATCAGCTCCCTTTCCTAGGATATCATTCAGATTGAATTCCCAAGAAGCGGTCGCTGTATTGGCACCCTCAAAAAGGGGACCTTCTGCCGTCAAGTAAAGTTCCGGGGATGCTACACGGATAGTTTCAGTTTCTCCGGAACAGGAAACCAGCCAAAAAGCGGTAAAAAAGGCAATTAAATAAGTTGGTATACTATATTTCATAATCTGTTTGTTGATTTAAGGTACGTTAATAATAAGTTTGAGGATTCATTGATGCCATTTTGGGACACAAGCACTTGGTCATTGATTAGACGCTTTCATTAAGTTTAACTCAGAAACTATATGTTCGGTTTACAGCTTCCAAGTTTCAAATTATTGGAGGCCAAGTGGGACCTTTTTGGAATCAAGGCAACAATTATCTTTTGTTTTTGGGGTGAAATCTTTTTTGGAATTTTCCCAAAAAGAAGCAAACTTCCAAGAATTGTTCTTGAGCAATTGGATTGCAAAAAAATATTCAAAAAGTTTAAAATGAAAATAAAAAGAATTTATGATCAAGAGAAATAGTTTTATTGCTTTCTTCATTTTGCTTGCCCACAGCTTGTTTGCCCAACAATTAAGTAAAACTGAAAAGCGCTTGTTGGAAACTATTGATAAGAATTATCAGGAAACGGTAGCTTTATTAGAAGAAACTGTCAATATCAATTCAGGAACTTTTAACCTGGAAGGAGTCCGGGAAGTGGGTAAGGTGTTTGAGAGGGAATTTGCAAAAATTGGATTCCAGACTGAATGGATAATCTTGCCTGATTCATTGAGGAGAGCGGGGCACTTCGTGGCCACCAGAAAAGGGAAAAGCGGTAAAAAACTATTTTTTATTGGACACTTGGATACAGTGTTTGAAAAGGATATGCCATTTTATCCTTTCACCATGATAGATGACAATACAGCGAAAGGACAAGGCGTAAATGATATGAAAGGCGGTAATGTGATGATTTTTGCTACGTTGAAGGCACTTCATGAACTGGGTCTTTTGGAAGACAAAACAATCACTGTCTATTTCACAGGTGATGAGGAGAATGCCGGAAATCCAAGCTGGGTCAGCAGATTGGATTTTGTAGAAAGGGCCAAGCAGCATGATTATGCGTTGGGGTATGAAACGGCACAGGGTTTTAATATAGCAACTGTAGCCCGTAGGGGAGCAAGTGGCTGGACTTTAAAAACAACAGGTAGGCAGTTGCATTCTTCGGGTGTATTTAGGGAATCTGTCGGCTATGGGGCAATTTATGAGGCCGCCAGAATTCTTAACGCTTTTAGAGAAGAATTGGCGGGAGAACAATACCTGACCTTCAATCCAGGGCAGATCATTGGTGGGTCGGATATTGAGTATGATGAGATAAGTGGTGAGGGGAAAGCATTGGGAAAAACCAACATAGTAGCAAGAGAAACTTTCGTTACAGGGGATTTGAGGTTTTTGGGAGAGGCACAAAAAGAATCAGCAAGGGAAAGGATGAGAAAGATCGTTTCCCAAAATCTCCACGGTACAGCAGCTGAGATTGAATTTGAGGACGGGATTCCTTCCATGCCTCCAACCTCTGGTAACCATGCCCTGGTGGATATCCTTAACAAAGTCAGCATGGATATGGGTTTTGGGGAAGTAAAAGCCGGAGATCCTGGATCCAGGGGGGCGGGAGATATTTCTTATGTGGCTGATTACCTTGATTGTATTGATGGTTTGGGTGCATCAGGGACAGGGGCTCATTCACCTGCAGAAACTATCAATATGAAGGAGTATCCTGACCTGATCAAGAGGAGTACGCTTTTTGTTTACCGCTTGTTAAATATGTAAACAAGTCACTGCAATTGTAGAGCAAGCTGGGATTTTACTTGGCTAATCAGTATTTGATTATTTTAGGCTTATGAAAAAGAATTTGATTCATGCAGTTTGTCTATTGGCTATGATCTTCATAGTAGCCGCATGCAATGAAGAAAAAGTAGGAAAAACAGCAACAGAAACCATGTCACCATCTCAGAAAATAGTAGTTTACCAAGTTTTCACCCGACTTTTTGGCAATACAAACACCACAAATAAACCTTGGGGTACCTTGGAAGAAAACGGAGTAGGCAAATTCAATGATTTTTCCGACAAGGCGCTACAGGAGATCAGGGATTTGGGAGTTACGCATATCTGGTATACCGGTGTTCCCCATCATGCTGTCATCCGGGATTATACTGAATACGGAATAAGCAATGATGATCCGGATGTGGTAAAAGGTAGGGCTGGTTCTCCGTATGCGGTTAAGGATTATTATCAGGTCAATCCAGATCTGGCAGTGAACCCGGCAAAGAGGTTGGAAGAATTCGAAGCCTTGATTGCAAGGACCCATCGGCATGGGCTGAAAGTCATCATTGATATTGTCCCCAACCATGTGGCAAGAAGGTATGAGGGGCTCAATAATCCGGTTGGGGTAAGGGATTTTGGGGCCGATGATGATGCGACAATTGAGTACCATAGGGACAATAATTTTTACTACATACCAGGGGAGCCTTTCAAAGTGCCTACCCCCTTGGACGGATACAGGCCTCTAGGAGGTGAGCAACATCCCCTTTCTGATGGTAAGTTTGAAGAATTTCCTGCAAAATGGACAGGAAATGGTAGCCGCAACCCACAACCTCATTTTTACGATTGGTACGAAACCGTAAAAGTAAATTATGGTGTAAGGCCGGATGGAAGTAAGGATTTTCCAGAATTACCGGAAGGTTTTGATAAAAAGGGTTACCAAGCCCATTTTGATTTTTGGAAGGATAAGGATGTTCCCAATTCTTGGAAAAAGTTCAAAGATATAGCCCTTTTTTGGATCGGAAAGGGAGTGGATGGATTCAGGTATGATATGGCTGAGATGGTGCCTGTGGAGTTTTGGTCCTACATGAACTCTTCCATAAAGATGAAGAACCCCGAAGCTTTCTTGTTGGCAGAAATATACAATCCAAAAGCCTACCGGGATTATATCCACTTAGGCAAAATGGATTACCTCTATGACAAAGTGGAACTTTATGATACCCTGAAAAATATCATACAGGGCAAAGGGTCCACTGACCATATTGCCCCTATTCAAATAGGTTTGGCAGATATCGGTAAGCACATGTTGCATTTTTTGGAAAATCATGATGAACAAAGAATCGCGAGTCCTGAGTTTGCAGGTAAAGCAGAGAAGGCAAAGCCTGCAGCAGTCCTGTCAGCTACCATAGATTCTGGGCCTATGATGATTTACTTTGGGCAGGAAGTAGGAGAACCTGGGGCTGAGGATGCCGGTTTTGGCAAGCCATCCCGAACTTCCATTTTCGATTATGTCGGGGTTCCGCACCACCAACGCTGGATGAACGGGGGGAAATTTGATGGAGGGCAACTTACTGCCGAAGAGAAGGAATTGAGGGACTTTTACAAAAGGCTCCTTAATTTGGCCAAAACCAGTCCAGCTTTGGCAGGGAAGTACCAAGAAATCCATCATTACAACCGTCTGCATACCGAGTGGTACAATGATAAAGTATTCTCATTTGTCCGTTGGTCTGATGGACAGCGGCTTTTGATCGTTACTAATTTTGATAGTCAGCAGAGTTTTGGCTTCGATCTGGAATTGCCAGCCGAACTGGTGAAAATATGGGGACTGTCAGAGGGTGAATTCAGGCTTTTGGAAAAACTTTACGGATATAAACAGCCCATACTCCAGGTTGCTGGGGGAAAAGCTAAAGTGAGGGTGGATCTGAATCCTTTGGAGAGTTGGATCTTAGAGCTTTAACAGAGCTAAATTGTATGTATTTATCCAGTTGGTTCAAAAGAAAGGCACAATTGATTACATTTGTGGATATAAACCCAAATAATTAAAGCATGGCTTATTATTTCAGATTAGGAAATATCCCACCGAAAAGGCATATCCAATTCCGTCAACCGGATGGTAGCCTTTATAAGGAGGAGTTGGTGAGTTCAAAGGGATTCTCCGGCATCTATTCCAACCTCTACCATATTCATAATCCAAATAATGTATTGTCGATAGGCAAACCAACACCATATCATTGGGAGCCTGCCAAAGAACATGGATTAAAACAGACCCATTTAAAAACAGCTGGAGTTACCACCACCGGGAAAGACTACCTCAGCGCCAGAAAAATGCTGATGATGAACAATGATGTCATGATGGGCATTTGTTCCCCTGAGCAGCGGAAGATGGATTATTATTTTAAGAATGCTGATGGTGACGAACTGATCTATGTGCATGATGGTGAGGGCGTAATGTATTCCCAATTTGGCAAATTGGAAGTGCGACAGGGAGATTATATCGTCATTCCGAGGACTACCATTTACCGTTTTGAGTGGAAAGAGGAAGGCCCTTTGAGGTTGTTGATCATAGAATCCCATGGACCTATTGAAACTGTAAAAAGGTATAGAAATGAATTGGGGCAGTTATTGGAGCATTCTCCTTACTGCGAACGTGACATCCGTCCTCCAGGGGAATTGGTGACAGAGGCTGAAAAAGGAGAATACCTCGTTCAGATTAAAAAGGGAGGTATGCTACATCCTTATATTTATGGCCACAGTCCTTTGGATATCGTAGGTTGGGATGGTTTTCTTTATCCTTATGCTTTGTCCATCCATGATTTTGAACCAATCACAGGACGTATTCATCAGCCACCTCCGGTACATCAGACTTTCCAGGCCTGGGGATTTGTCATTTGTTCCTTTGTTCCGAGGTTGTTTGACTACCATCCATTGGCCATACCTGCGCCTTATAACCACAGCAATATCGATTCCGATGAGGTCCTTTATTATGCTGAGGGAGAATTTATGTCCAGAAAAGGAATTGATAGGGGGTCATTTACCATCCATATGGGAGGGCTTCCGCATGGACCACACCCAGGAACTGTTGAGAAATCCATAGGGGCAAAGGAAACACATGAATTGGCAGTGATGCTTGATACCTTCCGGCCGCTATATGTAACCACCCAAGGATTGGATTTTGTCGATCCGGATTATCCGATGAGCTGGAAGGAATAATTTCAACTTTAAAGATGTTATGGGTAGGTCTTTGGAGTACGGTGTAAAGATTCTTGGAATTGGGTACTGGATTCCAAAGGCTTATTTTTTTAAGATGGGATATCAGGTTTTTTCCTTGCATCAATTGAAGTCAAAGGCCTAAAAACTTCAATTCTTCTTTAAAGCTCATTTCCTTATGTTTCAGGTTTTGTCTTTGGATAACAGATCTTTCTGTAGTCAGTCTATTGATACTGACAGAATGGGCATGATAGTCTTTTTCCCATTGAAAGTTACTGTTGACCAGCTCATTTTTTCTCATTTTCGATTGGATAAAAGTCTGAAGGTGTGATACCAATCCATTAAGTGACATGTCTTCAGGTAGTTTTAAAAGTATATGGATATGCTCTGGTAATACGGCAAAGCTGACAGCGTTATTACTGTGCTCACTTGCAAATTCTTCTATGGCTTCACCTATGCATTTGGCTTCAGGATTACCAAATATAGGAATTTGGTTTTTGGTGCTTAAGACCAAATGCATCCATATTTCAGAATGTGAGTGTTTCATTTCCGTAAATCATCTGCTTAAAAATAGAAATAAAAAATATTTTCTGAAAATTCATCGCTAGGTTATTTGAAAATTTCGAATCATAAAATTCAAGCTACGCAAAAAACAAGTTTGAAATATTATACCAAAAAAAGAATCCTTTAATTTCGATACGATTGAAGGATTCAATTTGGGGTATTTTTATTGGAGCACTTCCAATATCGGTTGACCAGTTGCGCCATTAGGAAGGCGAATATTCAGCAACATGGATAAGGTAGGTGCTATATCTGTGATGGTTACATATCTTGAACTTTCTCCCTTTGGAATATGCCAGCCCATAAAAATAATGGGGACATGGGTGTCGTAAGTATAGCCCGTGCCGTGGGTAGTTCCCCTCCAGGAGCTTGTCAACCAGGCCGGTTCCAAAATTAAAAGTAGGTCTCCCGAAGCCTTATGGTTGTATCCCATTTGTAAGAGGTGCTTCTTACCTGTTTGGTAATCCATTCTCCTCATATCCGTAGCAGTATAGACCTCTTTAATGCCATCAAAACGGAGTAGAAAGTCTGCCAATTCCCTTTGGATTTTTTCTATGCTGATGCCTTTTTCTTTTGCAAGCTCATGATTGATGAAAACCTGCTCATTGGAGAAATTGCTGATCCAGTTTCCCTCTCCATAATTCAACACACAGAAGCCCCTCATTTGGGTAAGGATAAAGCGGGAATTGAAGTTGCCCGCCGGTACATTTTCGCTCAGCATATATTCCACAATATCTGCTACGGCATGATCGGCAGTCAGAAAAATGAGATACTCTCCTTTTCCATATTCTTTGTCCAGATAATTGAAAAATTGCTCCAGTTCCCGGTCCAGCCTCAGGTAGTTATCTTCCAATTCGACAGAGGTAGGTCCAAAACGGTGGCCAATATAATCAGGTGAGGAAAAACTGATGGCAAGTAGGTCTGTTTCCCCTCTTTTCCCCAATTTTTCTCCTTCAATGGCTGCGTAGGCCATGTCCAAAGTGAGGGAATTGCCAAAAGGGGTTGAGGCAATTAATCCAAAATTGTCATTGTTTTCCATTAAGGAAGGAAGGTCATAAGGGAACGTAGTGGTTTCCATACCAATAAACGGCCCTTCAAAATCATTGTCATCTGCTATACTTTGCACATAAGTTTCTATGGGGAAGAGCGTTTCCCATTTACCCGAAAGGTATTTTTTGGCTAAATTTCTTTTGTTGAAATCCTTTACCCATTGTGGAAGTTCTTGGTAATAATAGGTTGAGGTCATAAATTCCCCGGTTTTGCTGTCAAACCAATAGGCATCACCCATATGGCCTGCAGGTAAAGAAGCTCCTCTGTCTTTTATGGCAATTCCAACGACTTTAGATCTTTTATTGCTGGAGAATCTCAGTTCGTCTGAAATGGTCGTGGAATACATGTTCCGTGGAGAAATTTTCCCATTTTCTTCCGAGCCTCCCACAGCCTGCACAGTACTGTCCTCTGCACAGTAGATCATTCTTCCCAGATTGCGGACATACCAGTTGTTGGCAATGATGCCATGTGTTGCAGGTGTAGTTCCTGTGTACACAGAGGCATGACCTGGACCAGTATAGGTTGGAATGTAATTGTAATGGGCGTTTTTCATCATGAAACCTTCTTTCATGAGTCTCTTGAAGCCTCCATCGGAATATCTTTCTTCAAATTTGTAAAAATATTCCTGTCTCATTTGGTCTACCACAATACCCACCACCAATTTTGGTTTTTTGGCAGGAGGATTTTGAGCTATAGAAGGCAGAGAAATAAATAAGAGGAAAATGATGGAGATGTGTTTTATCATGACTTTTTAAAATCGAAATCTTACAAATATAGAGAAACGGTAAGCCTCTATGGCCATTTATGGGATAAATGTCGTTAATCCGTACATTACCTGACTTACAATTATTTGTTTGGTGCATGTTTTTCCCCTGCAGATAGTATATTTCATCGTCGAAAATTAAATCCTATGAGAAATTGTGTTCAGTTATTATTGATTTTATTTCTTCTTCCCCTAAGCCTTGTTATTCATGCTCAATCTTATTTTGCAGACGGATTAAGTGCGGATTTTCACAAAGATAGAAGGGAAGCCCTGAGAAAAACTATGCCTGAAAACAGTGCGGCTGTATTTTTCAACAACCCGATGAAAAACAGGTCAAATGATACCGAATTTCAATATAGGCCCAACTCTGACTTTTACTACCTTACAGGTTTCAGGGAGCCTAATGCTGCCTTGATTATTTTTAAAAATCCACAGCTTGTGGAGGGTAAACAGGTCAATGAAATTATCTACGTACAGCCCAGAGATCCCAGGAAAGAACAATGGGACGGAGAAAGGTTGGGTATTGAAGGGGTAAAAGAGAAGTTGGGTTTTGAAATGGTTTTTCTAAATTCAGACTTTTTGAAGAAGCCGGGAGTTGACTGGTCCAAAGTCCATCCTCTGCTTTCTTTCAATCTGGGTGAGATAGAAGGCGGCGCTTACAATGCTCCTTTGAAGGAGATGGTTGCCAGCTTAAGAGCCTTCAGTTTAAATAAAGAAGCCCCAAGTTCCCCTAGCCTTGACCAGCTGATGAATCAACTCCGGGTAAAAAAGACCGCGGAGGAGTTGGTCGTATTGAGGAGGGCAGTGGAAATTTCGGGTAAGGCACATATAGAGGCATTCAAATCTGTGCAACCTGGAGTTTCAGAAAGAGCTATACAAGGAGTGCATGAGTTTGTTCACAAAGCGTTGGGTGCTGAAAGTGTGGGCTACAGTTCAATTGTAGGCGCGAGGAACAACTCTACCATTCTTCATTATGTGGACAATTATAGGACCGGTCTTCAGGATGGTTTGATTCTGATGGACGTTGGGGCTGAATTCAGAGGCTACTCCGGCGATATTACAAGGACAGTGCCTGTGAAAGGAAAGTTTTCACCAGAAGAAAAGGCTATTTATGAAATTGTTCTGGAAGCTTTGGAAGCAGGAATTGCTGCCTGTCAGCCGGGGTCTGATTTTCAAAAAGTTAATGCGGCATCCCGCAAAGTAATAGATGAAGGTTTGGTTGAGCTTGGTTTGGTCAAGCCTGGGGAGCGGCATCCCTACTTTCCACATGGTATTGGGCATCATTTGGGCCTGGATGTTCATGATAGAGGGGGATATGGAAAATTGGAGCCCGGAATGGTCCTGACCGTAGAGCCCGGAATTTATATTCCCGAAGGAAGTCCTGTTGATTCCAAGTGGTGGGGCATTGGAGTCCGGATTGAGGATAATATTTTAATTACAGAAGCTGGTCATGAAAATCTGAGTGCTTTTGTCCCCAAGACTGTAGAGGAAATTGAAACAGTGATGAAAGAGGAAGGGATTCTTCAAAAGTTGGGTTTGGATTGATTTGGGAGCCATTATCCTGAAAATTTTCAAAGAAAAAGAGGCTGTCTCATCAATGCAGACAGCCTCTTTTTAGTTAATCTTTTTTCTTCAGGTCTCCCCGCTTAATGGATTGGATAAATCTGGACCAGGCAAATGGGTCAAGAAGGGTGAATGGTCTTGGGCCATATCGGTCCTGGATTTGCATTACCCTGCCTTGCTGGAAATAGCGCCAGTTTTCATTACCTGAGGCGGGCATGGCTTCCGCATAGCGCAATAAGGTCTCAGGACTTAG
Organism: Cecembia calidifontis; assembly: GCF_004216715.1. Classification (NCBI taxonomy): domain Bacteria; kingdom Pseudomonadati; phylum Bacteroidota; class Cytophagia; order Cytophagales; family Cyclobacteriaceae; genus Cecembia; species Cecembia calidifontis. The sequence goes on from NZ_SGXG01000001.1 coordinate 1,774,076, forward strand.
GTTGCCTCTTGTATCGATGGCCATGGGAGCTTCATAGTTCATCGCCAGTAACTGTCTTTTTAACTCTTCTTCTGAAGGGAAAGGCATGACTTCGATTTCAGACAGGGCAATTTCATCCAACTGCATGGTCACAATAAGGCTGATGTCGCCCGTGGTGTTATCCGGAACTTTAAAAGTCTGTCTTTTGAGACCGATAAAACTGAATACGACGGAATCACCCTCAAGGACAGGCATAGAAAAATATCCATACCTTCCAGAGGTAGTTCCCCTTCCCTTTTTCGGAACATAGATGTTTACACCAGGGACAGCATCGGTGCTATCTGCATTGAGGATGATTCCGGAGAGTTGGATTACTTTTCTTTCTTTATCCTGGGCAAAAACTTCCTGTTTCCCCATGAAAAGGAAAAAAGCAATAAGCAAAAGGAGTATATAAGGTAATCTTAATTTCAAAGCAATCGAATTATAAGTCACGGGTATGGCTTTCAGCCCTTGGAATTAGTCTTTCTAATTTCGCTATAATATTAGCCTATTTTGCTGTGATTTGCTTAATTTCAAGCCGTTTTTATTCGTTAAAATTACTAAATGAGGCTCAAAAATATAAGCTTAAGTTATGGGATGCGCATCTTCAAGGCCTTGTCAGAAGAGCCAAGAGTCCGCATTTTACATCTTTTGTTACAAAATAAGGAGCTTTCTATCTCAGACCTGGAGCATATCTTGGATTTTACCCAGACCAAGACAAGCCGGCATTTGGGTTATCTGAAAAATGCCGGTTTGGTGGGCAGCAGGAGAGTGGACCAGTGGATTTTTTATTATATCCTCGATGAGGCACAGGAGATAATACAGCAGATTTTTAAGTTTATCCAAAAAGATGTGAACCTCATTCGCGACCAAGAGGTTTACAATATATTGCATTCCAACAGGGAATTGGCAAAAAATAAAATAGAGAACAATCCTTATCGCAAATAAATTACCTTTGAAAACTTACCAACACCTTTTCTTTGACCTGGACCATACCTTGTGGGATTATGACAGGAACGTACAGGAATCCCTCACAGAGTTACATGATGTTTATCAATTGGTGAACAGAGGGATTGACAGTCCAGAAAAATTTATCGAGTCTTTTTATAATGTCAATTTTAAACTTTGGGCTTTATACGATATTGGTAAAATAGACAAGGATTCCCTCAGAGAGAAAAGGTTCAAGCTGGTTTTTGAAAATGCCGGAGCGGACCCCGATTTAGTTCCCAAGCTTATGGAAGAGGATTTTATGCACCGGACTTCTTCCAAGCCACATGTATTGCCCTATACATTTGAAATTTTGGAGTATCTCCGGCCCAATTATGGCTTACATATCATTTCCAATGGTTTCAATGAAAGTCAGGCCAAAAAAATGGAGGCTTCAGGTCTTACTCCTTATTTTGATCTGGTCATTACCTCGGAGACTACGGGGCATAAAAAGCCTGATCCGAGAATTTTCCAATATGCCCTGGACAAGTTGGGAATAAAAAACACAGAGACGATCATGATAGGGGATAATCCCAATTCAGACATTCTGGGTGCTATCAGGGCCAATATTGATAATGTCTATTTTGACCCCCATCAGAAAGGGATAGAACATCAACCCACTTATACCATCAGACATCTGAAAGAATTGGAGGGACTATTGTAAGCAAAAATCAAGTTATGAAAATAGGCGGTTAGGGAATCAATCCAAGTCTCTGCATTTCCAAACCATAGTCCTTATATTTGTTTGTCAGAACCAAATAAACTCAAATACTTATGTTGAAAGGATTTTTCAATGTGCCTACCCCGCACAATGAACCCGTAAAAAGTTATGCGCCCGGCTCACCGGAAAGGAAAGAGTTGCAGGCCAAAATTCAAGAGCTCAGAGCACAGCAGATAGATGTGCCTATGTATATCGGTTCGGAAGAGGTAAGGACAGGCAATAAAAAGCCCATGTCCCCTCCGCATGACCACCAACATATCCTTGGCTATTTTCATGAGGGAGACGCCTCCCATGTCGAGCAGGCCATCAATGCCGCATTAGGAGCCAAGCATGCCTGGGAAAATATGGAGTGGGAACAAAGGGCTGCCATTTTCCTGAAAGCTGCTGACCTGATTGCCGGTCCGTACAGGGCGAAATTAAATGCCGCCACCATGCTGGGGCAGTCAAAAAATGCTTTTCAGGCCGAGATTGATTCTGCCTGTGAAATCATAGATTTCCTTCGCTTCAATGTGAAGTACATGACAGAAATTTACCAGCAGCAGCCACCTGTATCAGGTAATGGTGTCTGGAACAGGGTCGAACAAAGACCTTTGGAAGGTTTTGTTTTTGCTTTGACACCCTTCAATTTTACAGCCATAGCCGGTAACTTGCCTACTTCTGCTGCGATGATGGGCAACACGGTAGTATGGAAGCCCGCCTACACCCAAATCTATTCTGCGAATGTCCTGATGGAGATATTTAAAGAAGCCGGGGTGCCGGATGGCGTGATCAACTTGGTCTATGTAGATGGACCAACTGCAGGAAATATCATTTTCAATCATCCTGATTTTGCCGGAATCCATTTCACAGGGTCCACGGGGGTGTTCCAACATATTTGGAAAACTATTGGAGAAAATATTTACAAGTACAAGTCCTATCCAAGAATTGTAGGGGAAACAGGAGGCAAGGACTTTGTAATTGCCCACAAGTCGGCCAATCCTAAAGCTGTAGCCGTTGGACTTTCGAGAGGAGCTTTCGAATACCAGGGCCAAAAATGTTCAGCTGCTTCCCGAGCTTACATCCCAAGCAACCTTTGGGAGGATGTGAAGAAATACCTTTTGGAAGATCTTGCTTCCATGAAGATGGGCGGGACCGAAGATTTCACCAATTTCATCAATGCCGTAATCGATGAGAAGGCATTCGATAAAATCTCCAGGTACATTGACAATGCCAAGAAAGCAGAAGGGGTTGAAATCATTGCTGGAGGTAATTATGACAAATCCAAAGGCTATTTTATCGAGCCAACAGTAATAGTGACTAAAGATCCGATGTACACGACCATGTGTGAAGAGATTTTTGGTCCGGTCTTGACCATTTATGTGTACCACGAGAACCATTTTGAGGAAGCGCTTGAGCTGGTGGATCAGACTTCTCCCTATGCCTTGACAGGTGCTGTGTTCTCAACAGACCGTTATGCCATAGAGTTGGCTACCAAAAAATTGAGAAATGCAGCAGGTAATTTCTACATCAATGACAAGCCCACCGGTGCGGTTGTAGGTCAGCAGCCTTTTGGTGGAGCCAGAGCTTCAGGTACCAATGACAAGGCCGGTTCTATGATCAACCTGCTCCGTTGGGTATCTCCAAGGACGATCAAAGAAACCTTTGTGTCCCCATTGGATTACAGGTATCCGTTTTTGGGGAAAGATTGAGCGTATTCATTGAACCAGGTACCAAATACAATGTACTAAGTATAAAGAGTCGAGAAGCGAGAGATTAGACTTGATTCTTCTTAGAAGGGAGATTTCTTTAATAGAGACAAGAATCAAGAATCAAGAGCCAAGAAGCAGGAATCAAGAGGTAAGACCCGTTTGGCCGTGGGACTTTATGGGGCAGTATAGGTCAAGAGATTAAACTGCTCTTTTGTTTAAAGTATTGCTTCTCTTGTCTTGAGTCTTAAGTCTTACCTATAAAGACAAAAATATCTGATATGCTGGCAAGTTTGTCGGTTGGGCCTTCGGGGTTACAAAAACCCTGAAGGTCTTTTTTTTTCAGGTGATCGGATCTAAATTCAGCTATCCAACCTTGCAATTTTAAAGTCTCGCTTTAATTTTACAAGGATGAATATTTTACCTTACTATTTTAAAATCATAAAAATTACAAGCACATTTTTATTGGGATTAATCCTTTTGTTCTCTTGTACAGATTCCAAGAAGGCAGCCACTTTTATTGAAAGGGATCTGGCCGATTTCATCGTAGATACTTTATATCTGGAAAAGGATACCCTCACCAGAAGTCTTCCCGATGAGTTTACCTACTTGGAACAAAACGGTAAAAGGTATTTGTTCGGCTACTCCCGATTAAGGTTATACCAGTATGAGTACACCACAGGAAAATTGCTAAAAACTGTTTATTTTGACAGGGAAGGGCCTGATGGGATTGGGTCCTTTGTTTCGGGGAGTCTGATAACTGAGGACGGGATATTTTTTATTTCCGACCAAAAACATATCGTTCACACTGGTTTTGATGGGAAAGTCTTGGGAAGATATCCATTGCCTGAGGTTCCTGAGGAAAGATTAGCAGTCAACTTCAGTGCGGTCAATGGAAATAAGATGAGCTATGATAAGGAAAAGAAGCAGTTGATTTTGGCTGATGTTCCTTTTGTGCTGAAAGAGCCGAATATGGGCTATGAAAATTGGGTTTGGAGGTATGACTTGGGTAAAAGAAGTGCAGAACCTATCCCTTTCAAATACCCGGAAATATATAGGCAGCATTATGACGATCCCGAACTGGGGATCTATTCCCACACATTCCTTGATTTCAAAAATCTCCATGTGGTCAGCTTTCCTGTGACGGATTCCTTATTGGTAATTGACAGGAAAAGTGCCAAATGGGTAGGTTCTAAAAGTGCAACACCATTGATCTTTCAAAAAGGAACAACCATTCAGCAGGGTGAATACATGGTTTTTTCACCCAGCATGGAGACGAGCAGGTACAAATGGACTTTTTTGGAACCAAATTCCCAATTACTATTTCGGTATGTGGACATTCAAACCAAGGTTCTTGAGGAAGGGGAAATTGTCAACAGAAGCAGTTTTATCTTGCATAATCTTGATTTTGAAACAATTGGCGAATTGTTTTTTGACAACCGACAGATCGCGCCCTCAGGATTTGCAACTCCGAACGGGTATTTTTTCAAGCTACTCAACCCGGATTCAGATGACAGTGAAGCTTATATCAAGGTGGGTTTGAATTTTTGAGTCTTACCATAGGATGAATTTATCAATGCCATAATTTTTTTAAATTAAATTTTAGTTGGAGTTATGTTGTGATGCGTTTATTTTTAGTTATCCAAATCGAATCTGACTGTTTATGAATTTCAAAAAGTTAATTTTGATTACAGCTGTGGGCACTTGCTTTTTAGGCTTAAACTCATGCGGTGAAAATACAGCTACCCAACAGCTGCCTGAACTGAAAATCACTCCAAAAGATATCCTTACTTTCGACCAAATTGCTTCGGAAGTGGAATTTATTCCTATGATTATCCCGAAAGAATCACCATTGAAGTTGCTTCCATTTGATCCTGTTTTGTTCATCAGTGATAAGATTTATTTTTCTACAGGTGATTATAATGATGCTTCTGTACATGTTTTTGATCTTGATGGTCAATATCAAAGAAGTTTTAACAAACAAGGAGGAGGCCCAGGAGAATACAAGGAACTATCCGCTTTAGAGGTATGGGGCGATGACTTGGTGGTTTGGGATGGATTTGGAACTTTTTACCAATATGGTTTAGAGGATTTCTCTTTTGTCAAGACAAGTAAGGTTTCAGAAAGGAAGTATATACCCGATTATCAAAAATTGGACGATAATAAATGGATTTTGGTATATGATATTGAAGATTTGGACCAAGAAGGATATTATCCTGTATTCCATCTTTATGATTTTGCTACCAATAGTGTGCAGCCCTTATCCATTAAAGCTCCTGCATTGACGAGTGAGCTTACCGAAGGGATGATTGCCAAAATAGAAGGGGAATCATACCTTCTGAATTTTGGAGCCTCCGATACATTGTTTAGATTCAAAAATGGGAAGGTCATGCCTTGGGTCAAGCTCAATCTTGATAACAATAACCTTCCTGAAAATTATAAACACCAGCCTGAAGAAACTATTGAGAATCTTTTAATGGAGCAGCGGTATAATTTCAATACAGGGGCAATCCTTGCAGCGGGAAACACTATCAGGATATCTGTTTTTGGGTTAAAAAAAGTGCAGGATTTTGATCCCGATAATGTAGGTAGTTTTCCCATATATGATGTCTATGTCAACTATCCCAATACCGAAGTCAAAGTGTCGCGGGCGTTTGGCAATTTCGGTGGAAAAGGCTTCGCTAAAGACGACTATTTTTATGAGTGGCTTTATGCTGAATATTTTATGGCCTACCTCGAAAGTGGTTTCTTTGGAAAATTTACAGTTGATTTGGAAAATGCAATGGAGAAATTGGTGGATCAGGAAGATCCGATTTTAGTAAAATATAAAGTGCGTTTTTAAGAATGAATCTTAAGCAAAGCTTTCAAATATTCGGTTTTTCTCCTATCAATATGTATAGCTAGGGAAAACATCCATTTCATACAGGTCCAATTGTAAATGAAAATCAATATACTGATCTTAAAACAGCTGGCAATATTTGAAAAAAAATGCCCGATAAAAAATCGGGCGAACTGAATAAGTTTTTCTTATTTCTTTTTGAAAAGCGAATCCACAAATTCTTTTCTGTTAAAAACCTGCAAATCTGTCATTTTTTCGCCCACACCGATATATTTCACGGGGATTTTGAACTGATCGGAAATACCGATCACTACTCCCCCTTTGGCTGTACCATCCAGTTTGGTGATAGCGAGCGCGGTTACTTCTGTGGCTTTAGTAAATTCCTTGGCCTGTATAAAGGCGTTTTGGCCGGTTGAGCCATCCAATACCAAGAGGATCTCATGGGGAGCATCTTCGATGAATTTCTGCATGACCCTTTTGATTTTGGTCAGTTCATTCATGAGGTTGACTTTGGTGTGCAGACGGCCTGCTGTATCTACAATCACTACATCGGAATTGGTCTCTACCCCTTGTTTTACCGCATCAAAAGCAACAGAAGCGGGATCTGTATTCATGCCATGAGAAACTACCGGAACTCCAACCCTTTCTCCCCAGAGGATGAGCTGATCTACTGCGGCAGCTCTAAAGGTGTCTGCAGCACCCAAAACCACGGACTTTCCTGCTTGCTTGAACTGATGGGCCAATTTGCCGATGGTAGTGGTTTTTCCCACGCCATTCACACCCACGACCATAATCACATAAGGTTTTTTGTCAGCATGAAGGTCAAAATCTGAAAGGTCCTGGCTTTGGTTTTCTTCCAAAAGCCCCATGATTTCTTCTCTTAGAATTTGGTCCAGCTCAGAAGTGTTCAGGTATTTGTCTTTGGCTACCCGTTCTTCTATCCTTCGGATGATCTTGATAGTAGTATCTACCCCTACATCAGAGGTGATGAGGATTTCTTCCAGTTCATCCAATATCTCATCATCGACCTTGGATTTGCCGACTACTGCTTTACTGAGTTTTGAAAAAATATTCTCGCTGGATTTTTGAAGTCCCTGATCCAGACTTTCTTTTTTTTCCTTCGAAAAGAAACCGAAAATTCCCATGTTTTTTGAATTTAGAGTCCGAATATAATGAAAAAAAGTCCCTTCATAGCTTTTGCCTGAAGGGACTTTTACTGCATTACGATGTAAGGCAAATTATTTTTTCAAAACGTCCTGTACCATAGGGGTAGGAACCATTTCTTCTTTGAAGGTATAAGCACCGGTTTTTTCTGACTTCACAGCCTTGATTACCTTAGCGTAAGTGATACCACCTTCTTTTTTCAGGGTTGCTACTACTTTCTTAGCCATATCTTTGAGGGTTTAATGCCGCTTGGTGCAACAATGATCCTAAATTATTTAATTTCTTTGTGAACCGTCACTTTCTTCAAGATAGGGTTGTATTTTTTCAACTCCAATCTTTCAGTGGTGTTTTTACGGTTTTTGGTGGTGATGTACCTGGATGTTCCTGGAACACCTGAGTTTTTGTGCTCAGTACATTCCAACACTACCTGAACTCTATTACCTTTCTTAGCCATCGCTCTATATTTTTAAATGGATAAAACCTGATCTATATTATTTAATGATGATCATACCTTTGTCCTGAGCTTCCTTCAATACAGCGCTTACACCTTTCTTATTGATGGTTCTCAAGGCTTTAGTACAAACTTTCAACGTGATCCAAGCATCTTCTTCAGGGATGTAGAAGTTTTTTTTGTGCAAGTTTGGATAGAACTTACGCTTGGTCTTGTTGTTCGCGTGCGATACATTATTACCTACTCGAGGTCTTTTACCGGTGATGTCACAAACTTTTGCCATGATATATTATCGTATGATTAGAGACGTTTTTTCAATTGAGTCTGCAAATATCGGACTTTTAGCCGAATTACCAAAAGCAGGTTTCAAAAATATTCTGTAAAGTTTTAAAAATGTGCGGGATTGAGTAAGAGACAAAAGACTCAAGATTTTAGACATAAGACCTAGGTTAGGGAAATAATGAACTATTCACAGACACTATCCCGATAAGTGTGTAAACTTTAAATTATGATTTTATTGTCAGGTATCAAGAAGCCTGACCCTATCACCAAATATAAGCAGGAAACTGTTAAGAATAGCTCCCCAGTCTCTGATAGGCATAGTCCATTTTTTCGATGCTTCTCTTGCAGCGAGAAAAACAGACTTCATTACGGCATCATCTGTCGGGAAAGAGAGCTTGTTTTTGGTGTATTTTCTGATCTTTCCATTGAGATTTTCAATCAGGTTGGTGGTATAGATGATTTTACGGATTTCAGCCGGGTAATCGAAGAAAACGGTGAGTTCATCCCAGTTGTCCCTCCAGCTTTTGATGGCATAAGCGTATTTGGATTCCCATTTTTTGGCAAAATCGTTCAGGGCAGCCCAAGCAGCATCTTTTGTAGGGGCGGTATAAATTTCCTTCATATCCCTTGTAAACGCCCTGCGGTCTTTCCATGCGACATATCTACATGCGTTTCTGATCTGGTGGACGACACATATCTGAGTGACTGATTGGGGGAATGAAGCTTTTATCGTATCAGTAAACCCGTTCAGGTTGTCAGTTGCCGTTATGAGAATATCTTCAACCCCTCTGGCTTTCAGATCAGTAAGTACCCCCATCCAGAAAGCCGAAGATTCATTCTTGCCAAGCCAAAGGCCTAGGATCTCTTTAAGGCCGTTAGTTCTGAGGCCAACGGCAATGTAAACGGTCTTGTTGACCACTTTGGAGTTCTCCCTGACTTTGAAGGATATACCGTCCATCCAAACGATCAGGTATACAGGGTCAAGCGGCCTGTTTCTCCATGCAACAATATCCTCCGCTACGGCACCGGTAACCCTTGAGATGGTGGAAGTGGATACATTGATGTCATAAAGCTCGCGGATCTGCTCTTCGATGTCCTGGTTTGACATTCCCTTGGCATACATGGATATGATCACGTTTTCAACGCCCTCCGCCATGCTTCTGCGTTTGGGCACGAGAGCAGGCTCAAAGCTACCCTCCCTGTCTCTTGGAACTTTGATTTCAGCTTCCCCAAATGTGTTTTTTATTGTTTTGGTGGAATAGCCGTTCCTTGAATTGGGATTATCGGAATTCTGATGCTTTTCATAGCCAAGATGGGCATCCAGCTCGCCTTCAAGCATTTTCTCAACGGCTCTTTTCTGAAGCTGTTGAAGGAAGGAATTAAGCTCCCCGGCAGTCCTGAACTGCTTGAGGAAGTCATCATTTAGGAGATCTTCTTTTTTCATTTTTGTAATCTGTGTGTTATAAAGGTAAGAAATTGTCCACACACAGACCGGGGGGCGCCTACCGCGGGTTCCTCAAATTCCCTGTGCGATTTCTTCTAAATCACACAGAGAATTTCGAGGTTTAACTTTAACTTCGTAAGTAGTGAAACCAACTTACACAGTTTGTGTCATAGTCCCTATTCACAGTTTAACTAACCAATCAACCAATCACTAAACAACTAATAATTAATCACTAATCACCCTTCACTCAACTCCCTTCTCCTTATAGGGACAATGCCTGCATCCGCTTCCACAACAATAGCCTCTTCTCAAATGGTACTGTGCTGTAAAGACCATCAGTCCCTGTTCGTTAAAATAATAATCACCTGGCCTCAACTCCATTGGAGAAGTTGGCTTCTTTTTGGAATTCATTCTTTATCCTACCGCCTTTTCTTATATTTGTCCAAAAGGAACAATTGGTGAAATTTCCCCTTCAGGGTACAAAACTACAAATTTTATGATGGAAACAATAAACTCAAGTAAGCAGGCCATTGCATTGGAAGATAAGTATGGAGCCCATAATTACCATCCTTTGCCGGTGGTATTGTCCAAAGGTGAGGGGGTTTTTCTCTGGGATGTGGAAGGGAAAAAATACTATGATTTTTTATCTGCCTATTCTGCGGTCAACCAAGGACACTGTCATCCCAGGATCAAGGGGGCATTGATTGAGCAAGCCGGAACCTTGACACTGACTTCAAGGGCGTTTTACAATGATGTTTTGGGTCCCTTTGAGAAATACATTACCGAATATTTTGGTTTTGATAAAGTGCTGCCCATGAATACAGGAGCAGAAGGAGTGGAGACAGCCATCAAAATTGCGAGGAAATGGGGCTATGAGAAAAAGGGAGTGGCTGAAGGACAGGCTAAAATTGTAGTGGCAGAAAATAATTTTCACGGCAGGACCTCTACCATCATTTCATTTTCGTCAGATGCCAATGCCAGGAAAAACTTTGGCCCCTACATGCCAGGCTTTATCCGCATACCTTACAATGATATAGATGCCCTCAAGGCAGCCCTGGAAGATGAAACGGTAGTGGGATTCTTAGTCGAACCGATTCAGGGAGAGGCAGGGGTGTACACGCCCGCTGAGGATTATATCCGTAATTGTGCGGCGATCTGTAAGGCAAAGAACGTGCTCCTTATAGCTGATGAAATTCAGACGGGAATTGCAAGGACGGGTTCTCTTTTGGCTGTTTGCGGCAACTGTACCTGCGAAGGGCATTGCGAAAGGCAAAGTACCTATACCAAGCCGGACATCCTGATTTTGGGCAAGGCCATTTCCGGAGGATTCTATCCCGTTTCGGCTGTTTTGGCAGATGAAGCGGTCATGGAAGTGATCAAGCCGGGCACCCATGGATCCACTTTTGGCGGCAATCCCTTGGGCGCAAAAGTCGCCATGACAGCCTTGGAAGTTGTGAGGGACGAAAAACTGGCCCAAAATGCCAGGAAATTGGGTAAGGTTTTCCGTGAGCGTATGCAGGTATTAGTGGACAAATACAGTATTTTAAAATTGGTGAGAGGTAAGGGTTTGCTCAATGCTGTGGTTGTCAATGATTCACCTCAGAGCAGTACCGCCTGGGATATGTGTATAAAATTGGCTGAGCATGGCCTTCTTGCAAAACCCACACACGGTAATATCATCCGATTTGCTCCTCCTTTGGTCATGACTGAAGAGCAACTGCATGATTGCTGTGATATCATCGAGAAGGTGGTGAAGGAATTTGAGAGGTGAAATCATGAAATATCGTGGAAATACGATTGAAATAAAGTTGAAATATTATTAACAGATATTTAAGGATATCGCATATTCATGGATACTTTCTAAGATTGAAATGTAAATATTTCTGAAAAAGGATCCCTCCAGGATATTTAAGATCTTGGAGGGATTTCCATAATAAGTAAACAGCATTTTAATATGCATATTATGGAAGAACTATAACTCTCTGTACTATAAGTCTTGTTTTCTTTTATCGTTAGCTTTACCAAACCAAAATGCCTATTAAACCAATGAAAAAAGCCATTATTTTCGACATGGACGGTGTTATCTGTCACACCAATCCATTTCACTCTGTAGCTTTTCAGGAATTTTTTGCTAAAAGGGGACTTTACCCTACCGAAGAGGAGTTTTCCTTGCACATGTATGGGAAAAGCAACTCCTATATCATGAGTCATTTTCTGGGAAGGAAAATTGAAGGACAGGAATTGTTGGAACTGGAAGATGAAAAGGAAAGCTTGTTCAGAGAGATTTATCAAGATAAAGTTAATCCCATCAATGGGTTTTTGGAGTTTTTTGAATCCCTAAAAGAAAATGGATTACTTACAGGAGTAGCCACTTCTGCACCTAGGGCAAATTTGGAATTGATTATCGGCAAGCTTGGGATTGTAGAAAAAATGGAATCCACCTTGGCCAGTGAGGATGTGAAAAAGCATAAACCCGATCCTGAAATATACTTAAAGTCTGCCAAAAACCTGGAGATGTTCCCAGAGTGCTGTGTGGTTTTTGAGGATTCGTTTTCTGGAGTAACAGCAGCTAAAAATGCAGGAATGAAAGTGATAGGCGTACTTTCTTCCCATACCAAGAAGGAATTACCTGTATGTGACCTTTACATAGAGGACTACAGGGGGTTGGATGTAAAGAATATATTGAATTTGTTGTTTAATTAATCAATACCAGACCTGAGGTTTCTTTCAACTAAGCTTGACTTATATTATTATTATTATTGTCCTGATTAAAAATATGTTAAATCTTTAAATAATAAAAAAATGAAAAAGTTATTTGCTTTATTTTGTTGGAGCTTTCTTCTTAGGATCAGGCATTGAAGGAAAAGCTGATTGCATGGAGTTTCAATTTAAAATTGTTGATCGAAACCCGACTGCATGTATGGGTAGTGGAGTAGATTGTTTTCTCAGAATTTGTAGTTATGAGTAATTTTAGAGGGTAGATGAAATGATTAAACTTTTCATCTCTCCGATTTATTTTAATTCTATTCAAGATGGAATATCAAAAAATTACCTTTTCGATTTTGCTGATTATATTTTCCTTCATGTTTTCATGCAAAAATCTATCTGATGACTTTAAAAACGAAACAGAAGGTTTTTTGGAGAGGGTTGGGGAAATAACTTTTGCTTTAGATGAGTTTTCTACATTTGAATTTTATAATGCAAAAATTGTTTCGGTTCATGGTAAAGAATTATTGGCCAACCTGAATTACATTAACTTTTCTCTGGACTTTTATGATGTAGAACAGGGTAAGTTATTCCATAGGATCAAAATTGGAAGAGGAGGTCCAGAGGGAATAGATGATGTCCAGGGGTTTTGGTTTCATAATCAGGACTCAATTTTTATTTTCCCCCGGTTTAAATTACATGGAAGTACAATAGTTAATTGGGATGGTAATTTTGTAGATAAATTAAATCCTCCAAGAATTCCGGATATCCCTGGTGGTATTCTCTTGAACCATCTTTCCACTTCCTCGACTCCTACTTTTGTTTTGGATCAAAAAATTTATTTTATGAGGTATCCCATAGATAATAGATTTATAGGTGAAGACAGTTTTGAGAGCTTTGGAATATTGGATTTGAAAAAAAATCTTTTTGAATTTTATGAATTTGAGTATCCAAGTGTCTATCGCGGTAAAAACCATATCATGGAATTTTACACATTTTCAGGTGATTTAATGAACGACAGTTCTTTCCTGCTGTCATGGACCATATCTGACTCGGTGGATGTTTACAGTGTAAATGAGTCAGGTATTTCTAAAATAAAGAGTTTTTATGCTTCTATTCCGGAATTTCAAGTGCCAAATTCTAATTCATCATTTATCACCCCGGAAATGGAAAAAAAAATAAAATTTGAGTCTTTCTCCTATGGTGCTATAACATTTGACCCCTTCAGAAACCAGATTCATAGATTATTGTATCTTCCTACACAATATGAACCCGGTAGACATAAAAAGGAAAACCCTTATTTAGTAACTGACTTTTTAATCTTGACCTATGATGATAAATTCAATCACTTAGGCACAACACATTTTAAAGGTGGAATTTATGATCCACGGGTGTTCATAGTAGGTAAGAAAGGGTTGTTTTTTCCGCGGATAGGGCAAAGAATCAGGGATTTAAAAGAAGATGAGATCGTATATCATGTTTTTTCAGGTACAAACTAAGTATGCTGGCTTTTGGGTTTTCAATATGTTTTTTATTATAGTGATGCAAATGTGTTTTTCATGTAAAAACCCGGAAACAACCAAATCTCTCGAAGAAAGGATTTTTGGATTGAAAAAGGCTTATCAAATACATGCTAATCATTCTCTTTTGATCATTGATCTTGATGGTTGTAGTACTTGTGTAAATGATATATATGTCCACCTTGATGACCTTAAAAATCAGAAAGACCTTTCAGTCATCTTTAATTCTAATTTTAATAAAAAGTTCAAGAATTATGTGGGGGATAATTGTGAAAGGTGTTATTTGGATAGTTTAGGGAAATCATTTGAATACGACTTATTGCAAGGTCCCGCCATTCTATATCAAAAAAAAAGTGAAATATATGACTCCATTCCATATCCAAATTTCAAAGAAATTATTTAGAAAGTCTTGTTGCTTTTTTTTGATCTCCGTGATTTTTTGGAATTGTGGGGAAAATAAAATTGAAGAAAATGATAGACCATTAAATGATAGCACGATCATCGAAAAAGTAATGGACAGGTTTGATCTAAATGTACAGTATCATGATGGTAAATTTTGGTTGATGGTGGATAATGGGGCTAAAGTTCTAGTTTATAAGGAAGATGAAAAATTAAAGGAGTTTACTCTCAGTGACATCAGGTATGGTATGGGGCATTTTTATATTACCGGTGGAGGTTTTTCTACAGGATTTCTGTTGGATCAAAATCAGTTGGTCTGCTTTCAGCACACCCCAAATCAACTAAAATTCGTAGATATATTTTCAGGTCAAATAAAACTTACAAAAGCGTTAGAGCTTAACTTAAAAGGAAAGTTAAAATACATTGCACCTTTAGACAGAAAAAATGCCTTGATTCAAATTATTGATAAAGAAGAACCAAATAGATTGGTAGTTGCGAAATTAAATATTGATACAAATCATTCGGATTTATTTTTATCGGAAAATCTAGAGTTCAGTTCAGAAGATGTTATAATCAAAGTTTTTGGGAAAAAGATCTATGTTTTGCCTCAGCAAACTTTGAAAATGTGGGTTTTTGATAAAAATTCCGGTGAATTATTGAATAGGATTAACCTTCCGGCACTTTCTATAAGAGAATACAAGGAAAGACCAAAGTTTGATACTGAAAATCCTTTTAAGTGGCTTGAATTGACACCTTTGGAAAGGATCCAGTATAAAGAAGACAAATACATCGATTTTTTTGTGAAAGACGGACTACTGTATCTTGCTCATTTAATTTATTCCAGGGACGGGGAAGATTCTGGTTCAGTTGGGTTTTATTGGTCAGAAATAGACTTAGAAAGTGGGGAACAAGTAGAAGGAACATTTCTTAATCAGCAGTTTATTGGCTTTGATGGAAATGGAAATTTTTTTATTTTAAAAAATGACCCTATAAGGATTATCATCCAGCCGGTTTCAGAAGTGTCTTTACTTTTTGATTGAAGGAAAAAACAGGAGTTTTACCTCTAATCGAATTCTTTGTTTATGAATCTTAAATTAAGCATTTCTGAAGAAAATCAAATTTCAGGTTATTACAAGTAACAATTTTTTAAGCATTTATTAACATTGAAATTTTCTTAACATTTGCTTAATATGGTTTTAGGTTCATCATTCCCCGTTTTTTCATCCTTTTTTGGTTTGTCAAGCCTCTTCCGGGCGAATGTTAAGAAACCTTAACTTTTAGGTATTAACAAATTCATAATAATCGCGTCATTATAAAGAAATATTTCAATAGCAATTTTGCATCGCTGTACGATAAGTATTTGATACTTAAATAAAAAATTCTGGTATGCGATCAAAGTTCGCAGTGGTCATGGCCTTAGTGCTCATGACATTCATTGACGTTTTTGCAAGGGACGTTGATGAAGACACTATTCCACCGACTAGCACAATTGCGCAGGTCAAAAAAAATTGGTATGAGACCATTCAATTGCGAGGCTATGCGCAATTGCGGTACAATGGTCTATTCGAGACCAACCCCAACCTTCAATGTGCCCAATGTGACAGGTCATGGGGAGGAGGTGGGGGATTTTTCTTCCGTAGGATCCGTTTGATCTTTTTTGGCCAGATCCATGAGCGCGTGTATTTATATATCCAGCCGGATTTTGCATCAGATGGGAAAAACTTAGGGCAGATCAGGGACGCCTATTTCGATCTTGCCCTGGATGAAAATCAGGAATTTAGGTTGAGGTTGGGGCAGTCCAAAGTGCCTTTTGGATTTGAAAATTTGCAATCCAGTCAAAACAGGATTCCCTTGGATAGAAATGATGGGCTGAATTCAGCTGTTGCCAACGAGAGGGATATTGGGGTCATGTTCTATTATGCCCCGACCGAAATCAGAAAGCGTTTCAGTTATCTGGTATCCTCGGGACTGAAAGGGTCTGGAGATTATGGGATTTTTGGGCTTGGATTATATAATGGTCAAACTGCCAATGCCCCGGAAAGGAACAGGAGTTTACATGTAGTGTCTCGGGCAAGCTATCCTTGGGAACTGAATTCCGGCCAAATTATCGAAACTTCTTTTCAAGCCTACACGGGAAAATTTGTGATCAATAGAAATCCGTTGACTGATTTTGATCAGACCGAGTTTGAAGAATTCCGTTATGGACCTACGCTTGTCATCTATCCCCAGCCTTTTGGTCTTCAAGCGGAGTTCAATTGGGGCAGAGGCCCAGAATACAATCCTGAAACCAACAATGTGGAGGACGCTCCCATCAAAGGTGGGTATGTTATGGCCACCTACATGCTGAGAACCCAAAAGGATATTTTCATTCCATTCTCGAGGTTCCACTATTATAATGGCGGAAAGAAACATGAACTGGATGCTACACGACATCGGGTCAAGGAGTTGGAATTGGGGGTAGAGTGGCAGCCTCATAAGGCCTTTGAATTGGTGGCCATGTACACCATTTCGGACAGGACCTTTGAAAATTCACTGAACCCCAATAATAGGCAAAAAGGCAGTTTATTAAGGTTACAGGCCCAGGTCAACTTCTAAAGAAAATTATAAAGTTTAGTCTATATATTTTAAAAAGCAGGCTTCTTTTGGGGCCTGTTTTTTTGGTGGGAGGCAAGAAACAAGATATAAGAATCAAGAGAAAGAGTTCTGAAATTGTATTTGGGAAGGAGGAAGCGAAGGATAAGAGAAAAAACACAAGCTTACCAAGTACGGTGTACCAAGTATAAAGTATTGATAAATATGCTTTGCTATAAAAAAGCATAATTTAAGGTCCTTGGGTGAAATGGTTGAGGATAGTTAGAAATAAGAAATATATTGAAATTGACGGATAGATGCCACTTGCGATATTACATGTCTTGATATAAGCCCCATAAAATCCAATTTCCAATTTCAAGTCTAGGGTATTCCCCTTACCTTTGCGAAGAAAAGACGCTGATATGCTGAGAAGACCTAGAAGAAACAGAAAATCCCAAGGAATACGTGATATGGTCGAGGAGACCAGACTTTCGGTTAAGGATTTCATTTTTCCATTGTTTTTGATCGATGGGGTCAACCAAAAAGTGGAAGTGGCTTCTATGCCCGGCATATATCGACTTTCATTGGATTTGATGTTGCAGGAGATTGAGGAATGCTTGGCGCTAGGCATCAAGGCCTTTGATATTTTCCCGGCTTATACTGAGGTCAAGAAAGATAAATTTGCAACGGAGAGTTACAATCCCGACACTTTTTACCTTAAAGCCATCCATAAAATCAAGACAACCTTTCCCGAAGTTGTGGTCATGACAGATGTGGCCATGGATCCTTATAGTTCTGATGGGCATGATGGCCTGGTGAAGGACGGTAAAATTCTAAATGATGAAACTTTAGAAATCCTGGGGAAAATGTCCCTTGCACAGGCTCAGGCAGGTGCGGATATCCTTGGGCCTTCCGATATGATGGATGGCAGGGTAGGCTATATCCGCAATATCCTTGACCAACATGGATATATTGATGTGTCCATTATGTCCTACACTGCCAAATACGCTTCAGCATTTTATGGACCTTTTAGGGATGCTTTGGATTCTGCCCCGAAGATGGGTGATAAAAAAACCTACCAAATGGATCCGGCCAATTACTATGAAGCTTTGATTGAAGCAGAATTGGATACAGAGGAAGGAGCAGACTTTCTGATGGTGAAACCTGCATTAGCATACCTGGATGTTATCCGCCTGTTGAAAGACAACTCGAACCTGCCTATTGCTGCTTATAATGTCAGTGGGGAATATGCCATGATCAAAGCATCTGCACAAAGGGGCTGGCTGGATGGAGAAAGGGCTATGCTGGAAAGTCTCCTGAGTATCAAGCGTGCCGGGGCGAATGTGATTCTGAGTTACTTTGCTAAGGAGTTTGCGTTGTTGGAAAAATAGGGTCAACAAAAAGAAAGTTGATAATCTGTAATTAAAGGAATATTTCTTTAACTTAGTTCTATTAAAAAGCCTTAATTATCAAAACGAACGATAAGTATTTCATTATTGTTTTACAAATAGTTAAAAAGAAAATGCAATGGAACAAAAGAAGGAAATTGTTGATATTGTAAATAAACTACCGGAAGAAATTTTGGGTGAACTTCTAAATTACCTTCGCCAAGTTGAAAAAACTTCTACTGAAAAAATGCGTTTGTCTCTCAACTTAAAAACCATATTAAAAGAAGACGCTGAACTACTTGAAAAATTAGCAAAATGATAAACCACGAAGAGGTTATTGAAATCCACCAAATTTTAATAACCAAATTTGGAGGTTTGCAAGGAGTTAGAGACGAAAATGGACTAAAATCAGCCATTGAAAGACCTTTCAGTGGTATAGGGGAAACTGAGTTTTATCCAAGCCCAGAAGAAAAAGCAGGAGCTATCCTTGAAAGCATTATTAAAAATCATCCTTTCTTAGACGGAAACAAGAGAACTGGGTATGTATTGATGCGTTTAGTTTTAATGAACTTTGACAAAGACATTTATGCAACCCAAAATGAAAAATATGATTTTATTATTTCAATAGCATCAGGTAAACTGTGTTTTAATGATATTGTTGATTGGATAAAACAAAGAACTTTTCAAAAGTAGTATAGATTAGAAAAAATAAAGCCTACTGTAAATCAAAGCATCTGCCCAAAAGGGCTGGCTGGACGGAGAAAGGGCCATGCTGGAAAGTCTCCTCAGCATCAAGCGTGCAGGGGCGAATGTGATTTTAAGTTATTTTGCAAAGGAATTTGGTTTGTTGGAAAAGAACAGGTAAATGATTTTTTTCCCAAAGGAAGGTTTAAACTTAGATTTTATCGAAAAATACCCAATGTTGGGTATTTTTTTTGTCAACTATAATCCTTTCCTTTGAAACTAACCAATTTCACTATGAAACTAAAAAACACCCCCTCCCCCCCCACACACACATTTACTATCATTTAGTCTAATCTTTTTAGCGCTAATCTCATTTTGGTCCTGTACGCTCAATGAAATTGAGACTCCCGCACAATTAGAGGTGGCAGACCCACTTTCAAAGTCAAAGGATTACTATAATCAAGAAAAAACAACCCAAGGGAGCATGTATGCAAGAATACAGGCAGAACTTGAAGTTTATCCATATTGGGAAAGTTCAAAGTATCTAGTTGATGAGCAGATTTTAATAGTAGCTGCCCATAGAAAAGTACAGGCAACCTATGCACATGAATATCTACGCAGAATAGTATTTAAATTTGATGCTAGCGGCCAAGTGATTAAAGGTGGTGTTTTAGAAATGTCCACCAAAGAGGAAAACTTGCTGCTAATCAATGAAGATATTTTAATCGAGGGCTTTCTGAATGGCATAAAATCTCCCAAAGTAACCTATTTATGGTCTGATTTTGCTTCTAGGCTTGTCGATGGTCTTCAAGCAAACGGATTGTCAGTTGAGCGATCCTTAGACCGTTTTCTCCAATCAAACACAGATATTTCAAATTTCAATTTTGAAAATTGCATAGACTGGTATTGGGTATATAGTAATGGTTATGAAGAGTACAGTCATACGACTTGCGGATCAAGTTGCGAAGGAAATACCCAAGACGCTTGCTTGGATGATGGACAAAATGGTGGAGTAGGTGGAAATGGATTAGAGACCGAAGAGGAGGAGGAAATTGATATGGAAGTTTTATCTGATTGTCATAAAGATATTATTAAAAAATTGATAGGTTCATCACAGCAAGAATTCAAAAGAATATTTGAAAAATTTAACGGAAATCAACCAGTACCTGGAAATTATAATGTTAAATTTCAATACGGTACATGTCCGCTAGGGGCAACAGCTTGTACTAGTAAAAACATCCAAGACGGATGGGCTACCATCACCATCAGCCAATCCGTGAATCAAAACGCAACAGACCTTTCGTTTGCTAGGACCATGTTACATGAGACACTGCACGCTTATTTGATATTTGAACAGAACTACCCGTCAGGTTGTGACCTGAACTGCTTACTAAACAACTATATCAGCAAATACGGGGGGAATAATTTAAATCCCGCACATCATAACCTGTATGTCGAAACAAAGTTCCTGAACGATATCGCCACCGAGCTGAGAAACTACGCTGCGGGTGCGGGATATAACGTAAACACCCTGGGAGATCAGTTTTTCAAGGATATGGCCTGGGGAGGGCTTCACGAAACGAACCTGTTTAAAGCAAAACCAATTTCTGAGCAAAATAGAATCAATGCCAGGGTAAAAGCTGAATTGACGGGCGGATCTCATACCTATGGGAGTAGCAGTGCATCGCCAATTGGTATTACAGCATGCGATTGAATTTGTGTTTTATGAAAAGATTTATATTCATGGTATTTTCTCTGTTCTTAATGCTTTCATGCACTGACAGGGAGGTGAAGGAGACCAGGCTTTTAGTGAAGTCCTTGGTGGCAGGAGAGGCGAACCACATTGTCGACACAGTACTTGTTTCAAATCAAGCCGTGACTGACTGGATAGAGAGGGCGGGTTTGGATTCCTGTATCCTTGGGGATTTGATAATGAACAACAAATTGGAGCTGGGATTATTTAAGTCAGAAAATTTCGAATCGGACTTTTTATCCGAATCGGATTACGAGAAGTTATGCAGAGAAAGCGTAGTCGATTTCCGATTTAGCCAGAAACATGTTCCCGAAGATGTATCGATTGTTCCGTATGAGTATATCCAGGGGTTACTTGAAAAATTTAGAGTTGATGGGCAGACACCAGAGATTGGGGTAATAGCTTGGTATAGTTTCTCAAGACCAGTGTTTTTTCAAAGCTACAAATATGCGTTTGTGTATTACGAAAGGTTTACCATCTCAGCTCCAATGATCGATGGCGGTACATCACTTTTGTTTTTTGAAAAATGCGATGATGGAGAATGGAAGTTGATATTATCCCAGATGCTGATGATGACATAAACCAAAGTGGGCTGATGATGGCCGTAAAGTTACATTAATTGAGGGGGAGTTAGTAGATTGTATTATTCATAGAAAAGATGATGATACCGTAAGGAATTCCCTGGCTTGAAGTAGGATTACCAACTGAATAGAACCTGAACTCTATAACAAAAACTACTATGGAGCAATTCCGAGAGGGTAGAAAGCCTGTGAATAAAATGAAACCTTATATCTTCATCATTGGAATAGTTACCTTGACATGCCTGGGCTGCACAACAAGGGAAGAGAGGGAGATCAAAGCCTTGATGACCGCCGTGTTCCAAAAGGAGTTGGGCGCTGGTCGCAAAGTCATTTTGTTTGAGGATGCAGAAACTAACTGGGAAGTTCCTTGGCTTGATTCTTGTTCGGCCGAAGGAATCCTGAGCCTGGAAAGCGATTTTCACCATAAAGTGTCGACTAAAGATATTATTACACTGGAGGATGTCGAAAAGATTTGCAGGGAGGGGAGAGAACCCTACAGGTTCCGTAAGGAGATGTTTCCGGAGGGGATACATGTCTCTCCGGATAGGAGTCGGTATGACAGTATTGTGGAGGCGTTTTACAAACATCTCGGCGAACCGGAAATAGTCGAACTAGATATGGAACTGAGAAAATACATGAAGTACAAGGCGATTTCCAAACCGGTCTTCTTGCAAGGATACAGGTATGCGTTCTTGTACATCTCGAGAGAAGGTCCCCATTTCTCTGTCTACAAGAAGGATGACGGCGATTGGACACACTATTTTACAATTACGCTTATGTTGGTATAGATTAGAATCATTGGGGAATATCGCCACCGAACTGAGAAACTATGCTTCGAGTGTGGGTTATAACGTAAATACCCTTGGGGATCAGTTTTTCAAGGACATGGTCTGGGGTGGTCTGACTGAAACTGATGTTTTCAAAAACTCCAAAACTATAGCTGAACAAAACAGGATAAAAGATAGAATTAATGCGGAGATTAAGGGTGAGTCAGTCGTTAGAGCTGTAAACAATTCCAATGGTGGTTATACTAATATTGTAACGGCACCTAAGGCTTTGAAAGCATGTGATTGATATGAAAACATTAATAAAAGTACTCATTGTAGTTATTGGATGTGCGTCCTGTCAAACTAAGGAGCAGGAAGAGATTGCGTCCTTACTTGGGGCTATTTTCGAAAGGGATGTTGTAAGAGGCGATTCCGTCTATTTTATACAAGATGCCGTATTGGATTGGGAAGGATACCAGGAGGGTTCACAATGTGACTTTGAATGGTTAGAAGATTTTATGGGGAGCAACTCATTTAATAAAATAGAAGTATCAACCATATACACCGAAAAAGATGTCGAGCTTATATGCAATGAAATTGGTAAAACCTATAAGTTTTTGCCTACTCAGCTACATCCGCAGATTAGTCTTGTAGCTAAGGAAAGGATTGACAAAATGATTGCTTCCTTAGAAGAAAATGTAAAGAGAGGTGGCCCAATATATATTACCGAGGAAATGGACAAGTTTAGGTATTATGAAAAATTATCAAAACCCATTTTCACCAAAAACTATAGGTACGCAAAAATATACAGGCAATCGGTTTGTTTTCCAATCCTTTGTGTTGGGCCAGTTTTGACTATTTATGAAAAAATAGATGGTACATGGAAACCGATTGCTGGGCAGAACTTCTATCTGGTTTGATAGGAGCTATCTAAAGCTATTCAAGCCTCAAAGTTGCCTTGAGGCTTGAATATATCAGAAGTGAAATCTGGAACAACTAAATCGTTTGTTTGTTCAAGCCATTTTATTTAGATTGTTAAAAAAAGACATTGAGAGAAGGAGTTTCTTGCATCAAACAATTAAGTATTGAAGATTTTTTGATGACCACATATCAAGGGACCACTCCTTAAGGCAAAAAAGCATGTTAATATTTATGAGGGTTTTTAGTTACTTATTCCTTGTCAGCCTTTTGATTTCCTGTGGTAAAACTACCAAAGATGATACTGAGACTGGATTAGAAGGGTCGAGAGAAGACACCACACAAATACACGAATTTATCAATTTTCTTTATCTTCCATTAATTGAAAGAGATACGATATTCTTTTTGGTTGAGGAAGCTGTGTTTGATTGGAGAGGTAAGTTGCCTGAATCAAGCATAATTGGAATGCGAAATTTGTACCATTGGCATTAATTTCAGCAGAATTCCAATAGGTATTCTACCAGGGTGAAGAATATGTCTGTACTCGATGTGTTTAGTGGAGGAGATGAGTTTCAAAAGGTTATACAAGAGTCTTTTGAAAAGTACACATTCCAAAAAAGCTATTTATCCAGCGGCATACAGCTTTTGGACCGGAAGTATATTCATCAGGCTCTCTTGTCACAAACGGATAGCCTCAAGGAAGATAAGTTACGGTTTTTGGAATTCTATGAAATCTCAAAACCAGTATTTTTTGGCGAAGCAGATCGATTTTGTTTCCTATACAGGTCGTATGTTTCCTATCATTGGGGTATAGGTTCAGGAAGTAATGCTATTTCAATCTATAAAAGAACCGACCAGGGGTGGAATGAAGTAGTAACATTCGGTTTAATAATGTACTAATTCTTCTCTGAATTTGGTCTCAAAATTATATGCAGGTCGTTTTAGGTATTCAGTGGGAGGTTTTAGAAGTACTGTCCTAGGTTAGATTGACATCAAGGTTTAGAAGCTAGACAAATAAAAAGCACAAAAAGAAAAATAAATTTAATCATTAAACCTTCAGCTGAACGTGGTTCGATAGATGGAGAAAGGGCCATGCTGGGAAGTCTCCTCAGTATCAAGTGCGCCGGGGCTAATGTGATTTTAAGTTACTTTGCGAAAGAGTTTGGGCTTTTAAAAAATTAATAGATAGTTGCTACAACGTAAAAATTAAATAGGTAACTATTTGATATCTTATTTTTTTTTTTTTAATTGCTAGGAGTCGGGCCGGGCTATTAATCAATTTCTAACTTAAAATTTTAAACGAAATGAAAAAAATTGCATTGTTTTCAGCACTAGTAGTAGCTTCTATAGTTATGTTGAACAGCCCTGTAGAGGCGGCAAGTTATGAGCCGACTTATCCAGCCAGATGCTGTGATTATCAAGGTTTTGACAATTGTGTTAATTATAATTGCACAAGACCAAAGCCAAATCAGTAGGTTTCATTTGGTGTTTGTTTCCACAATGGAACAAACACCTCTTTTATTGAATATTTGCTAAAAGCAGATGGTCATAAAAAATAATTTTCCGAGTTTTTCTCTACTAAGTTTCTTTTATCTAAAGCTAATTTTCCATGAAAAACAACGCTTATCTATTGAATTTCCTACTTCCTTTAGTTTTAATATCCTGCAGTCAGAAAGATCAAAAAAACACAAAAGCCATGCTTCAGGCCGATGGGAAAATTATAGAATTTCAGCTTGATGATCAGACGCCTAATGTAAGTATGGGGATGGATTATTATTCAGGTTTGTTGTTCAATATCAATTGGGCTTACAACCAACTCCAGATTTATGATTTTGCCAGTAGAAAGCTAATCAAAAATCTAAATTTTGAGGTTGAGGGGGATCAGGGAGTGGGAGAACTTTTTGGATTTCATGTGCACAACCTAGACAGTATTTTCCTTTTCAGCCAGATGGATCCATTTATTTACCTAACCGATACTTCGGGTTTTGTCCGTCAAAAGGTCAGGTATCAAATACCCGATGGTTATTCATCGGCATTTGTCCATCCCGGTTATTTTCTATCACCACCAGAATTAAGGTCAGGAGAATTGATCGTAAAAACACATTTTGCAGGCAATTACAGGGAGGTAGATAATAATGCTTTGAAGCAAAAGCATATGGTTTATGCCATTAATCTTTCTACTGGAGAGACGAGGTTTTTGAATCATACCTATCCTGAGGATTATCTGGCCAATGGCTTAAAGCATTTTGAGCCAAGTATCGCTAGAAATAAGGATAAGATAGTTTATTCCTTATTTGGAGATCACCGGTTGTTTTATGCTGGTTCTTATGATGAAAAACTCTTATCCAAGGAAGCGCCAAGTGCCTTTTTAGAAAAAAACTTAAAATTGTTCCCGCTTGAGGGAGGAAGATTTGAAACACAGCAATACCTTCTAGCTTCTTCTAGGTACGAGAGTTTGGTGTATGATCCTTATCGTAAAGTGTTTTATAGGTTTGCCTATCCTACGCTTGAAGTAAGTGAAGAAAATGATGTACTTCGATTGAGAACTGCACCGGGACCTTTTGTAATCATGGTTCTTGACAATGACCTCAATGTCATAGGGGAGAGCTATTTTGAAAAGGGGGATTACTTGCCTTCCAATTTTTTTATCAATGAAGAAGGTTTGTTTATTTCTCTTAATCATCCTGATAATCCGGAAAATAGTGAAGAGCACTTTAGGTTTCAAAAATTTTCCCTGCAATTTTTGGATAGTTAAGAGCTAAGAATGAAACATCAAAAGACCTGTCAGGTTTCAAAAACCTGACAGGTCTTTTGATGAATTCTCAATAAGCGGTTAGAGTTCCTCTTCCCTTTCCAGCATCAGAATAGAATGTTGGGGTACGATATAATATTTTTCTCCTTCATACATCACTTCGTAGGAGCCGTTCAAGAGGAAGATTGCCAAATCGCCTTCTTTGGCCTGTAAGGGAATGTATTTAATGGCTTCTTCCCTTTCTTTCCAAGGTTCATCGTCTTCCACCGGAGCTGGGATAGGATAGCCTGGACCTGTTTTGATGATAAAGCCCTGCTGGACCTTTTCTTTTTCCTGTACTCCTGGAGGAAGGTAAAGACCGGATGAGGTCCTTTCGTCTGCTTTTCTCAGTTTGATCAGTACGCGGTCACCCACGATGATCAGTTTTTTAAGTTTATTGTCGGGAGTCAATTTCATCTTTTAGACTATTAGCGTTTAGAAGCGAGAAATTAGAGATAAGATTGTAGAATGGAGGAAGGTAGAATTTTGAAGGATTACACTGCAATTCTTTCATCCCATCCCTTTCATCCTTCTTTCTTTTAGAGTGTCTAATCTCTCGACTCTAATCTCTCGACTCTAAAAAAAGAGGCATCCATATCAGATACAGATGCCGTCTTTTGTTGGTTCAGTTGTTATTACTTTTTGTCTTCAGATACTTCTTCGTAATCTACGTCAGACACACCGTCTCCGGCATTCGTGCTGCTGGCTCCGGCCCCTGCACCTGGCTGAGGCCCTGCACCTTGGGTAGCATTGTAGATTTCCTGCGAAGCAGCCTGCCAAGCATTGTTCAAATTGGCCATCGCTCCATCAATACCTGCAAGGTCTTTGGCTTCATATGCTTTTTTCAAAGTCTCCAGCGCACTATTGATAGAGGCTTTATTGCCATCGGACAATTTGTCTCCGTATTCTTTCAATTGTTTTTCAGTCTGGAAGATCAAGCTGTCAGCCTGGTTAAGCTTTTCAATTTTCTCTTTTTCAGCTTTATCGGCTGCAGCATTTGCTTCAGCTTCGCGCTTCATTCTGTCAATATCTTCCTGGGACAGACCTGAAGAAGCTTCGATTTTGATTTTTTGCTCTTTGCCAGTTCCTTTGTCTTTTGCTGACACATTCAGAATACCGTTTGCATCAATATCGAAGGTTACTTCAATTTGAGGTACGCCTCTTGGTGCTGGCGGAATGTCGGTAAGTTGGAACCTACCGATGGTCCTGTTGTCTTTGGCCAATGGTCTTTCTCCTTGCAATACGTGGATATCCACGGCAGGCTGGTTGTCTGCAGCGGTGGAGAACACCTCTGATTTTTTTGTAGGGATGGTTGTATTGGCTTCGATCAACTTGGTGAATACCCCGCCCATGGTTTCAATACCCAAAGAAAGCGGTGTCACGTCCAATAGAAGCACATCTTTCACTTCACCTGTCAATACACCACCTTGGATGGCAGCTCCTATAGCTACTACCTCATCAGGGTTCACGCCTTTAGAAGGTTTCTTGCCGAAGAATTTCTCAACTTCTTCTTGGATTTTAGGGATACGTGTAGAACCACCAACCAAGATCACCTCATCGATATCTGAAGGGGTCATACCTGCATCCTGAAGTGCCTTCTTGCAAGGTTCCATTGTCCTTCTTACCAAGTCTTCGGACAATTGCTCAAACTTGGCTCTTGTCAAAGTTCTTACCAGGTGCTTAGGGCCTGTTTGTGTGGCAGTGATATAAGGCAAGTTGATTTCGGTAGAAGCGGAGCTTGATAATTCTATTTTAGCTTTCTCGGCAGCTTCTTTCAGTCTTTGAAGTGCCATTGGGTCTTTTCTCAAGTCCATTTGTTCTTCTGCCATGAACTCATCAGCCAGCCAGTTGATGATCACTTGGTCAAAGTCATCACCACCCAGGTGAACATCACCATTGGTGGATTTCACTTCAAATACACCGTCTCCCAATTCAAGAATGGAAATATCGAATGTACCACCACCAAGGTCATACACTGCGATTTTCATATCCTTGTTTTTCTTATCCATACCGTAGGCAAGTGCTGCAGCTGTTGGCTCGTTGATGATCCTTTTCACTTCCAAACCTGCAATCTGACCAGCCTCTTTGGTGGCCTGACGCTCTGCATCGTTGAAATAAGCCGGCACGGTAATGACCGCTTCAGTGACAGTCTGACCCAAGAAATCTTCCGCCGTACTCTTCATTTTTTGAAGGATCATGGCAGAAATTTCCTGTGGGGTATAAGTCCTGTCACCAATTCTTATAACAACAGTGTCATTTGGTCCTTGTTCTACTTTGTATGAGGCATGTTTTTTCTCTTCAGAAACCTCTGAGAATTTTTTGCCCATGAATCTTTTTACGGAAGAAATGGTATTTGCAGGGTTGGTGATCGCCTGACGTTTGGCAGGATCTCCCACTTTTCTCTCTCCGTTACCATTATCCAAGAAAGCCACGATAGATGGCGTGGTTCTTCTTCCCTCTGAGTTTTGGATCACCACCGGCTCGTTACCTTCCATTACGGCCACACAAGAGTTGGTGGTACCCAAGTCAATACCTATGATTTTTCCCATGATTGTATATTTAATTTCTGTTATTGATTACAAATTCAGTTACATGTCCTATTGGGCAATGCTTGTGCCAAGGTGATATCGGTGTGTTTTCGTGTCAGATTGACAGATTTTTTGTCAGTAGCAGCTTCTTGGACTTAATATTTTGTCATTGGGATTGCTGAGTTTGTCAGAGTTGCCACTGGGACTTCATAGGGCTTACCGGCTTCATATTGATTTGAAAAATCCTGCCCAAATAATAATTTGGTTACAAAAGGATGCACCGATGCAACCTCTTGAAGAAATGCTGTATCTTAGTTATATGGAAAGGAGGTTTCATGCTAAACTCAGGAAAGAAAGAAAGAGATGGGTGGCCGTAGTGATCATCTGTGCTTTAAGTTCAATGGCTTTTTCCTCCCAGCTTTCATTCCGGTCTATTACGTACCATTTGGTACATCCATTGGAATTTTTCAAGATGGAACAGGAAAACCCCTTCTACAAGATTTTGACTATTTTTAAAACAGGAGACGTACCGGATAAGTTGAAGAAGTTCAAAATGTAACAGGATGTTTTTACAGGATATTTACGTATATCCCATCAAATCTTTGGGTGGGATTAGACTTGATGCTGCCAAATTGGAAGAAAAAGGCATTCAGTTTGACCGCAGGTGGATGTTGGTGGATAGGGAAGGGGTGTTCTTAAGTCAGAGGACTTTAACCCAAATGGCATTGCTTCAGGTTCAACTGTTTGATGACAGGATGGAAGTTTTTGAAAAATTTCAGTCCAAGAACAAGCTCCAAATTCCATTTCATACCCATTCTGAAAACCTAATTGATGTCACGATTTGGGAGGATACAGTCAAAGGGCAGGTTGTCAAAAAGGAAATCAACGACTGGTTCAGTGAAATTTTAGGTTTGGATTGCCGTCTGGTCTTGATGCCTGAAAGCACAAAAAGAAGGCTGAAGCCTAAATACGCAATCCATGGAGAATCTGTTAGCTTTGCCGATGGCATGCCTTACTTGATCATCGGGCAAAGTTCATTGGATGATTTGAATGCAAAACTGCGGGTTCCTGTCCCGATGGACCGCTTCAGACCCAACTTGGTTTTTAATGGTGCTGCGCCCTTTGAAGAAGATTCCTGGGGAAAAGTTAAAATAGGGGAAGCGGTATTTAAAGTGACCAAACCTTGTGCCCGCTGTGTAATGACCACCGTGGATCAGGAGACCGGGGAAAAGGGGAAAGAACCTCTCAAGACTTTGGCTGCTTACCGTACGGTTCAGAATCAGGTCATGTTTGGCCAAAACATGCTCCTTTTGGAAGGCAGTCAGATTCAGGTTGGTGATAAAATAGTTCCCATTTGATTGTAATAGGGAAAAAAATATAAAAAAAGAGCCGGAAAAACCGGCTCTTATTGTTTAGAAGCTGAATCCTGTAGTCAGTTTAAAGAATGAATCATTTCCTTCTACCAAGTCCGTTCCGAAAGAGAACCTAGCAAACGGTCCGCCTCCTGGCTTAGTAAATTGTACGTAGGGTCCCAACCACTGATACACGTCTGTGGATGTAGATACATTGGATCCACCGGTATTTACTAGGTGCTCAAAGTGACCCCCAAAAGAAAAGAAATCAGAGGCTTTGTAACCGAAATTTACCCAATAGTGAAGGTAGGAAAGTGTGGTTCCACTTGGAGGAGCCTCATTTCGTAATGGAGCGTAAAAACCCGCATAGATCTGTCCTTCAGTTTTAGCTTTGTCCAATCCTATAGTAAGGTTAGGTACTACGCCATCGCCAAATCTTCCGGCGCCAATAGTTCCTGAGGAAAGGAGGTTGCCACCCAGAATACCGATTTGAGGATTGACAGAGACTCCATCAGCTACATCAAAATTCATCCCTACACCAAACTCGGTCCAATTGCCCCAAGCACCACCGGTTCCACCTGACCAAAGGATACCGTAAAAAGTAAACGCGGTGTTGTCGCTCAACTTGTAATTGCCCTGAAAGAAGGGATAAAATCCGAAGAATTGATCTGAGTTCAAACTTACATCAAAACTGAACTTGTCATCATCTTGAGCATTTGCTGTCTGAAAGGTAATAGCCAATATAAATAAGGCTATCAGTGAACTGCTCTTAAGCAGTAAAGTAAATTTGTTTTTCATAGGTTGAATAGGTTTTATGAATAATAGGTTTGTTTTTGAACCAGCATTTGTCATAAAAATGATTAATTGCTGATTTTTGGTTTCTAAATTAATCATAAATTTCAATAAAGCAATAAAAAACAAATTTTGTGGTTAAAAAATTAACCAAAACATGGTTTTATTATCGAAATTTCAATCAAACCCAAAAGGTGTTGAAAAATAAAAAAGGCCATCCTGCTTACAGAATGGCCTTTTTGGGGTCTTGGATGCGTTATTTGTAATTCTTTACAGTTTCAATAAAAACTTTTACCATTTCTGGGTCTATGTCAGGATAGACACCATGTCCCAGATTGGCGATATGTCTGGAACCTTTAAACTGATCCATCATGCGCTTGGTGGCTGCTTCCACTTCTTTAGGACTGCCATATAGGGCAGCGGGATCTAGATTACCCTGCAAAGTTTTGTGAGCACCAATCAGTTCACGTGATTCGGCAATGCCCATGTTCCAGTCCAAACCAATGGTTTCACAATTCAGTGCCCCCATTTCTTTTCTGGCAAAGAATGCGCCTTTGGCAAAGACTGTTTTGGGGACTTCTGTAATGGCATCACAGATTTGTGAAATATATTTCAAGGAATATTCCTGGTAGTGATCAGGGGGCAGGATTCCAGCCCAGCTGTCAAATATTTGAATCAGGTCTGCACCGGCAGCAATTTGCGCCTTGAGGTAATTGATGGTGCTGTCAGTGATCATTTGGAGTAGTTGGTGCGAAAACTCCGGTTGTGTATAAAGCATTGCCCTTGCTTTCGAGAAGGTTTTGCTTCCCGAGCCTTCTATCATATAGGCAAAAATGGTCCAGGGAGCCCCGGCGAAACCTATGAGCGGAACCCGTCCATTCAATGCTTTTTTGGTGATCTTAATGGCATCAATGACATAGCTCAAATCATCCACGCCATCAGCTATTCTGAGTTTTTTAAGATCTGCCTCTGATTTGATGGTGTCCGGGAACCAAGGTCCTCTTTTTTCTACCATTTCATAGGGAAGTCCCATGGCTTCCGGGATGACCAAGATGTCGGAAAAAATGATAGCAGCATCTACGCCCAAGATGTCCACCGGCTGAATGGTCACTTCAGCGGCTAATTCAGGCGTTTTGGCCAATTCGATAAAACCGCTTACGGATTCTCTTACTGCTCTGTATTCAGGAAGTATCCTTCCGGCCTGGCGCATCAGCCATACGGGGGTTCTTTCCACTTTTTCCCCTTTGGCTGCCCTCAATAATAAATCATTCTTCAATTGCATGGCGCAAAGATAGCTGAGGAAATTTTATTTTGTGAATAAGTTTGGAAAATTCAGATTATGGGAAGAAAAAGAAAAACCCTCTGTAGGGAGGGTTTTTAGTTTATTGGTCAATTGACTTTTAGTTCCTTGGCTGAATCTGGATCACATCTTCTTCGGTAGCGCCGATGAGTTTCATCACAGCCTCGTAATCTGTAAAATCAATTCTGCTGGAAGCAAAATCAGCAGGTACTACTATGACCCTAAATACTTGACCTAGCCTCCATTGAGGCCCCAAAGTGGAAAATTGAATGTTACCGTCTAAAAAAATTCCAAAGTCTATATTTGAATAATCAAAATTGTAAATCAATATGTTACTTTCAAAAAAATAAAATTGAGGAAGCAATCTCCAGATATCTCTATTATTTTCAACTCCGACTAATCTGTATACTAATACAGCATCACTGTCCTCTAACCTAACTGGAAAATTAAATACCTCAAAATAATCATTTTGGGAGGTGAAATCAATTTCAACTTCATATGTGGTTCCTAAAATATTGATACCTGGTTCCCCCTGAGGTCCAATGGGGCCTTGAGGCCCTTCGGGCCCAACACATGATATCATAACCGAAATTAATAAAAATAAAGCTGTTAAATTTATCTTATTCATATTTTTAGAGATTACTTGTTGAGGGAGATATAAATATATTTATAGGAATAGTAAATATTCCTGTTGGTGTTTGATAAATTAATCTTCCAGAACCTACCTGTATAATTTCAGTCACTATAACTGTTCCTTGGCTTCCATGATTTCCAAACCCTAAGTTAATCAAAACTCTTTCTATTTGGGTATTTCCTCCACGAGGGTTACTAACTGAAGGACTAGTTCCACCGTTATTTCCACTTCTCCTCAAATTAACCCATTTTGAAACTTGAATTTCAAAATTTAATGTCACATTGGTAATAACTCCCCGATTGTCTCTTTGAATGAGTGGGTTTTGAATAATTTCAATTTCAAAATCTGGTTCTGTTGAGTCTACGACCACTGCTTGGGGAAGAATGAAGCCCGTAGGAGTTAAAATCTTCTGAACACTGTAAGCCGTATTGTTAAAGTATTCTAAAGTCGATTGTCCTTTAGAAAATTTTAAAAAAAAAGTAAAAAGGATCAATAGATAGATTTTTTTTTGCATAGTATTGTCTAAAAGACAAGTTTTATGAATTTTTAGAAAATTCATACTGATTATTAACAAAGATTGCTGCAATAAATTGAAACGAATGATATTTTTTTAGGTTTACTTTTTTTCAGCCTGATAAATCCCGATGACCCTAACGTGTTCAGGGCCAAGTATTTGGTCAACGTAGATGTTTGGGGCCGGCATGTTATTGGATTTTGCAAAATCCTCGATCTTTGACTTAACTTTATTCGGACCGGGCATAACAAAACGGTTGGCTTCAATTTCCGCTACTATGGCTTCATGACCATCTAAAGATAGGATTTGTTTTCCGGTTATATCCTCCAGCCAACGCCTCTCAATGCCCACAAAAACCTCCATTGTATCTAACTTTCCGGCAGGTTCTATATAATAAATGGTATGTAAAATGGACCCAGAGTTTTCTTTTTGAAGTTTTTCTATTTGGACAAACGAATTCTTCAAAGATTCATCCTGGGGTGTCCCTCTGTAATGTATGCCTACTAATTCAATTTTGCCCAGATTTTTTTGGGAAATCTGAATCTCATTGAATCCGCCAAGGGCTTTGAATGTATAAAAGCCTACTGCGATGATGGATAAAATAAGGATTCCGGCAATTGTTTTTTTCATCTCTAGAATATGTACCTTATACCAATTCCCCCTTGGAACCTGAAATGTCCGAAACGGTCCAATAACTCCATAAACAATCCTGCTTCAAGAAATACACTTATTGGAAGGTCATCAAAATAATACTCTGCTCCTCCAAAAACTTCAGGACCAAAGTCCAAATTGGTTCTGGTCTCCCTGAACACTGCGTTGGGGTTACGGGGAGGATCTGTATAGGAATAATCCACTTGTGTGCTCCTTAACTGTGCGCCCAGACCGCCATAACCTAACAAATAACCCACATCTATACCGAATATATCGGTAATGTCTTCATGGTAAATGCCCCGTAAATTGAAAGAAAGTATGCTGCGGGTACTGTGACCGGCATAAAAGGCATTGGAACTTGGCCGGTTGTTGTCAAAAGACCTTTGGTAATACCTGGCATTGAAGGCACCCGCACCGCCAAACATTCCCTCAAAAGCAAAGTGGTCATCTACAAATTTTTTCATGGTGATGGATAAGGGTTCTCCTAACCTAATCCCTATTCCATCTTCTTGAGCCATGGCAGCAAATGGCAGGTAAAATGCCATCAATAAAATAATTCTCTTCACGTTATTTGGTTCAGTTTATATCTACGCTGTCAACGGCGCAAAAATAGGGCCTGTTATCTTAAGTTGACAGGAAAATGAAGAAAATTGAATCTAAAATCCAGGTCAGATGGCCATGGATTTCAATTGCATCTGATGCAATTGGGCATAATAGCCGCCTTTTTCTAAAAGGGATTCGTGGGTACCCACTTCCTTGATCTCACCTTGGTGCAACACGATGATTTTATGGGCTTTTTGAATGGTCGAAAGCCTATGCGCAATGACAATGGAAGTCCTGCCTTTCATCATTTTCTCAATGGCTTTTTGTATCATTTCTTCAGTTTCGGTATCCACGGAAGAGGTGGCCTCATCCAAGATGATAATTTCCGGATTGTAGACCATTGCCCTGACAAAAGAAATCAATTGCCTTTGGCCAACAGATAGGGTCGCACCTCTCTCTTTGACATTGTAATCCAAACCTCCCGGCAGTTTCTCTATGAATTTTTTGGCACCGACGAGTTTTGCTGCCTGCATCACTTCTTCCCTGCTGATATCCGGGTTGCCAAGGGTAATGTTGTAATAAATCGTATCTGAGAAAAGGAACACGTCCTGCAAAACCACCCCGATATGTTTTCTCAAGGTGCCCAATTCGAAATCCCGGATATCCGTTCCGTCGATTTTAATGCTTCCCTTGTTGATCTCGTAAAACCTTGATATCAGATTGATGATGGAGGACTTTCCTGCACCAGTGGCTCCGACCAAAGCAACGGTCTCTCCATGTTTGACTTCAAAATTGATATCTTTCAATACCCATTCCTCATCATTGTAGGCAAACCAGACATTTTCAACAGCAATATTGCCTTTGATTTTTTCAGGTTTGAAATTGCCCTCGTTAGGGATCTGTTCTTCACTTTCCAGAAGCTTAAATATCCTTGAGGAACTTACTACACCTAATTGAAGGGTGTTGTAGCGGTCTGCAATCATCCGGATCGGGCGGAAGAAGAGCTGCAGGTACATGATAAAGGAAATCAATACACCCACTTTGATATCTGCGTCAAATACGCCGGTGGCACCGTACCACACTACCAAGCCTATTCCTATGGCCTGAATGATTTCTGCTACGGGGAAATAGATGGAATAATAGAGGACGGATTTGATATGTGCCTTGCGGTGTTCTTTGTTGATTTCTTGGAATTTTTCCAGTTCCCTTTTTTCCCGGTTAAAAATCTGCACGATGTTCATTCCGGTAATGTGTTCCTGCAAAAATGAATTCAGGTTGGAAACGGCATTTCTTACCTCGTTAAAGGCCACTTTGATTTTTTCTTTGAAAATGTAAGTAGATATGATCAACAGTGGCAATGTGCATAAACTGACGAGGGTAAGTTTCCAATCGATGTAGAACATGACTGCTAAAATGGTTACCAATTGGAGTAGGTCACCGATGATCGCAGCCAGACCTTCGCTGAACACATCTGCCAGGGTTTCAATGTCTGAAATGTTTCGGGTTACCAATCTTCCAATGGGGGTATTGTCAAAAAACTTCAGACGCATTTTCAGCAAATGCCTGTACAATTTGATGCGGATGTCTTTGATAATGACCTGACCGATCCAGCCGGATAAGTAAGTATGGGCAAACTGTACTACTGCCTGAAGAACCATCAAAAAAATCAAAAGATAAATTATACGTACAAGGCCTGCTCCGTCCCCGATGGCCACATAATCATCAATGGCCACCTGTATATAATAAGGTCGGGTAGGGGCTAAAATTGCCAAAGCAATGGTTAGAAATACCAAAAAGTAGAATTGTGCCCTGTAAGGCTTTACAAATTTGTAGAGCTTTTTAAGGACTTGGGTATCTATGATTTCCCCACTATGGACGTTTTCTTTTTCTAAGCTCAAAAGACCTATGGTTTAAATAAACAGGTTGTCAGGATAGGTAATGTCACATAAAAAGAGGCCGTGGGCAGGTGCAGCCGCTTTGGCTTCATTTCTATTTTTACTTTCCAGTATTCTTTGAAATTCTTCTACAGTAATCTTGAAGGTCCCAACTTCAATCAGGGTACCTACAATTGCACGGACCATTCCTCTCAGAAATCGGTTGGCCGTTATATGAAATAACAAAAGCTGGCCTTTTTGTTCCCAATAAGCCTCCTTTATTTTACAGTGAAAGGTGTTGACATCTGTTTTCACTTTTGAAAAACATTGAAAATCCTCATGCTCAAGCAACAGGGAGGCTGCCTCATTCATCACTTGGATATCCGGTTTTTTGAAGAGCTGCCATGCAGACTCTTGTTCAAATGGATCTTTTCTTAGGCTTATCCTGTAGACATAACTCCTCCAGATCGCATCAAACCGGGTGTGTGCTTCTTCATGCACCTTCCTAAGACTGTATCCGGCAATGTCTTTGGGAAGGATTCCATTTAATTTTTTCAGGAATTCATCTGCAATCAATTCCTCTATGGTATCAAAATGGGCAAACTGTTTGGAGGCATGAACGCCTGTATCTGTACGCCCACTTCCCATGATGCCGGTAGGAACACCCAGGATGGTAGAAATGGCTTTTTCCAATTCTGCCTGTACCGTATGGGCGTTTTGTTGGATCTGCCAGCCGTGGTAATGGGTGCCTTTATAGCCCAGTTCTAGAAAGTATCTGTTGGTTTTCATTTTCCAATCACAAAGATAGTATTCGCTTTCAAAAAATTATCTCCGTTTATCCAAACCTTGCGATTCCAGAAATTACCCTGTTTCTTTGTCAAAATTTGAAGGTAATATGATACAAAGAATTCAGACAGTATTTCTTTTTTTGGTAGCCGTTGCCATGGTATTGGTAATGGTTTTTCCAATATGGCATCAGGTCAATCCGGGCCAGACCCAAATGATGACATTGGATGCCTGGAGCTTGGTGACCAAAGATGTGGCAAGCGGTGAAGTGATTGAATCTGAAAACAAAATGGTTATTGGGATTTTGGCTATCGTTGCAGCCATTCTGGCATTGGTCAGTATCTTCCAATATAAAAACAGGAGCAAGCAAATACTCATCAATATGATCAATTCTTTGGTCATGGTGATCAATGTGGGAATGATCGTTTGGATGAGCCATTCGGCCAATGAGGTTTTCAACCCTTCCATGAACGGGGCCTTTGTAATGGGGTTTTGGTCTATTTTTGCCGGTATGGTAATGAACCTTTTGGCCAATAGATTTATCCGCAAAGACGAAATGTTGGTCCGGTCAGTAGATAGGATCCGATAATAAATAAGAATAAATCCAAAGCCGACAGCATCACCTGTCGGCTTTTTTTATCTTTAATGTTTCAATTCTAAATCCATGAAAATCGAAACCATTGCCATCCACGCAGGAACAATCATTACAGATAGCCACCGGCCCGCCATTCAGCCCATCACCACCTCAACAACCTTTGAGCATCATGAGGGTTCCCTCATTTATACCAGAGCCAACAATCCCAATAGGCTGGCTTTGGAGCAGGTTTTGGCCCAATTGGAATTTGGTGATGATGCTGCTGCCTTTTCTTCCGGCAATGCTGCCGCCATGGCCGTCTTTCAGGCATTGCCTGCAGGAAGCCATATTATCGCTCCTGATGACATGTACCATGGGATCAGAAAACAGTTGGTGGAAGTGTTTCATGGAATCCATGAAACCAGCTTTGTGAATTTGGCTGATGAAGAGGCAGTCAAAGCAGCCGTGAAGAAAAATACCAGATTGATCTGGGTAGAGACGCCATCCAATCCATTATTGAAAATCACAGACATCAGGGCATTGGTCAAAATAGCAAAAGAGCATGGGCTCTTAGTGGCCTGTGACAATACCTTTGCTACCCCTGTGTTTCAAAACCCATTGAAATTAGGTGCCGATCTGGTAATGCACAGTACTACCAAGTTTCTAGGTGGACATAGTGATATTTTGGGGGGA
Organism: Cecembia calidifontis; assembly: GCF_004216715.1. Lineage (NCBI taxonomy): Bacteria > Pseudomonadati > Bacteroidota > Cytophagia > Cytophagales > Cyclobacteriaceae > Cecembia > Cecembia calidifontis. The sequence continues at coordinate 1,811,986 of NZ_SGXG01000001.1, forward strand.
GCTTTAATTACCCGGGGAAAAAGTGAGTTTTGGGAAAAAATCAGACTGGTTCAACATGTTGGTGGGGCAGTACCCTCACCTTTTGATTGTTATTTACTGACCAGAAGTATCAAGACTTTACCCTACAGAATGAGGGGACATCATGACAATGCCATGAAACTTGCCGCCTTTTTAAATGGGCATCCCCAGGTAGAGAAAGTATTTTACCCTGGTTTGGAAAATCATCCAGGATTTGAAATTGCCAAAAGCCAAATGAGTGGGTTCAGTGGAGTACTTTCTTTGATGGTCAAAGGGGGAGCAGCTAAAGCGGATGAAGTGATTTCAAAATTGAAGTATTTTACCCATGCGACAAGTTTAGGAGGAGTAGAGAGCCTGATAGAAAGGAGGGCTGCTGTTGAAGGTCCAGACTCCAAGACACCCCCTAATTTGCTTAGGGTATCCGTCGGCTTAGAAAATTCGGAAGATTTGATAGAAGATTTTGAAGAGGCTTTTCAGTAGGTCTCTTCTTGTATTTTTATGCTAAAGCAAAAGAGGCAGTCATCAGACTGCCTCTCTTACTTTTTGTTTTTGGGCGAAATTAATTTAATAAAAAAGCAATTAGGGTGATTTTAGCAGCTTTTCTGTTCTAATTCCGTATAACAAATTAAAAAATCTTTTTTCACTTTCGGAAATAATTGTTGTATTATTTTTTTATTGGTTGAAATTTTTCAATATCCTTTGTTGTCAGTGTATTAACCAGCCCAACCTTCCCTGTCCAAACTTCTGTACTGAATTGCTTCGGCGAGGTGTTCCACTTTGATATCAGGAGATTGTGCCAGATCTGCAATGGTTCTCGAAACTTTTAAAATTCGGTCATAAGCCCTTGCCGAAAGTCCCAATCTTTCCATGGCTGTTTTGAGGAGTAATTTTCCTGCTTCATTGATACTGCATACTTCCTTTACCAAGTGGGAAGGCATCATGGCATTACAATAGATTTCAGGATTATTTTTGAACCTTTCTATTTGGATTTCTCTTCCCCGTACTACCCTTTCTCTGATTGATTTGGAAGATTCTGATTTCCGGGTCGAGGTCATCTCATCAAATTTCACGGGGGTCACTTCCACATGGAGATCAATCCTGTCCAACAAAGGTCCGCTTACTTTATTCAGGTACCGCTGTACGATTCCAGGCCCGCAGACACATTCTTTTTCGGGATGGTTATAATAACCACAGGGGCAGGGGTTCATGCTTGCAATTAACATAAAGTTTGCAGGGTAATCTACCGAAACCTTTGCCCTTGATATGGTCACCTTCCTTTCTTCCAAAGGCTGTCTCATGACTTCCAAAACAGTTCTTTTAAATTCCGGCAATTCGTCCAAAAACAAGACCCCATTATGGGAAAGGGAAATTTCTCCGGGCTGTGGATTTCCTCCTCCGCCAACTAAGGCTACATCCGAAATGGTGTGGTGTGGTGAGCGGAAGGGTCTTTGGGCAATAAGGGAGGCGTTTTTCCCCAATTTGCCCGCGACCGAATGGATTTTGGTAGTTTCTAATGCTTCCTGAAGACTCAGGGGCGGTAAAATGGAGGGTAGCCTTTTGGCGAGCATGGTTTTGCCTGCACCGGGAGGACCGATCATGATCACATTATGCCCACCTGCTGCTGCAATCTCCATGGCTCTTTTGATATTTTCCTGTCCTTGGACATCCGCAAAATCAAATTCATATTTTTCCAAGGAGTTGAAAAAAATATCCCGGGTGTCTGTGACCAAGGGGCTGATGTCCAGTTCGCATTCCAGGAAATCAATAGCATCTTGGAGCTTTTCCACACCGATAATATCCAGGTTGTTGACTATAGACGCTTCAGATGCATTTTCCCTGGGAAGGATAAAGCCTTTAAATCCCCTCTTTCTGGCTTCAATAGCTATGGGAAGTACCCCTTTTACCGGTCTCAAATGACCATCCAGGGATAATTCCCCCATGATGACATAAGATTCTAATTCAGGGAAGCTGACCTGCTCAGAGGCTTTGAGTATGCCGAGTGCAATGGGCAGGTCATAAGCAGAACCTTCCTTCCGGATATCTGCCGGAGCAAGATTGATCACTACTTTTTGTCTGGGCATTCTGTACCCGGAATATTTGAGTGCAGATTCTACCCTTTGCTGACTTTCTTTAACAGCACTGTCAGGAAGGCCTACCATATAAAAATTGGTGCCTTGCCCCACATTTACTTCAATGGTTATCAGTTTGGCGTCCACTCCTGATACCGCGCTTCCAAAAGTTTTTGCTACCATGCCATGTTAATTGTTTGAAACAAAAAAGGAAACCAAAATCGGTTTCCTAATATAGAGATTTTTCAACTAATCTATCTTTTTACTTGAAATTTTGTCTTGGACGGATGACGGAGCTTTCTTTTTCCTCTTCCTTCTGCTTCATTTTGCTTTCCAGGTTTTTCAGTTTGATGCCCTGCTCCATATCATACAGTTTGGCTTTAAGCTCATTTTTTTCAACTTCCTTTTTTTCTAATTCCCTTGAGAGGTTGTTGGACAAAGTATGCCCTGTTGCCCATGAAATGAGGAAAAGAACCAGTCCAAGCAAGAGAAAATTGATGACTACAGATGTGGTAAGCTCTTCAATTCCCATCAATCCTTTGATGCTATTGAATGACAAAAAGAACACGAGACTTATGGCGAAAAATAAAAGTACGAGCAAATGGGTGATTTTATTGACTTGTTTCATGGTAAGGAATTCTGTTTGAATTGCTAATATACTAAACAGACTGCATGGTAGAAAGATTCCGGTAAAGGCCTTCTTCTTCCATTAATTGTTGGTGGGTGCCCCTTTGAACAATTTTCCCCTTTTTGATTACCAGTATCTCGTCTGCATGCTGAATTGTACTTAGCCTATGCGCTATGACCAAGGTTGTCCTGTTGGCCATAAGATTGGTAAGCGCTTCCTGAACGAGTTTTTCAGATTGTGAATCCAAGGCAGAAGTTGCTTCATCCAAAATCAGGATAGGTGGATTTTTCAATACCGCTCGGGCGATACTCAACCTTTGCCTTTGACCTCCGGATAACTTCGACCCCCGCTCTCCGATGTTGGTATGGTAGCCTTTTTCAAGCTGTACGATAAATTCATGGGCATTGGCAATCTTCGCGGCCTCTATGACTTCTCCTTCAGAAATCCCTTCTAGCCCAAAGGCAATATTGTTGAATACCGTATCATTGAAGAGAATGGATTCCTGGGTCACTATTCCCATTAACTTTCTTAAGCTTTGAAGTTCGATTTCCTTCAGATCCCTGCCATCCAAAGTGATTTTACCTTCGGTAGGGTCATAAAACCTGGGTACCAGGTCCGCTACGGTGGATTTTCCTCCTCCGGAAGGACCTACCAGGGCGATGGTTTTTCCCTTTTCCAAGACAAAGTCAATATCCTTTAGCACAAGTTCTTTTTCATATCTAAAGGAAACATGCTGAAATTGGATAGCTTCCTCAAATTTTTCAACAGTCACCGGATTTTCTGAATTTTGGATAGCGCTTGGGGTATCCACTACTTCAAAAATTCTTTCCGCCGAAGCCAATCCCCTTTGAATACTGCTCGCTGCCCTGGAAATCTCTTTGGCAGGGTTCAAAACCTGTGTGAAAATCACAATATAGGTGATAAAGTCAGAAGCGCCTAAAGCGGAATTATTGCTCAATACCAGGGATCCACCGTACAATAAAATTCCGGCTACCACCAAAACACCAAGAAATTGCGAAGCAGGTGAAGCCAATTCGTTTTTCCTTGCCATAGAAATGTTGACATTGGAATAGTAATCTGTTTCCCTGTCAAATTTTGAGCGCATAAAGGGTTGCGCCGCAAATGCTTTGATTACCCTCATGCCGCCTATGGTTTCATCCAGGATATTTACGATCCTGCCCAGTGACTCCTGACTGGCGACAGCTTTCTTTTTCAGTCTTTTGGTTATTCCTCCTATCACAGCGCCGGAAATGGGGATTACCAAGATGGTGAACAAAGTGAGCTTCAGGGACATGAAAAATAAAACGGCAAAGTACAAAATAATCGTAGCAGGTTCTTTAAAAACCACCTTCAGAGATTGGACAATACTGTTTTCTACCTCCTGTATATCATTGGTCATTTTGGACATCAAATCCCCTTTGCGTTCATTGGAAAAATAGCCGATGTGCAGGTTGGTTACCTTTTCAAAAATGTTCATCCGCATTTTTTTGATGATTTCCGCACGGACTTTTGCCAAAACCACTCCAGACAGATAAGTGAACAAGTTGGATAAAAAAACCGAAGCTACAATGATAAGGCAGACATACAAAAGGGTCCCGAATTTTCCATGACTTTCTGCAATGCTGATGAAATAGTGGTAAAAGAGATGGAAAAAATACTCCAGTGAAAAACTGAATTCGGGCTTTTCGATGTATTTGGTCAAACTGGAGGGATCTACCTGCCCAAAGATGACATCAAACAAAGGTTTGAGCAGGGTAAAATTCAGTAAGCCAAAAAGGATTGCCAAAATGGTATAGACCACATAAATAGGAAAATAGCGCCTAAAGGGTCTTGCATAGGATAATATCCTAAGGTAAGTATTCATGCAATGGATTTGAAATTCCCCCGCAAGTTACGGAATTAAAAGTTGAAATCATTTCTTATCATGTTCACCCTGATGCCTGCTTGTGTAAACTGATTGATTTCCGGTGCATTGAGATCTTGTGCAGTTCTTCTTCTATAGGTATGGGTCAGGTCCAAAAAAACATTTTGCTTGATCATGTAACTCAGGTTCAGACTACCCATGATTACCCTGTTTTCTATCCCTTGGCCTATTCTGTTTCCAAAAAGACCGATTCCGGTATTGGGGTTCAGCCTGTTTTTGAGTACATTTTTTCCAAAATTCACATCTTCCGAAGGATCATCTCCAAAATATTGGAAAATCCCGGTAAAATTGGCAAAAAGCCTGGGAGCAGGTTGATACCTCAAAATCCCTACAGCCTCCCTGAAATTTGCCCCAAGCGGATGGGTCAAAGCTGTCCTGTAGTTGGAAAAAGACTGGAAGTCGGATTTTTCCTGATAAGTATAAGGCCTTGCCTGGTTGTATTCCAATTGTAAATCCAGGTTGGAAATTTTGAAGACATCGATGTATTTGTAACCTGCCTGGAGTCCATATTTATTTCGGCTGGACTGCTTGCCATCAATTCCGAAGAACTCACCGAAAACGAATTCATCCAATGCAAACTGTCCGTAAAGCTGCATGCCCGGAGTAAAATTCCATTTGGCATCCATGCCTAACATGATTTTATCAGGCGTTCCCAACTGATGCTCTACCCATCGGTAAAAAATAATAGGATTGAGGTAATTCCAGTTGAATTGGTTCATCATGACCGATTCAAAAAGACCAACATTCAGCTTTTTGCCAATGTTCATGCCCAAACGGTGAAAGGAAAACCACTTTTGTGGATAGCGGCCGTCAGTAGGCCTTCCCTGACCATCAAAGATCACATCCGCATTCAATTGTGCCCATACATTGGTCAGGTTGAATTTCCAGATTTTGGTGTTGATTTTGGCAAAAAGGTAAGGATTGGAAAAATCAGAAAGGATCATGGAGCGGTAACCTTCTCCTACAAAGTTCCTGTCATGGCCAATCTGTGCATGAATGTGCTTGGTAAGGTTGAAGCTTACATGCCCCATGGCAGAGAAATAGCCATATCCTTCCCCTTCAAATCTTTTCCAAAATCCTTCTCCGGGAACAGCACCGGAATGTTCTATGTAGTCCTTAACCCATGAAGGGAAGATGGTTTGGGTAGTAGTCATGTAGGTGTAAAATGCCACCTTTCTGTCAATGCTTCCCCTGAGTTCAAGTCCTCTGCTGTTCCTTAATCTTAACCTGTCCACATCCTGTTCCACTCCTCCGGCCAGATAAAGTACTGGGTTCACGTGGATATCGACCACTTCGTCTCTGTGGTGGAATAAGTCGGAGGGTTTCCTGTAAAGTTTTCGGAAAAGTGGATTTTTGGAATACGGGGTATCACGGCTGACAAACTCCCAATTGTCGTTGCTCAGGTATTCCAGATTGAACCGGTCTGCCCTGGATTGAATGGTTCCGGCATAGGAAATTGAGTCCAGGAATGCCCCAAGCTGATCTCTTCTGTAAGGTTTGAAACCTGAATGGAATTCAGAATTGTTTTCCCCCTGAAGGATTTCATACCTTTCTATCAGGTGGTAATAGTCTCTATTGAAAGGTACATAAGCGCCTTGCCCAAAGCTTTCATGACCGAAAAATAACAGACTTAAAAAGGTTAAAATGATCCATCTTTTCATAAAGTGTCCATGCTAAAGATGTAAAGCTAAAAAAAGTATGCAAAAGAAAAGAACTCCGGCAAGGCAAATTCCAGAATTTGCGCCCTTACCAGAGTCCTTTTTTCGTAAAAAATGAGAAGGTTATTTTATTCAAATAGCAAGGGAAATACAAATACCTCTATACCGGCCCAGATCAAATAAACCGGTATGTACTTCACCATGGATCTTCCAATACTGGAAATGGGCTTCCTGCCGGATATTGATTGGAATAATTGGAAGGTGATAAGAATCAAATGTACCAGCATCAATAGATTGCTTCCAAACACAGCCAATCGGTTTGGCGTAATTCCCCATTCAGATATCCTAAAAAGTATGGCCGATAGCGCTATGCCATTCACGATGATGGTAAAAACGGAGAGCAATACCAATACGGCCATTCCGTATTTGTTTTTCTTTTTGGAATAAGATTCGGCAATAGAAAAGAAAATCAAAGCCATGACACCGATTAGGAGCACGTTGAATAAGAGCAGAAACTCCCGGTCATGATAAGGATCTTTTCCTGTAAAAAGAATCGCACCAAGGTAGGTCATCAGCATCAGGAGCACCAGAGGGCTGAAGATTTTAGCCACAAGAGGCGATACTTTGTTGACCAAGTTGGGATTATTATGGGTGAGGTAAGCACCTAAAATCGGAATGGAGGGGAATCCAAAGACCACAATGTTTTTGAAATAAAAATCCTGGATCTTGATGCCGATCAACTCAAAAAGACCAATTGTCACACCGGACATGATTCCTGCCGCAATGGCCAAGATGGCAGTCATTACCAATGTTTCACCATTGAAGCGTAAAAAATCCAGGTGTTTGTCATTGTCCAAAGGGCTTGACCCCGAAAAAGCTAGACCCAGCATACCCCAAAGCAGGATAGGCAGGTGGATACAGGCCAAAATAAAGGTGTCACTTTCTATGACAGGCAAGGTATTGATATATATCATACAAAGTGCAGTGAAGCCGATGATGGAAAATTTGATTTTATTGGGGACCTCCTGTATCCACAGGAAGTAAGTTGTTATTGCTGAAATAATGATAAAACCGATATTTCTTGGATAGAAGAACTCCTCTTGTAGACTGGAAAAGGATGGAATTTTGGCAAGCATTCCTGAAATGAACAGGATACTGATGACCAGTTGGATTTCTTTCCTTTTCCCCCATTGAATGGAATCAGGTTTATGTTTTAACCTTTCATGCCAGGCATCTGCAAGGAGGTTTCCTTTCAATTGAGGGTAGAGTTCTAAAAAAGCCAGCTTGAAATCAATCTTTCGGTTTCGATACAATTTTTCAAGTTGGGCAGGCTGGGTCAGGTTGTTAAGGATTTCGTTTTGCATATGATTAAGTTGATTCATTCAGAAAGTACTTTGTAATTCAAAGTAGATGGGAAAATTTTTTTACGGTTTGTTTTGATGGATCAGGTTTTCAAGGAATTCCAGGTGCTGCTGAAAAGCCATTCGTCCTAAGTCAGTGGCTTTGTAATTGGTCAGTGGTTTTCTTCCGACAAATGATTTTTCGACTTGAATATATTCCTGTTTTTCCAAATAGCGTAAGTGAGAAGCCAGGTTACCATCGGTGACTTCCAGCAATTCCTTGAAGGAATTGAAGTCATATTGCTCATTGACCATAAGAATAGACATGATGCGGAGCCTAGTGACATTTTCAAATGCCTTATCGTAATTGCCCTTCAATTCACCGGTCATACTTATAATACATCAAGCTGCCATAAATGATATGCAAAGCACCAAAACCTAGGGTCCATAGCAGCAATCCAAACTGTGGAAATAAAGCAGCGATTATTCCTAGCAAGATCTGTCCATATCCCAAATACCTGATTTCACTCAGGGTAAAATGGGAAGCCTGCCAAAGCCCCAATCCGTAAAAGGCCAAAGTGGCAGGGGCAATAAAATGGAAATATCCCTGATGTAATAAAGCCATGCAAAAGAATCCTCCTGTGATGACTGGGATAAACAACGCCTGAAGAAATCGCTTGCCGGCAGGAGTCCACAGTTGGCTCGCTGTTTTTTTGCTTTTCTTCCTGCTAAATGCCCAAGCTGTAGTGATGGAAAGAATCATTACTACGATTCCTGTTAAAGTCAATTTCGTTAAAAGCGGGCTATCGATCTGGACACTGGATTCCAATCCCCAAGGGACATTGGGAGAATATAGCCAAGAATAGGCCAGATAGGCTCCGGAAATGGCATAAATTCCGGCCAATATTCCTGATAAGCCACTCAAGGATAGAAAACGGGTGCTCCGCTCCATCATGGATTTGATTTCTGCTAGATCTTGCTGGGGATTTTTCATTTTAAAAGTACTTTGAAATACAAAGTAAAATCAAAATTCCGACATACCTATGCATTCTCTGAATTATTTTTGCGTTATGAACAAGTAATTATCATCTTTTAACAATGTCAATTGGAGGCAGGGGATAAGTTTCCCTAGTCTACTAAAAAGTCTCTTCTAAATCCCGTGTAAACCTTTCACAGATAGGGCAGCAACCCGCTCTCTTTTTAGGTAAAAATTCTGCTGCAACTACTTCGAAGGGTTAATTTTTTTGATCCAATGTATTACAATATTCGTTTAAAATATTAATTTCCTTAAATCCGCAGGGCGGATTTAAAAAAAGCCGAAAAAGTGGCTGAATTTATTCAATTCAGGCTTTTCCGGCTCGTTTTTTTTCACTTATTTAGATGATACCACTCAAACTAGATAAGCGGTATGAAAATTACGAATTCGACAGAAAAAATCACACCTTTCGGAGGTTTTAATTTTGTTTTTAACTCTTTCAAAAATTCTGGTCTCCCAGAACTCATTGATAATCAATTGGGGGTTAGAGCCTTAAGGGGAGGGTTTTCATACAGTGACATTTTCGCCAATCATATGGCTATTTTCTTTAATGGTGGCGACTGTACTGAAGATATCAATGTTCACTTGAGAGACGCACTTGAACAGGTCCCTTCATTTTCAGTATGCAGTGCCGATACAATTCTGAGAGGTATCAAAGAGCTTGCTGTTGATACAGAACTCTTTATAAATCCGTCCAGTGGAGTAAGCCATGAATTTAATATCAATGGAAAACTCAACAGCTTGTTGTTAAAATCAGCTTGTAAGACCGGATTACTCAAGTCAGGTGTTGCTTACGACCTCGATTATGACAACACCGTCATTCCAACTGAAAAGTACGATTCAAAAAAGACATATAAACACGTCTATGGATATCAGCCAGGTGTAGCTTCCATAGCACATCCTGAATTTTCACAGGCCATTCCTGTGTACGTAGAGGGCAGAAATGGCAACAGTCAGGCCAAATATTTGCAGGCTGATACACTTACACGCATGTTTGGGCAGCTTACCAATGAAAATATCCGTATCGGAAGGTTCAGAGCCGATTCAGCATCCTATCAGGAAGAAGTTCTCCGCACACTGGAAGCACATACCGAAAGCTTTTATATACGGGCAAACAGATGTGCCAAACTGGATAATATCCTTGGAAGTATAGCCCCTGAGAAGTGGCAGAAAATACGTTTGGGTGTACAGGAAATGGAAGTTACTGACCTATCCGACTACAAACCTTTCGGTAAAGACAGGTCTTACAGGCTGGTCATTACCAGAATCAGGCGTAAAGACGGGCAGGCAGATGTGTTTAGTGGAGATGCATTTACTTACAGGGCTATTCTGACCAATGAACATACATCGTCCAATGAAGCTGTTGTAAGGTTTTATAACGCCCGGGGTGCAAGCGAACGCTTGTTTGATGTACTCAACAATGACTTTGGCTGGTCTAAGTTGCCCTGTTCGTTCCTTGCAGAGAATACCTCCTTTATGCTTATGACGGCTATGTATGCCAATTTTTACACCTATATCATTGGAGAGTATTCCAGAAAAGTTGATTGGCTTAAGCCTACCGACAGGCTCAAGAAGTTTATCTTCAGATTTATCACTGTTTCAGCCAAGTGGATAAGAACGGGAAGAAGAGAAGTGCTCAAACTGTTCACGAGTAAGGATTACAAGCCGATTTTGAACTAAATTCAGATAAAAACCCCTCAGGAGCTCAAAAAATAAAGATTTACAGGGAAGAGGTATGCCTTTTCCATTAAAATTGAGGAAAAAAACCGTCCATTTTATCCTCAAACCTAAAATCCATTGTCTCAAAACTATGAACACTCTTCAATCAAAGGGAAGAAATTCCCGAACTAGACCAAAAATGAACACAAACAAGCAGATTCAAATCTCCAAACTAAAATCCTGCGGATTTTAGGAATTTAGTTTCTCTCAATTTGCAGACACATGAAAATTCCTTTCAGAATTTTTGTCCTTACGTTCTTGTTCTTTGTTTTCATTCAACCTGGTCAGGTGTTTGGCCAAGCGGCCAATTTCTTTTCTGAAAATCGATATGCCGATTATCCAGTAATAAGCCTTAAGGAAAATTTCCTTGGCAACCCGGTTTATTTTGTTGGTGGTGATAAGATAAAGGCCTCAGAGGTCCGGGCCTACATGGAAATTATGCCCGGGGATGCCAACGACTTTATGAAAAACCACACCAAAGCCATGACGGGAACAGGATTATTATTGGGAGGACAAGTGGTAGTTTGGGGGGCTTTGGGATACGCTATTGCCAACAGGGATAATTTAAACAATCAAATTGTCAGAAATTGGATTATAGCCACTACAATAGGCGGAATAGGTGCGGGAGCAGGTAGGCCAATGAACAGGGATGGCGTCAGAAGAATCAATACCTTGTTAAACAAGCACAATTACCTGATCAGGCAAGATGATATTACGAAGCCTTACTTGAGTATGGATTTTCGTAATAATCACCTTGGTGAAAAAATCGACATTTATGATGGGCCGAATCTTTTGACCAAAAGCCGCCTCAATCAGTACATGTTGGAATTTCCAGAGTTTGCCGAGTATATGCGAAAATCCCAAAGAAACCAAAACTGGAGTTCGGCGCTGGGAATTGTAGGCTTGGCTTCGACTGTGGTTTTTGTTGGGTATATCCTGACTCCCCAAATTCAGTCTTCTACGCCCAGTAATATCTTGCTTCCCTTGACCATGGCCAATATTGGCTTAAGTATTTCCGGGGGCATAGTCAGAAGAGCTGCCAGAAATCATACGAGGCAGGCTTTGATGAAATTTAATTTCGGGGATGAATTTGTAAGTTATTAAATATGTGGTTTAAATTGTATGGAGGTGATTGGCTTTTTTTTGAAAGGGTTGAGACGATTCAAAACCAAATTTTGCCATCATTCGGGAATTTGGGTGGAATGGAAACCTTTCAATCCAAATAATTTTTGGAGAATTTTGGAATCATTTCAAAAAAGAAATAACTTTGTGCCTCATTTGGAAAAAGCGATCAAAGATAAATAGTAATACAATGAAAAAAGACATTCATCCTAACTACAGAGACGTCGTATTTTACGATACCTCCAGTGAGTATAAGTTCTTGACCAAGTCTACTATCGAGACTAACGAGACTATCGTATGGGAAGACGGTAAGGAGTATCCTGTATATAAGATTGAAGTTTCATCTAACTCTCACCCTTTCTACACCGGTAAGAAGATGATCTTGGATACTGCTGGTAGGGTTGAGAAATTCAACAGAAGATACGCTAAGAAATAATTTTTATTTCTTCAAACGATATCAGTATAAATCTCTCGGTAAAAAGCCGGGAGATTTTTTTATTGCAATCCCTCAAACAACTCATCCAAATCCAGCACAAAACCCTCAATACACTGGGTGGATACTCGGTCCCCGAAAGTGAAAAGTTTGGAGGGAACATATTTCCTGTCGGTAAGGGTATAAACCAGCAATGTTTTTTCATAAGGATGGATGATCCAGTATTCTAGCACGCCTCTTTCCTCATAGACCTCATACTTATTTTGGAGTTGTTTTTTGTTGTTGGAAGGGGAAAGGATTTCTATAATCAGATCTTAAGCGCCTAAACAGCCCAAATCATCGAGTTTTTCCGTTGGAATTTTTATTTTTGTGACATGGACAATCTGATTTTATTCGATGACCCCGCCATACGGGGTGCTTTGCTGCCTTTTACTTTTACCAGGCCGGTGGCCGACATCAGGATAGGGATTCTTAAAATCTCCGAAAAATGGGAGAGATACAGTGGTATCAAACCAGGCTATCTGACACAGGACTACTTATCAGTCAAATTCCCAAAAAATGAAGGGCCGGCACTCATGGTCAATGGGGCTGTTTGCCCCAACCCAAAACTTTGGGCGTCCATTCAGGCCTTGAATCCCGGAGAAGCACTTTATTATGGTCAAAACATTTTGCTGGCTGTGCATGCTGATCAACCGGCTGTTTTTCAGCCCGATAAAACTAAAAACTTACCCCAGATAGAATTTAAGGATGAGTTGGTAGTCATACAGAAAAGCTGGCATATTTTCCAGTTCAATGGAGAGCAAATCCGTGCAGATTATAAGCTGCTCACCGCAGGCAGGACTTCCCAAAAGTGTCCTGACCCGCATACCATTTTATATAATGAGTCCGATATTTTTATTGAGGAAGGGGCCAAAATCAAAGCTGCCGTTCTGAATGCAGAAGGAGGGCCTATTTATATCGGGAAAAACACTGAAGTTCAGGAGGGATCACTTATCCGGGGGCCTTTTGCCCTTTGTGAAGGTTCCACTGTCAACATGGGGGCTAAGATGCGGGGCGATACCACCATTGGTCCTCATTGCAAAGTTGGCGGGGAAGTGTCAAATGCTGTCATTTTTGGATACAGCAACAAAGGGCATGAAGGGTTTTTGGGAAATGCTGTATTAGGGGAGTGGTGTAATATGGGGGCAGATTCCAATAATTCCAATCTGAAAAATAATTACGCCCAGGTCAAAATCTGGGATTACACCAAAGGAGGATTTACCAACACAGGCTTGCAGTTCTGTGGCCTGATGATGGGTGACCATTCCAAATGCGGGATCAATACCATGTTCAATACAGGAACTGTGGTCGGGGTAGGAGCCAATATTTTTGGGGATGGTTTCCCAAGGAATTTTATCCCCTCATTTGCGTGGGGAGGTGCTGCGGGATTCAGTACTTTCCAATTGAAAAAGTTTGAAGAAACAGCCATAGCTGTAATGAAGCGCAGGGGAATGGAATTCAATGAAGTTGAAAAAGAAATTATCCAAAAGGTTTTTGAATTGACCAGGCATTACCGAATTTGGGACAAAGAGGCTTGATAGACTATGTTATTTTCCTCCATACCGGGACTTGAAGAAGTAAAACAAAAAATTATTCTGGCTGTTCGGAATAACCATTTGGCGCATGCACTCCTGTTTCACGGACCAGAAGGATCGGCTAACCTCAAAATGGCATTGGCCCTAGCTACTTATCTCCATTGCGAAAATCCTAAAGAAGAGGATGCCTGTGGTGTTTGTCCTTCTTGCCAAAAAATGAGCAAGTTGGTTCATCCGGACATGAACTTTGCTTTTCCAATGCCGGGAACAGGGGATGCAAAAGAAGAGGACGAGGATAAGAAGAAAGTGGATTTTGTGGGGGCCTTTAGAAATTTTGCGATCAATAACCCTTATGGCAATGTTTCAGACTGGATCTATCAGAATGATTTTGAAAAAAAGCAGCTTAACATTTCAAAAGGCGCAGCGCGACAGATCATCAAAACACTCTCTCTCAAATCCTTTGAGGGGGGATATAAAATCATGCTGATCTGGTCACCGGAATATATGCACGTCAACGCTGCCAATGCCCTCCTTAAAATTTTGGAGGAACCACCCGAGAAAACCATGTTTTTCTTGGTGACTTCACATCCCGAGCAACTGTTGACCACCATCCTGTCAAGGACCCAAAAAATCATGGTAAGGGCCTTTACCGATGAAGAGATCATGAGCCACTTGGTAAATGAGGGTTTTTGTTCTAGAGAAGTTGCTGCGCAGATTGCTCCTTTGGCCGATGGGAATCTAAGAGAAGCTTACAGGATGATTGACCAGGTGGAGGATGAGAATACCACCATGATCCGGGATTGGTTTAGGGCCTGTTATTCCTTGCAGGTGAATGACATCCTTTCATTTGTGGAGAAATTCAGCAGCAAGGACAAAGAAGCACAAAAATCCCTGCTTTTAAGCGGGATAAATGTAATTAGAGAAGTGATGCTGGACAAATCCCAACTTCCTGATTTGATGCGCAGTGTCGAAAAGGACAGGGATTTTATCCATAAGCTTGGCGTGCATGTCATGGACGAAGAGAAGCTTATGAGGGTTTATGAACTGCTGAACCAGGCCCATTACCATTTGGAGAGAAATGCCAACGCCAGGGTTTTGTTTACGGATTTAAGTTTTAAAATCACCCGGGCCATGAAACCACTTCAGACTGCTTGATCATGAAAAAAGTAATTGGCAGAAGAGAAAGGATTTCCATTCCGGAATGGGATTTGAAAAATGTGGTTGCCAAAATTGATACAGGCGCTTATACCTCCTCTATCCATTGTACTTATTGTGAAGAAAGAAATGAAGAAGGAAAAAAGGTACTTTACTTCAAGGTCCTTGATCCTTCCCACAAAAAATTCAAAGATAAACTGTTGCATACCCGGAATTTTACCCAAAAAAAGGTAAGGAATTCCTTTGGCCAGGAAGAAGTCCGCTACAAAGTGACTACGAAAGTCCTTATGTTTGGGGAAGAATTTGAATCAGAATTTACACTCACGGACAGGTCGAAAATGAAAAACCCGATTTTATTGGGCAGGAAAATGTTGAGTGGGAGGTTTTTAGTGGATGTTCAGCAAGTTAATTTGTCAAAAAAATCAAAGAAATGAGAATCGCGGTTCTATCCCGGAATCCCCATCTATATTCTACCAGGAGGCTGGTTGAAGCCATCAAAGATGCAGGTCACGAAGCGCTTGTAGTGGATCATTCCATCTGTGACCTGATCATTGAGCAGGAAGGTCCATCGATAATTTACAAAGGAGAGAAGTTATCTAAGGTAGACGCTATTATACCTAGGATTGGTGCATCTGTAACTTTTTATGGTACGGCCGTTGTCCGTCAATTTGAGTTGATGGGCGTTTTTTCCGCTGTGGAGTCCCAGGCAATTGTCAGGAGCCGGGACAAACTCAGAAGTCTTCAGATTTTATCCAAAGCCGGTTTGGGTATGCCCAAGACCGCTTTTACAAATTTTTCCAAAGGCGGGGAGAAAGCCCTTATCGAAAGGGTGGGAGGAGCTCCTCTGATAATCAAATTACTGGAAGGTACACAAGGTTTGGGGGTTGTCTTGGCTGAGACCAAAAAGGCCGGTCAGTCGGTGATTGAGGCATTTCATGGACTCAAGGCAAGGATCATTGTTCAGGAATTTATAAAGGAGGCCAAGGGGGCAGATATCAGGGCTTTTGTTGTCAACGGGAAAGTGGTAGGGGCTATGAAAAGACAGGGCGCTGAAGGGGAGTTCAGATCCAACCTGCACCGTGGAGGTAAAGCCACTGTGATCAAGTTGTCTAAAGCTGAAAAAGCAGCCGCTCTTGGGGCAGCCAAGGCATTGGGATTAGATATTGCGGGAGTGGATTTGTTGCAATCCGATAGAGGACCTTTGATTTTGGAAGTGAACAGTAGTCCGGGATTAGAAGGAATAGAAAAAGCTACCGGAGTCAATATTGCAGGGGAGATAGTGAAATTTATAGAGGAATCGGTCGAAAAGAAGATCAGAAAAAAGAAAAGCAAAAATGAAGAGAGCAATCCGGATAGGCACTAGAGGCAGCAAACTGGCCCTCTGGCAAGCCTATTATGTAGCTGATTTGCTGAAAGCCAAAGGTTTGGATGCAGAGATAGTGATCATAGAAACCAAGGGAGATAAGATACTGGACGTATCCATTGCAAAAATAGGAAGCAAAGGGGTATTTACTGAGGAGTTGGAAGAACAGTTGGCTTCCGGAGGAATCGATATCGCTGTTCATAGTGCCAAAGACATGCAGTCCAGGTTGCCGGATGGTTTTGAAATCATTGCGTTTACAGAGCGTGAAAAGGTAAATGACATTCTATTAAGCCATAATAAGGATATTGATTACCGAGATGCATCAAAACCATTGCTGCTGGGGACATCCTCTACAAGGAGGGTGGCTACTTTGAAGCACTTTTATCCTCACATTCAAACCGTTGAAGTCAGGGGAAATCTTCAGACCAGGATAGCCAAAATGGAGTCAGGGATTTGTGATGCTTTATTGCTTGCTTATGCCGGAGCCCACAGGATGGGTTATGATGATATGATCAGGTATGAACTTTCTTTGGAGGAGTTTACCCCAGCTGTGGGTCAGGGATCTGTAGCCATAGAGTCTGCGGTAGGTTTGGACCCGGCAATAAAGAGTAAAATTGTGGAGGCCTGTCATCATGTTGAAACTGGTTACAGGCTGATCGCGGAAAGAAGTTATTTACGAGTTTTAGAAGGGGGCTGTAGCATTCCTGTTTTTGCCCTTGCAAATTTGGAGCAGGGTCAACTTAAACTAAATGGCGGGATTGTTTCTCTGGATGGTCATCAGCGGATTGTACATAGAGTTGTTGGAAAGCCTGAGGAAGCTGAAAAATTAGGTGAGCAATTGGCAGGTCTTGTAATGGATTCCGGCGGAGAAAAAATATTAAAGGAAATCAAATCGGCATTAAAAAAATGAAACTTACCGTTTTTGCATCATTTGCACTGTTACTCACTATATTTTCATCCTGTAAATCAGAAAAGGATTATTTGGTGAAAATTCATACCAGACATGGGGATATGTATGCTATTTTATTTGATGAGACTCCAAGACACAAGGAAAATTTTATTGAACTCGCCAAAGCTGGCAGGTTTGATTCCACGGACTTTCATCGGGTCATTCAAAATTTCATGATCCAGGGAGGAGATGTATTTGGTAAAGAAGGCCTGCCCCAGGATGCCTGGCCAACAATTCCCGCAGAGATTAAACCTGGATTAATCCATTCCAAGGGAATGATAGCTGCAGCCCGGATGGGCAACAATGTCAATCCCGAAAGGAGATCCAGCGGATCCCAGTTTTATATCGTTCAGGGGAAAGTATATACCAGGGATGAATTGGTCACTGATATGAGGCTGTTGGGAGAAACTTTTTTTAAATACATTCAGCTGGCCAGTAATTCCGAATTAAAGGAAAAATATGCCCAACTTTATGAAGAAGAGCAGTATGAAACCCTAAATGAAATGATGTTGGCAGAGAAGTCCAATATGGAGAAATTCTATAGCATCAGCTTGGAAAAGCCCATGACCAAGGAACAGATTGAAGCTTATACTACTTTTGGAGGAACGCCTCATTTAGATGGAGAATATACCGTATTTGGAAAAGTCGTCAAGGGTCTGGATGTCATGGAAAAAATTGCTGCTGAGCCTACCGGTCAGAGGGATATTCCTGTGAATAAGGTTTACATGAAGGTTAGTGTTGAACTTCTGCCCAAATCCAAAATTGAAAAGGATTTTGGTTATAGTTATAGTAAGTAATACATGAAGAAAGTGTTGATATCGGGAGCTAACGGGCTTCTTGGGCAGAAATTGGTTCAAAAATTAAAAGACAATCCGAATTATCAGGTTTACGCTTCAGGTAAAGGAAAATCCAGGCTTCCTGAGGATTGGGAAAAAGGCTATCAATGGATAGAACTCGATGTTACAGATGCTGAACAGGTGATGGAGGTATTTGAAAAGGTGAGGCCGGATTTTTTGATCCATACAGCCGCCATGACTAATGTAGATGATTGTGAGACAAATAAAACAGCATGTGACCTTTGCAATATTGAGGCGGTCAGATATTTGATACATGCATGTGAATCCACAGGTACCCATTTTATTCATTTGTCAACAGATTTTATTTTCAGTGGAGAGGATGGGCCATATGATGAAGATGGAGTTCCGGATCCAGTAAATTACTATGGGATGACCAAGTTGAAATCCGAACAATTGCTTCAGGCATCTCAGATCAAATGGGCAATAGCAAGGACCGTTTTGGTATACGGTTTGGCAGCAGATATGAGCCGCTCCAATATCATCCTCTGGGTAAAAAAGTCTCTAGAAGAGGGAAAAACCATTCAAGTAGTAAATGATCAGTGGAGGACGCCTACTTTGGCAGAAGATCTGGCAGAAGGATGCATTCTGATTATGGAAAAGGGAGCTACCGGTATTTTCAATATTTCAGGAAAGGATTTCCTCACCCCCTATGATATGGCCATGATGACGGCGGAATATTTTGGTCTGGATAAATCCCTCATCAAGGAAGTGGATTCAAGTATTTTTAAGCAGCCCGCAAGGCGTCCTTTAAAAACCGGTTTTATCATTGAAAAAGCCCAGTCTCAGTTGGGATATTCCCCCAAAAGTTTTATGGACGGAATTGGTATTTTATCAAAACAAATTAAATTAGCCGATCTTTAAATGTTAAATTTTCATTAAAACACTACTAATCAATAGACTATGGCGATGAGTTCTGATACCCAGGGCAGGGGGCAATGGGGTTCCAGTTTGGGTTTTATTATGGCGGCTGCCGGTTCTGCGGTAGGTTTGGGAAATATATGGAGATTTCCTTACCTCACAGGTGAAAACGGTGGTGGCGCATTCGTATTTGTTTATGCCATTTGTGTACTGCTGATAGGTCTCCCACTTTTACTGAATGAGATTGCCCTTGGTAGAATTTCGGGTAAAAACCCAATAGGTGCCATTAAAGTTACCGGTGGCAACAAGTTCTGGCAGATAGCCGGGATTCTCTGTATTTTGGTTTGTTTCTGTGTATTGTCTTATTACTCAGTAATTGCAGGTTGGACCATAGGGTACATCTTTACAGAATTGATCAATATTCCGATCAATTTCAGCGAATTTCAAGATACTCCCATGTATGTGATTCCGCTTTGTTTTATCTTTATTCTAATGACTATCGGTATTGTGTTGGGTGGGGTTTCCGGAGGAATTGAAAAGGCTGCTAAGTTTTTGATGCCGATACTTTTCATCATTATCATTTTCATTGCAGGTCGAGCAGTGACACTGGAGGGTGCAGGCGCTGGAATAGAGTATTATTTGAAACCTGATTTTTCTAAAATCAGCACAAAGGTTGCATTGCAGGCCCTCGGGCAAGCTTTCTTCTCCATGTCTGTTGGATGGGGCTTGATGATTACCTTTGGATCTTATTTGCCTAAGAGCAGTAACATTGTCAAATCTTCAGGTTGGATTGCAGGGATGGATACGGTTGTAGCGCTTTTAGGTGGTTTGATGGTATTTCCTGCTTTGTTTGCCTTGTTGCCCGGAAAAGATCCGGCAGGAGGACCTGCGCTGGTATTTGAGGTTCTTCCAGCTGTATTTGATGCCATGCCTGGAGGAAACTTCATTGGAGCTATGTTCTTCTTGTTGCTTTTAGTGGCAGCGCTTACCTCCAGCATTTCTATGTTGGAAGTTCCTGTAGCTTATTTTATAGATGAAAGAAAATGGAGTAGGAAAAAAGCTGCATGGACCATTGGAATCGCCGCCATGGCGCTTTCTGTTCCTTCTGCACTTTCTTCCATTGAGGGCAATTATTTTAGTGACCTGACCATCACATTCCTTGGTAATACCCAAGTGGGATTTTTCAGTATTATGGATTTCACCTTTGGGACATTTGCAGTAGTATTGATTTGCTTGATGCTGAGTTTATATACGGGTTGGGCAAAGAAAATCTCTGATTATGCCGATGAATTGGCACAAGGGGCTCCGGGTTTCAAAGGTTTCTTTAGAACAGCCTGGGTTTTCTTTATCAAGTGGGTATGTCCAATAGTGATAGCTTTGGTGCTTTTGGATTTACTTGGGGTATTTGGAACCCCACAGGAAGGCGGTTGATCGATGTTTTAAGAAACATACATAAAAAAGAGAGGTGTTCGCCTCTCTTTTTTTGTAAATTAACTTCATTAAAATGCATTTTGCATAAAAAAATATGTAACTTAGCATCGATACATCAACAATTTGAATTTATGAAAGTCCTTGTGGTAGATGACGATGCCATTAACAGGCTTATTCTGAAAAAAATATTTGAAAGGGAGAATGATACTGTGTTCACGGCAAGTGACGGAGAGGAGGCCTTGGAGATTCTCATCCAAGAACCTGACTTCAATGTTGTCATTACAGATATCATGATGCCCAAAATGGACGGCATTCAACTTTTGGCTGAAATTAAATTAAACGATGCCATTAGTAGTATTCCCATCATAGGATTTACAGCAGGTGATATAGAGTATTTTAAGAGGACGAGTGTCATTTCTTTTGATAGGCTTTTACCCAAACCCATGGATTTTCATGAGCTTTACGGAATCGCCAAAGCCTTTGGAATGGGTAGCAGTGCAATAAATTAAGGTTTAACCGTATTTTGGTATAGGCTTAATTTTTTTCTGAAGTTTTTTTTAAGTAAATTCATCAAAAAGATCCTCAAATGAAAAGGCTCCTTTTTATGTTTTACTTTCTTAATGTGGCAGTTTTAACGTATGCCCAGGATTTTTCTATTGGTCCTAAATTTGGCCTTTCCCGTTCTAACATCACCGTAAATGGAGATACTTTTGAGTCAGGTGAAGAAAAACTCGGCTATCACCTGGGTGCTTTTGTCAGGATGGGTGGGCATTCTATTTTTCTTCAGCCCGAGTTTTTGTTTACCCAAACAGGCGGAACGATCATTCAATCCACGGATGCTTTGGATCTGACCTATGATGCAACTTTTAACAGGATTGATATTCCCGTCATGTTTGGTTTTAAGTTAGGTGGTTTTTTTAGGTTTCAGGCAGGACCTATTGCCTCTGTTTTGTTGGATTACCAATTCGAAGATGCCTTTCAAAATGCCCTAAACGTAGATTATAAATCCGCCACTTTAGGGTATCAGGCGGGCATAGGACTTGATATAAAGAATTTGATTTTGGATTTTAAGTATGAAAATTCATTAAGCAAAATAGCCAGGAGTGTTGCTGGGTTTGAGACGGACCAAAGACTCAACCAGTTAGTTTTATCTGCAGGTTTTAGGTTGTTTTAATAGAAAAGAGCAACCTATTTGGCTGCTCTTTTTTATTTGTCTGAATTGCAATTCTCACCTTTTTATTTCACTTCAAATTCCAACTCCCCTTTATCATTACCACTATAGACGTATACCTTGTATTTTCCTCTTCCCATCTCCCCATATTCCCAACTACTCTGATTGAAGCCTGCCCTAGCTTTTTGTAACCAGGATTGTATCACCTCTCCCTTATCATTTTGTATTTCCAGCTTCACTTCCCCTTCCACTGGAGTATAGAAAAGTATTTGCTGTCTGGGTTTATTGACGATTCCTTCGTACCAAGCAGATAACCTGGGATTGTACCTGATTTCCGAAGTATTGATGACCTGGATTTCTTTAGAGTTAGAAGAGACAAGTTGATGGATGGGTTTGAGGTCAATAATAAACACACTTCTACCATGAGTGCCTATGACCAGTTCATTTTCTCTTTTTTGAATGGCCATATCATAGATGGCAACATTGGGAAGGTGACCTTGAAATAGTGCATAACTTTTTCCGCCATCGGTACTGATATAAAGTCCATGGTCGGTTCCAACATACAGGATGTTGTCAAATTTGGGATCTTCTTTTAAAATATTGACAGCCTCGAAAGGCAATCCGGCAGCAATGGAGGTCCAAGTTTTTCCATAATCCGGACTTTTATAAACAAAAGGCGTGAATTCATCAAATCTATATCCAGTGAGGGTGACATAAACAAGTCCTTCTTTGTGTTGGGAAGGGGTTATGCTGCTTATCCAGCGATTTTGGGGAAGCCCTTTGCTTATATCCGCCCAATTAGAACCATGATCTTTGGTGACCCACAAATTCCCATCATCCGAACCCGCGTAGAGGGTTCCGAATTCAAAAGGAGACTCCTCTATTACAGTCAGGGTAGCAAAAGGGACATTACCGCTTTTTTGGTTCTTGGTCAGGTCAGGGGAGATGGTTTCCCAGGTATCCCCTCTATCCAAACTTCTGTACACATACTGTGAACCCATGTAGAAAATATCCTGATTATGTTGGCTAAGGATGGCAGGTGTTCTCCAGTTCCAACGATTGGGTGCCCTGCCAATATCATGGGATGGGGTGACCATTTTTCTTTCCCCGGTTGTGGTGTTGATTCTGAAGTAATTTCCAAATTGAAAACCGGTGTAGACTATATCATTGCTTCTGGTATCTACAGCAACCACCATGCCATCACCTCCCATTAGGGAAGTCCAGACATCGGATGGTTTTCCAGTTGATTTTCCATACCATACCCCATTGTCCTGCATTCCCCCATAAATATTATAAGGTGTTTTTTCATCCACCATGATCGAATAAAACTGACTTATGGTCAATTCATTGTTGAGGTGGTCCCACCTTTCTCCCCCACCATAGGAAATATAAAGCCCCCCATCATTGCCAAGTATTAAGTGCTTACTGTCTTGTGGGTTGATCCAAAGTGCCTGGTGGTCAGAATGTACGTCACCGACCGTATCGGTCCTGGCGAAAGTTTTTCCACCATCTCTCGAAACCAGCAGCGGTACACCTAAGATAAACACTTCTTCTTCATTTTGGGTGTTAACCCGGATTTCCCCGAAATAATAACCATAGGTGTTATAAAGCCTGTCTAAATTGCTTTCATTCACTTTCGACCAACTTTTCCCGGCATCTGTCGATCGGTAAACTTCAGCACCCGCAATGGAGGTATCGAACAAAGAGGCATTGGCATCCTGGCCCCCTCCATGGTAATCCGCAATTTGGGCTGGAGTAATTCTCCCTAATCTTAACAGCCTTTTAACACTGGCCGAATTGTATTTCGATGCAAATCTGTTGCTTCTAAGTAGTTTTTCGAGTTTTTCATCTTCCAGGTTCAAAATATCCTGAACGGTCATGGATCTGATGCTTTCCAAATTGAGGTCGACTTTAGAAAGGTTTCTAGGGCCCTGTGGCCTGGAATTTTCTTGAGGCTTTTGATTGTCCAGTAAGGCATAGACCACGTTAGGCCTGCTTACACTAAAGTCAAAACCAATTCTGCCTACAAATTCATCCTGGGGGAACCCTTCCATGGCTTTTGTCCAAGTGTCACCTCCGTCTTCAGAACGCCAAATGCCGGAGCCTTTGCCATTACCTACAAAATCATGGGCCTGCCTGAATCTTTCCCAGGTTGCAGCCAAGATTATATTGGGGTTTTGTGGATGGATTTTGATATCAATTACACCGGTATTGTCATTGATATAAAGTGTTTTCTTCCAGGTTTTTCCTCCATCCGTGGTTTTATACAATCCTCTTTCTTCATTTCTGGAATACAGTGAGCCCATGGATCCTACCCAAACAATTTCCGGGTTTTGTGGGTGTATTTGGATCTGTCCGATATGCTGCGAAAATGGCAGGCCCATAAATTCCCATGATTTTCCGGCATCAGAGCTTTTGTACACGCCTGCCCCGGCATAGGTAGACCGGCTGGAATTGTTTTCACCGGTACCAACCCAAATAATGTGATCATTGGAAGGAGCTATGGCCATGTCTCCAATCCCCATAGCACCCAAGTGATCAAAAATAGGGGTAAAGGATTGCCCGTTGTCCATGGTTTTCCAAACTCCTCCTGATGCTGCCGCTACATAGTAAGTCTTGAAGTCACTGCTGACCTCAATATCCACTATCCTGCCGCTCATATTTGTAGGTCCCACATTTCTTGCCGGATAATCCCTGTATGGGCTGTTTTCCAACATTTCTTGGTGTTTTTTGACGGACTCCTGCATTTCTTTTGCAGAAGTGGGTCGGATCTGCTGGGCTTCAGCCTGATTGGTTTGAAAAGCCAAACAGATTGCTGCTGTCCAAAAAGCGATCATGGAAAGTTTTTTGTTCATTTTGCTGTCAGATTAATTCATCAATATAATCATTTGGGCATTGTTTCTCTGTTGTTTGATGATGGAATGACCGGTAATTAGATAATTGGAAAAAATTTTCCTTAAATTGCTTCATTGGAATTTTATGCGTTCAATTCCTATCTTTGTTTGTACCAAATTAGATAAAATGGCCAAGTACCTGAAATACACCAAAAACTTCTATGTGGTCTTTACCTTGTTTTTTCTTATCTGGATGGTTTTTATGGATTCCAATGATGTCTTTTCACAGTTCAAGTTGAGGTCAAAGCTGAGGGAGTTGGAAAAACAGAAAGAGTTTTACCTCGAGAGAAAGGAGAAGATACAGGAGGACAGAGAGGAACTTATGAGCAACTATGAAATGTTGGAAAAATTTGCAAGGGAAAGGTATTTGATGAAGAGAAAAACCGAGGATCTTTATGTTGTGGTTGAAGAATAAACTTCATTTTTTATTAATTTTTTCTTTTTTTCTTTCGAGTTTAAGTGTTTTTGCACAGAGAGAAATCGATGAAGGTAACCGCCCCCCTTTGAAAGACAGGTTATATTATGGGGGCAATTTCGGAATGTCTTTTGGCACAATCACCTTTATTGATGTTTCACCTTTGGTTGGGGCCATGATTACCAATAGGCTTTCGGGAGGCGTAGGTGCTACTTACCAATATTTCGATGATAGAAGATTTATAGGGGGAAGTAGCAGTCTTTATGGCGGGAGGGTATTTGGAAGGTATAATGTGTTTCCCAATATTTTTCTCCATACCGAATATGAAAGTTTGAATTTTGATTTATTTAATCCCCTCTCTGAAAGGTTTGAAAGGACCTGGGTGCCGGGATTTTTTTTAGGAGCTGGGTACTTCGCGCCGTTTGGAAGCAGAGGGGGCGCTAATTTTACATTTCTGTACAACCTCTTGCATGATAATAGGCGTTCTCCATACAATGAACCATATGTAATTAGAGTAGGTTTTGTATTATAACATCAACTTTCCCTACAATAAACATGGAATCCCTGATCCGAAAACTTAGTCAATCCCACAAAAACTGTCCGGAATGTCCTGCTCCTAAAGTTATCCATACCTTTTTTGACAATATTCTTGGATTACTTTTTCCGGATTTTGCCACGGAATTGATGAAGGAGGAAGATCAAATTGCAGAAAAAATTGAAGAGTTAAGGCATAAATTGAGCAGGATTCTGATCAGAAACAAGCACCTGCATGATGGGGATGGTTCCGAAATTGCCAACCTTTTTTTTCAAAAATTGGAACAGGTTTATGACCTTTTGATTCAAGATGTACAGGCCTTGTTTGATGGTGATCCTGCTGCTAAAAGCACCACAGAAGTTATTAGGTGCTATCCCGGCTTTTATGCTGTAGCGGCATACAGGGTGGCGCATTTGCTGCATTCATTAGGTGTAAATCTGATCCCCAGGATGATTACAGAATATTCCCATAGCAAAACAGGCGTCGATATTCACCCTGGAGCAAAAATCGGCGAAAGATTCTGCATTGACCATGGGACAGGTATTGTGATAGGAGAGACCACGGTCATCGGGAAATGTGTCAAAATTTATCAGGGCGTGACTTTGGGTGCGCTCAGTGTTGAAAAATCTGACGCCGATAAAAAAAGACATCCAACTATTGAGGACTTTGTAGTGATTTATGCTGGTGCTACTATCCTTGGAGGTGACACGGTAATAGGCCATCATTCTACTATTGGAGGTAATGTATGGCTTACCAAAAGTGTGCCTGCCAATAGCAAAATTTATTATCAGGCTAAGATGTACAATCCAGCTTCTGATGAGACCGATACCTACATAATAAAAAATTAAACATGAAATTACTGGATTTGATTGGAAATACCCCTTTGGTGGAGTTGTCTCATATTCCAGTGAAGCCTAAGGTCAAGATTTTTTGTAAGCTGGAAGGCCAAAACCCCGGAGGAAGTGTAAAAGATAGGGCGGCTTACAATATGATAAAAAGTGCCTTGGAAAGAGGGGATATTAAGCCTGGAGATAGACTGGTAGAGGCGACAAGCGGAAATACCGGAATAGCACTTGCCATGGTAGCCAATGTAATGGGGCTGGAGATGACCTTGATTATGCCGGATAATTCCACCAGAGAAAGAGTACTTTCTATGGAAGCTTATGGAGCCAAAGTAATACTAACACCCGCAGAAAGGACGATTGAATATTCCAGAGAATTGGCAGAAGAAATGGCTCAAAAAGAGGGTTATATTATCCTCAATCAATTTGCAAATTCTGATAATTATTTGGCCCATTATTATAGCACTGGTCCTGAAATATGGAAGGATACCCATGGGAAAGTTACCCATTTTGTATCTGCCATGGGTACTACGGGTACCATTATGGGTGTGTCCATGTATTTGAAAGAAAAAAATCCTGCCATTCAGATTGTTGGGACACAGCCCACGCATGGCTCCAATATTCCAGGAATTAGAAGATGGACACCGGAATTTCTTCCCAAGATATTTGATGCTTCCAGGGTGGATCAAGTGATTGATGTAAGTCAGGAAGAAGCGACTTTAATGACAAGGAGGATGGCCAGAGAGGAGGGAATCCTGGCCGGGATGAGCAGTGGGGGGGCACTCCATGCTGCCTTAAAATTGTCGGAGTCTTTGGATGAGGGATTGATTGTTTGCATTACCTGTGATAGAGGAGACAGGTATTTAAGTTCAGATTTGTTTGGATAAAAAAATCCCGGAAGCTATGGCCTCCGGGATTGATAAAAATTAACCCAGAAAAAACAGCTTAGAATTTAATATAGTTGGTTATTAGTTGGATGCTTAATGGTTTACTACCGTTTATAGGTGTTTCATGTCCTCTGATTACCAGGGAATAAACCCGGTTTCCCCTTAGGTCGATTTCACTGCTGCTTACCAATACTTCTCCGGTGACTCTTGACTTTACTTCCACATTGTATTTGCCTTTTTCGATTTTTTTGAATTCGGAAATTTCCCTGAAACCCTGGTATTCCCCGAAAAGCTTTAGGTTTCCATTCAAAAGAACCTCTATTTCTCCGGAATCAGGGGATAAATGGGCAAGCCTTATTTGGGCATGATCAGCATCCGGATCGCTCCATTTATCTTCCACCTGAACCACTTCAAGGTCAGAAACCGTATTTGCCAAAAAAAGTGTATAAACTTTGTCTTTTTCAAAAGTAAATTCCGATTCCAATAAGGTGTTTACGGCAAGGTAGGGAGTAAATCTCAACAGTCGTTTTCCTGTAAAAAACTGACTATAAGGGAAGGACTCTCCAAATCTTAGTGGAGATTGCGTGATTTTTCTGGCTTCTGTATAAATGTCAAGATCAGGAGCGTCCGGTGAGCCATGATAAATGGAAACAAATGCCGCATCCGGTAAAGGACGGTCATTGTGATCAGGCAAGCAGCCAAACCAAAGGAAAGAAGAAGTGAGCAGC
This sequence comes from Cecembia calidifontis, assembly GCF_004216715.1. Taxonomy (NCBI): domain Bacteria; kingdom Pseudomonadati; phylum Bacteroidota; class Cytophagia; order Cytophagales; family Cyclobacteriaceae; genus Cecembia; species Cecembia calidifontis. The sequence continues at coordinate 1,839,592 of NZ_SGXG01000001.1, forward strand.
ATTAATACTGCAATGCTTTTGCTGAATTTAATTAAATGGGATTTCATTTTTTAAATAGTTGGTTTAGTCTTCTAAAAATGAAGACGCAACCAGAACCAAAAGTGCTACAGGCAGGATAAAAAAAAATCCCCAAATTTTGTTGGGGATTTATGGAGGTTTATTTCTGTTAAACTTTGTCGGGTTCGGGATGAACCCAGGGTCCTCTGTAAGGTCTCCTTAGTCTTGAAGTTGCCTCCGGATCATTGACAACGATCATTTTTTTAGGATCATATACCAGTGGCCTACCTCCCAGATCCATTGAAATATTTGCCAAAATACAGGAAGCTGTTGAAATATGGCCCTCCTCAATATCTGCTACGGGGAGCTTATTTTGTTTGATAGCGTCTATCAGGTTCTGCATCTGTCTCCTTGTAGCAGGAGCCGCATTGAGTTCAATTCTGTCTTCACTTAGATCTTCAGGGTATTTTTCTCTTTCGTATAGGCAGTCATAAAGGATCTTTTCCCCTTTTCCATAAGGGAAGTATTCTGCTTTTAGGGTACTTCCTGCCAACATGCCATGTTCTCCAAATATTTTGAATGCCCATGGATATTCGGGGTCGACAGGGTTGCCCCATGTTCTATGCTGCCATACCACATTCAATTCATCATATTCAAAGATGGCAGTCTGGGTGTCAGAAATATTCGATTTTCCTTCTTTTTGGACATAAATTCCACCTGTTGAGGTGATTTTTTTTGGCCATCCCAACCCTAAGAGCCATCTGACAGTGTCCAACATGTGTACACACATGTCCCCTGTAATACCGTTGCCATATTCCATGAAAGTTCTCCACCATCGGATATGGGGAAGTCCATCATAAGGTCTCAAGGGGGCAGGTCCTGTCCACATTTCGTAATCCAGAAAATCCGGTACCGCTTCTTCAGGTGGATTGCCATTGGCACGCATATGATAATAGCAGCAAATCTCGATATGGGATATTTTCCCCAATTTACCTGTATCTATAATTTCTTTTTTGGCATCCATCAGGTGGGGAGTACTTCGCCGCTGAACCCCAACCTGCACTTTTTTATTATATTTCCGGGCTGCAGCCACCACCGCCTCTCCTTCGATTACGTCTACGGAAATGGGTTTTTGGAGATAAACATGGGAACCCGCCTGAATAGCTGCAATAGCCTGTAATGCATGCCAATGGTCTGGGCTTCCTATGACGGTAATGTCGAGTTTGTGGTTTTTGAGTAATTCCCTGTAGTCTTTATAAAGCTGTGGTGTTTTTCCGGATTTTGACCTTTTAGCTACTAATTCCCCGGCCTCTTTTAGAAGATTTGAATCCACATCACATAGGGCTACTACCTCACAGTTGGCTATCTGCATCAACCTGAAAAGATCGCTTTTTCCATACCAACCAGTACCGATTAGGGCAACTTTTAGAGGTTGTTCGTTATTTATGGGATACATCCCCGTCAGCCCCATACTGGCAAGGGCTAGGGTAGCGGCACTTCCTGTTTTAAGAAATTCTCTTCTGTTGAGCTGAGCCATAGGTTATTGGGTTAATAGGTTTTCATAATTGTTTGGACAATTTACAAAAAGCCTAAAACCAAACCAATGCCTTTTGATGAATGGCTAAATAAAAAGAATTCAGATGCTTTTGGGCAAAATCAGGCTTTCAAAGCTGGAATAGGTCAATACTCCTTTCAGGATTAAGATTATCCGCAAGCATTCCACAATCTGAACGCATTAAAACCTACCTGTATTTTAAAATCAAGACCCATTAATATCCAAATATCAAGAAATATCGGCACGGGTAAAACAGCGTTTCTCACGAATACTGGAGTCTTTGCGGATATAATATACCCGATAGATTTTAAAGTTTTACTCCAAATCTATCTCCCAATTGACTTAAATCTTCCACCACAGGAGCAAGGAGGGGAATGCCACTGATGCGCCTTTCAGCCTCCAATTCTCTTTCAGGATCTCCCGGGATGATTACCTTTTCATTTCCCGGCGTAGGTGTGGCTTTTCTGAACCGGGTGATCCAGTTATCCATATGTGTTTTGAATTCTTCTGCGGGACGGAATGCATCTACCCTCATGGCACCGAAGAAGTGACCAATTCCTTCTCCTACCGGGTTGGGGTCTGGATCAAGAAATGCCACAAATGGAGGAACCCATGGGCCATAATTGGCACCTGATAAAACTGCTGAAAAAATATCCACTATAGCGCCTAAAGCATAGCCTTTGTGCGATCCATGTTCTCTGTCACCGCCCAATGGAAGTAAAGCCCCTCCTTTTTTTACCCCATTCGAATCAGTAGTGGGATTACCTTCTTTGTCCTGGACCCAACCTAAAGGGGCATCCAGATTTTTTCTTTGCAGGATTTCCAATTTGCCGTTGGCAGCAGTGGTAGTAGCCATGTCTGCCACAAATGGGGGTTGCTCTTTGGCTGGAATTGCTACTGAAATGGGGTTAGTTCCTAAAAGCCTTTCTTTAGAAAAGGTCGGACTTACCAAAGGACTGGCATTGGTCAGGGAAATGCCTATCATGTCGTGTTCCAGAGCCATCATGGCATGGTATCCGGCTATTCCATAATGGTTGGAATTTTTGACGGCCACCCAGCCTGTACCTGCGTTTTTAGCTTTTTCAATGGCTACCTGCATGGCGTAAGGAGCCACTACCAAACCAAGCCCCCCATCTCCATCTACCACCGCAGTGCTTGGACTTTCATGGACAATCCTGATATCCGGTTTTGAATTGATCCGGCCTTTTTCCCAAAGTCTTACATATCCTGATAAGCGGGCAACTCCATGTGAATCTACTCCCCTTAAATCAGCAGATAAGAGTACGTCGGCTGCAAGTTGTGCATCTTTTTCAGGGCAGCCTATTTTTACCAAAACAGACTGCGTAAATTCAAATAAGCGGGAATAACTGAAGATCATTATATCAATAAAGCAATGAATGATTTACCTGCTTTCAACCGTTGCAAGGGAATCTTTTCCCATCAACCGGGCAATCACCCCTTCTTTTAAAGCATAATTGGAACAGATGAGGATATTGACAGGTAATAATTTTAATATGTATTCTATCAAACAAGATGCCACGACAATCATATCCACCCGCATGGCAATCATTCCAGGGATTTTCAACCTTTCCTCCTTATTCAAAGTCAATAATTTCCTTGCGATGATCTCAAATTCTTCACGGGGTAGTTGAAATACTTGCTCTGTTCTCTGTTTTGTTTGATGCAATGAAGCATAGTAAATGTCGGAAAGCGTGTCAAAAGTTCCGGAAGCTCCTACAAGACCTGTTGGCTGATAATGTTGAATGGCTTCTGCCAAAGGCTGAAGTTTTTCAGAGAGATAAACAGTTAGGTTTTCAACTTCCTCGGGTAGTATTGGATCATGATAATGAAAAAGATCCAACATGCGCTGCCCACCGATTTCAAAGCTTTTTCTCCAAAAGGCCTGTTGCTGGTTCCCAATAATAAATTCTACAGACCCTCCTCCAATGTCCATCATCAGGCTGGTTTGGTCGTTAAGTGCACCGCTGAGCCTAATACCCTCAAAAATCAGCTGGGCTTCTTCTTCACCATCGATCACATTCACATAAATTTTGAATTTTTCACGGATTTTTTCTACAAATTCCGCTCCGTTATCCGCATTGCGGACCGCACTTGTGGCAAAAGCAAAAATATTGGTGATACCTTCTCCGTCAATCAGATTTTTAAAATGCTGAAGGGTATAAAACGCCCTCTTTTCCGCATCAGGATGGATCATATTATTACTGATACCTCCCTGTCCGATTTTTACCGGGGACTTTTCTTTGTAAATGGTTTCGAATCGATTCTCGTATAACTCAACCAATAACAAATGAAATGTATTGGTGCCCATGTCAATAATTGCTGCCTTATTAGGAATCATGCCAGCCTGATTTTTAGTTGTGCGAATATAGAAAGTTTATCGTAAATCCATGAAAATTACTTTTTTAATCTCCGGATTTTGGAATTGCCCCTATCTTCATCAAGAATTATTTTCTACCTTATTCCACGGTCCTTATATTTGGGCCAAACCAAAATGACTTTAGAAATATGGATAGCAATATTAAAGGTGTGTACACCCTGCCGACCAATAAGGATAAGTTTGAACTTCTAAAGAAAAAAAATGAAGAGGCACTACAAGGGGGAGGGGAAAGCAGAATTGCCGCCCAGCACAAAAAAGGCAAACTTACTGCCAGGGAACGTATCCACCTTTTAATGGATGAAGGGACTTTTCAGGAGATAGATAAATTTGTTATGCACCGGGCCAAGGATTTTGGACTCGATAAAGAACACTACTTGGGAGATGGTGTCGTGACAGGCTATGGTGAAATCAATGGGCGTTTGGTATACGTTTATTCTCAGGACTTTACAGTGTTTGGAGGGTCACTTTCAGAAACCCATGCCGAAAAAATCTGTAAAATCATGGACATGGCCATGAAAAATGGGGCTCCTGTGATAGGATTGAACGATTCCGGAGGTGCCCGTATTCAGGAAGGGGTAGTTTCCTTGGGTGGCTATGCGGATATTTTCTACAGGAATACCTTGGCATCCGGTGTGGTACCTCAGATTTCTGCCATCATGGGGCCATGCGCCGGTGGTGCAGTGTATTCACCTGCCATCACGGACTTTATTTTGATGGTAGAAAATACCTCTTATATGTTTGTGACTGGCCCAAATGTAGTGAAAACTGTAACCCAGGAAACCGTCACGGCAGAGGAATTGGGAGGAGCCAGCACCCACAGTACCAAAAGTGGGGTCACCCATTTTGCCTGTGCCAATGAATTGGAATGCATCGACCATATCAAAAAACTACTGAGCTATATCCCTCAAAACTGCGAAGACGAGGCGCCTGTATATGAGTATGAGCTGAAGGAAGATGAGACCAGGGAAGTGCTCGACAGCATTATTCCTGACAATCCCAACCATCCTTACGATATGCGTGAGGTGATTGATGGAATAGTGGACGAAGGTTCTTTCTTTGAAGTGCATAAAAATTACGCGGACAACATTGTGGTGGGATTCGCCAGATTGGCTGGCAGGAGCATAGGCATTGTAGGCAACCAGCCCCAGTCCCTTGCTGGAGTACTCGACAACCATGCCTCTATCAAAGCAGCCAGATTCGTGCGATTCTGTGATTCTTTCAATGTGCCTTTGTTGGTTTTGGTAGATGTGCCTGGTTTCTTGCCCGGGACAGACCAGGAATGGAACGGCATTATTGTCAACGGCGCAAAACTGCTCTATGCCTTTTCTGAAGCTACCGTGCCAAGGGTAACGGTGATTACGAGAAAGGCTTATGGTGGTGCTTACGATGTAATGAACTCCAAGCATATCGGTGCAGACCTGAATTTTGCTTGGCCAACGGCAGAAATTGCCGTGATGGGAGCAAAAGGAGCTGCTGAAATTATTTTCAAAAGAGAGATTGCCGAAGCTGAAAATCCCGAAGCCAAACTCCAGGAGAAAATTGATGAGTACACTGCCAAGTTTGCCAATCCTTACCGTGCTGCCCACAGGGGGTTTGTAGATGAGGTCATCATGCCTTCCGAAACCAGGGAGAAACTCATCCGTGCTTACAAAATGTTGGAAAACAAGGTGGACAAACTTCCAAGAAAGAAACACGGGAATATACCCTTGTAATGATTCGATAATTATATAAAATAAACCAAATTCTCAGGATACCAATGGCTCCAAATATAGACTTCTTATACAAGTACCTTAACAATGCCTCTCCCACAGGCTTTGAGGCATCAGGACAACAGATATGGCTGGATTATCTCAGACCTTTTGTTGATACCTATTTTACAGATCATTATGGTTCGGCTGTAGGAGTGATCAACCCTGAACACCCCTATAAAGTGGTCATCGAGGCCCATGCGGATGAGATTTCCTGGTTTGTAAATTATATCAATTCCGATGGCTATATTTATGTAAGGAGAAACGGAGGTTCGGACCATATGATAGCCCCTTCTATGCGAGTGAATATCCATACAGATAAGGGTATAGTGCCAGGGGTATTCGGTTGGCCGGCCATTCATGTCAGAAAAGATGGAAAAGAAGAAGCACCGACTTTGGACAATATTTTTATAGATGTGGGGGCCAGGACAAAGGAGGAAGTAGATGAAATGGGCATTCATGTCGGATGTGTCATCACTTTCAAAGACGAGCTACAGGAGCTGAACGGGAAGTTCTATTCTGGCAGAGCCTTGGATAACAGAATTGGAGGCTATATGATTGCCCAAGTGGCCAAAAAAATAAAAGAATCAGGAAGTAAACTCCCCTTTGGACTGTATATAGTCAATGCGGTGCAAGAAGAGATTGGTCTACGAGGTGCAGAAATGATTGCATCGAGAATAAAACCCAATATTGCCATCATTACGGATGTCTGTCATGACACTACAGCGCCCTTGTACAGCAAAATCAGTTCCGGGGAACAAGTAGCTGGAAAAGGCCCCGTTTTAACATATGGCGCTGCAGTACATAAAAAACTGTTGGACCTGATCATTTTAACGGCAAAGAAAAACGATATCCCATTTCAGAGAGCAGCCGCTTCAAGAAGCACAGGAACAGACACAGACGCTTTTGCCTATTCCAATGAAGGGGTGCCTTCGGCCTTAATTTCTTTGCCATTGAAATACATGCACACTACAGTAGAAACCGCCAGCAAGGAAGATATCAACAATGTGATTGAACTCATGTACAAGTTCCTAACAGAGTTTGATCCGGGTTTTGATTTTAGATATGTGGTTTAGAGGCTAGAAGGATAGACTTGATTTGTCAAATGACTTGAGATTGTTGTATAGAAACAAGAGGCAAGAGTCAAGAAACAAGGTTTGATTTTACGTCTGACTGTATTAGGATTATCTTGGAAGGCCCCAGCCAACAGTAATTTGGTCTTAAGTCTTATGTCTTGTGTCTAGCGACTTGTGTCATGATAACCCGACGACAACCATGACAACTCTTAAAACTAATCACAAGTCACATAATTAGCTAATCCACCAATCACTCAATCAACCAATTCCTAATTCCCCACTCTTCATTCCTCATTCAAAAAATGCCCTTCTACACCGACCAAATGAACCGAACGGTCAACATCCCTGAGCATCCTCAGCGGATTGTTTCGCTCGTGCCTTCGCAGACGGAGTTGTTGGTGGATTTGGGTTTGGAGGAGAGGCTGGTCGGGCTGACGAAGTTTTGCGTGCATCCCCAAAGGCTTAAAAAACAAAAGACCATCATCGGAGGAACTAAGAATTTTCATTTCGATAAGATTGAAGCCCTACAACCCGATCTGATTATTGGTAACAAAGAGGAAAATTATCAGAAGGGAATAGAACTATTGGCAGAGAAATACCCTGTCTGGATGAGCGACATATCTACTTTGGAGGATGCTTTGGAGATGATGAAGGGAATAGGGGAGATCACCGGAACTACTGCCAAGGCAAAGGAATTGATTCATGTAATCAGCCTTGAAATGGCCTCCCTTTCTCAACGAAACAAGGGTTCAGCTGTGTATCTGATTTGGAAGGATCCGGTGATGGCTGCTGGAACACAAACATTTATCCATTATATGTTGGGTAAAGCAGGATTTACCAACTTGGTACAGGAGCCTCGTTACCCTGAGCTTTCCATGGAGGATTTAAAAAACCTTTCCCCTGACTTTTTACTGCTCAGTTCCGAACCCTTTCCCTTCAAACAAAAACATATCGATGAATTTGCCGCTCATTTACCGCAAACGCAGGTACAATTGGTGGATGGGGAAATGTTTTCCTGGTATGGGAGCAGGTTGAGGTATTTCAGGGAATATGTGGAAGGAGTTCCGTTTTAGTAATCTTAAAATATTGCCCTAAAGTTTATTCAATCATTTTTAGGATTTCGGAAGGGGATGGTCTCAAATAAGGATCATGAGCTAAGCACATTTCAATAAATTGTCCAAATGGTTCAGGAAATGTATCAAATGCAGGCCCTTTAATATTTCCGGTTACAATATTGTTTTTGACCTCGGCTATGCTTGAGGTTCTCCGGTCACCAAACGGGTACTGTTTGGTGAATAGGATATAAAGCATGACACCAAGTGCCCATATATCCATTTTTGAAGTCACTTTTTGGGAAAGATAAACTTCAGGGGCGAGGATTTCGGGTGTATAAAATCCCCCGTTCAATTCGATTCCCGAAGATTCCTTTTTTAAGGTCAATAAATCTCCGATTTTAAAGTCAATGCTTTCATTTTCTTTGTGCATGAGGATATTGGAGAGCTTTAAGTCGGAGTGCACGAGGTTTAATGAATGCAGGTAAGCCAGGCCTGATAGGGTTTGAAAAATGAGTTTGTTCAGAAGTTGAAGGGATATTTTGTGCTTTTCTATGAAGTCATTGAGAGACCCCAGGTTGCACCAAGGAGATTGCAGGTAAGGGTTTCCAACTTCTGGATTAAGGTGGATGGAGATTACCGGGTTGATATTTGGGTGGTCTAATTTTGATACAATACCAATAATATTCTTGTCTATAGCATCCCATTGGTCAATGGGAATGAGTTTTTTTACAATTTTTTTCATTTTAACGCTAAGAAAGTTTGCGTTTTAAAGATCTCCTATATTCAAGTCATAAATGCAACACTAAGGGTTTAAGGGAAGGAACCTAGGTTCCTTCCCTTAGGCTGAAAATATTAATTTAGTGTTGTCATGAATAAATTTAAACATCTCAGCCAGGAACAAAGGTACCAAATAGAGGCTTTATTTAGAAACGGAACTTCCCAGACCAAAATCGCTGCGATTATCGGTGTCAACAAAAGTACTGTATCCAGAGAACTTCAAAGAAATACCGGCAAGAGGGGCCGTTATAGCGGTGAATATAAGGCTGCAGTTGCCCAGAACCGTACAGACGAAAGACATAGACTCAAGAGAAAGCGAATCAAATTTACCGAGTCCCTTAAAGAAGAGGCCCGCAAATTCCTTGTTGTTGACAAATTGAGCCCAGAGCTAATATCGGTCACCTGGAAGAAACAAGGTAAAGAAGGGGTTTGTCATGAGACACTCTACAACTGGATATTTACTGCCAAAAAAAGTAGCCATTGGAGATACCGAAGGGACAGGGAGCTTTACAAGAATCTCCGGCATGGTAAAAGAAAGCGTAAGAGAGGTAATTACAGGCATACCAGAGGAATTATCAGGGAGAGAGTTCCAATTGACCAAAGGCCTCCTGTAGTTGAAAAAAGACAAAGGATAGGAGATATTGAAGTAGACCTTATGATGGGGAAAAACCACAAATCAGCTCTTTTGGTACTGGTGGACAGGGCAACCTTGGTTACTACCATAGAGAAACTTGATGGTAAAAATGCAGATATCATTGAACAGAAAATAGCAAAGAGAATACAGAGAATTGGTGCTTCGTTCTTCAAATCAATCACTTTCGATAATGATATGGCATTCGCAAACCATTATAAAATCAGAGATAAATTCAATATCCCAACATTCTTTACAAGACCATACACTTCACAGGATAAAGGAACAGTGGAAAACAGAATCGGACTTATCAGGGCTTTCCTGCCAAAGGGTACTGACCTCAATCAAATCTCTCGGGAACAGATCCAAAATATAGAAACCAAAATCAATAACAGGCCAATAAGAAAGTTTAATTATCTTAGTCCTATCGAATGTCTAATGAAAAAATTAGGCGTTGCATTTATGACTTGAACATGGCTCTTTTTTTTTTTTTGAAAGACAACTAAAAAACAAATATTATGAAAACAACAACATTCAGATTTCCGAAAACAGTAATGGCGATTGCGGGAGCAGCGGCATTGGTTGTCACCACAGGTTTCATTTCATCAGAAGCCACGGAGGTGGTAGAAGAAGCGGAAGAGCTATTTGTAGAAATGGAGGAAGAAGCTTTCTTAGGAACTACTTATAGAGATTTGCAATGTGGTGCAAGAGGGGGGAATTGTTTGCCGACTTTCTGTTGCGTTACTCCGCCAAAAGAATAATTAAGGTTAACCAAAGGCCGCGGTAATTTCTATTTAAACAAAACTTGATTTTAAAGAGATTACTGCGGCTAACTTATGAAACTTTCCCAAAAATACTAAATCTATATTTTAATTAATTATGAAATTTTTGATAACTAAAATGCTGTTACCAATTTTAATTTTTTCTCTTTTGAATCTAAATTGTAGTGGAGAAGCTAACAATAAAGATAATCGACAGTTTGTTGCATCAGGGGAATATAGGATTGATTTAGATCAGTTTACATCACCTGTAGAAGAGTATTTCCAATTTGTACCTAGTTGGAGAGGCAATGATGCGATAGCTTTTCACATCCGAAAAAAAGGAGAAATAAAGTTGTATGATTTAAAATCTGGTAAATTAACAGAGTCTTTGAAATATGCTGATGATGGACCAAATGCCTTCCAAAACATATATGATTTTCATATCCATGATGAAGACCATATATTTTTGAACAGGAAATATCATTATAAGACCCATTTGGTAAATAAGGACTTTGAACTCAAAAAAACATACGGATTTTTGGAGCCGGGTACCAAGCTTGATCCCAGTTCCGGAATTCCTTTGGCTTCAGATACTTTTTTGCCCATTTTTGATCATAATAAGATTATAAAAAAAAATAAAAATGGTTTTATAGTCTCTGGTTTTGCTGATGTGAATAGATCTTCCCCCAAAGCCTTTGCTGTAAATTGTTTGTTGGTCGAGGTAAATGAAAAAACCGGTGAGATCAAAAGGCTATTAGGATACCCACTAAAAATGAAAGGTAAAGCATGGGGGACATTTCATGGGAACCTTTATACTTTTCATTCCGAATTGACTGATATGTTTTATCTAAGTTTTGCAGCTGATGAAGAATTGTATTTAGCTGAAAATGGTTTAAATATCTTAAATAGCTTTGAGGCTAAGCCTACGGGGTTTAAACCCATAAAGCCAATACCACCTTCCGCTGCAAATTCTGATAAGGCTTACCTAAATCATTACAATGAACAATATATTTTTGGTTCAGTACTTTATGATGAGTACCGTGATTTGGTTTACCGTATAGCTTTGGAGCCCAACCCTGACTATGGGGATGTTTTCGTGAAAGACCCATTGTACAGGCCGAGAAATATGGTAGTGATGGCCTTTGACCCTGATCAGGATTATAAAAAAGTGGCTGAAATGCGCTTGGTTCAAAGCGGGAAAGGAGTTTACCTGGACCGGTGTTTTGTGAATGAAAAGGGACTAAATATTACCTATGTGGATCTGGAAAACGAGGACAAGCTGTATTTTAAGACTTTTTTAGTGGAATGAGAAATACAATACTTTTCCTGCTTTGGATTTTTACCTTTTCAAGCTGTGACAGGACATCTGAAATGGACAATTATTATCTCTATCTTGAGAAGATTTTGGGAGAGGCACCTGATGCATCTCAACAATATGTATTGGTTTCGGATTATAGCTGCTCTTCCTGTAAGGAAAAGGTTTATCGGGAGATAGAGGAGAAGTCCAGTACTAAAGTATATATTATCTTACAGCCTAGGAATAAGGTCATTATTCAGGACCGTTTTCGGGAAGCTATTAGTGAAAACAGGCTGATTATTGATACGGCGAGACTTAATCTGGAGAAGGGAGTGATTATTGACAAGGCAGTGGAGGTACAGTTCCAAGATGGAAAATGGGTAGTAAGGGAGCTGGATTGAGTTATTGAATAGCCCATCCCCTGATTTTTACTACTCAGTTCCGAGCCTTTTCCCTTCAAGCAAAAGCATATCAATGAATTTGCCGCTTATTTACCGCAAACGCAGGTACAATTGGTGGATGGGGAAATGTTTTCCTGGAATGGGGGCAGGTTGAGGTATTTTAGGGAATATGTGGAAGGAGTTCCGTTTTAGTAATCTTAGAATATTGCCCTAAAGTTTATTCAATCATTTTTAGGATTTCGGAAGGGGATGGTCTCAAATAAGGATCATGAGCTAAGCACATTTCAATAAATTGTCCAAATGGTTCAGGAAATGCATCAAAATCAGGCCCTTTAATGTTTCCGGTTACAATATTGTTTTTGATCTCGCCAATGCTTGAGGTTCTCCGGTCACCAAATGGGTACTGTTTGGTGAATAGGATATAAAGCATGACACCAAGTGCCCATATATCCATTTTTGAGGATACTTTTTGGGTAAGATAAACTTCAGGGGCGAGGATTTCGGGTGTATAAAATCCCCCGTTCAATTCGATTCCGGAAGATTCCTTTTTTAAGGTCAATAAATCTCCGATTTTAAAGTCAATGCTTTCATTTTCTTTGTGCATCAGGATATTGGAGAGCTTTAAGTCGGAGTGCACGAGGTTTAATGAATGCAGGTAAGCCAGGCCTGATAGGGTTTGAGAAATAAGTTTATCCAAAAGTTCAAGGGATATTTTGTGCTTTTCTATGAAGTCATTGAGAGACCCCAGGTTGCACCAAGGAGATTGCAGGTAAGGGTTTCCAACTTCTGGATTAAGGTGGATGGAGATTACCGGGTTGATGTTTGGATGGTTAAAATTTGATATTATCCCAACAATATTCTTATTAATAGCTTTCAATTGGTCATTGGAAATAAGTTTTTTTACAATTTTTTTCATTTTATTACTAAGAAAGTTTGCGTTTTCAAGATCTTTTTTTTTTTTTTTGAAAGACAACTAAAAAACAAATATTATGAAAACAACAACATTCAGATTTCCGAAAACAGTAATGGCGATTGCGGGAGCAGCGGCAATGGTTGTCACGACAGGATTCATTTCATCAGAAGCCACGGAGGTGGTAGAAGAAGCCGAAGAGCTTTTTGTAGAAATGGAGGAAGAAGCTTCTTTAGGGACTACGTATAGAAAAAATACTTGTGAGGGAAGGGGCGGAAATTGTCTTCCTACATTCTGTTGCGTAGAAGTAAAAGAATGATAAGTAAATGAAAGGCACAGTCACCCAAAGCACATCAGTTTTTGGGTGTTTGTTGCCTTTTTTCTTAAAAAAGAATCCTCAAAAATCAGAAAAACATGAAAGGTGTATTGGTTTATGCTTTAGTATTAATCCCTCTGGTGGCATGTAATCCGAGTCCGGGGGGCGTCAGTTCAGAAGGTTTCCAGTTAAAAGATGGCTATGAAATAAATCTTGACAGCTATACGTCTCCGGTAGAGGAGTTTTTCCAGTATGTTACTGACTGGAAAGGCAGGGAGATGATAGCGTTTCATGTCAGGAAAGCTAATACCATAAAATTATATGATCTTAAAACGGGGGATCTGGCGGAGGAATTGAAGTACAGTGAAAATGGTCCAAACGCCCTTCCCAATATTTATGATTTTCATATTCATGACCAAGATCATATTTTTTTAAACAAAAGGTATCATTATACACTATACCTTGTTGACTCAGATTTTAACATTAAAAACGAATTTTATTTTTTAGAAGATGATGAAAAAATTGATCCAAATTCAGGAATACCACTTTCCGGTGATTCATTTCTTTTAGTATTTAACGAAAAAGAGCTCTTTAGGAAGTTTGGTGACCAAATTATTGTTAACGGAGTACCTGACAAAAATGCAGATTATTCATCATCCTATGAAGTTAATTGTTTATTAGTAAACCTGAATTTAGGGTCTAAAGAAATCAAGAGACTTTTAGGGTATCCTAAAACAATGAAGGGAAATGCTTGGGGCGTTTTTCATGCAAATCTTTATTCTGATTTTATTGAATCTTCAAATAAATTTCTGCTAAGTTATGCAGCTGATGAATCCCTTTATTTGTCAGACTATAAAGATCAGTATTTGGAAAAATTTGCCGCTCATCCGAAAAACTTTAAAAGAATTGAACCTCTTCCCGGAGTAGCTAAGAATAATGATAGGGCTTATTTATCCCATTATAATGAACAATATATTTTTGGTTCAGTACTTTATGATGAGTACCGTGATTTGGTTTACCGTGTAGCCTTGGAGCCCAACCCTGACTATGGGGATGTTTTCGTGAAAGACCCATTGTACAAACCGAGAAACATGGTGGTGATGGCCTTTGACCCTGATCAGGATTATAAAAAAGTGGCCGAAATGCGCTTGGTTCAAAACGGAAAAGGAGTTTACCTTGACCGTTGTTTTGTGAATGAAAAGGGACTCAATATTACCTATGTGGATTTGGAAAATGAGGATAAGCTGTATTTTAAGACTTTTTTAGTGGAATGAGAAATACAATACTTTTCCTGCTTTTGAGTTTTACTTTTTCAAGCTGTGACAGAACTTCTGAAAAGGACAGTTATTATCTCTATCTTGAGGAGATTTTGGGAAAGTCTCCGGATGAATCTAAACAATATGTATTAGTTTCGGATTACAGCTGCTCTTCCTGTAAGGAGCAGGTTTATCGGGAGATAGAGGAAAAGGCCAATAATAAAGTATATATCATATTACAGCCCAGAAATAAATTGGTACTTCGGGAACGGTTTCAGGATGCAATTTTTGAGAACAGGCTTTTTATTGATACTTCAAGACTTAACCTTGAAATGAATCTCGTCATGGACAAAGCTATGGAGCTGGATTTTCAGGAAGGTAAATGGATACTTTTGGAGATGGAAGGGGAATTATAACCCTTTCTCCTGATTTTCTTCTGCTCAGTTCTGAACCCTTTCCCTTCAAACAAAAACATATCGATGAATTTGCCGCTCATTTACCGCAAACGCAGGTACAATTGGTGGATGGGGAAATGTTTTCCTGGTATGGGAGCAGGTTGAGGTATTTTAGGGAATATGTGGATGCAATGATCTTTTAGGGGGGATACAGAGCATGACTTTTTTTACTGTTCTATCATCAAAAGAATTTCGCTGGCGGATGGTCTCAAATAAGGATCATGAGCTAAGCACATTTCAATAAATTGTCCAAATGGTTCAGGAAATGCATCAAAATCAGGCCCTTTAATGTTTCCGGTTACAATATTGTTTTTGATCTCGCCAATGCTTGAGGTTCTCCGGTCACCAAATGGGTACTGTTTGGTGAATAGGATATAAAGCATGACACCAAGTGCCCATATATCCATTTTTGAGGATACTTTTTGGGTAAGATAAACTTCAGGGGCGAGGATTTCGGGTGTATAAAATCCCCCGTTCAATTCGATTCCGGAAGATTCCTTTTTTAAGGTCAATAAATCTCCGATTTTAAAGTCAATGCTTTCATTTTCTTTGTGCATCAGGATATTGGAGAGCTTTAAGTCGGAGTGCACGAGGTTTAATGAATGCAGGTAAGCCAGGCCTGATAGGGTTTGAGAAATAAGTTTATCCAAAAGTTCAAGGGATATTTTGTGCTTTTCTATGAAGTCATTGAGAGACCCCAGGTTGCACCAAGGAGATTGCAGGTAAGGGTTTCCAACTTCTGGATTAAGGTGGATGGAGATTACCGGGTTGATGTTTGGATGGTTAAAATTTGATATTATCCCAACAATATTCTTATTAATAGCTTTCAATTGGTCATTGGAAATAAGTTTTTTTACAATTTTTTTCATTTTATTACTAAGAAAGTTTGCGTTTTAAAGATCTTTTTTTTTTTTTGAAAGACAACTAAAAAACAAATATTATGAAAACAACAACATTCAGATTTCCGAAAACAGTAATGGCGTTTGCAGGAGCGGCGGCAATGGTTGTCACGACAGGATTCATTTCATCAGAAGCCACGGAAGTGGTAGAAGAAGCCGAAGAGCTTTTTGTAGAAATGGAGGAAGAAGCTTCTTTAGGGACTACGTATAGAAAAAATACTTGTGAGGGAAGGGGCGGAAATTGTCTTCCTACATTCTGTTGCGTAGAAGTAAAAGAATGATAAGTAAATGAAAGGCACAGTCCCCCAAAGCACAACGGATTTTGGGTGTTTGTTGCCTTTTTTCTTAAAATAAGAATCCTTAAAAATCAGAAAAAAATGAAAGGTGTATTGGTTTATGTTTTAGTATTAATCCCTCTGGTGGCATGCAACCCAAGTCCGGAGGCCGTCAGTTCAGAAGGCTTCCAGTTAAAAGATGGCTATGAAATAAATCTTGACAGCTATACGTCTCCGGTAGAGGAGTTTTTCCAGTATGTTACTGACTGGAAAGGCAGGGAGATGATAGCGTTTCATGTCAGGAAAGCTAATACCATAAAATTATATGATCTTAAAACGGGGGATCTGGCGGAGGAATTGAAGTACAGTGAAAATGGCCCAAACGCCCTTCCCAATATTTATGATTTCCATATTCATGACCAAGATCATATTTTTTTAAACAAAAGGTATCATTATAAACTATACCTTGTTGACTCAGATTTAAACATTAAAAACGAATTTTATTTTTTAGATGAGGATGAAAAAATTGATCCAAATTCAGGTCTGCCATTATCTAAGGATACTTTTCTTCCTGTTTTTAACCATAACAGGTTATTTAAAAGCTTTGGAAATCATATAGTATTGACTGGCTCACCTGATTTGGATCCTGATTTTACAAATTATTTTGATAGTGATTGTCTTTTGGTAAAGGTTTGTCAAGAGAATAAAGATATTCAAAGGGTGACAGGATATTCTCAAAAACTTAAAGGTAAGGCTTGGGGTTCATTTCATGCTTTTTTGTATACAGATTTTAATCCTGATGAAAACGAGTATTTTTTGAGTTATGCGGCAGACGATGAAATTTACATTAAAGATCTGAATTTTTCAAAGATTGGAAGTTTCAAGACCTTCCCGAATAAATATAAACAAATACTGCCTATACCTTCATCTGCTCGGGAATCAGAAAAGTCTTATTTATCCCATTACAATGAACAATATATTTTTGGTTCAGTACTTTATGATAAGTACCGTGATTTGGTTTACCGGATAGCCTTGGAGCCCAACCCTGACTATGGGGATGTTTTCGTGAAAGACCCATTGTACAAACCGAGAAACATGGTGGTGATGGCCTTTGACCCTGATCAGGATTATAAAAAAGTAGCCGAAATGCGCTTGGTTCAAAGCGGAAAAGGAGTTTACCTTGACCGTTGTTTTGTGAATGAAAAGGGACTCAATATTACCTATGTGGATTTGGAAAATGAGGATAAGCTGTATTTTAAGACTTTTTTAGTGGAATGAGAAATACAATACTTTTCCTGCTTTTGAGTTTTACCTTTTCAAGCTGTGACAGGACTTCTGAAAAGGACAGTTATTATCTCTATCTTGAGGAGGTTTTGGGGGAGTCACCTAAAGAATCCCAGCACTACATAATTGTGTCAGATTATGGCTGTTCGGCCTGTAAAGAGCAAGTATATCAGGATATAGAGGGAAAGTCTTCACAACATGTATATGTAATCGTGCAACCTAGAAATAAAACAATTCTTCTGGAGCGTTTTCAGGAAGCTATTTTTGAGAACAGGCTATATATTGACTCCGCTAGAATAAACCTGGACAAAGGAATAATCATTGAAAAGCTGCGGAGATATTGATGCAGGATGGGAATTGGCTATTGAGAGAGTTAGATGGAGTTTTGTGATATTTCTGCCTCCCAATTTTAATGAGAGCGTTTATATTTGGATGGTCTAAATCTGATATTATCCCAACAATATTTTTATTAATAGGATTCAATTGGTCATTGGGAATAAGTTTTTTTACAATTTTTTTCATTTTATCGCTAAGAAAGTTTGCGTTTTAAAGATCTTTTTTTTTTTTTGAAAGACAACTAAAAAAACAAATATTATGAAAACAACAACATTCAGATTTCCAAAAACTGTCATAGCAGTTGCAGGAGCAGCAGCTATGATGTTTGCTACATGTGGTGTGGTGCTTGTATCCAATTCGACGGTGCAGGCGCAGTCCGGAGGAATTTGGCACGGTAGTGAGTTCTGTGAAAGGCCAGGTAATTTCACATGCTTACCTCCCGTGGATGTAAAAGTAGAAGATTAATTTTTTAGGGTGCAAATAGGAAACTTGTTCTTATTTGCGTCCCGTTATTGGACAGTTTAATCAAGTAATAATGAATATTAGAGTTTCTTGTATAGTATGCATTTTCCTAACACTAGTAGCTTGCTCTGAAAAGAAAATGGAAGAGTCGCTAGGAGTTTTTCGGCAAGTGAATACCTATCATTTGGATTTGGATAGGTTTACCTCTCCTACAGAGGATCATTATCAATATGTACCGGATTGGAAGGGGGAGGAGGCCTATGCATTTCATATTGAAGCCAAAGGACAGATCAAATTGTACAGTTTAGCATCCGGAGCTTTGCTAGAGACTTTACCCTATGCTCTCAATCAACCGAATTTACAGTATGGGGTCCAAGATTTTTATATCCTGAATGAGGACAGTATTTTTTTAAACCGTCGCCGTGCGTACAAGGTTTACCTTATTGATAGCCAATTTGAAATCATCCGGACATTGAATTTTATGCCAGAGGATGATGAAATAGACAAAAATACCGGTTGGCCTAAATCTAAAGACACATTTTTACCCGTTTGGAATAGAAACAGGTTTTTTAGAAAAATTGGAGAGGAAATTTTTCTTACAGGAGCACCAAATTTTGATTCCCGCTTTGCAGATGCTACCTATACAAAAACATTGCTTAATTCTTATTCTCTAGCCACCAAAAAGATTATTCCTGTTTTGGGATATCCGGAAAGAATTCAGGGCAAGGCTTGGGGGGAGTTTTTTGACATGGTTTTTTTAGATTACAGCCCTGAGGGAGATTTTTTTGTTATAAGCTATGCTGCAGATGAACAGGCTTATGTAGCAGATAGGTCTATGCATGTGGTCCATGCGTTTGATGCCTACCCGCTGGATTTCAAAAAAGTACCTCCTTTATCTAAGAAAGAAGTAGAAAATAATGATGCATACAGAGCCCATTGGCAGGAAAATAATATTTTTGGCCCTATTCATTGGGATCCTTATAGAAACTTGATCTATAGGATTATGGAAGAACCTAATGAAGATTATATCCCAAATCTGCTTAGAGATCCCATTCAAAGGGCGAGAAACATGGTAGTCATGGCATTTGATCCTAAGCAAAATTATAAAAAAGTAGCCGAGATGCGTCTGAAGAAAACGGCAAAAGGTCTTTTTCTTGATCGCTGCTTTGTCAATGAAAAGGGACTCAATATTACCTATGTGGATTTGGAAAATGAGGATAAGCTGTACTTTAAGACTTTTTTAGTGGAATGAGAAATACAATACTTTTCCTGCTTTTGATTTTTACCTTTTCAAGCTGTGACAAGACCTCTGAAAAGGGGGGGTATCATCTCTATCTTGAGGAGGTTTTGGGGCATGCACCTGATGAATCTCAACAATATGTTTTGGTTTCTGATTACAGTTGCTCTTCCTGTAAGGGAAAGGTTTATCGGGAGATAGAGGAGAAGTCCAGTACTAAAGTATATATTATCTTACAGCCTATGAATAAGGTCATTATTCAGGACCGTTTTCGGGAAGCTATTAGTGAAAACAGGATGATTATTGATACGGCGAGACTTAATCTGGAGAAGGGAGTGATTATTGACAAGGCAGTGGAGGTACAGTTCCAAGATGGAAAATGGGTAGTAAGGGAGCTGTATGGAGTTATTGAATAGCCGATTCCCTGATTTTTTCTCCTCAGTTCCGAACCTTTTCCCTTCAAGCAAAAGCATATCGATGAATTTGCCGCTTATTTACCGCAAACGCATGTACAATTGGTGGACGGAGAAATGTTTTCCTGGTATGGGAGCAGGAGTTTAAAAGTCAGAGATTATTTCAAGAGTTTCTAGATTTAAAAGGTTTACCCAATCTGTTTGCCGTTTATAAAATTATAAATCATTCTGACGGACTTTTTTAAAAATTTTAATTAACTTTTGCTCTTCAAAATTTACAATTTCCCTAATGCCATGAAGCAACAAAGAAGGAACTTCTTGAAAAAACTAGGTGCGACAGGGGCAGTTGCCGCCTTAAGTCCTCTCGCGCTCAGTCCAGAAGCAAAAGCAAAAAATATTTTGGATAGAAGTCAGCCATTCTCATCCCTCAATAATTCTACGATAAAATTAGCCTTAATAGGAGCTGGAATTATGGGGATAGAAGATACCAACACGGCACTTCGCCATGCCAATGTTGAACTTGTGGCTGTTTGCGACCTATATAAGGGGAGGCTGGATGCGGCAAAACAACGTTGGGGGAACCATCTTTTTGTCACGCAAGATCATACAGAATTACTCAAGAGGAAAGATTTGGATGCAGTGATCATAGCCACTTCTGACCACTGGCACAAGCAGATCAGTATAGATGCCCTCAATGCAGGAAAGCATGTGTATTGTGAAAAGCCCATGGTTCACTCAGTAAAAGAGGGCATGGACGTGATCAATGCCTGGAAAAAGTCAGGCAAAGTAATGATTGTGGGTAGCCAAGGTGTTTCTTCTTTGGGCAATGAAAAAGCGAAAGAATTATTGGCGGAAGGTGTGATAGGAGAT